>CAIONQ010000104.1 GCA_903859705.1 uncultured Chthonomonas sp.
ATGGTCTGCATGTTAGTGCGGCAAGTCTTCTTCTGGGAATCGGTTACGGCGCTCAGGTAGAGCGGCATCGCAACTGCCATCAGGATGGCAAGGATAAGAACTACTACTAACAGTTCGATGAGTGTAAATCCGCGGCGCTCTCCGCGAATATTCTGAGATAGTCTTCGGCACATTTTGGGGACCTCCTTAATGGTCTTCAACCGACTGCCTCAATCGGAACTTCCTGGTTCCGATCTGTTTCGTTTATTACACCTGCAGTGTATCAGAGGCCACTATGCCCCTGCGTCTGCGAATCAGCATATTTTGTTAAGCCCGTTTTACTACTTATGCAGCACCTGCGTCATAGCGAATACTGGCAGGTAAAGTGCAAGCAATATTCCAAGCACTACAACACCTATTACAATGGTCATCAGAGGCTCCATAGCTCTGGTTAACCGTGTAACGGCATACTCTATATCTCGAGAGTAGAAGCGTGTTATCTCGGCCAGCATAGTATCGAGGTTTCCACTTTGCTCTCCTGCAGAAATCATGTAGGTAACAAGTGGCGGAAACTCTTTGGATTGCTCCAGGGGTTTGGCAAGGGGCGCGCCTTCCTGAACTAGGATGGCTGCCTTCTCAACCACATCATTAATCACCACGTTTCCGCAGGTTTGCGCCGCAACGGATAAAGCCTGCAAAATCGGGATACCAGCGCGCACACCGCCCGCAAGCGTTTCTGTAAACCTGGAAATTGCAACTTTGCGATTCAACGGACCAAGAATCGGCACTTTGAGCAGGAAGCGGTGATACAGCTTCTTACCTTTTTTGGTTGCAATGAAGCGCTTAAAGGCATAAATGATGGCACCTGTGACGATCATTACCAGCAACCAGCGGTGCATCAGAATATCGCTAATACTGATAAGCAGCAGTGTTGGCCCTGGCAGCTGTGCGCCGAAGCCTTTGTACACATCCTGAAACACCGGCACAATGAATAACAGCATGAAGATAACCACACCCACCGCAGATAAAACTACAATGGCGGGATAAACCATTGCCGAGCGTATCTTCTCCTGCAGTTCTGCCTCTCTATCAAACTGATCTGCGGCTACCTCCAGCGTTTGCTCCAGCACGCCGCCCGTTTCGCCGGCTTTAACCAGTGCCACAAACTTCTCGTTAAACACCTTGGGGTGCCTTCGCATTGCCTCGGATACGCTGAGCCCCTCCAACACTCCCTGCCGCACATCCATCAGTGCAGCTGTAAGCGTTGGATTTTCGGATTGCCTTGCAACCGCGTTTAGGCACTCTATTACAGAGATGCCTGCCCGAAACAGCGTTGCAAACTGGCGACTCATAACCACGAGATCGCCAAGCTTCACTTTCTTCTTTCGTGTGCCAATAGTTATTCCATCGCCCTCAGATTTTCGCTTTAACGAGATAACAAACAGCTCTCGAGAGCGAATAACTTCGCGCGCATCTTCCACATCTCGCGCATCCACCACCCCGCTGCGTGCATTACCATCCCTATCACGCGCGGTATAGGCAAAACTGCTCATGGCTTTACTCCTCAGAGAACAGCACGCGCATCAGTTCATCCGGGGAAACCAACCCCTTCAAAACCTTCTCTATTCCGGCGCCGCGCATGGTGATCATCCCCTCAGTAACGGCTCTATCATGTATGTCTTCGCTGGAGGCCATTTTTGCAATCAGGTCTCGTATTGCATCTGTTACCGGCATCACCTCATACACGGCTGTTCTGCCCTTGGTGCCTCGGCCACTGCACTTATCACAGCCCGGCCCAAATGGCAGCTGTGCGGGCACTCGCTCCAGCGCAATGCCAAGCATATTGGCAATAGCCACCCTGTCTACTGGTTTTAGGATCTGGCAATACGGGCAGATGGTTCGCAACAGGCGCTGACCAATAGCGCCTATAAGGGATGATGTGATTAAGTACGGTTCTATTCCCATATTACACAGGCGGGTAACAGCCCCCGCAGCACTGTTTGTATGCAGAGTTGAAAGCACAAGGTGCCCTGTAAGTGCCGCCTGCACCGCAATCTCCGCGGTATCGTGATCACGAATTTCACCAACCATAATCACGTCTGGATCCTGCCGAAGCAGCGTACGCAAACCGGCGGCAAAGGTAACACCAATCTGCGGGTTAACCTGCATCTGGTTAACTCCAGGCACGTTGTACTCAACAGGGTCTTCAACCGTGTTGATATTTCGAGTCGTTTCATTTATCTGGTTAAGGGCCGCAAACAAAGTGGTGGATTTGCCGGAACCTGTTGGGCCAGTAACCAGCATAATGCCGTGCCCCTGGTGGATGAACCTTTCAAACAACTCCTGTTGGTTGGGGAAAAAGCCGAGGGTTGAGCTATTTGCGAAGGTACCGTTCTTGGCCAGAATTCGCATTACAATCTTTTCGCCATATATAAGCGGAATGCTGCTTACACGCAAGTCGTACTGCAGCTCATTGCTGGCGGTGAACTGTATGCGGCCATCCTGCGGGCGCCTGCGCTCGGCAATATTCATCTGAGACATGATTTTTACGCGAGATGCCACCGCTGCCAGATGCGCTCTGGAAAAGGTGGCCTGCTCATATAACATGCCATCCAATCTAAACCGAACGCGTACGCTCTTTTCCTGTGGCTCTATGTGTAGATCACTTGCCCCGGTGGAGATAGCGCTCTGTATCAGGCTGTTTACCAGCCGTACAATGGGAGCATCATCTGCCATTCCTATAAGTGTGTCTACAGTAAACTCGGGCTCTGTTGAGGGAGCCTCAGCTATCTCTTCCAATACGGATTGCGTTTTTACGGCAGAATCGAAGATGCGGCCAATGGCATCCATCAAATCCTGCTCAAAGGCAACATAGGGCAGAATCCGGCGCTTGAGGCGGCCATGGAGTTCATCAACCAGAGTGAGATTCAGGGGGTCGGTCATTGCAATGCGTGCGGTGCCTTCGGTAGCCGCAAACACAAGCACGCGCTTTTCCCGGCATTGATTTTCTGGAATCAGCCGAAATGCGTCGGGATCAATCACCGTTGCAGAAAGATCGATGTACGGATATCCGCAGTCTGCTTCCAGAAAGGGAGCCATGGTGGGCATAGAGGCGTAACCCAGCGCCACCAGGGCCTGCTCCAGAAACATACGCGTTTCGCGCTGATACTCTATTGCCTGGCCAAGCTGTCGCTCGTCCACTATTCCAAGTTCAATAAGGCGCTCTCCAAGTCGATCCGACCTGGTTTTGTGCGTGAGAGCTGTCAATTCTGGCTCCTTTCGCATATCCCGCGGGCATCCCGGCCCGCAGTACTTCCAAACAGACTTCAGCTTCAGTGTAGAGAATTTAGTTCATCGAGCGCGTCGGCGCTTTAGCAGATTTTGCGCAAATTCGTCTGTATTGAGGGCAACATGGGGCTAAAGACGATGTACTTGTATTCGCGAAACGAACATATTTCCATAATGAATTTATAGAAAGTAAATGCTATCATTAGTATATTGTTACTCTGTGGCCGTTTAGCACTTTGGTTTCCAGACTCCCCTCCGTATATCTATTTTGTGTTGAAGTTCCGGCACACATTATAAATACAATGCACAATGCATGCACGTTATCGCGAAATGTGCACCTATTGCGCCACCCCGTTATTCTTTCAACACTGCTGCGTCTGAAACGTATACAGCATAGTGACAACGGTGTTACAGTCAGCGTGCGGAGGCTGATTTACATGACGAACAATGATGTTTTTGTAGATGGTGAAGCCAACTTAACAGAGTTCGAAGAAGTAACAATTGTACTAGTAGATGATCACGATATCTGGCGTGATGGCATGAAGAGCATGCTGGGCGGCACAGAATTTGTGGTTGTTGGCGAAGCGGGTTCCGGCCACGATGCCATCGGGGTGGTTGAGCAAACACGTCCGCGTATTGTTATTCTCGATATACGCATGGCGAATGCAGATGGCTTTGAGGCGCTAAGTGTACTTAAAGCCAAACATCCTAAAACCTCGGTTATCATGCTAACCACATACAGCAACCCAACTTTTGTTGCACGCGCCGTTGCTGGCGGTGCTGCAGGCTACCTGATGAAAGGCCTGAAGTATCAAGAGCTGCTGGATGCCCTGCGCGCGGTGGCACGAGGGGAGCAACTTTTAAGCAAGGATGACCTGATCCACTCGCTCAGGATTGTTAGCGAATCTACCTGTAACAGCACCGAACTGATGGAACCGCTTACCCCGCGTGAAACAGAAGTTCTGTGCCTGCTGGCCACCGGCCTTTCTAATAGGGAGATTGCAAGTGTGCTCTATATTAGTGAGGGAACTGCCAAAACCCACGTTGAGCACATCATTCGTAAAGTAGGAGTTTCAGACCGCGTGCAGGCCGCCGTTTGGGCGGCGCGCAACGGGCTACTTGCTCCATAAACACTGTCGGCAGATAATAATCAATGCACACCACGCCCTGCGCCGATACTCCAATGGCGCAGGGCGGTTTTGATGAAATATGCCGAAACGCAGATGCCGGGAGCCGGGCCGCTCCTGTACACTGAGATCACGCTGAATACCAAGGTTCCATTGCTCAACCTCAAGATGAGTTTAGCCAGGCCCAGATGCCTCATGGATACCTGTTCAGCGTGGGGAGGAATGAAGAGATGCATACGCACTGTCCAAGATTACCAGCCGGAACTTCCAGGGCACTAAAACCCCGCACGCACGATCGTCGCGGAGTTAGCCCTAAAGTGAAGGCACTGGTTATAGACTTTGCTGCGGCGCTTTTGATTCTTGTTGTGCTGCTCACCATGAGCATTCCTAAAAGACTTGCCTCCCCGGCACATTCAGCCTCTCTTGCAATTCCAGGCGCGGCCCAGAGCAGCAATCCGTAACCATACGGATACTGTCCAAAACAATCCTGATAATTGCAGCTTTGAGAAGTGATTGCCGAACCAGCACTTTCAGTTCGGTACGGATCCCTGGAAGGAGACGAATCATGACCTCAAGAGGGGTTAGTAATAATAGGACCAGAGCCGCATTTACGCTCATAGAGCTGCTTGTGGTTGTCCTCATACTGTCTATTCTCATGGCAGTTGCTATGCCGCTCTATTTAAGCGCCATATCAGATGCTCAAAAGAAGGCATGCCGGGCAAACATGCAATCTATCGCAAATGCCGTTCAGGCAGCAAGAATAAAATCGGGTGCAACAGATTATGGAACGATTATCACAGGCGGTGTAACAACGGCCAATCTTCCAGATCTTACAGCAGTTCCGTTTTGCCCCAGCGGGGGGGCGTATTCGCTTGCTAATGGAAGCAGCAGCTCCACCGCCACATTCAAGGTACAGTGCAGTTTTGGCTCAGGGGCCGCAGCACATAGTACCTTTGAACCTGGCGTAAATTACAACTAAGCAGGGTCGCCTATCGGCTCTTGAAGGTCGCGTGGCCCGGAACCGCCCTCGGGGTCGAATGCTATTCGGCTCCGGGTGTGCTAACCGGGGCGGCGGCGTCTTTTTATTTAAGATGCCAGCTGGATGGTGGGCACGTACTATGTGCCAATCCATTCAGCCAGTTCCGAGCCATGGACAGAGGCGGGATACACTCATGCAAAGCCAGGCATTTCAACAGGGGCAGTATCACAGGCCTCAACGAATGCTCCTATCCTCCGCCGCAGACCGCAACGGAGTTCTGAAAGATCTCATTTCAGAAACGGGAGACATCACCGGGGTAGCCGCCTCAAATGGCAACATTCTGTACCTTAATCCGGCTGGATTACGCTGGATGGGCCTTGCGCCCGTACAGGATACACTGGGCACTCTCCTTGCCGAGAGCGACCAGGCACAATTTGAATCGATAATCAAACCGCAGCTTGATCTTTATGGAAGCTGGCAGGGATGCGTGTGGCTCCGGGGCGAACGCTCTGGCGGTGCACCCGTCCGCGCATCCATGAACTGTGTACGGTTTGGACACTCGCCGGGCCAGGAAGCGCCGACCGAGGATCGTCCGCGAACGCCATCGATCCTTTTTGTAGTCCACACAGCAGGAGGCAGTGTGACCATGCGCAATTCCGACGGAGACCCTACAGGCACGGCAGCGACCCAGCCCACAAGCCTTACCGAGGCGGTTCTAACTCTACAGGCGGCAACACAGGCGGCTGCAGATATTCTGGCCGACAGGCTGGATACAGATGTTCTGCGCCATTTTGCCGAGGCGGCTCGCCACCTAACGGGGGCGCGCTATGCTGCCATCAGCATAAAACACTGGAATGGGGAAGAGGATACTCAATTCGTAACCTCTGGTGTAACCGAAGAAGAGATCATTACATTGGGCCCTGCTCCGTGCTTTGCCGGGATTCTTGGCATGATAATGCGCAAGAAGCAGCCCATACGCATGAGTAACATACAGGAGCATCCGGCATTTGCAGGGTTTCCACCAGGGCACCCTGAGATGACAAGTTTTGTGGGCATCCCCCTACTTAGAGGGAGTACCACACTCGGGTGCCTGTATCTTACGAACAAGCAAACGGGAACCGAATTTACGGTTAGCGATATGGCACTGCTGCAGGCGCTGAGCGTGCACATGACTATGGCCATTCACTTTTTGCACATGCACGCAAGAATGAGATCCATGGTGAGGGGCCTTATCAAGGCTCATGAAGATGAGCGCAGATCTGTAGCCTATGATCTGCACGATGGGCTCACACAGTTTGTTATGGCCGCCCACGCAAATATGGAAGCCTATCAGCACCTGCACAAATGCCAGGAAACAGGTGGCGAGCAGCAGTTTCAACTGGGTGTAAGGTATCTGGAACAGGCAGTGCAAGAATCCAGACGAATGGTGAATGGCCTGCGCGCCCTCACCCTGGAAGAGCTGGGAATTAGCGGCGCACTGGAGCAGCTTCTGCAGGAAGCAAAGGAAAAGTACGGCTGGGAAACAGCGGAACTTACGCATAACCTTGGCCCCCGCCGCTTCGATGAAATGGTAGAGGCATCCGTTTTCCGCATTGCGCAAGAAGCAATTACCAACGCCGGCAAGCATGCAAACTCACCCGGCATTCAGGTTGCATGCCTGCTGGAGTACCGGCCGGGGCCAAACCACGCTGGCCGCATAGTGCTGCATGTGCATGATTGGGGAGTTGGGTTTAACGTACGCAAGCCCGGTAATATTGCAGAGCACATTGGCCTTACCAGCATGCGAGAACGAACCGAGCTGATGGGCGGTGAATTCACAGTGCGAAGCAGCCCGGGCAAGGGCTCATCCATAACTGCCTACATACCTGTAGAGGCATAAATTATATAACAGGTGGCGTTCCTGCACGCTCGCGGTCCGCACTTTCAAACGAGAGTGCGGACCGCATTTTTGTGTGTCCTTTATCGCCAGTTGTATATGCAACAACACGGTAAATTACAAAGCTTTAATCTGTGGTTAAGTCCTCTTTAAGAAAACAACCATAATATTGCGTTGTTTGTGCATCTAACTTACGGCTTTATTTGGAGGGCAGAATGGTCTCTGGTTCCATCTGGTGTGCTTCCCTGCTGGCAGTGCTTTTGGCTTTTTCTATAGATGGGGCAGTGGCACAAAGCGAACCACCAAAGCCACCTGCCCTTAAGCAACCCATAGCCGCAGATATCGATGCCGGCAAAGTGTGGGATGGGCGAAAACTGGCACCCTTCAAAACTATGGATAACCCAGGTATGGTGAAGGCGGATGCCGCAGATTTTATGGTTCCCGGCGATTATGTGCTGGGTGTAACGGTAAACGGCCAGAGCCGCGCCTATCCAACACGGTATGTGTGGTTTCACCACGCCATCAACGATACGTTTGCAGCCAGTGCCAGCAACCCTGAGAAGCACGTTGCGATTACCTACTGCAGCGTTTGCAACACCGGCATCTGTTACAACCTTACGATTAACGGCAAAACCATACTGGTAGATTTCTTTGGATTGTACAACGGCATCGTTGCCCTGTGTGATAGGGAAACGGAGGGCGTAATTCTGCAGGCTGAAGGGCGCATCATTAATGGGCCGTTAATGGGCACAACCCTGCAATCAGAACCGATACTGGATACCACCTGGGAGCAGTGGAAACAACTGCATCCGGATACGCTGGTTATGTCTCCCAATACACAGTTTCAACGGTTTTACTCCTCAAAAGAGCATCCAGAGCCCCGGGGGTATGATCACTTTCCGGCACCCTATTTTCAGCCCACCGTTACCCGGGGAGATCTGCGCCTGCCCCCCTTTGATAAGGTGCTGGGAGTGGCATTACCAGCATCTTCAGGCAATACAGAATCTGCCCAGCGCAGAGCGTACCCATTTAGAGCGTTGAAAGCTGCCGGAGGTGTTGTAAACGAAACCGTTGGGACCACGCACATCGCGGTTTTTTACGATCCTCAATCCGAAGCGGCCACAGCTTTATCCGCAAATATGGGAGGCAAAACACTTAAGTTTGAGTTGCGAGCCTCGGATGGCAACATTGGCATATTTGATACCAGCACCGGCACGCGCTGGAGCATAGAGGGCCTGGGAATAGCTGGCAAACTAAAAGGCAAACAGCTTCAAAGGCTGGATTGCCACCTTAGCCAGTGGTATGGATGGAGTGCCTGCTTCCCGGATACAACCATTTATGGCACAACCGATGCGCCAAAACCCGGCAACCCATTCGTAAAACAGGAAAGCAACACCAACTGAAGCGCCTGCTATGCGAATAGCAGGCAATAGAAGAGAAGTATTAATTGGAAATAGTTCGCAATGGATCCCGGCCATCCATCAAAGGCCCGGCCGATTGGTTTACCGGAGCAGTACGCATCGATATGCTGCTTCAGCCGGAAGCACCGGCCCGGGCCGCTGGCGCCCTGGTAACCTTTGAGCCCGGCGCCCGCACCGCTTGGCACACCCACCCACTGGGGCAAACAATAATCATTACCACAGGGGTTGGCAGAGTGCAGAAGCTGGGCGGCCCGGTAGAAGAGGTAAATCCGGGAGATGTTGTGTGGTTTGCCCCCGGTGAAAAACACTGGCACGGAGCCGGCCCCAACAACGGCATGAGCCACATTGCCATACAAGAAACATTAAATGGCAGCGCAGTAGAATGGCTGGAACATGTAACGGATGCCGAATACGGCAGTTGATAGAAGCCAGAAGAGGGATGAAGGACGCTTGAACGCAGGGTTTTGTTTAGCCCCAATCATGTCCGAGTAGAATACGCCTGTCAGCTCCTGAGATCGCCACTTTCTAATTCCAACTCTGCACTGCCGGCTGTCAACCGCCTGGCAATATTCAGAGCTTCATCGTATTTCAGCTTGCTGCCATAAATCCGCGCGGCCTCAAACCTTGCTGCTCCCAATTCCTTTCTCGCCCTGGATACGACGACCTCAATAAGTGGATTTGCAACGGAAACGTTTGCATTTATTACATCCGCTGTTCCGAGTAACGCGATTGCCTCATCATCGTGTGGCGAGGCGTTTGCAATACTAACATAGAGTTCCGCCAAACCTCGCGCGTCACAAAGTTGAACATATCCTTCCAGGCTTTCTCGAAGGCATGATAACGCCTCTTTCAACTGCCCGGCACTTGTGTATATTGCCGCCAACTCTCTGAGGAAGTGTGTAACTCCACTTAAATTATTGTGATCCCGTTGGATCTCGACACATGCACGCAGGCGTTCGATAGCGGAAGGATAATCTCCATCGAGCGAATCAAGCTGAGCGAGTGCGCCGTAGGTCGCCGCTATCCCGGCACGGCTCCCTGCAGTCGTATACTCTGTTAACGCCATGGAATAACATGAGCGTGCGAATGGTAAATCGTTGTCTGTCTGGATCGCAATCCATCCCAGACATACACGAGATCCCGCAGCCATCGCTGGGTGGACGTTCTCTGTGATGGATAGCATGTCGCAATAGTAGCGCCTGGCACTCTGCAAGTCCATTTGAAATATTGCCAACGTAGCGGCCAGACTCAGAACTCTGGCACGGGGTTCAGAGTACACCGGAGAGACCGGAGCTTGTAGCAATAATTCGATATCACGCCTTAGCCTGTTATAATTCCCATGCAACTTGAAGAACTGGCTGAAACAACCTAGAATGGTAAGCCCATGCAACACACTATGGGCGGATCGGTTGGCCAGACATGTTTCCAATGCCAGAGACAGGTTTTCATGGTCAAGACCGACTCGTTTTAGCCAGTCAGCCTGGTCTTGCCCGTTTAGATTTGGATATAGGATAACTCCTAATTCTGAGTAATACGTTATGTGGCGCTTGAGTAACTCTCGCTTTTCATCCTCACTCAGTTGACCATCAGCGAATTCTCGAATCGACTCTAAAAATGAGAAGCGTGTCTCCTCGGAGATACCTTCTCCGGTAGTGCGTATCATTACCAGCGATCTGTCGGCCAGTGCACGCAACAGCTCCAGCGCATGTTCGGAACTCTGGTGTTGGCTAACATCGGCATCCTCAAGACAGATTGCGGCCGCTGCCTCCAATGACCATCCGCCTCGAAATACCGACAGTCTGGTGAAGAATATTTGCAATTCGGAGCTCAGTAGCTCGTAACTCCAGAGAATAGCGGCATGCAGCGTCTGGTGTCTGGATGTCCTCCCTTTGCTTCTGCTGCCAAGTGGAGCGATTCGCGCTTGCGCCCTGGTTAGTATCTGTGCGGGTGTTAAAATCTTGCACCATGTTGCCGCAAGCTCGATTGCAAGAGGCAACCCATCCAAGCGGGCACAGAGCGATGCAATTGTTGCAGCATTCCTGCTGGTTATTTGAAAGTCTGCGAGAACTAACTGAGCTCGATCCACGAAAAGTTGCACTGAAGGAAACTTGATCAACTCCTGAACTGGCAACGATGGATCAGGTATATCGAGTGTGTCAACCGTATACTCTGTTTCTCCTGAAATTCCCAGGCATTGCCTCGAAGTGATCAACAGCGAGGCGGTCAAACACCGTTCTAATATCGACAATACCGCCTTCTCGGCAACGCCCATCGTAAACGGATCCAATAGCTGCTCGAAGTTATCTAGAACAATGATATGCGGTTGCACCCCAATACGTAGCGCTATTGCTGTTATCAAATCTGTGTGAACCGATGAAGGAACATCCATGTTGGCGGCAACAATCTCGAGGATTCGCTCAGGCTCCGAAATATCAGCGAGACATACGAAAATAGTGGTGTGTGTGCCAAGCCGTGAGATACATCGGGCTGTTTCGGCGGCCAAACGCGTTTTCCCGCAACCTGCTGGCCCTGTTATTGTAAGCAGGCGACAGTGTTCTCTGTTTAACGAGTTTGCCTCAGAGCTGCTCGGGCTGCCAGTCAACATGCGCTCCAAATGCGCCAGTTCTAGAAGCCTGATGAAGAACGGGTATTTTCCGGCACTCATGTGAATAATTATCAGGTTATCCCGGCATTCATCCCAGGGCCGCTAAAATTGCTTAATCATCGCCCAGAAAGGGTGTAGTGCCCTGCTACGGCGGTGTGTGC
>CAIONQ010000105.1 GCA_903859705.1 uncultured Chthonomonas sp.
AATCCAGAACACTACATCTGGCACTCCGGTAAAACCAATGTCTGGCCGGATCGCAGAGCTTGCCGGTGCACCCCAGGGGTTGCCCCGGGATGCCAGGTTGCGAAGCGTTCTGGCAACGTCGGTGGGCACTCGCCCTTCGGCAGTGCGGTACCTGCGGATACCATTGATGATATCCACATGCCTGATTCTGGCCGGGCAGATTTGAACACAGGCGTGGCAGTTGGTGCAGGCCCAGAGTGCGGAATCTGGAAGCGCATCTGTTGAGGCCGATATCCCCTGATTTGTGAGAAGATTTCGCAGATCTACCACCATTTGCATGGGGTTCAGATCTGAGCCCGCGAGGTGTGGGGGGCAAATGGTGGTGCATCGTCCGCACTCCACGCAGGCATCCAGAGACATCAGCTGGTAGGATGTGAAATCTTGAAGCGAACCCAGGCCGATAGTGCCGCGTGCTTCCAGCTCCTCTTCGTTGCCGGGTTCAAGGGCAGTAGGGGCTCTCTCTGGCTGCAACCACGCTACCCAGGGGATAAACAAAAGGTGCTTCCACCGGGATTGGGGCAACAGCGCTATGAAAGTGAGCACCAGGAAAATGTGCATCCACCAGATTGCGGGATACACGGTGCCGAGGCTGTGCAAGGCAAATACCCTGCCAATAGGCGAGAAGATGGTAGCATTGGCGCGGCTAGCATCGGCGGCAATGCCCGCGCCTTCCAGTAAGAAACCCGTGGCCGCCGTTGCGGCTGCGAGCAGCAAAAATAGAAGATCGGAAATGTGCGTGGAGTTGGTGCGCAGCTGGCGCAGCAGGCTAACGATACTGGCAGCCAACAGACCCACAAGAACCGCGATGCCGGCAAGATCCAGCACGATTTTCATCAGCAGGTAGAAGTATCCGCGGTAGAACCAGCGCACACCGAAAATCCAGCTGCCGTAGTGCTCGATGGCAACGATGGTGGTGCCCACCAAAAGCATGGCCAGGCCGGCAACCAGCGCAATGTGCATGCCAGAGGCAAAAACTGGGACACGCCGAGGTTCCCAAGTGATCGGTGCATTTTTGCTGCCCCGGAAGGCCAGCCTGTATATGGCTTCTAATCGAAAGGGTAATGCAGCTGGCGTAGAAGGTTTGCCCTGTTGCCACAGCTTCCAGCGCCTGTGAAAGCCAAGCCAGAAACTGTAACAGGCGAGGCCCGCAAAAACATAGAATAGCGCCTGCTGCCAGAAGGGTATGTGGAAGAAGAGCGTACGCCCTGTCATTTCAGTTTCGCAATCAGCTCCGGAAGTATCCGGTAGAGATCGGCACAGATGCCGAAATCTGCATGCTTGAAGATGGGTGCCTGCGCATCGGTATTGATAGCAATTATTGTTTGGGCGTCCCGAATTCCGGCCATGTGCTGGATGCTGCCGGAGACACCGGCCGCAATGTAGAGCTGTGGGGCAATACGAGAACCGGTTTGCCCAATCTGCAGCTCTGCGCTTGCTACCCCGGCATCTACTGCAGCACGCGTAGCACCGGCTGCGCCGCCGAGACAATCGGCCAGGGTGCCGATAAGGCTTTCAAAAGTGGCGGCATCCTTCAGAGGATTGCCCCCCGCTACAACTACCTTCGCCTGTGAGAGTGCGGGGCGTTTGTCTGCCGATTGTGCGGGCCTTTCCACCGTAACCCTGCTGGAAGGAACAGCAACCGAAAGCTCTGTGATGTTTGCCGTTAGTTGGGTTTCTACAGACTGGCTAAATGCCGGGGGGTGGATGGTGAAGGCGCAACGCGGCGGTACCTGCAGGGTGGCAATAAACTCTCCGGAATAGATGCGGCGCTCTACAGTAAGCTCGCCGGCATTGCCAACAGCCAC
Source organism: uncultured Chthonomonas sp. (assembly GCA_903859705.1). GTDB lineage: Bacteria > Armatimonadota > Chthonomonadetes > Chthonomonadales > Chthonomonadaceae > CAIXIX01. Next base: position 1,845 of record CAIONQ010000105.1, read on the forward strand.
CCCGCACACATCGCGTATAAGAGGCATGCTCATCACTGCAGCTGCCCGGGCAATGGCATCCTGCAGGGTGCCAGGTGAGCATGCGGCAATCCAGTCTGCCCCTGTAGCAGCCACGGCAGCAGTTATCACCGCTTCCATCTGATGTGCGCAAAGTGGCGCATCCGCGTTGTAGATGAGGGCCGCATCAGCACCCATTCGCAGCCATGCGCCGGATGCCTGGTAAGAGTGGCAGATATACAGCGCATTAACAGTTGCGAATTGCTGCAACTGCGCAGCAAACGTAACACCTGCCAGTGCCTGTGCATCCGGGGCATCGGTAAGAACATCGAAGATTAGAAGCAGACTGCCCATTACATGCCACCTGCCTTCCGAACCTGTTCTGCAAGTGCTTCTACAGAATCCAGCATAACGCATGCTTCTCTGCGAGGGGCCGGGCGGATACCAAGGATCTGTGGCTCCTGAGGAGTTACCGATGGTACATGCGGCTGTATGCGTTTTAGCGGTTTTGACCTGGCCCGCACAATAGCAGGAAGGCCCACAAAGCGGGGCTCGGCCATCTGAAGGTCTACGGTTACTACTGCAGGAAGGCTAACGCGCACAGTTTCGGTGCCTCCGCTGGCAATGCGGCCGATCAGCAGCTCACCTCCCGAATCGAAGTCCATGGAAATGGCATTGCTTACGCAGGGCCAGCCAAGCAATGCCGCTACCCGTAGTGGGGTTTGCTGCTGATCCAGATCGGCACCCTGTTTGCCTGCAATAATCAGGTTCACCTGCTCTTGCCTGCAGACAACTGCGATCATTGCCGCTGCCACGGCAGGCCCTGGTTGATCATCGGTTTCCACAAGTATGGCTTCCTGTGTTCCCATGGCAAGTGCTGCCCGAAGAAGCTTCTCACACGGATCCGGACCAACAGCAATGGCAATAACCGAATCTTCCTGGGTTCCCGGGTGCTCAAAAAGTTGCAGTGCTGCCTCTAAGGCTACTTCATCAAAGGGATTGACAACATAGGCCAGCTCTTCGCCGGGAATGGCAGACGATAAAGTGCCATCGGATGCGATGGAAAGCGGCGTGTACGGATCTGGAATTCGTTTGAGAGGAACGGCGATCTTCAACGTGAATTCACTTTCTAAATAATTGCGCCATTAATGGTGCCGCGCTCTGCTTTGGAAGTTCCTCGCCGTGGCATTATTATCCTTTTGACTCGGCAAAGGTGCCGGTGGTATGATTTGGAGTGGAACACAAGATTTCAGGCCGTCTACACGCATAACGAGCCAGAGTGGGAGCACAGTATTGGCAACTCTCGAAGTTCGAGTTCCTCAAATGGGGGAAGGGCTGCAAGAGGTAGTTGTTGCAGGCTTTTTTAAGCAAGTTGGCGACCATGTAACGCGTGATGAGCCGCTTTACAGCATGGAAACCGACAAGGCAGTAATGGATGTTGAGTCGCCATTCGAAGGCACCATTGTGCGCTGGCTTGCAGATATTGGCGAAGTGCTGCCGATTGGTGCGCCAATAGCGGTGTTGGAAGGCGCAGCGGCGGCTTCCGTGGTGCGCTCTGCTGTCATCAAAGATGTACCATCTGCTGCCCTGGAGAGTGTTGACTTCCGAGGCGTATCCTCATTGAGGATTCCGCCTCGCACCCGTGCATATTGCCGGGAGCTTGGGATTACCCCGGCGGTGATGGCCCGTATTACAAGCACCACCGGTAAACTTATGCCAGCCGATGTAGATGCCTTTGTTGCCAACGCTGAGGTGCCCAACCCGAGCCCACAGGAAATGCCACCGGTAAAGCAGGAAGCTCCCGTGGCTGTTACTGGTACGGAAGCTGGCTCGATGGATGTGGCCGTATCTCGGCAGCAACGGGTGCTTATAAGCCGAATGCGGCGAAGCATGGAAACGGTTATACCGGCAAGCATGAGCAGAGAGTTGCCCTGGGGAGTGATTGAGCAGTACGTACAGCTGCGAAGAGAAGCGGACTACAACTTTAAGGCAACAGAGTTTCAAACGGCGGCATGGTGTGTTGCAAGGGCGGTGGCGGCGTATCCACAGTTTCGGTGGAATTTGCTTAGTGACGACACCATCCGGAAGCGGGAGCAGCTAAACCTTGGGATTGCCGTGGCATTGCCAGGCGGAGAGTTGCTTACCGCGGCGGTGCGGGATGCGGATGGTATTGATTATGAAGAGTTTGCGGAAGCGGCGCATGCCGCAATAGCGCTTGCACGGGAGGGAAAAGACCAGGCAAGTGCCGACATCCCCATGCACATAACCTATCTGGGGGCGCACGGCATTCTGAATGCCATCCCTTTGTTAGTCTCGCCGGCCTCCAGTGTGTTGTTTATAGGGGCTGCGCACAAAAATTCGGATGGAAACAGGGTTTGCAATGTAACTCTGACGTTCGATCACCGTATGTATAATGGAGCGGAGGCGGCATTGTTGCTGGCAAAAATTGCAGCATGTGCCGCTGATATAGGTTTGCTTGCCGGATAGACAGCTGGCAACCGAAATCGAGATAGAAGCAGGAGCTACATGGTCCCATTACATCGAGACGCAGCCCTAAAGGGATTTTTGTGGAAACTCGGCATCTATTTGTTATTTGTCGCCGTGGTTACTACTGTATCGTCTCAGGAACGCAGGCGCGAGAATGCTCTCCGAACGTATGTAGATCCAGTTACGGGCGTTCAGATCCTTTCACATCTGGATCCAGATATGTTTCCTGCATCATGGGATGATCCGAGTGAACCAACGGTGGCTGAAGAGCCGGAGGCGAAGCTTATTGCCGGGGGCGTAAGAGGTGTGCTGCTGGCCCTGCATAAATACCCAACTAGCCTTTTAAGGGCGAACCTGAAGCGTGTTTACCTCGTGCAGAACTTGCTTGTGGATGGTGTGGAGACCGGGGGCGTAAACGCACCGGAGTTGAAGACTATTTATGTTGACCTGGACAATGTTACTCGCCTGGATGAGCCCGTTTGGGCTGAAGAGACGATTCACCATGAGTTTGCACATTTGCTAACCGATATTCACTCCAACGATTTTTCTGAGGAGACGTGGGCAAAGCTTAACAAGCCCGGTTTTAAGTATGGTGACGGTGGCACGGAGGCAATTCGAACTGGCCACGATGGTGGCGATATAACCGATGAGTATTTGCAAAAGGGATTTGCGGAGGAGTACGGAATGTCTGACATTCAAGAAGATTTCGCAACTCTTACCGAGCGAATATTTGTTGGAGATGTTCTGGTTCGTAAGGCGGCCGCCAGGTATCCAATTGTAGGACGAAAAGTTGACCGGATAATCTCATTTTATGAGACGCTTAACCCGGCAATGACAAAAGACTACTTCCGGCATTTGCCAACAGTCACCGTAAATTCAGATAACCAGCCCCCATCCGAAAGCGGTGGTACGCACACCACTGTGGATGCAAAACATAAAGTTAGTGCGCATTAGCGGTATTGCCAGTGCTCTCAGATACTGTTGAAATTGCCCTATGCAAAATAATCCGTTACGCAGCGTAATACCGAGTGATACAATGTAGTTATACAAAGCGGTGTGGCGTGTTTTCTGAAGCTATGGATATGCCCCTACGGCCGCAATGCTTGCTCTCACAAGGCAGCATGCTTGTGGGTGGATGATAGTATGTGAACAAGTTAACAGAAGGAAACGTTTGCATACGGGAGGAACACATGGCTACCCCTCTGCACCGGAAACAGAGCAGCGGAACCCCTCCCCGCCGACTCAATCCGGGTACAAGAAAGTTTCCTACCGGCTTTCACACGTCATTAACTATAGATGCAACCAGGGGCCATGGCACCTGTAGTTGTACGGTGTTTCCCATGGGAAACAAAGTGCAACATGGTGCTGCAATGTTCAGCAATTAAGATTGGCGCGGCCCAATTGCCAGGAGGATACTGAGATCAGAAACTCAGAACGATTTAGAAAAATAGGTTTCTGGAAGGCCATTACGCTGTTTACCGCATGCGTATCTGTGGCAAGTATGGCAGCAGCAGGCTGTGGCGGCGGTGGTGGCAGCTCATCTGGCGGAAATAACCCTCCCCCTGTAGATACTACAAAGCCCTTTGTAAGTGAGCTTGCAGGAACCGTTACCGATGGAAACGGCGGCGCAATAGTGGGGGCTACGGTTACTTTTACTGGCCTGCCATCTGTAACAACCAGCCAATTAGGTGCTTTTGTTATTCCGAATGCTGTTGTGCCCGTTGGCCAAACCTCAACTATTGGCATCCTATCGGCAACTGCAACGGTTAATGGCAAGGCATGGAGCGCACGCAACACCGTTGAAGTGTTACGTGGCAATGCTATAACCGATAACGCGCACCTATCGATGTCGCTTGCATCCGTTCAGGGTGCTATTACAGGCACACTTACAGATTCCAAAACCGGGAAGCCGCTGGTTAATGCCCGCGTGTTTGCGGCGGATGGCCCGTACACAGGGGGTGTTGTTCCTAATACCTACCAGTACTTTACTGTTGCGGCATCCTACACGGCGTTTACCGATGCAAGCGGAAGCTACACAATTGCCGGGCTGGCACCCTTCAATAACTACACGGTTACGGCATCTTACACTGGCTACATCAATCAAACCGTCAACAGTGTGGTAGTAGGCTCCAATGCCACCACCAGTGGCGTAAACTTTGCGCTGGCCTCCTCCAGTTCCAGCGCGGTTCTACCGGTTATTACTGGCCTTGGTGCATCCACTGTGACCCTGCCGTGGACTGCCACGCGTGGTGCTGCCAGCTCACGAGAATCCCGAGGAGTACAGGCAATTAAGCTGGATTTGCTGCAGCGGCTTGGCTACCTCAAGCATTCAACAACGGTTTCTTCCAACATTGCCAACCGGTCTACCGGGGTAACGCGGGGCAATCCCGCAGGTAGCCTGATTGAGACGATTTTGGTGTGGGATTACCTGCCGGTGAGCAACTTGCTTGGGTTTGATATCCTGCGTTCCACTGCCTCTACAACGGCATTTGGAAGCATCGCGCTGGTTCGGGATCCCATGGCAGACCGTTTCTCGGATGATGATGTGGTGCTTACGCCAGATACACTTTACTACTACAGCATTGCCCGCGCCGATACCATCAATTTCCCCAAAAATGGAGATGAAGGCGCCCCGGTTGTGCCAGCAATTGCAGTAGATCCATTGGGAGCCATTACCCTTGCGTCGCCAATTGCTGGCGCGACAACTACGGCGGTGCCAACGTTTAGTTGGAGCGCTGTTAACAGGGCCAGCACGTATACGGTAATGGTTTACAGTTCGTATCCGAACTACCAATCAGATACCGACCCGAATGCGGTTCAGCCTATCTGGAAGACGTCTCTGAATGGCGTGTCGGTACCCTACGCTGGGCCTGCTCTCACATTTGGACAAACCTATTACTGGGTGGTTTTGGCCCAGGACGCACCAGGAGTGGACTTTACTATTAGCGCCATAGACTCCTTCGTACCTAAGGCACCCTAGGTGAACTTTACCGAAGGTGTGGCAACCTGGCGGTTGCCACTGTAATTGGCCGAACAATTGAAACCTGCGCAATTTGGGGCGCAGTTGCTTGTTACAGGAGGGAAACCTGTTGGCTCTTAACTGGAATAAACGTGCCCTGCTTGGCCTGGCGGCAGCAGCAGTGTTGCTGCCCTTTACCGGGGCAGCCGCGCAGGCACAGGCGGCTTACAAGAATATTGTAAACCAGAAGTTTCGCACGGTGGGCAACGGTCCGCAATCTGGAATGATTGTGGATGTTGCCGACAATGCTGCGGCTTCTACTGTTGAGAAGGCGATATCTACGGCATATGCATCCGTACGGGCAAGCCGCGACAGCGTTGTGCTGCGCGAGATGGCTCAGATGCGGAAAAACGGGGAGATTAAGCCCGGGCGTCAGGCTGATTTTGTAGATACGGCCATTGTGCGGCGCGGGGGCAAACTTGCCTTGCGCTCTGCGGGCATCACACGCTCAGCAGGTTCTCTCACATTTACCATCCCCACCGATGGCAGTGCGGGGGCGTGGAGTATTGCCAAGGGCCAGCAGCTGACTGCTCTTGTAAATGCGCTCAATACCGAGCTAACTTCAACACTTGGTATACCGGCATGGAGTGGCAATGTTAAGCTGCTGAACAAAGACCCGTATTTGGGCACCGTAAATGAGATACTTGGGGCCCTGTTTGTACTCGACCCCGGAACCAGCACATACCAGATATGGCTGCCAGCATTTACGGATGCGCAATCGGAGTTTCTTGCTGTAGCTCAGTGTATGGCACAGGCCTGGCATGGCCCTGCAATGATTGGTTACGATGCATGGGAAAAGGGGATGGCTCGCGCCGTTGCCGTTGTGGCAGCGCAGGATCTGCAGACATACCCGGGAGTAGGCACCAGCATCGACCCAGCAAACGGATTTTACTATACTCCAGATTACGATATTTTGAACCAGCCAGCGCTTGGCAATAATACATTTACGCCTGCAACCAAGGGGGCGCAAACCGGGCCAACAACCAACCCTACACAGTATGGCGGCATGATTATTCCGCGCTTACAGATGTCTGGCTCGGCATGGCTCAAGTGCTATATCGAAAATCCGTCGTTCTTCCAATCGTTTAACAATGCATACTACGCTGCGTTTGCCCTGGATAGCACGATTGCTAACGATGTGAACCGACTGCGTAACCTGGCAGCTGCGGCCCTACCCAACGTTGAGGGGCAGCCATTTAATACATGGTTTGAGCAGCAGTACGTACTGGATACCAGCGTAACTGTTGGCAGCAAGCTTTATGCTCACACGGCGGCAACATTTCCAGATGCCACCAGCTCGGCCGGTGCCGCTGTTTTCCTCATCTATTACACCACTACCTCAACTGGTGATGAGATAGATTTGAACGGTATTTCACAGGTAGTTTACTGGGATTACACGTTTACGAACAGGCTGGCTTTGCCATCCTTCGAATCGGTTGCCATTGCTGATGGCTTCGGCACCGTAGCGCCGTACTTCCAGGGTATTGGCGGTAACCCGGTGGATCAGATGCGGGTTGCGATGGACTTTCCGGTAAACAGAGATTATGTTCGCGTTTACTTCCCAACTGGGCTAACGGGAACAATCGCTACGCCAACAACCTTCTCTGGGGTTGTAACGGGCCAGGACAGTGGTGCTTTGGCCGTAACCTTTAACAGTGGCGGCAGCATCAACACCATCAACGCAACGGTTGCTCAGGGAGCTTTTTCCGGCACAGGAACCATTGGTACCGGGTTTAGCCGAACCAAGCTGGTGCTATCGCTTGCGGGTACTCCAACGGTAACTGTATTCCGCAATCAGTATGTGCGTGGCGGCGATATTGCACCAATCCTTCAGATTGCAGCGCTTGGAAACACCACCACCTTGCAACACAGCTTTCTGAACGGTGTTCAGATGGTATCGTTGCCATTGCGGCCAATTGGTGGAGACCTTGCGACAGCGCTTGGAGCAAACCCGAATACGGCCCTTATGGCGCAGTTTCGGCAGGATAATACAATCGGCAGCGATCAATATCTGCGTTACCCACAGCTGCCAGCCTACCAGCCCGGATATGGATTTTGGACCAACTTCCCGGCAATTACAAACAATGCAGCCGGCATTGTTGGGGTACCATCCGACCCGGTATCAACGCCCAACGTAAGCGTTGGGCTGCAGTTCGGCTGGAATCAGATTGGCCCTGCATACAGCACCAATGTAAACATCACCTCGGATATTCAGTTTCAGTACCTGGGTGGCAGCGCAGTAGGTTATGCAGATGCTGTATCTAACGGTTGGATTGCGGCGGGTATCCTTGGCTACACGCCACTTACGGGGTATGAAGACGTAACCAACCCGGTGGATGTAACGGTGTTCCCTACGAACATGATGCAGGCGTGGCAGGGCTATTGGATACGTGTGATTGTTCCGGAAGGCGTTACAATGACCTTCCTTTCTCCCTCCAGCCGGGCAGCACAGGTACAACGATCTGCGGCACGCCGATCAACCACCAATGTGAAAACGGGAGACTGGCGAATACCTGTACTTATTAGCGATAACGCCGGGCACGCATCGGCAGCGGCCATCGGGCAATCTCGTGGGGCTTCTGATAGCTACCGTTCGGCCTACGATGTTGCAAGCCCACCCGTGGCACCTGGTGTATCCAGCATGCTTCAGCTCCGCTTGCCCGCCAAGCAAGGCGACCCCATTAATAAGGGCGCCCCCGGCGACTTGATGGCGGATATCCGGCCGATATCTTCAGACGGAAAAGCTTCCTGGGACCTGGCTGCAACTCTCACGGGCACGCGGGGCAGTTACACCCTTACATGGGGTGCAACGGCGCTGCTTCCGCGCGGATCAAAGCTGACTGTTACAGACAAGACAACAGGATCCAGGGCTACTATGAACAGCTCGTCTGCATATACATTCACCACTGCTGCCGGGGAGACTTCGCGCATATTCCACGTAGAGCTTACGCCCAGATCTGTTGGCCGCCTGCATGTTACTAACGTTCGGGCAGATCTTGGCAGCAGGGGATCGCTTCGATCAACAGGCAATGGCACGATGACCGTTTCTTATGATCTCTCTGGCACTGCACAGACCACCGCCACGTTGAGCCTCAACGGGCGTGTTATTCGGCATCTTGCATCGGCAGGGCGTGCTGCTACGGCAGGCACTAACCAGCTGTTATGGGATTTGAAGGATGATGCGGGCCGCAGCGTGGGCACCGGCACTTACATGCTGCAGGTTTTGGCTGCTGGCGATAACGGTGAGCAGACCCGCGCCATACTGCCGATCACGATTGTACGATGATGGAGAAAACCGGCCCAATGGAAGGCACAACAAACCTTAAGATATCTCGCAAGCGCCTGATGGCGCTGGCTGCCGGTACCGCAATTGCCCTGATGGCGGGCTGTGGTGGCGGCGGCGGTGGTGGCGGCGGCAATAACGGCACCGGTGTTACGGTTATTGGCAGCATCAAAGATGCCACAACTTACTCCTCGCCGGCCAATGCTGCTATCAGCTTTGGTGGTGTAAACGTTAAGGCAGCGGCAGATGGCACGTTTAGCGCCACTGTTCCTGTTTCGGCGAAATCTGCCACGGTAAGCGGCACGGGGGAAGTATCGCGGACAATTGCCGTATCCCTCAAATCGAACCAGGTTAACAACCTCGGCGCCATCTTTCTGGCACCCACGGGTTCAGATTACTCTGCAAATGCCAGTGGACGCGTTGTAACCAGCGTAAAGGGCGCTATTCAGCCTGTAGGCAATGCCACGGTGACTATTGGCAATGTTACCGGGCAATCGCTTGCAGATGGAACATTCAGCCTTACCGGCTTGCCTGTTGGGCTTGGATCGGTGAATGGGCTATATGGTAAGATATCTGCCTCCGGTTTTGAAGATAAGCTGATATCTGCCGATACACTTGCATTTGCGCTGGTTTCTGGCGCGAACAACCTGGGAGATCTGCTGATTGCACAGCCATCTGGCAGCACACCATTGCCGCCGTATACCATAACCGGTAACATTACGGTTGCTGGCAAAGCGCAGGCAGGAGTGGCGGTACAGATAGCGGTGCAGGGGGCAGGCACAGGGCTGGGACAAACGGTTACCGATGCCAGCGGCAATTACTACTTCTGGGTGGCACCCGCGGCATACACTGTGCAGGCAACAGATAATGCTGGCACCACAATGTCTGAATCGGTTACGCTTGGTTCGCTTTCTACCCCGGTTAGTGCGGCAACCATGAACCTTGTGCCATAGTTCGTCGCTACTCATTACAAAAACAAACGAGGACGGCGCTGTACTGCGCCGTCCTCGTTTTACATCGTGGCCATTATTCTACTGCGTGTAGTTCTTCTAAAAGTGAGATTAGCTTTTGCATTCGCCTTGCTGGTGGAACAGTAAACGCAAGGCGTTCACCCGTTGTGGGGTGATCGAAAGACAGGTGGTAGGCTTGCAGAGCCTGCCCATTGAGGCCATCTATAGCCGATTGCAGCAGCTGAACCTGTGTGGGGGTTAATCCCTCCATGCGCACTGGCAATCGTCTGATGCCGCCATAGGTTGTATCGCCAACAATAGGGTGGTGGATGTATGCACTGTGAACGCGAATTTGATGGGTGCGGCCGGTTAGCAGTTTGCATTCCAACATAGAGAGGGTGCCCCACCAGCTGTTTTGCACGGTGAAGATGGTCGTGGCGGTTCTGGCAGTGTATCGTGGGTCGGTGACTACCGCCATTTTCTTCCGATCGGTTGGGTGCCTGCCAATAGGTGCATTCACTTCTGCCTGGTGAAAGGTTGGCTGGCCCCATATGAGCGAAATGTAACGGCGCTCTGCAGTTTTTGCCTGGATCTGGCTTTGCAGCGACTGGTGTGCCTGATCGGTTTTTGCTACCACAATCAGGCCACCTGTGTCTTTATCCAGGCGATGAACGATACCTGGTCGCATTACGCCGCCAATGCCAGAAAGGGTGCTGCAGTGGGCAAGAACGGCATTAACGAGCGTGCCATTGGGCGTGCCGGGCGCAGGGTGAACTACCATGCCTCTGGGTTTGTTGATTACGATAAGTGATGAGTCTTCATAAACCACATCGAGGGCTATTTTTTCGGGCAGGGCACGCGATGGAGTGGCATCTGGAACCGATATCTCAATTTTATCGCCTGTGCGCAGCTTGTAGGCAGGTTTTGAGGCATGCCCATTAACGAGAATGCCGTGATACGCCGTGGGGGATTCAAGAAGGCGCTGTACTGCAGACCTGGTAAGCTCTGGTCGTTTGCTCACTATGAAATGATCGAGGCGTTTTGCAGCGTCTTCAGCAGAAACGACGATAAAGGGATCCTGGTACACGGCATCGGGCACAGGTTCATTGGGATCACAAGTGTCCTCATCATCGAGAATAATCTCTTCTGAGTTGGAATCACTTACTTCATCGGAGTTTTGCATAGGTGTGCCCTAATATAGAAACGGCCATCCGGTGCGCGGATGGCCAGCAGAAAACCTATAATTTGAATACGTGGACGGAGAGAGTGGGATTCGAACCCACGGTGACCTTTCAGCCACACGGCTTTTCGAGAGCCGCACCATCGACCACTCGGACATCTCTCCGCGAGGCGGGCTTCCACCGAAAGGCGGCACCCTGCCTGGATACCCTCGGAGGGAATCGAACCCCCGACGCCCTCCTTAGGACGGAGGCGCTCTATCCACTGAGCTACGAAGGCTTGAACCCCAACCTCACAGACCCGGCACAGCTATTGGGATAGGAGTAAGGGACACGAGAGGGGTGGGCACACCAGGAAAATACGCTCGAAGGGACTTGAACCCCCGGCCTACAGGTCCGCAACCTGTCGCTCTATCCACTGAGCTACGAGCGCTTACGGTTAACTCATACATCCGAGAACCACGATATTATACCGGAGATAGGCCCCATCGTCAAGGTAGATACAGCAAATCATTGATCTGTAAAGAGGTGGTACTGGCGACGAAGGTGATGCAAACAAGCGACCTGATCGCAAGGAAATCGTGAACATAAAAAACAGCCAGATTGACATAAGTCAATCTGGCTGATTTATTTTAATCTAACCGTTGCCAGTTACTGAGCGGTTGGAGGCGCAGCAGCTGGGGCGTTGCCGCCACCGCCACCACCTTTGCTCGGGGCTACGCCCGGAGCAGAGAGGGTACCGGCATTCTTGGGTGCAGAATCGGCTTTAACGTTTCCGTTTTCGTCCGTAGCTTGCTTGTTGCAGCCCACAAGGGACGCACCAGCAAGAACTACACCAAGCAGCATGGTTAGAGCAACGAGTTTACGCATTGTAGTATTCCCTGTTTTGCGAAACTAGTTGTTGATAGACGGCTGGTAGGCCAGGTAGGAGTTACAACCATGGCTGGAAGCAGTCGAGTCTACCCACAGGGAAGACGGCAGGCCGTTGGCATCAAGTGCTGCCCACGGGCTGCTTGCACCCGGGTTGATCTGGTACTTTGCGTGGCCATCTGCATAAGCATAGTTGCTGCCGCGCATGTGCACCCACCAGGTTGTATCGTAGTTGAACGAGTAACCGTACGGCTGGGAGCAGTGTGCACCACCATCATCCAGGATGAACATACCTTCCCAACCTGCGGCGGAGATGTTCAGCGGGAATGCGTTTGCGTAGCGGGGCATGGTACCCTTGCCGAGGCCTTCGGAGAAGACGATCAGCTTAGCGGGTGAGCCGGTGCCGGCCAGTGGCCACTGGTTGAGGTAGCCATTGTACGTGACGGAGTAGGTGTAGTTGCCTGCTGCTGCCAGAGCCACACCGAAGACATCGCTGCGGCTGCGGGATGCAGACGGGCAGTTCATGATCTGGGTGTTCTTGAGGTACGGCTGCATTGAGTTGGACCAGAACGCGTTGCGCTGCTCGGAAAAACCGAAGTAGCTGATAGGCGTGGTAACGGATGCGCCGGCCCAGGTGGTACCTGTTCGGAATTCAGAAAGCGGGTAGGACTCATCGTAGTCCTGCACGTACTGCAGAGCGCCGAGAATCAACTGCTTCTGGTTGGAGAGGTCGCTGGTTGCGCGAGCCTTCTCACGAGCCTGTGCGAATACAGGGAACAGGATGGCCGCCAGGATCGCGATAATTGCGATAACGACGAGCAGTTCGATCAGCGTAAAAGCGGAGCGACTCCGCCGTGCTGCTGCTACATTCATGTTTAATCCTCCCAGGATGGTAAGTCAGCATTCTTGAGATATCTGACTTGGATCGAAATGGACACACATGTAGTATGAGACAGGCGCTTTACAATAAAGCGCATATCGGTTTGCACCGATCACTTGATCGTTCCCTGCATCTGTTATTGATCAGAAGATCGTTAACGGAAATCCAGGATCGATTTGTAAGTGTAGCTTTATGATGTACGCGCGTCAATCCGCCAATTGGCGGATTGAAGGGGTCCAGGACCGGAGAGTTTAGCCACCGGATCCCGGGGTGCCATAACACTCTGTTAACACAAAGACATTATGTCCGCATACTTGCATCGATGTCAACTTCTTCGCTGACATCCTATGGAATTTGACACATCATCCTTGAATATGTTCCACATTGCTGGAGCGCATTATGGCTAATAGTGAAATAAAACTACTTCTGGCCGCCCTGGAAGTTTCCAGTTTGAGTGCCTGCGGGCGGCGCTATGGGCTGCGTAGGAGCCGTTGCACCGCTATCCTTCTTTCCGCCGCCATCCTGGCCAGTGGCAACGCCGCCTGCGCCGCCTGCAGGTATTTCACCTGTTGGCACGGTCTTGGTGGCATCTTTGTCGCCGCAGCCGGCGAGGCACGGGAGTATGCAGCAGGCTGCTGCCAGCAGAGCGAAGGTGGAAGAGATCTTTTTCATTGAAGGTCTACCTTTCGGTAACAGAAGATTGGAATAAGGGCTTCCTCTAGGAGAAGTAAATCTCCCGGGAACGTTCTGAGGACAATACCCTAAAATGAGGGCTGTGCCTATGTTCAACAAGGCGCCCCTCGGCCATATATAATTATGGCCGAGGGGCGCCCGGATTACTGGCTTCTATCAGGTTAGCGCAAGCCACCCTGGTAGTTGCCTGTTTTGGTTCCCGGCGGAGCCGGAAATGCCTCTGTTGGGGCTACCCCCTTTGGGACAGTTCCACCAGCAGGTACGGCTGTTTTGACAGGCTGTGTGCTAGTAAACTCCACTTTAGAAGGTTCCGGAGCGCTGGCGGGTGCATGGCAACCGCACAGAGTACCTGCGGCAATCACCAACAGCGCCACGAACCGGGTGGTTCTATGCCGATCCATTACGGGACCTGGCCGATTACCGAGTTCAGATCGCCCCACTGATAGGTGTTGGTATCTGTAACTACAACAGCGGTCTCAGAAAGACCCGGGTGCAGGTTGGTACCAGCGTACATCTGCGCCAGGCGCTGGAACTTTGCGTGTCCATCGGTGAAGGCAACGTTGTCGCCCTGGGTGTGTCGGTTGATGGTCCATCCGGTGAAGTTCGGAGTAGCTGCGCCTGCAGTTGTCCAGTCCCATCCGCCATGTACACCATTGTAGTAGGTGCACGTAAGTGGTGCGGGAACGATGGCTGCGTACTGCGCCGGTGCCTGAACAAGGGAGAAGCCATGCTCGATGTTGGTTGGCATTGGGTCTGCTGTGCCCTGGTATGCAGAATCTGCGTACAGGATGGTGCCAGCCGGGCGGCTTACAGAAGCGTAAGAAACGCCCTGAGCGCCGTTTGCGGTGCAGTTCAGCCAGATGCTCAGGCCAAGGTAGTTGTAACCGAGGTTACCGTATACCTGCCAGTTGCCATACCATGCAAGAGGACCACCGCCCCAGATACCAAATGGATCGGGAGCAGACGGGCAGTGGTAGATCTGCCAGGACTTGGTGTAAGGGTCCTGCAGCTTTGCCCAGTAGTAGGTGCCCTGTGCCGGATCGTAGGTAAAGGCAGGGACCATCGTCTCGTCATAGTCCTGAAGGTACATCTGCCACGCCAGACCAGCCTGCTTCATGTTAGAAAGGCAGCTGGTGGTGCGAGCTTTCTCGCGAGCCTGGGCGAAAACAGGGAACAGGATCGCTGCCAGAATGGCGATGATTGCGATGACGACGAGGAGTTCAATCAGCGTGAAACCAGACGCCTTTCGGCTGTTGGTTCGGTAGGACATTTGCGAGACCCTCCAAATAAAAAGACTGACACTGCGACAGCAGAGCAGACATCGTTTGTCACAAGTTTACGAGTTAACAGGGGAAATCGACTTGCGGCGCTTCCATGTGCCCGGATACCAGTGACGAACCTATCGGTAAATGTGTGGAATATTTCACCGACGTGAGTCAAGTTTAGATCATTGTCAGAATTTTGTCAAGATATACAATGCTTTAAATGAAAATGATGAACATTATGCTGTGATTAATGCGTCTTTAACGTTCAACGTGCTGCAATTGAACGTGAATCGGTGGGTGTCTTATTAAAGTTCGATTTATGCTTGCCTGAATCTATTGCAATTTTAGCCGATAACTGGAGGCATGGCGGTGCGATTATGCCACCACTCCATGCCTGCTTTTTCCAGCAGTTTTCCAGTAAGACATAGTGGCAGGCCAACGACATTATAAAAATCGCCATCAAATCGCTCTATAAATGGTGCGGCGTAGCCCTGAGCTCCGTAGGCTCCCGCTTTATCCATGGGTTCACCAGTATCAATGTAGTCATTAATAACATTATCTGGTAGGTTGCGGAATACCACACGCGTTTTTTCTGTGCCAGCTGCCACAACCGCTGTTTCGGCCGTTTGAGGGTCAAACCGTATGATAGCCACACCTGTATATACCCAGTGTGGTTTGCCAGCCATGGCCCGGATCATTCTGAACGCGTCATCACGATCTGTGGGTTTGCCCAGTGGCAACCCGATTTCTGACTCGGATAGGGTAACCAGTGTGTCTGCGCCTATAACGAGAGTATCGGCAGAGGTAAGCCTGGCCGCCGTTTCTTTCGCCTTTTCTGCTGCAAGAAGGCTAACAAGCCCCGGGAGAGATACTGGGTGGGTGGGTGGGGGAGGTTCGTCATATCTGCTGGGCACAACTTCATATGGGTGACCCAGCAGGGAAAGCAGTTCACGGCGCCTGGGAGACGCTGATGCAAGAACGAGGCGGTAACTCATATGAGATCGGCAGCGGTAACGATGCTCTGTGCGATCTCTCGCATCTTCTTGTTCTGGTTACGGGCCTGGAAATGAATGCGCTTAAAGGCTTCCTCTTCAGACATTCCGTGGCGATCCATAAGAATACCCTTGGCACGCTCTATCAGTTTGCGTGTTTCAAGAGTGTCTTTAAGGTCATCAATCTCTTTGCGCTGAGCCTGGATTTGCTTAAACCGCGCTATTGCCATTTCAATGGCAGGAGCAAGATCTTCTTTGCGAAATGGCTTCATTAAGTACGCAAGGGCACCTGTAGCGCTGGCCTGTTCCACCAATTCCTGCTCGTTAAACGAGCTCAGGAATAGGATTGCGCAGGGCACATCATCCAGAATCATGCGTGCCGCTTCGATGCCATCCAGCACCGGCATCTTGATATCCATGATCACAACATCGGGTTTATGCAACCGAGTCAGTTCGACGGCCTGCTGACCATCTGCCGCTTCCGCAACAACAATGTGACCAAGCTTTTCAAGACGAGCACGAATAATCGTACGTGTCAACTGCTCATCTTCGGCAATTAGAGCCCTAAGGCACTCCATATCACAATGCTCCCTGGCTGGAGAACGTCGTCAGATTAACACAGGCAACGGTACCGTGCGCATTTTCTCGCTTAATTATACCGCATTCCGGCCAATTAATTCCGTGTTGTTCTGCACAAGCTGTATAGCACCCCGGCTTACAGCGTTTCTATTGAAGAGTGTACGAGCGTGCATCGTCCATATGCATAGTTTTCGATTGACTGACAGACGATCATTTCATTTCTGTCTCATTTTGACGCTACGATTACGCAACTGTTCCCGATTTAATGCATAAACTCCTGCACAATGCGCAAAACCTTCGGTTTCGGTTGCCCAACAGAGGGTTTTGGCCACGTTGGCGTCGAAACATTGGATATGACACAGTACTTGATAATTGGTGTGGATACTGGCGGTACTTTCACCGACCTGGTTATCAGAACCATTGATAACAGGCTCCTGGTTGCAAAGATTCCCGGCACACCAGCAAACCCTGCAAACAGCGTGATTGCCGCTATTTTGACTGCACGCGAACGTTATGGAGTTAGCGACTCTGCTCTGCTTGTTCATGGAACCACAGTAGCAACCAATGCCCTGCTAGAACGCAAAGGGGCACGCACCGCGCTCATAACAACACGTGGGTTTAAAGATGTGTTAGCCATTGGCAGGCAAACGCGAAGTAGCCTATACACATTTACACCATCACGTCCGGCTCCCTTAATTAACGCAGAAGACTGTTTTGAAGTTGATGAGAGAGTTGATTGGCTTGGGGACGAGCTCTTCGCTATTTCGAAAGACGGTGCCGCAGCGCTTGCACAGGACCTCGCTGCACGGGGGTATGAATCGGCAGCGGTTTGCTTTCTCTTCTCGTACCTTAACTCCAGCCATGAAGCGATTATGAATGATGCACTAGAAGACGCTGGCTTTATGACCTCCGCATCTCACCTGGTTGCTCCTGAGCCACGGGAGTATGAGCGCACGGCCTGCACTGTAGGTAATGCTTTTGTGGCACCGGTGCTTAGCAGATACCTTGGTACCCTAAACTCGCGCCTTGATGAGGTCAATTGCCACAGGTTACGTGTGATGCAATCTGATGGCGGTTCGCTTGTACCAGGGGAAGCGGCACGGCTTGCAATTAGAACGGCACTATCTGGCCCGGCAGGAGGTGTGAGGGCTGCCGAACATCTGGCGCAATCACTTGGCATCAACAACCTCATTACCTTTGATATGGGGGGCACCAGCACAGATGTGGCCATGCTGCTGGATGGAAAATGCGGCGTAGTGAACGAAGGTCAGATTGGCCCAACACCTCTCCGATCTGCAATGTACGATATCCATACGGTGGGTGCTGGCGGTGGATCGATAGCCTGCCTGGATAGCGCCGGAGCGCTGCGCGTTGGGCCGCAGAGTGCGGGCGCTGATCCCGGGCCGGCCGCCTATGGGCGCGGTGCGCATTTAACTGTAACAGACGCGAATTTGCTGCTTGGCCGCCTGCCGGCAGCCCTGCCGCTTGCTGGTGCAGTGCGGATGGATGTGGCACGGACCGAAGCTTTGTTTGTAAGCCTGGCAGAAAGCATGGGTGTTGCCGCCCCCAGCGCGGCAGCGGCCGTTATTGAACTCGCAAACCAGACCATGGCGAGGGCTGTTCGGCATGTTACTACCGAAAGGGGATTGGACGTACAACGCTGCACATTGCTTAGTTTTGGTGGAGCTGGTGGATTGCATGCGTGCCACCTTGCAGATCTACTGGGAATCACGCGTGTTGTTGTGCCCAGATATCCCGGTGCATTTTCTGCGGCTGGGCTCTGTATGTCTGGCGTATCCCGAGAGTTTGTTCAACAGTTTCCTGCCAGAACACTATTATCGGGAGCAGCAGCACTGTTGAGCAGAGCAGTTGCGACGCTACGGCAAAACGCTGTAGCGTGGATGCAGCAGCAGGGTATTGATACGGAAGCTTGGTCAGGAACTATGGTGGCAGACATACGGTACCGGGGGCAGGCGTACGACCTCAAGGTGCCAGGTGTGATTGACCCCGTTTCTGCGGTAAATGAACACGCACTTGATATGCTGATTTCATCCTTTCATGCTCTGCATCGTCAGCGTTTTGGGCACGCAGATCAAACACAGCCAACAGAGATATCTGCCTTGAGGCTTGTAGCTGTTGATAACCAGGATTTCATTGCGATGGATGCCACATTGCCGCACGCGCCTTCGCAACCTATGGATGTACTAACACTATATAGTAACGAGAGCTGGCAAGAGGCAGACTTATACTGGCGACCACACCTTGCAACCGGGCAGCAATTTGCTGGCCCGGCAATTATTGCGCAGGAAGATGCAACCCTATACGTTCCTGATGGTTGGATGTGTGATACGCATGTATCAGGGAACTTGATTCTAACATCTTCTGGTTACAAGGCAGGTGTGCAGTGAATGCACGAACGATGCCTGGATTGGATGTGCTATTAGGCAATGGTGCCGCACAGTTAAAGAATAAACGTGTTGGCTTAATCACTAATCAAACCGGCGTAACCGTGGATGGCACGCAGAATGCAGATGCATTGCTGGCTCTTGGTGTTAACGTAAAGGCGCTCTTCAGCCCGGAGCATGGCATTCGAGGATTGCTGGATACACACGTTGTAGATGGCCGCGATTTGGGAACGGGCCTGCCCATTTACAGCCTTTATGGGGAGAACAAAGCTCCCCAGCAACAACAACTCGCCTCGCTGGATGCCCTGGTTTTTGACGTGCAGGATGCTGGAGCCCGATTTTACACGTACAGCTCCACACTGGGATTATGTATGGAGGCTGCCTCAAAGTATGGAATTGAGTTCATAGTTTTAGATAGGCCAAACCCGATAGGTGGTTTAGCCATTGAGGGCCCCAATGCAGAGGACAGTTTGTTGAGCTTTGTTGCCTATCACACCGTGCCCACACGCCATGGCTTAACATCGGGCGAGCTTGCAATGCTGTATAATTCAGAGAAGCAATTGCATTGCCAACTCAATGTGGTGCCCTGCAGGCACTGGCGCAGAGATATGCTGTGGGATGCAACCGGGCTGGCGTGGATCAATCCTTCACCCAACATGCGTTCGTTTACACAGGCTTTGCTGTACCCGGGAATCTGCCCCCTTGAAGTTACCAATGTAAGTGTTGGTAGAGGCACAGACACACCTTTCGAGCACTTTGGTGCCCCGTGGTTGGATGCATTACGCTTTGCAGATACTCTGAGAGCTATGAACCTGCCAGGAGTGAGCTTCGTGCCGGTGCACTTCACGCCGCAATCCAGCACGTTTGCCGGGATTCGGTGCGCGGGCATCAATGTTGTTATATCAGATCGCGCGAGATTTCATCCTGTGCTTACAGGCCTTGCAGTGATGGAAGCACTTCTGAAAACGCATCGTAGTGAGTGGAACCCACATCGTGTTGAGACGCTGCTTGGCTCCAGGGAGCTTCTGCTTCGTTTACAGCAGGGTGCAAGTGCCCGGGGCCTAACAGCATTGCTAAAGCACGACAGAGAGGTGTTTGAGGCACGCCGCCGCCCGTGCCTGATTTACGGATAGGAATACAGATGTCATACGCTTCAGACGTAATTGTGTACGGAACGGTGTGTTTGGACCTGCTATGGCGAGTAGAGTCTTTGCCACCTCCGGGCGGTTACGTTGAGATAATAGAAGAGAAGAAGGCCATTGGAGGCGAGGCTGCCAATACTGCAGTGGCTCTGGCAAAGTGGGGAGTGCGTACTGCCCTTGTTGGTAACCCGATTGGTACCGACCCGGATGGCGTGCTGCTGATGGACCTGTTTGGCAGGGATGTTCCGGAACTGAGCCTGGAGTACCTTGAGGTATCAGACAGTGTAAACACTCCGTATTGCGTGTGTATGGCAACTCCAGACGGGCAGCGCACGATGATTGGGTATCGGTTTGCGAACCTTACCTGTACGCCACTTGATGAACAACTGGCTGCCGGTGCCAGGTGGTTTACGGTAGAACCCAATGCCTACGAATCTGGCATTGCTGCTGCACATGCCGCTGCGGCTGCCGGAGCAAAAGTGATTTCAATGGATTACGCGCGGGAGCCCCTTGTTAACAGTGTGGCATCGGTAATACTTACCTCCAGCGAGCATGTTGGGCGCTCGCTATCGATTCCGGAACTCACCGAGTTTGCCGTTTCCGTTCGAGATACCTACAATAAGCCCGTTATAGTTACTGTTGGAGACAAAGGTTGCATTCTTGCGCGGCCCATCAAAGATGGGGTAGGGGGCGATGTTGTTCGTTTCCGTGCATATCAGGCCCCTGCAGTTGTGGATACAACAGGCAGTGGTGACGTTTTCAGGGCGGGTGTATTGTACAGTTTAAACGGTGGAGAATCGCTGGAGAATGCGATTAAGTTTGGAGCGGCCGCCGCTTCATTGAACTGTGCGCAAATGGGAGGGTGGGGCGGTGTTCGCCCCGTGAATGAGATAATCCATCACCGAGATACAGCGCCGTTCAATCCGCTTTAAGAAGTTTGTTATAGTTCGGCTCTATCACGCAGCCGGGTTACGATATCTGCAACCGCCCTCACCGTGGTGGCAAGTTCATGTTGCGTGGTACATCTTCCCGTGCTGAACCGAACTCCCCCAGAGGCTTCAGCGCGCGGTAATCCAATGGCTGAAAGCACATGGGATGGCTCTATGGATCCAGAAGAGCATGCAGCCCCACTGGATGCACAGATGCCCTTTCTATCCAGATTCATCAGCAATGTGGAACCATCCACACCGTCAAATGAAAAATTTGCGTTTGAGCATAGCCTCTGCGTTGGGTGGCCATTGAGCCTTGCGCCTGGCACGGCAGCCATCATATCCGCCACAAATGCGCTAGTAATATCAGCAATCTTCGGTGCTTCTTCTGCCATCCGCGCCTTCGCCAGTTGGGCTGCTTTGCCGAAGCCAATCAAACCTGGCACGTTTTCTGTTCCTGCGCGCCTCTCCCGTTCCTGTCCCCCGCCATGAATTTGCGGGTTTATTTTCAATCCGTTGCATGCAAACAGTGCGGCAGCACCCTTTGGGCCATAAAACTTGTGCCCGCTTAATGTTAGCAGATCACATTGCAAGGTGCTAACACTGATGGGTAAAACTCCGGCAGCCTGTACTGCATCAGTATGAAACAGTGCTCCCCGGGCATGGGTTAATTGAGCGAGCTCAACTACGGGCTGTATCGTGCCAATCTCATTATTTGCCAGCATTACCGAAACCAGGGCAGTATCTGCAGTGATAGCTTCCGCTGCAACATTCAGATCGACAATTCCGTTGGAATCCACCGGTAGGAGCGTTACACGATACCCTGCCTTGCGCAAAACTTCGGCAGCGTGCAGGTTGGCGTGATGTTCAATAGTGCTTATAACCAGGTGGTTTTTGTTTGATGGAGCTGCCGTAATTACTCCAATAAGAGCCAGGTTATCAGCCTCTGTTCCTGAGGAGGTGAACGTGATCTCAGAGTAATCGGCACCGATAAGCGCTGCAACCGAGTCTCTGGCGTCGTCCAGGGCGGCACGTGCCCGCCTGCCAGCGGAGTGCACGCTGGACGGATTGCCGCAGTGGCTAACAGACGAGAGCCAGGGCAGGATTATTGCGACTACTTCTGGATCAACAGGAGTTGTGGCAGCATGGTCGAGGTAGATAAATTGGGGCTCGTTCATGCCCCATTATAGCACGGCGATGTATCTCAATTAGCCGCAAAAAAAGGAGGTGAACTGCCGGGCTCCTGGCAGTTCGCCTCCTCTTACACTTAGATCCGTTCTGTGCGGTATTTTAGTTTTTCTTGCGCAGGAAGCTAGGGATATCCAGGTTATCACTCGCCGGTTTACGGATCAGCTCTGGTGCAGGAGCTGGCGGCGCAACTGCAGGTGTTGTTGCCGCAGGCGGTGTTGCTACAGGCGGCGGGGTTACCGGCTGAACTGGTACTGCAGCTTCCGGAACGGGTTGGGCAGCAACATGCGGATCCTGAAGAGAACCTGGCAGTTTTGGCCACGGCGTTGTTGGTACAGCCTGTGGCTGAACAGCGGGCTGTGAAGCTGGTGCCGGTGTCTGTGTGGGCGTAGAGAAGTATCCTGGAGCCGTGCCGGGTGTAAACCCTGTGGCAAGCACTGTAATGCGTACTTCACCTTCCAGGCTAGCATCTGGTACCCATCCAAAGATGATGTTAGCATCCACCTGATCGCAAAGCGAGGAAACCTGGTCCGCAGCTTCTGTGAATTCGGCAAGAGTAAGATCGTTGCCAGAAGTTACGTTCACAAGTACGCGGGTAGCGCCATTGATGCTTGTTTCCAGTAGTTGCGAAGACACCGCATTTTGAGCGGCTTCTACGGCGCGATGATCACCGGCTCCCATACCAATACCCATCAATGCAGATCCTGCGCCGGTCATTATGGCGCGTACGTCTGCAAAGTCTACATTAATCATGCCCGGGATGGTAATGATATCCGATATACCCTGCACGCCCTGCCTCAGCACATCATCTGCCACTTTAAAGGCTTCCACCAGGGTCATCCGGCGGTCACCCATAGACATCAGTTTCTCGTTGGGGACGATGATGATGGTATCTACGCGGCTCTGAAGATTTGCAACACCTTCTGCGGCAAGTCTGCTGCGGCGTGCGCCTTCAAAGGGGAAAGGTTTGGTAACTACGGCAACAGTTAGGGCGCCCATTTCGCTGGCAATTTCAGCAATAATTGGCGCTGCGCCGGTACCGGTGCCACCACCCATGCCTGCTGTAATGAACACCATATCGGCGCCATCCAGCATCTTCTTAATTTCGCTTTTGCTCTCTTCTGCGGCAATTCTTCCGATTTCCGGATTACCGCCGGCCCCAAGGCCACGAGTCGAGTTTTCGCCAAGCTGGAGCTTGCGCGGGGCCTGCGAGATATTAAGTACCTGGACATCCGTATTCATTGCCAGAAACTCAACGCCCGATAATCCGGCCTCAATCATCCGGTTAACTGCGTTGGTGCCGCCTCCGCCAACTCCAATTACCTTGATGCGTGCAGAACCCAGCTCGGGCAGTCCTACATTGTACACACTGCTATTCATCAGGGAGCCCTTCCTGTTTTTCTATGTTTTCAACCGACGTATGTCTGGTTTAGTCTCGGTAAGAAACGAGTGCAGCCGCCCATGGTGGGCGGCTTGCCTTACTCAGTGCGCCCTATGCGCCGTTTCACCATCTCAACCACCTGCTCGTAAAAAGCGCGCAACGGATCATCGCCGCCAGTGGTGGAAATCTCTATTGCGGTGTGCTTTGCGGCATACTGAGCCAGCCCAACGGCTGCTGAGTACTCCGGCCCTGTAAATGCATTGGGCAAGCCAGGAAGTTTACCGGGGCCGCCAACTCTTGCCGGAACACCAAAGTATTGGGATGCAAGATACGCGCAGCCAGTTATTTTTGCGCCGCCGCCAGTTATTACAACCGACGCATCTTGCCAATGGAAAAAGCCTGTATCCATCAGGATTGTCTTCGCGTGTTGAAATAGCTCTTCCATGCGCGGTTCTACAATCTGTGCGATGGCCTTTCGCCGAATAAGGCGAGGGGGCTTATATTCGCCCGCAGGCGATTCCACAACTTCGTACTCGCCCACGAGGTCGGCGCAACAATGCCCTGCCAGGAGCTTAAGATCTTCGGCAGCATCTCTGCCCATAGCAAGTCCGAAGGAAATGTCTGCCGTAACATGGCTCCCGCAAATTGGCAGTGATGCCGCAACCTGAAGTAGGCTTCGATGGTAAACTGCAATCCCAGCAGTTCCAGAGCCAATATCCAACAGGCATACCCCGGATTCCTTCTCATCCTCGAACAAAGCGGCTTCTGCACATGCGAGAGGTGCAAACACCATTTCGGTAACATCTACGCTTGCACTATTCACGGCGCGCGCTGTACGCATGAGTGGGGGAGCGCTGCCAGAAATGATCCGAGTAGTTGCCGTTAACAACTCCCCCGGGAGCCTGATTGGGTTTTTGACCGGTTCTCCGCTATCTATAGAGAAACCTGCCGGTATGGCGTGCAGTATCAGCTCATCTACCGGTGTGTTTTCTGAACTGGTTGCGTTCAGTGCATCTGAGATATCTCGAAACGTAGCCCCGCGTGCCGAGTTTCGTATAGGTGCGTAGCCCGTGCCTGTAGCGCATGTTATATGTGTTCCAGCAACAACAACGTACGCCGCATCACAATCGCACTGCGCCTGGGCTGTGGCTTCTACCAGTGCGTATTCAATTGCAGAGCGCACCGAAGGCGAATCTTCCACGCTGCCTCGCACCAGGCCGGTGTTTGGTGCTTCGCATGCAGCCAGTATCCTCACGACCTGAGGAGCCTGAGGGACGGCATTTATTTCTGCGATAATTGCCCGAACAGAGGTAGTTCCAATGTCCAGTGCGGTTATTCGTCTAATTCTCAACTCTTAAGCAGCCTGTTCTCAATATTTCCGAAGGGTAATGGATTAGCGGGGCCGGTTTGCGCACCTGCCGGTTAACTTACTTTACCGGCAAAGCTCCCGGGCCTGGTGTATCTGCCTCTTCGGCTGCTCTGTTCTTCTCAAGAGCAATCTTGTTAAGGTAGTATCGCCTGATCAGCGAGAGGTTTAAGAACACGCGTTGGCCTAGCGAGATGACCGCTACCAGCGCAAGGCTAACGCCTATCCTGTTTCCGAGCCAGGCAAGCCCGGCAGCAAGCAGCGTGTTTAAGAGAAAGCCACTTGCAAATATATCGTTCTGAAACCTGCCTTCAATACCGGCTCTGATGCCACCGAAGACAGTATCCAGCCCGGCAAGTGCTGCCACTGAGAGGTAAACTGCGTACTCCGCTGGAACCGCCACATGGGAATGATCCAGCACGTACATACCGATAGCAAAGCCCGCCACAAGGCTCGCAAATGGTAGCCATGCCTTCATACTTCTGTGCTCCTGAAAATAGACCACAGCATGTTAATTAGACTCCTTTTCAGAGTCTGTATGAGACAACGTTGGTGGGTGTGCAAATCTGGCTTTGGGGCTGCCGCCAAATGCCGGCAAATGTAGAGAGGCATGCTTATCAATGCGGATCATATCCGGATCAAAGCGCCGCAATTCCGTAAAAACCCCTCCGGGCAGATTCATCCCCGCAAACAAGCCATCGGGATCGCCGATTGCCTGCACAACAAACGGTGGTGCAGATGGCACGCCGTTAACATGAATAACCGGGCCGACACACCGAATTGCAGTGGAAGCAACTATCCGCTGGCCATTTACAGAAATTGCTTCTGAGCCACAGGCTTTGAGCTCGTTAACCACACTGTTCAGGTCCGAGTCATGGATCAGAATATTCTGCTTCATGCCTTCACCGCCCACCAGTGGACCACGGTTACTATCTGTAAGTGTTACCTGAATGCCAGGGCCAAGCGCCTCAGTAAGCCCGGCATTAAACTTCGTTTCTTGAAGTGTTCTTGTTATGAGGCTGGTTGCGCTGTTACCTTTAGAAAGCCGGGTTTCGAGTTTTGTTATGTACTCATTCTTTTGTTTGAGAACGGTTTCGTACTCCGCATCCTTCTTCTCGGTTGCCTGGCTAAGTTCTCGGTTCCAATCGTAGGTAAAGCCTGCCACGCTTGGGCCCTTGCCAGTGCGCGATATCTGGTTGGCGGTAACCACAGCGGCGGCAAGAATTAGCCCCAGAATAAAGCATACAGCGCTAATCTGGTACCAAAACGACTTATGGGTTATATTGGTTGCGTACAGGTTCATAAGTTAATTTGCAACAGGGCACTTGTATGCCCCTTGCTGCTACTGCGAGGAGAGACGTCCTGGCGTCTGAATTACGGGGGAAGTACTATCGGGCTCCGAGTTCTTAATTGCCTGTGCCTGGGCGGCCCGTGCCGCCGCCGCTGCCGCAGCGGCAGCCTTTGCTACCTCAACTTTCAGGCGGCATGCGGGATACTCTGGAGACGTTACATTCAGTTCTGCAAATCTTTCACCATGCCCGGAGTCTTGCGAAAGAATATTTCGAATCGCAGCCACCTTTTCTGGCAAGGATACGGCCCCTCCGAACTTAATTCGGAGTCCATTGTCCACATTTAACCATATATTTGACAACGGGTCAATGTTGATTTTTGCAATATGTAACAGCCGATCTGAGTCAAATGTATGAATCAGTTGCGATGCCATAGCAAGAGAATCGCTCTTGACTTGAATTCCTGGCTTTAATGGTATTTCAGGAAGAAACTCAATGGTCTTCAATGCGTTAAGCATCACTGGCCGTGCATGCCGTATTGGGGTTCGATCAGCATCCATCTCGTAGGCTCCAGAAGGGCAGGTTACTACGTATGCTGGCTGTCGGATAGTTACTTTTACCTCAACATTAAGCGGTAGTGCGCTTGCGGCGGTCGCATGTTTCACATAGGGAAGCGCATTGAGTTGCTTCGCGATGGCATGCGTTGGAGCATGTACCCAGTTTGTATGAGCTTTCAACTTGCAAATATCTGATATCTGCTGCTTTTCCTGTTGAGTGAGCGTTTTGTCTGTCGCGCCTACCACGCTTACGTCTCTTACGGACATAACAGGCGAGTAATTGGCCATGTACCACATTTCGCCGATTGACATTACCGCAAAGAACCAGCAAGCTCTCCGCAGGTTCCGCGTTCTTTTCTTTTGAGCCTTTTGCTTTTCAGATGTAGCCGTTGGTCCGGGGCGTTGTGCTGTGTTTGTTTTATTACCGTTGTTAGTTGGTGGCATCGGGTGATTCCTTTCACGCTAACGCAGCCAGGTAACATGATGCGCCTATTGGCAAACAGACTGTGGGTGATGCGTTGCCATAATCAGGGTGCGATCTTTGAAGAGGGGACTCCTCTTCGCCAACCGGCAGAAATTATGCGATCCAGCATCTGGGAAAACGCTATCCCGGCATAGTCTGCTGCCTGTGGCAGCAAGCTCGTTGGCGTCATTCCCGGTATGGTGTTTACTTCCAGTACGTAAGCGGCATCCTCTGTTACGATCATATCCGTTCGCGACATCCCTGCGCACCCCAGGGCCCGATGGCACGCGAGCGCCTGTGCCTGTGCGCGTTTCGCTTGTTCTGCGCTGAGCCGTGCAGGTATGATATGTTCACTACCACCGCTGGCGTATTTGCTATTATAGTCATAATACTTAGATTCGGGCACAATTTCTACCAGGGGCAGCGCCTGTGGCGATCCTGCGGCATCTTCCAGCACTCCGGCCGTTATTTCGATGCCCTGAATATACTTTTCTACCAGTACCGTAGAATCGAACTTGAGAGCCCCATCAATGGCTGCATACAGGGCTTGTTCTGCCTGTTCGCCTACCTCAACCAGGCTGCACCCAAATGTTGAGCCTTCCGCATTTGGCTTAATAAAAACCGGTAAGCCGAGCGAATTGATTACATGCTGAACCAGAGCAGGTATCCCCTCTGATGCGGCTTGTTCTGCCGTAATGGTAACGTCTGGAATTACAGGCACACCAATGGAAGCAAACATTCGTTTGCTCACAGACTTATTCATAGCAAGTGCGCTGGCAAGCACGCCCGAACCGGTGTATGGCAGCCCCAGAAACTCGAGCATGCCTTGAACCGTGCCATCCTCACCGCCCGTTCCGTGCAAAGCAATGAAAACGATATCTGCTCGGCCGTTTGCAGCATCCAACTCAGCGGTATCAGCAGTTTCATTAGCGATTCGTGGTGGATCTGCTGGCGGCACAATCAGGGCTAACAGATCTCGGGTATCCACCGACGACACCACGTACTTCTCTTTATCCAGGGCAGCAACAATTTGCTGGCCGGTAGAGAGCGAAACCGGGCGCTCACTGGATGAGCCTCCCATAAGCACGGCTACGTGCAATTTCCGTTTATTCTCACCCGCAGACACGTTTGTATCCTTCCACACAATTTGCCGTTATCGGCAAAGCATTGCGTAACGTCTATACTCCGCCACGTATTCTTAGGCGGTTAACAAAATCGTCGGCCTGCTCCCTAATATCGCCAGCACCCATAAACACTATGAGGTCGCCATCATGAACCATTGCGGCTACGGTGCGCGGCACATCATGCCTATCTGGCACGAATACGGAGATTAGCTCCGGCCGAATTTCCAGTGCCGCAGTAACGATGTCGGTTGCGCGCACGCCAGCTATTGGAGCTTCTCGGGCGGCATATATGGCAGTAACAAACAGTACATCAACCACGGCGAGGCTTGCGGCAAACTCCCTCAGAAAGTCCCTGGTTCGGCTGTACAAGTGCGGCTGAAATATTGCTACCGTGCGCCTGCCAGGGTAGGCAGCTTTCAGTGCATTGAGCGTAGCACGTATCTCGGTAGGATGATGCGCATAGTCATCAATCACTACGGTGCTATTCTGGCCAGAACCAATTTCGCAGAGAAGCTCCTGCCTTCTGCCTGCGCCCGTGAAGGCGCTCACTCCCTGTGCAGCAACTTCTGCAGATATGTTGAGGCGAGCAGCAATGATTAGGGCGGAGAGTGCGTTAAGGGCATTGTGCCTTCCCGGCACGGCCATACGAACCACCACATCTTCGCCCCGATACGTTACCGTAAAGGTTGGGTTCTTGCCTTCCTGAACAGCGCCAGTGAAGTACATTCCGTCCGGCGTATCTACTCCGAAATCAAGGCCATAGTTGCAGAATTCAACATCCCAATGTCTGGAGGCTTCGAGGCGCCGCACGCCCTGGTCATCCATGCATAATGCCACCATGCCATCTTTGCGCACATTCTGTACAAAGCGGCAGAAGGCATCCTGCACTCCTTCCGCGGTATGGTAGTGATCCAGGTGATCGGCTTCAATGTTACAGATTACAGCGATATCTGGGCGAAGCGTAAGAAAGGAATCGTATGCCTCACAGGCTTCGGCAACAAACGGACCTTCAGGATGGCCAATACGGATATTGCCACCCAATTGTGGAATCTCGCCCCCAACAAACACGGTGGGGTCCATACCAGCTTCTTGAAGCATAACACCTATCATGCCAGTGGTTGTGGTTTTGCCATGGGTACCAGCAACGGCTATTGTGGGCCCGCGATGAGCAGCCATTACTTCGCCAAGATATTCCGCCCTTGTAACGCAGCGCACGCCTCGACCCAGTGCTGCCCTGACCTCCGGGTTATCGGAAGCGACCGCCGCTGTTGCCACTACCAGGGTTACGGTGGGCTCAAGATTATCGGCACTGTGGCCCTTGTATACCTTGGCACCTGAATTTACCAGACGGTGGAGAGCAGGATTAACAGCAACATCGGTGTTGATGTCGGAGCCGCTAACGCGGGCACCGCGGGCGATTGCCAGTTGTGCCAGGGCGCTTACGCCAATGCCGCCAATTCCAAGAAAGTGAATATGCTGCTGATCTGTCATCTCTAAAATCGATCTTCCTCAGTTTACTCTGTCGCCAACGTGTTTGGGGCTGGCCAGTTTCAATGCTAAGCGTGCAACATCTGCCGCCGCATCTGGTTTGCCAGCGCCACAACTCGAGGCGCGCATACTCTGCAATTTCGTCGGGTTCGCTTGCAGCGCCAATATCCGCTCTGCCAATGCCACACCATCCATGCCTGCTTCTGGCAGGCACATGGCTGCTCCAGCATCCTGCAGGCTCCGTGCGTTCGCTGTCTGATGATCTGCATAGGCCGTGGGCAGTGGTATGATCACCATTGGCACACCATTTGCTGCAGCCTCGCTGAGGGTAGATATTCCGCCCCTGCATACCAGCAGATCGGCAGCCCGTAACGCAAGCGGTACCTCTAACGGCTCAAGATATGGTTTTAAGCACAGGCCATCTGCATTTGCCGGCAGCCCGGCAGCTTCGAACGCTTTTGCGGCCATGGTGGCCGTTTCATCGTAATTCGCTTTGCCTGTCTGGTGGAGTATCTGCACGCGTGCCGGTGTTAGGATAGGAGCTGCCTCCGCAATAATGCGGTTAATTGCCTTAGCCCCCTGGCTACCGCCAATTACGGTTACTGTAAACAGATCTGGCTGTAAGCCGGTAAATGCCGCGCGCGCCATGGCGCTGGTTATTGTATCTGCCGCAACAGTTCCCGCCCGCAGCGGCAGGCCCGTAAGCACACACTTCTCGGCCGGAAACTCCCTGGTAGTTTCTGAAAACGATACGCAGATGCGTTTTGCATACCGTGCCAGTATAAGGTTTGTACGGCCAGCAACGCGATTATTCTCCAGAATAACCACCGGTATTCCCAGATGTGCTGCCGCCAGAGCTGCTGCTGCCGCAACATACCCGCCTGTGCCGACAAGAACATCGGCGCGAAACGCCTTTAATATAGGGCGTGCCTCTAGATACCCCTTAACGAGTGCCGCAAGGCCACGGACCGTTGCCATGGAGAGCGACATCGGCATTTTGCGGGCAGTTACGGCTTTAAAGGGTATTCCGGCAGCTGGCACTATAGTTGTTTCCATGCCGGATGTTCCGCCAATATATAGCAGCTCACCATCCGGATCCAGAGCCTTCAGCGCCTCACAAACCGCAACGGCAGGGTAGATATGCCCTCCGGTGCCACCACCAGTAACTGCGATACGCATTTAGACGCTGGGCCTTTCCACACGAATTCTTGGGCGGGAAGGTGGCTGCGTGTTAGCACCGATGCTTAGCAGTACTCCGAAGCCAGTCATCGACATGACCAGGGCGGAGCCACCATAGCTGATAAAAGGCAACGGCACGCCTGTTGCGGGCACTGTCATGGTAACTACCAGCATATTTATCAACGCCTGAATTGTAATCCAGCACGTAATTCCCATGGCAAGATACCGTGAATAGGGGTCTTTAGCCTGCTTTGCTATCTTAAGGCCGGCCCAGGTTACGCAGGAGAATAGCAGAATTACCACCGATGTGCCTACGAACCCAAACTCCTCACCAACGGTGGCGAAAACAAAATCGCTATTGGCTTCCGGCAGATAATGCTTCTCTTTGCCTGCACCCGGGCCACGGCCTATTACCATGCCAGCACCCAGGCCCAGCCTACCATGATATGTCTGATAGCAATCGGCCGTTGTTCCGACACCCTGTTTCAGCCATGTAAGAACACGTTGCTTTTGCCCATCTTTAACTCCAACGAATATCAACCCGGCAATCAATAAGATTGTGAGCAGCCTTGTAACCTGCTTCTGTGTTGGCTCAGCGGAAAGGAGGATACAAAAATAGGTGCTGGTGATAATTATGGCAGTACCAAGATCTGGTTCCTTTGCAACAACTGCAGCTACAAGGAGCGCAAAGGCAGATGTAATCTTTAGGCCAAGCGAGTTTGTTTTAAGCTTACAATCGGTTCTTGCAAGCACGCTTGCGGTGAATACTGCAACGGCAAATTTGGCAAGCTCTGATGGCTGGGCATGAAACCCTAGAATGGAAATCCAGCGGCGTGAATCCTGTACTGCTTCCGACGTTGCATGGTGCGTTGTTAAAATGAGGCCTATGATCGTTAAAACCACCATTGGAAATGCCAGTTTTCGGACATTCTTGTGCCCAATCGCCATGCCACATGCGAGGAAAATGCACCCTATAATCATCCAATTGAGGTGCTTTATCGCAAAATAGTAGGGGGAATGACGAACGTGCTCTGATTTGCTCGACATAGCCATAGCGTAGCTTGAATCGGCTACTATAATCACCCCGAGCACGATAAGCAAAGTGACGCTGAGACCAAGCACATAAGTGGCAGGAATGTTTATTCTGGATCTCTGCCGCGTTTGGGTTGGCCGAGTAGCTGTTGCAGTGGTCACTGTGTTTTGCCTCCTTCTACAAGGTGTTGCACGGCTTCCCGGAAAGCCGCACCCCGATGCTCAAAATCCCGAAACATGTCGAAGCTGGCACATGCCGGAGCAAGTAATACTGTATCTCCAGCTGAAGCTTCACTTGCCGCGTGGTTAACGGCCTCTTCCAGAGTTTCTGCGCGGTAAATGCGCTGAAAACCGCCTGCCCGAAACGTTTCATCCATCTTATCCGCTACGTTTCCGATGAGAATAGCGAACTTTGTATGCTTCTCCAGAACTACAGCAAGCGGAGCATATTCTAGCTCTTTGTCGGCCCCGCCTGCTATTACAATACATGGGCCATGCACCGCTTCGATGGATGCTATGGCTGCCGCAACATTGGTGCACATGCTGTTGTTGATGTAACACACGCCGTTAACCTCGGCTACAATCTCCATCCGGTGTGCAACACCCGCAAACCCCTTGATGGCAGATCCTATACACTCCGGCTGAGCTCCACACAGGTAGGCCGCAGTGCCAGCCATTAGTGCGTTGGTAATGCTGTGTGCTCCCGGCAACGAAGGTGGCATTTCATCACATCGCAACAGATGAATTGGATCATCATGCTCCGTGGTGGGATCAATAGTCATCCATCCATCGATCACGCTTGCTGAAGGAGATGGCAGGTGGCTTCGATTGGATACCAACAACGTGGTTCCGTGGAACCCTCGGGCTGCGATTTCTACGCTGGCAGCATCGTCAGCGTTAAAAATTGCGTGCTCAGCGCTTGTTTGTGCCCTGAAAAGATTCGCCTTGGCAGAGGCATACTCCTCGAAGTTAGCGTGCCTGTTGAGGTGATCGGGGGTAATATTTGTAAGCATTGCCACAAAAGGGCAAAACTGCTCAACCCACTCCAGCTGAAAGCTGCTGATTTCTGCCACTATCACCCGGTTTACAGCATTCTCCTCACGAGCATCGGCCGCGGCATCTACCAATGTCCGCTTGATATTATCGGCACTGACATTGCCAGCAACTTCTGCCTCAATACCACATCTGTTCAGGATATCTGCTGTTAAAATAGAGGTTGTGGTTTTGCCATTAGTGCCAGTAACGGCAACAATGCGGCACGGTGCAATGCGGTATGCGAGCTCTATTTCGGCCCACACCGGGATCCCGAGCCGCACGGCTCTTCGTAGAACTTCTGCATTTTTGTTTACGCCAGGGCTTGTTACAACCAGATCGAAATCTTCTGGCACTGCCACTTGCGGTGATGCACCAAAAGCCACCTCCGAAGCGCTTGCGGCGGCATCTGCAACCAATTGTGCTTCAAAGGCAGTTGCCTGGCGAGAATCGGAAAGCAGTACATGGGCTCCCAGGCTTTTAAGCACTGCTGCAGCGGCAACACCGCTTCTCTGAGCACCAATTACGCATACTCGCCAGCCAGCCGGATTAAATTTGGAAGCAGAACTCATGGTTATCCCCGCATCCATAGCAGTGAAATGGCAGCCGCTATGGCCGCAACTATCCAGAAGCGCACCACAACCTGTGTCTCTTTCCAGCCGCACTCCT
Source organism: uncultured Chthonomonas sp. (assembly GCA_903859705.1). Classification (GTDB taxonomy): domain Bacteria; phylum Armatimonadota; class Chthonomonadetes; order Chthonomonadales; family Chthonomonadaceae; genus CAIXIX01. The sequence goes on from CAIONQ010000105.1 coordinate 35,282, forward strand.
CGAAGTGGTGGTGCAGTGGGGCCCTCTTAAACACACGCGTTTGCTGCGCATACTCCAGTCCCTTTTGTTTCTTGCGTATCTTAAACATGGTAACCTGAATCATTACCGAGAAGAGTTCTGCCCAGCAAATTGCGGAGGCTACGATTACACCTACCTCCTGTTTGCCAGCCATAGAAACTGCAGCGAGGCCGGCACCCAGGGCTAGCGAGCACGTATCGCCCATGAACACTTTTGCCGGATGGGCATTCCACCACAGAAAGCCAGCTATGGCTCCGGCAAGCGCAAGGCAGTACGTGCCAAGATCTGGCCGCATGGCATAAACAAGGGCTGCTGCCGCAAGCGACATCATAATTGTTATGCCGCTCGATAGCCCATCGAGCCCATCCGTAATGTTGGTAGCATTAGACATCCCAACGATGTACAGCAGGCCAAGGGGATAGTAAAGCCAGCCCAGGTTAATTGCCACCGGGCCATTGATCCCAATCATTCGAAACACGGCAGTATCTGCAAGTGCACCCGGGATTAGCTCCACATATGTGGTGAGGCCAGGTTTGGCGGTGATAACCAACCAGGCAATAAATATGCCCCCGGCAACCAACTGAGCTGCCAGCTTTTCACGAGCTCGTAACCCAAGATTTTTGCCTCGTTTCGCGCTCAGGTAGTCATCAGCGAAACCTATTGCGCCAAAGGCAAGCGTAGTAAGCAGCACCGGTACCAGTGCCAGATCATCGGCAGCATGCCTGTGCTCACCCATCTCGGTACTGGCTATATAGAGGATGGTTGTAAGCGTAAGCGAAACCAATATCAAAAGGCCACCCATGGTAGGCGTGCCCTGCTTGACCATGTGAGATGTTGGGGCATCCTCGCTAATATTTTGTTTTGCATTTAGTTTGCGCAGCATCGTAATGGCTTTTTGTCCTGGAACAGCAGCCAGTAGAAACCCTGTGATGAGGGCGGAAGGCAGCGAAACGTTAACCATGAGTTGAGCACTCCTCGCCGGTTAAAGCAGCAACTACGTGCTCCAGCTCGAGCGCGCGCGATCCCTTAATCAGTACAGTGTCCGTGGGTAGCACTAGCGCTGGCAATATTGATGCACACTCTTGCCAGTTGCCGGTGCAAATGGGCTGCAATCTTCCAGAAGAAGCCGATTCTGCACTTTTTGCAGTTATCGCGGCCAGGTTTCCAATGGTAATTAGCTCATCGATGGGGCTTGCAGCAATGAGTTCTCCAAGTTGAACATGAAGGTTGTTGCCATAGTCACCCAACTCGCGCATATCGCCAATAACTGCGATGCGCCTGCCATTATCCCTGATGGCTGAATTGCTGAGGGTGCGAATGGCGGCCCACATACTTTCAGGGCTGGCGTTATAACAGTCATCCAGTACACAGGCTCCGTTGCTTGCAGTTTTTAGAGCCATGCGGCCATCTGCCCCATGCCATGTTGAAAGAGCATTAGCGCAATCGGCCAGTGTGGCGCCAAGAGCAATGCAGCCACCTGCCGCAATCTCAGCATTTTTCATGTGGTGAGATCCGGCTGCAGGTATGGTTACCGTAACGCGCTCGTTGCCTTGTTTGCGGCAAAGATAGAAAGACGATGCCTCAAGGGGGTTCGATGCTATTGGCTCTGCCCACAAAACACCAGTGTTATTGCCGGTTATCACTACGCGGGAATCTGCCGGGATATGGGATTCAACCAGAGCGCGGTAGGGAATGTCTTCAGAATAAACCGCCGTGCCTCCTTCCGGCAGCAGTTCAAATATCTCGCTCTTTGCCCGCGCAATGGCCTCCTGAGAGCCAAGTATCTCTATATGTGCGTATCCGATGCCCGTAATAACAGCGGTATCAGGAAGCGCGATATCTGCGAGATCTCGAATTTCGCCTTCGGCGCGCATTCCCATCTCAACAACAGCAATCTCTGTATCTAATGGAATCTGAAACAGGGTTAGGGGCACACCAATTTCGTTGTTGTAATTCTTCTGGCTTGCGGCTACGCGTATATGGCTTGATTTGAGTATGGCGGCAATCATCTCACGCGTAGAGGTTTTGCCAACGCTGCCAGTAACCCCCACAATGTGAATATGGCGCAAGTGCGTGCGCCTGTAGGCAGCCGCCAGGGCCCCCATGGCTCTAATTGGGCTTTCTACTTCAATTATCTGGCCAGCATAGGCAGATAGTAGTTCGGAGGGCATTACACCCAGCCTTACTACTGCGCAAGCTCCCTTTGCAAGCACGTCCCGCACGTAGTCATGCCCGTCCGTTCGTTCTCCTTGAAGTGCGAAGAACAGGGAACCAGCAGCAGCCGTTCGCGAATCCGTGCAGATAGTATCTATCTTGCATTCCGGAGCGCCTTCTACTGCTGAGTGCAGTACAGATCGTATCCAACCTATTGCGAGAGGAAACATCAGTGGGCGCCACCTGTTGCCTGAATCGCTGCCAGTGCTTCTGCCGCTACCACTCTATCGTCAAAATCCAGTATAGTGCTTCCTACTATCTGATAGGTTTCGTGGCCCTTGCCCGCTATCACAACCAGGTCGCCCGCCCGGGCCAGGGCAATAGCTTTGAATATCGCCTGTCTTCTATCTGCCTCCACAATCACTGTGGCAGTTATGGTTGGATCCGTATTGGGGTTCATACCTGTGATAATCTCTGCAATGATGTCACCTGGTTGCTCGTTGCGAGGGTTGTCTGATGTTACCACCGCGATATCAGCCAGGCTACCGGCAATCCTACCCATTATGGGGCGCTTGGTTCTATCACGGTTGCCTCCGCAACCAAATACGGTAATTAGCCGTGCGGGGTTTAGCTCACGGGCAGAGTTTAGCACGTTAGTGAGGCCATCCGGCGAATGCGCATAGTCAACAATAACGCCGTAACCTGCGTCCCCTGTGGGTACCGCCTCGAATCTGCCAGGCACGCCCTTTAACCCGGCAAGGCCAGCAGCAACAACTTCCGGCTTAACACCCAGCCGCAGGCACATTCCAATAGCTCCCAGAGCATTGCCTACTTGAAATGCGCCCCCAATGGGAAGGGAAATGGGCAAATCAAATCTGGTAATTCCGGCATCGTAAACCATTGTAAAGGACGTTTGTTCTGCGCTCAGCTCTATATCTTTCGCGGTTACAACAGCCGGTGAAGCATCGGTGGCAAAAGTTACAATATCGCCACGCGCTTCCGTAACCAGTTCACGGCCCTCCCATTGAGAAATGGTGATTACCGCAATAAATGCCGATTTATCTGGCCGTGGATAATCAATTGGGTACCGGGCAAACAGTTGAGCCTTTGCCTCGTAGTAGTTTTCCATTGTCTGGTGGAAATCCAGATGATCCTGGGTGAGGTTGGTAAATACAGCTCCAGAAAATGCGATGCCATCGGTTCTGTGAAGTGCCAGAGCATGGCTGGAGACCTCCATTACAACGGCATTGGCCCCTTTATCCCGCATTGTAGCGAGCAGCTGCTGCAGTTGATCTGCCTCTGGGGTGGTGTGATCGCTAGGAATCGCCTCTCCGTCAATTTCCGCGCCAAGCGTTCCGATGGTTCCAACACTGTACCCCTGGTGCCGAAGGATGGCAGCTATCATCAGGGTAGTGGTTGTTTTTCCGTTAGTGCCCGTTACTCCAATCACTTTCAGCGAATGTGAGGGGTTGCAGTAATAGGCACAGGCGATTAGTGGGAGGGCAGCGCGTGTATCCTTAACGGTGACGATGGGAACCTCACCTGGCAAGGTAACCCCAGCCGCCTCGAGGCCACCGCGGTTCACTACAACTCCGGCGGCACCACGGGCAATGGCATCATCAGCAGCCGAATGCCCATCAAACGTACCCCCTTTGATGCACACAAACAGATCATGCGGATTCACTAACCGTGAATCGCGGCAAATTCCAACAACTTGTGTTGTGGCATCTCCTGAAATGGCAGCACCCTTTAAAAGAGCGGCGTATTCGCCAACCGTTGCTGGCCTAGATTTGGTGCTCATTATTCGGTCATCTCCACGCCACGCGGCGACTGTGCCTTTTGTGGCCAGATGTAGTAAAGAAAAAGGGGGCCGTGCTAACAGCGGGTTTACCGACTACTGGCACGACCCCTAAAACCACAGTGCGACCGGAGCAGGCGCCATGTGGGTGTACATCAAACAGTGTGTTTACAGGGCTCGCTGCGATGCCGCTCGTGGGGCATCGTGATCATTTTTCAAACCCGATTTTGCAGTGTTGTACTGCACACTTTGCGGGTCGTCCTGTGGAACTTTCCAATAATCCATCAGCGCAGCAGCGATAGCATGGAATGCCGGAGCGGCCACCGTAGCGCCGTAGTGGGGGCCTGGTCCGGGCTCATCTACGACGATCATGATGACAGCTCGTGGTTTAACTGTTGGGCTTGCCGGCAGGTAGCCAATGAAGGACGAAGCATATTTCCCGGGAACATACTTTTTGGCAGTTCCAGTTTTACCAGCCACCCAGTAGCCTTTAACTGCCGCTGTTTTTCCTGTTCCCTTAGTAACCACATTGGTAAGCATGCCAGTAACAAGCTGTGAGGTTTGTTCAGAAATTACTCGCCGAATTACGGATGGTTTGTGATCTACAACCACGTTACCCTGGGCATCAGTAATCTGTGTAACCAAACGTTGCTGCATTAGTAGGCCACCATTAGCAATTGCCGAATAAGCACGCACTACATGTGCGGGGGTAACCGCAATGCTATGCCCAAATGCCACACGCGCGATCTTGGCGATGCTGTTTTTATCCTCATTCACATCCATGGACCAGCGGCCATGCTGAGGCAAAGGCAGATCTATGTCTAGTTTGTCGAATAACCCAAAATCGGTATCACCCTTTTTCAGTCGGGCTGCTCCCATAAGAACACCCACTTGAGCGGCGGCAACATTGCAACTGTGCTCGAGCAGTGAATTTGCGTCTACACTGCCATGACCGTGTGCATCCCATGGACCATAAACTGGGCAGTGTATGAGCTTGCGGCCATAGCGGATGCTGCCAGAACAGGGGAAGTGGCTATTCATGTTGATGACACCCTGATCCAGAGCAGCGGCAACAGTAAGACCCTTCAAGGTAGATCCGGGCTCATACAGTAACGTAGCACAGCGCTCACCCAGTCTATCGTCACCTTCTTTCGAAACAACGAGGTGAAGATCTTTTCGGGCTGCAGGGGATGGGTCGAATGTAGGCGTGCTAACCATTGCAAGCAAGTCGCCACTTGCGGGGTTTTCCACAATGATGGAAACGCCTTTTGCCTTGTACAGATCCATAATATTCTTTGCCTGCTCAAGCGCAAGGTTTTGAATAAATGGGTCCAATGCAGTGGTGACATTGTCACCATCGTGGCCAACTACGTCCCACTTTATCGTTTCTGGAAAGGGGCGACGCTTACGATCCAGATCAGCTTTGCCTTTGGATTCTGTTCCCGCAAGGTAATTGTTGCAAGCTCTCTCGATGCCAGCCTGCGGGTTATCGTTCTTACCAACAAAGCCAACCACCTGAGAGAATGCCGGGCCATCTGAGGGAGTGCGTTCGGTTTTATCTTTTACCGTAAACCCAATTACCCGGTAAAGCCCTAACTTTGGCTTCTGAGCAAAGTCTGGCGATGTTCGCCCTTTGATCACTCTGCACTCGTCGAGGCTGAGATGGTCTTTTATTGAATAGAAACGTTTAACCTTGATCTTGTCGGTTGGTTTGCCAGCGGCTTTTAGCTTTGCGAGTACGATGTCCTCCTGGCGCAATGAGTCGGCTTTAATGTCGTTGATCTCTTTGGTGAGATCATCTGTGCTAACGCCAAGCATTGGTGCAAGGAACTCAATGCTGTGCGTTAGGGCTGCTTCGTTTCGCTCGTGTATCTTGTTAGTTTCATAGTGGTTGAACGGGTAGGGATCAAAACCCAGTTCGCCAATATAGGTGCTGGAGGCAAGTACCTTGCCATCACGATCAAGAATAGAACCACGGATGCCGATGCTGCTGAGAGGACCAATTTTTGATTCGTCGGCTTCTTTACGAATTTCTGAGCCGTGTCTCAGTTGAAAGTAGCCGCATCGCACTACCAACACTGCATATGAAAGCGCAAAGAGCCCTCCAATTGCACTAATTGGGGGTATCTGCCAACTCTGTTTCCTTCGTTTTTTATTGGGCACAGTAGTTCTCATCTGGCCGTCCTCAACGCTTTCTGCACGCCAGTTCCATCTGGCGGCACCTTCATCGTTTCTCGTTAGTTCAGATCAATAGTTGCTTTCTCATTGGGCCTTACCATTTTATTTTTGGTTGCTTCGGCTCCTATGGATTTGGCCGTAACTTTTTGAGAGTACTCTTGCTCGATAAGGTTGTGCTGCGCGTTAGTGTTGAAGTTTTCCCGAACAGCCGCTTCGTATGCAAGCTTTTCGCCGTTCAGTTGAACCGATTGAAATATGCACAGCATGCCAACAGCACACACAGCAATGGTAGTTAATATTGCTGATGTAGCCCACGGAGTTGCAACCTGCTTCACGCTGATAGTCTGAGGTTCGAACCGGGTTGATGGTTGCCTTGCGGGCTGTTGAGCAGGTTCTGGGCGCTCTTCAGGCTTGCTAACCGCAACTGCGGCAATGGCGTGCCGAGAAGAGGATGAAGAGTTAATATGCAGGTTTTGTTCGCCCAGTCGTTTAAGTTCACTCATGGCAGCCCTCCGCTCACATCCGATGTTCAGATCTTTTCGGCCCCTCTGAGACGAGCGCTTCTCGCTCTCGGGTTTTCTCGCACTTCTGCATCAGTTGGCAGAAGCGGTTTCCGGGTGATTACCCGTAAATCTGCTGCATTACCAGGATCTGGCATTGCCAGCGCCGCTATCGACATTCCTGAGGGGGCTGGTGTTCTGCCCGACCTTCGCATAAATATGTCTTTGACGATTCGATCTTCTTGAGATTGAAAGCTGATCACGGCGATTCTGCCGCCAGGTATCAGGTTATCGATGATACTGTTCACGCCTGCCTGAAGCTGCTCCATCTCCCCATTGCAGGCAACGCGCAATGCCTGCATCGACTTTGTGGCGACGTGCTTTTCGGTGGGCCAATCTGAGCGTGGCACTGCCCGCTCGATTATCTGCACCAACTGGCCCGTGGTTGTTATCGGGCCCTGCTTCGTGCGGGCTTCAACCAGAGCTCGGGCAATGCGGCGAGAGTGCCTTTCATCGCCTAATTCCCAAAGGATGTTAGCCAGTTGCTGCTCAGTGCTTGTAGCAATGATGTCTGCCACGGTTGGTTCAGAGCCCGTTCGGTTCATCCTGCCGTCCAAAAAATCGTTTCTGCGAAACGAAAATCCCGGTGCATGATCCATTTGGAGAGATGAAGCTCCTGCGTCAATTAACCCCGCATCGATTGCGATCTTCTCGCCTTCATCTTGTAATTCTTGTAGCACCGCATCCAGGCGGCTAAACTCCGTGTGTCTGGTTATTATTCTAATCTGACTAGAATACGGTTTTAGCCTGTTGCGGGCTATCTCAATGGCGGCTAAGTCTCGATCTAGGCCCAGCAATGTGCCTCCAGGAGATATCAGTTTTGCCATCAATTCGCTATGACCGCCCAGGCCCAGGGTCGAATCAACTGCGGTCATACCGGGCTTAAGGTTGAGAAGCTCAAGCACTTCTGCCGGCATCACCGGCCTGTGGATTTCTCCTGGAGGAAGGTCGGGTGCTTCCATGCTTATGCCATTCTCCCTCTGCTCGGGGCCTGGATGGCGTACTGGCCATCGCCATTCAGGCTTCAGGCGGCCTCATTATTTGCATTTTTGGCCATCTCGGCCATTCTTGTTTGAGTAGCTGAGCGAACCGTCTCATCGGTGAAAGTGGTTTCAGCGTAAGCTAGCCAGGTAGCTTGGCTCCAGATCTCCACTCGGTAACCGCTGCCAAAGATTGCAACAGGCTGATTTTCTGAAATCTGAGCCCATTCGCGCAGGTACTTGGGTATAGTAATTCTGAATTGTGTATCCAGCGATACGGTGTCGGAGTTTCCCACCATGCGCTGGAGCATCGCGGAGTTGCTGTCAAACTCATCCGCAACGGATCGGCTGGCAAAAAGCGTGAGTATCTGCTCGAATACCTCTTTGGGGTATGCGCGTATGCTGCGATTTGGGCCCATGGTCAGGATGAATTCCGTTCCAAGGAGCGACCTGAAACGCGCTGGCATCACGAATCTGAACTTTTCATCAGTGCTGTGATCTGAGCGTCCGTTCATTGAGCTCTCTGCAAGGGTTGTTGACATCGACTGGGTACTTCCTTTCGGCGCCTTTCGGCTTCGAAAGCAAAATCATCGGCTGGCAATTCATAAGGATCTGCAGAGCGCCGGGGTGACGTCCATCACTCTGCATATCTTCGGAAAATCAAGGTGGTAAACAAAGGTGTGCAGGTTCCCCTGTTTTCCCCCGCTTTACCACGACGATTTCATTATAGATGTCTGATTTAGTCTGTGTCAACCCAGAATCAGGCCAAATAGGAGCTAGGGCCCACTTTTATGCTGTTTTTAACGAAAATGGCAAAAATTTGCGGTTTTATTGCTCTGTTAGTGGGTGGAAGTGGAATTCCGGGGGAGTTTAGGGGAAGTGTTCGGTCGGTTTTGGTGGTTATTTATCGTTAAATCATTCAAAATTCTGCCGACTCTTTCGCGAATCATAGCATTGAAAGCCAATGCAACCCGCCGGCCGTCTAGAATTCGTGAGGTTATGGCTCATCAGCTGGCTTACGCTTGCTGAATGCAAATTCAACAATTTGCGGTACTCGGGGGAATTTTGTGGAATTAGGGTGGGGAAAACCGATCCACCATGATGAAATAACCCTGCGGCTGGGTGTGAACGGCATATCTTCGAACCCTGTTACGCATAAAATGCAGGTTACACAGGGTACACAGTGGCGAAACTGCCGTGTATAATGTGCGGGAATAACACGTTGGGCAGTAAGTGCCCGGCAAACAGAACGTTAGAGTTACCTAAAACCTGCACGGGGGCCGATAACTCGGGCTCACAGATTGCAGGAAAAATGTGATGAGCCGTTGAACGGCCTGTCATCAACTCTCAAGGAGGGACTGGACATGGAAGCTTACTGCGTAAAGTGCAAAGCCAAGCGAGAAATTAAGAACGCTCAGGCCACAACTATGAAGAACGGCAAGCCCGCAACCACCGGCGAGTGCTCTACCTGTGGTACCAAGGTGTTCAAAATCGGCAAGGCCTGAGAGGCCTACAAACCGCTTATATGGGGTTTTTCTGTCAAGGCTGCGCTCCAGTAATATCGGAACGCAGCTTTTGTTCTGTTTTACCCCGCACTGTATGTGGGGTGTGCTGCCCTGGCCCACGAGTTGGAACCGGGACCAAAGCAAACAGTCCGACACTGTAGCCAGTGTCGGACTGCTAAGGCAGATCAGGACGGTTGCCCGTTCATGACCAGTCGGCGAAGGCCTGCCATTATTCTCCCATTGGGCGATTCTGGAGGCGCCTCAGGCTAAAACAGGCTAGTTCGCCTGTCCACCTCGTTGACTAAAATTCATGCTAGTCACCACCTCCTTCTTTGTCAATTCCATTTTATCCAAGACCCTGCAACTTGTCAATAGTTGGCTTTTCAGGGCCTCAATCATAGCGGCACTAACTGTATCGGAAGGAACAAACTGTGAATATCAGGCTCATTGGTGAAGATGAAGTTCAGGATGCTTACTACCTCAGCGCACAGGCTTTCCGGTGCGGCACACGTGATGACAATTTTGCTGTTAAGCGCCAGGCAGATGCCGATAAACCAGACACGGTTGGCATCGGTGTGTATGACGACGCCGGCCTACAAACCAAAGTAATGGTAATCGCCTACGAAGAGGTGTTTGAGGATAAGTTTGTGGCACCCATGGGCGGTATTGGGGGTGTTGCGTGCTTACCAGCCAGCCGAGGTAAAGGCTATGCGGCCGCTGGCCTGAAGTATGCTCTGGAGGTGATGAAAGACAGTGGCCAGTATCTATCTGCACTGTATCCGTTTTCCTGGGCATTCTACAGAACGCTTGGTTGGGAGTGGGTAGGGGTACAACGCGAATATAAGGTTCCTGCTGCAATTCTAAAGTCTGTTCCTGAAACGGAAAGCGTGCGTGAAGCAACTTCTGCAGATCGGCCTGCTATTGCCAAAATCTATAGCAAATATTGCCAGCGCTACCGTGGTATGGCTGCTCGGGATTTACGTGCATGGAACCGGTTGCTTAACCACCGTGAGGGGAATTACACCTACACATATGTTTATGAGGGCCCATCAGGGCTTGAGGGTTACCTCACGTTTAGCGGAATGGACCGTGATTCGACATTTATTAACGAGTTCATCGTACTCAACACCACGGCACAGAAGGCACTGTTGGGGCTGCTGAAACGGCACGACATGCAGGTTAAGAGCTTCCGGTGGAACGCTCCAGACAATGATCAGTTCTGGTCGACTTTCTACCATAACGACCTTTCCACGTCTATCAGCACTGTAACGCAGGGCAGAGTTGTGGATGTGGCTGCAGCGCTTTCTGCACTTAAGCCGGGCCTTGCGGTGAGTGGCAAGGTTGCTGTAGGAATCACGGATACTGCCGCCCCATGGAATACCGGAGTGTGGCAGATTGGGGTGGAAGCCGGAACCGTGACCGCGACCCAGGCCGGGAGCGAGCCCGATATCAGCCTGGATATTCAGGCGTTTACCCAGGCATACTACGGCACGCCTTCGTTGGCAGCTGTACGCGAACATAGTGGCGTTGCTGTATCCTCTGAGCGCGCATTTGCGCTGTTAACAGATCTGCTTGATGGACCACCAATGTGGCTGAATGATCACTTCTAATCACTCAAAAACCTGGCAGCTCATTCGTTTTCTTAGGAAAACTCGCGCCACCGCCGCCATGGAGGCCACCTCCATAAGCGGCGAGGGCGCGCTGTTCCTTGTTCGCTGGTTATTAAGGCTTTTGCGTACGGCGGCACTCATCGGCATCTGGAATCAGCTTGGGGCCCAGAAGCTGGGAAGTGCCGGAGCAACAGCTGCTCAACTTGGCGCGTATACGGTGCTTTCCGAAGCACTTGGTGACGTGCTGAGGATGAGAACTGGCATGGAATTTGCCTTCTTTAACGGCAGCGTGGCACTGAGGTTTTTGCGTCCATTTGGAATTTTGCAGCAATTCGCTGCGGAGTGCCTGGGGCGTGCTGCCCTCGGCGGCATCTGTTTTGGCTTGCCATTAATTGCAGGGGCAGCATTGTGCGGCGTGCATCTCGCCCCGGTATCCGGCTCGGCATTAATTTGGTTTGCTTTAAGCCTTCCGCTTGCCGCTGCTACGGGCCTGGCACTGGAATACATGCTAATAGGAGTAGGCACGGCGTACGGGTTTCACCCATACACCGTTAATAATGTTCGTGAGGCAGCGTTTGGCGTGCTATCCGGCGCATTTATCCCCCTGGCGCTGCTTCCCACCACGGTTGCTAAGGTTGCATCACTGCTGCCATTTGCATCGCAGGCAGCCGCCCCTCTGGAGATATACACGGGATTGGGTGACCCACGTACGTTGGTTGCGCTTCAGCTGTTCTGGACCACTACGCTCTGGATAGCCACGGCCGTGGTGTGGCGCTGGAATAGAGAGAAACTGGTGCTATATGACGGTGGTTAAGCTGAGAAAAACCCTTCGCCAGATTGGGCGCCTACTGGCAGTGCATTCCATGCTCGATTTGATGTTGATGACACGCAGCACGGCCGAGTTCTGGATTTGGGCAATCACAGATACGATCATGAATGCGGCTGCCGTTGCCGGTATGGTTATGCTTGCCACCCGGTTTCATGGAATTGGTGGCTGGAGCCAGCCTCAAATTATTTTTATGCTGGGGTTTGGGGCGTTTAGCAAGGGGATGGTAAACCTGCTCTTTGGATACAATGTGTCTGCAATCAGTAGGAGAATTGGGCGCGGTCAGCTGGATCATACACTTATTCAGCCACAGCCGTTGTGGATGGCATTTCTCACGGAAGGGTTCAATCCCGCATTCGGTTTGCCCACCCTGGTGCCTGGCGGTGCTCTGTTAGTATGGTCGCTGGCACACATGCAGTTTCATTCAGGCCCGGCATGGTGGCTGAGATTTGTTGGGTACATGTTCTGCTCTATTGCCATGGTGATAGCCTTCCAATGGCTGTGGGGCTCCACCGCGTTTTATGCTCCACGCGCTGCTGAGGAGATCAACAGCGCTACCTCAGAACTAATGGAAGATCTGAAAACCTTCCCGCTAAGTGGCAGATCCCCTGCGGTGAGAGATATGCTGTTAACAGCCGTGCCAGCCGGTTTTGTTGCCTGGGCACCCTGCGCGGCACTCCTGGGGGTGCCTGGTGGGTTGCACCCAATGCTTGCTCCTGCAGCATCGGCAATATTCTGTGGCCTGGCATTGCTGGCCTTTCACAGGGGGCTTGCGTATTATCAGATTTCCGGGTCACAGCGATACAGTGATTTTGGGCATCGGCGGTGATGCAATCAGAATTGAGAAACCGATAGATGACAATGCAAAGTACAGAGATGGTATTGGAGCTTACAAATGTAACCATGCGATTTCGCCAGCGGCAGCGGGGCACAGATCTGGGCAGCATACTACGTGGCCTCGTTTCCCCGGTGTTCAAAACGGTAACAGCATTAGATGGCCTATCTCTGCGAGTTGCCCGCGGTGAGGTGGTTGCCTACGCGGGAGCAAATGGGGCCGGCAAAAGCACTACTATTAAGCTATGCACGGGGCTAATTCGCCCCGAAACAGGAACGGTAAGTGCGTTGGGTCTGGATCCATCTCGAGATAGAGTAAAGTATGTTGGCCGCATAGGTGTAGTTTTTGGGCAGCGCTCAGAGTTATGGTTTGATCAGCCTGTATCCGCCAGTTTCAACTGGAAACGCGTGGTGTGGGATATCCCCGATGACCGATATAAAGCGATGGAAGGCCTTGTTCGTGAACTGCTGGGGCTTGATTCGTTTTATAATACAACAGCGCGTGAACTTAGTCTGGGTCAACGAATGCGGGCAGACCTGGGGTTAGCTCTACTGCATGAGCCGGAGTTACTGTTTTTAGATGAGCCAACGCTTGGCCTTGATGCCCTTGCAAAGAAGCAGATGCTAAATATTATTAAGCATCTTAACGAGCAAAACAACATAACCGCAATTGTTACCAGCCACGATATGTCTGAGCTGGAGCAACTGGCAGGGCGCATTGTACTTATGCATCAGGGCCGGATGGCTTTTGATGGCGATTTTGACATGCTGCGCAGGGAGTTTTCAGACTGGCGGTATCTTGTAATCGATACGCCAGGTGCTGCTCCTGTTCTGAATATGGCAGATTACATCGCATCCGATGGAAGCCGCCATAGCTATCGATTTAACACGGCAGAGATAACAGTTGCCGAACTGCTTGCCAGGGCAAGTGCCCAACAGCAGATTAACGATGTGGAAACGCATCGGCCAGATATCGACGAGGTAATTGCAGGCATTTACGAGAAATGGTCTGTGGGCTCACCGGCCGATCAGCACGTTGCAACGAAGCAGACTGAAACGGTGCATCCGAGCCTCTGAAGGGATAGCGGGCGTTGAAAGTAACGTTTCTGGGCACAAGTTCCGGTGCGCCAAGTAGAAGCCGAAACATGACAAGCATAGCGCTGCAGCTTCCTCAGCTGTCGCGCTTGTGGCTGTTTGATTGCGGTGAGGGCACCCAGCATCAGATTCTGCGCTCCTCTGTTAAGCTGAGCCAGCTGGATAAAATTTTCATCACGCATTTGCATGGCGACCACCTGTTTGGGCTTTCAGGCCTACTTGCTAGCCGATCACTGCAAAATGGTGGCCAAACTGCAGTAACCATCTATGGACCAACCGGCCTGGCAGAGTATCTGCGCGCAACTCTGGAAATAAGCCGTACCAGGCTGGGATATCCTATTTCTGTAGAGCGTGTAACGCCCGGAACAGTTTTTGAGGATGATTACGCTACGGTAATCTGCGCTCCAATGCGCCATGGTGTAGAAAGCTATGGGTATGCAGTGGTAGAAAAGGACCAGCGTGGCCGATTTGATGTTGAGCGCGCTCGCTCTCTCGGGATACCTCCTGGCCCAATTTATGGCAAACTCAAAGCGGGTGGAACTGTAACTTTGGAAAGCGGTGAAGTGATTGATGGGGCCGATCTTACTGGTCCACATATCCGTGGCCGCAAGTTCGCATTTTGTGGTGATACAGCGTTTCATCAGGGGGCAATTGAGCTTGCCCGTGGCGCCGATTTGCTGGTTCATGAAGCTACCTACATCGGTGCCGATGCACACCTGGCCGAGCGCGCCAACCACTCTACATCTGTTTCTGCTGCCGAAACCGCTCGGCTTGCAGGGGTGTATCGGCTGTTGCTAACCCACTTTAGCTTGCGATATGAATCAGAAGGTAATCCCAGCCTTGATGACCTATTGCAGGAGGCACGCGGCATATTCCCGGCAACTTCCCTCGCTCATGATTTTCTTACTGTAGATGTGCAGAGAGCGGAGGCACCTGATGTGCAGGTGGCAAGTTAACGAAACCCGGCCGGAGATGTGGATTGAAGGTTAAACTGCCACGGAAATTCATTTTTATGTTGGTAGTTGCCGTTATTGCACTTTTGCCTGTGTCCCGGATGGTTCGTATTCGGCAACTCCGGACAGCAGCAAGCATTTCCGAGGGGCATGAGGCAATCTCTATTCTGCAGCAGCAGTTAGAGGGTTTGCCCGCATCGGAGGCCGCCGCCCTTGTTCAAAGAACCATGCTGGATGGTGCAGATGGCATGCGTTTTGCTGCTGCGGACCTGTGTGAGCGCTATCACGATAACCAAATTGCAGATGTTCTTGTGCGGGCATGCGAAGATCCATACTCCGAAGTGCGCAAACGGGCACTCAGCGTTGCCTTGAAGCTAGATCATAAAACAGGCTATCGATTGCTTTTGAGGGCCATGCAGGATGAAGATACCTGGATGCGTGATGATGCAATCTTTATGCTGGAATCGCTTGCGGGCACCAAACATCCGGAGATAGATAAGCAGGCCGTACCTGTGCTCATCGGAGCTATGTCGCCAGAAAACGACAGGCTGCTGCCGATAATCAGCACTGTGTTGCGCCATATTACACATCAGCCATGGCGTTGTTCAGCCCTAGATCAGCCAACGCGCAGAGCGGCAGTGCGAGCCCAGTGGCAGCGTTGGTGGCAGTCGGCTAAGCCTGAGTATGCGGCAGAAATAGCATCTGCACCGTTACCGCTTGAGCCGGGCAGATTTCTGCACAACCTTGCTCCCCAATTTAGAGTGCGAGATACCGAAGGTGAAACGGTGGATCTTCACCAGTTGTCACTGAAGGGAAGAGTAGTAATGCTGAATTTCTGGGGAACCTGGTGCCCTCCATGCGCCGGTGAAACCCCGATACTTGCAGCGCTCAACCTGGCTTATGAAAGATCCGGCCTTACGATTATTGGCGTTGCGGGTAAAGAGGCCAATCCCGATTCATTTGCCACATGGTGCCATTTGCATGGGCTGGTATACCGGCAGGTAATTAATGATCAGGCTGCAGTGCCAGAAAGGGAGTTCGGCAGCATTTACGAAGTGCCCGTAACGATACTGATCGATCGACAGGGGAGGGTTCGGCGTCGGTGGGATGGTGAGCGCGATTATCGCACTTTTGATGCGGCAGTAAAGGCCCTGCTATCTGAAAAAGCCAGGTCCGAAAATCCTAATTGACTCAGCCTGTTTTCAGGTGAGAAAATGATGTATATTGAAGCCAATCCACAACGGCTGTAACCCGTGTTTTCCTCTGCAGGAGCAGTACCGCTTGCGGTATTCATCCTCCATAACTGCGCCTCGGAACCACGCCTTGCTCCGTTTTATTTTATTTTCTACAGGGCAGTATCTACATGTCAAATAGCCGAGATTTTGTGCATCTTCATTGCCATTCCGAGTTTAGTTTGCTGGATGGTGCAAATCGCCTTGGCCCGCTCATAGAGCGTGTTGCCGAGATGGAGATGCCGGCCATTGCCCTAACGGATCATGGCGTGATGTATGGCACGGCAGATTTTTACAGCAAGTGCAAAGATCATGGTGTAAAGCCCATACTTGGTGTGGAAGCCTATGTTGCGCCTCGCAGCCGAAAAATGCGTGAGGCAAGGGTAGACGATGCCAATTACCATATGGTGCTACTGGCCCGTAACAATGTGGGGTACCGCAACCTGCTTAAGCTAACCTCAATTGCCGCCCTGGAAGGCGTTTATTACAAGCCACGGATTGATAGAGAAGTACTCGAAAAGTTTTCTGAAGGGTTGATTGCAACTAGTGCATGCCTTGGAAGTGAAATCAACGAGCATCTGATGAAGAACGATTACTTGTCTGCACGCAATGCGGCAGCGTATTATCGTGATCTTTTTGGAGCTGAAAATTACTTTATCGAGCTTCAAAACCACAATCTTCCTCAACAGATACTTTGCAACGAGCATTTGGTTAAAATAGCAGATGAGCTCGGATTGCCAATGATTTGCTCGAATGATGTGCATTACCTGGAATCTACCGATGGCGAAGCGCACGATGTACTGCTGTGCATTGGTACAGGTGCCACGGTCAATGATGTTGATAGGCTGAAGTACGCTACCCAGGAGTTCTACCTTAAGGATGCGGAGGCAATGAAGCGGATGTTCGGCGCGTATAAAGGCGCTATTGAGAACACTCTGGGCATTGCGGAGCGATGCGATGTTACTCTGGAGTTTGGGCGTTGTCCAATGCCATCTCCAGGCATACCTTCCGAGTACACGCCTCTGGAATATTTGCGCTTCCTTGCAGAAGAGGGGTTGGTTAAGAAGTACAACGGCAACCCGCCACTGCGAGTTATAGAGCGGCTCAACTATGAGCTTGGAATTATTGAGACAACAGGCTTTGCGCAGTATATTTTGATTGTTAGAGACTTTGCCCGGTTTGCAGAGCAAAAGGGCATCTTCTTTGGGGTTCGTGGCTCTGCTGCCGGCAGCCTTACTTCGTATCTGGTTGATATTACAGATATCGACCCGGTTGAGTATGGCTTAACCTTCGAGCGTTTCTTGAATCCGGAACGCGTGCAAATGCCGGATGTTGATATGGATTTTGAAGACTCGCGCCGTGCCGAAGTGCTTGAGTATGTTACTAAAAAGTACAGCCCTAACCAGCATGATCCGGAAGAAGCACGCGTAGCCCAGATCATCACGTTTGGAACCCTGGCAGCCCGCGCTGTGTTGAAGGATGCCGGCCGTGCACTTGGTATGGGTGTTTCTGAAGTGGAGCGGCTTACAAAGCTAGTGCCCACCCAGCCCTTGCATATGACGATAGACAAAACATTGGACGCCGTTTCTGAATTTAGGGGCATCTATGAAAATGATGTTAATGCTCGCAAGCTGATTGATACGGCTCGACGCCTTGAAGGTATATCCCGGCATGCCAGCGTTCATGCTGCAGGCGTAATCATATCTCATGATCCGCTGGTAGACTACACTCCGCTGCAGAAATCGGCAGATGGCGGCTGCGTTACACAGTATGTTGCCGGAACGCTGGAAAAAATTGGACTGCTTAAGATGGACTTCCTGGGGTTAATCAACCTCTCCATCCTGGGTAAAGCCGTTGAAAACGTGCATGCAACTACAGGCATTCGGCTGGATGTGCGCAAACTTCCGCTGGATGACGCAAAAACCTATGAGCTTCTTGGCAACGGCGAGTGCGTTGGCGTATTCCAGCTGGAATCACCGCAGATGCGGAGGCACATTCAGGAGCTTAAGCCAACAAATGTGCGTGATGTAGCTGCGATGGTGGCGCTTTACCGGCCCGGCCCAATGGCACACATTCCAGAATTTGTGCGCTGCAAGCATGGGCTTAAGAAGATTGTGTATCCGCATGCCTGGTTAGAAGATCTGCTGAAAGAAACCTATGGTGTTATCGTATACCAGGATCAGGTTATGCAGATTGCTCAGATCATAGCCGGTTACAGCCTTGGTCAGGCCGATATTTTGCGCCGAGCTATGGGCAAAAAGAAGAAAGAGGAGATGGAGAAGCAGCGTGCCAACTTCCTGAGTGGCGCGCAAAGCAAGGGTGTTTCTGATGCAGATGCCAACAAAATATTTGATCTGATGGAGCCCTTTGCAGGGTATGCCTTTAACAAAGCGCACGCTGTTTGTTATGCCATGGTGGCGTATCAAACAGCCTACCTTAAAGCCAACTACCCTGTTGAGTACATGGCGGCACTGCTAACCTGCTTTATAGAAAAATCTGATAAGCTTGTTACTGGCATGGAAGAGTGCAAGCGTATGAACATCCCGGTGCTTACGCCGGATATCAATGCAAGCGGCTTCGATTTTACGGTTGAGGACACTTCTATCCGCTTTGGCCTGGCTGCTATTAAGAACGTCGGTCGCTCTACCGTTGAATCCATACTGGCAATTCGAAATGCCCCGGGCTCTGGCCCCTTTGCTAACCTAACGGACTTCTGTCACCGTGTAGCGGGAGCGGAGGGGGCGCCCGTTTCGCGCAGTACGATAGAGGCGCTTATCCATTCCGGGGCATTTGCGGGCCTGCCAGGGCACGGGAACCGGCGCGCATTGGTGCAGATGCTGGATGCGGTTCTGCTGAGCGCCTCCAGGGTGCAAAAGGATAAGAAATCTGGCCAGGCATCCCTCTCCGATATGTTTGGAGATGATGATGGCGGCGGTTCGCTTACTCCTGCAATTCCTATTCCACAGGTTTCAGATTATCCCCGAGATCAGATGCTTTCATTTGAGCGAGATCTACTTGGCGTGTATATCTCCGATCACCCGCTGCAGGCAATGGCCAATATTTTTGCCCGCGAGGGTGTGATGCCTCTGAGTGAGCTTCCAGAAGCAAACGACAGGGAAGAAGTAGTTCTGGGAGGCATTGTTACTGGCATTAAGCCATTCACTTCAAAGAAATCTGGTGAGCCAATGGCATTCTTCAATCTGGAAGATGTAACTGGAACCGTAGCCTGCACCATGTTTCCCAAGGTATTTGCCCAGCACGGGCATCATCTCTCCAAGGATCGTATTGTAATTCTAAAAGGCAAGGCCAGCCACCGGGATAGAGTGCGGGATGACGAAGAGGGCGGGCACATAGTGGAGGTTCTGGTAGATGTTGTGGTGCCAGTGGGCGAAGGCAACGTTGCAGCGAAGGATGTTCCCAAAAAAATAATTATCAATCTGGATGATACAAAACGTACTATGCTGCGCTACGTACGCGATGCGATCGATCAGCACAGGGGCAACGGAAGTGCTTGCCCTGTTTATCTACGGGTGAACGATAGGAACACCACGCACGAGATCCGTACTATGCTGCATGCGGAGTTCACAGATACCTTCCGCTCGGATGTAGAGCATCTGCTGGGTGCTCAGGCTGTGTGGATGGAGTAGGGGATTAAGGCTGATTGTGCCGGATACAGTGTTTGCTGTACCCGGCCCAAACTCCGAGATTACAGGTTTGCAGAAGCCAGAAGTTCCGCAATCATCGCCCACCGTAACGAGTGGGTTTCGTGGATGTGTTCTTCTGTAAATCCCATGTTCTTGTATGTTTTGATGGCCGGCAAACGCTGGTCCTGAGTTTCCAGTACCGCATCCTTGCAGCCAAGTTTCACAAACTCTCTGAGAACAGCAATGGTAACAATGGTTCCTAGCTGTTTGCCTCTGTGATCTGGATGAACTCCCACCCAGTGCAGATACCCTGAGCCGGGAAACTTGTCGTCCATGATGCGTGCAGAGGCGGTGGCGATGGGCTTCCCCTCAAACTCCACTACAAACGTTTTCACAACATCCGGTGCTTCAATAAGCCTTTCTTTAAGAAGGTCCGGCGTCCAGTCTACATCATCAAAAGCCAGATCCAGTGTTTTCGCAAGTGGCTCCAGGTCTGAATCCTTATACTCGCGTAGCGTATAACCGGCCGGCAGTTCCGGCATCAGTGGCAGAGACTGCAGATCTGCCAGACGCATCAGCAAATGCACCATTATTTATCGCCCCTTCCAACAAACTTCTGATCACATTGTATTTCGCCGAAGCAAGTACGTCAAGACCTAAGCGCGGTTCAACTCCAGCCACAGGCCCTTGTAACACTGTAAGAATGCAATTCCAGCCTCGGGTGGCACGGCAGTGCCTACCTCACACAGGGTATAGCCCTGGTAACCCGATTTATGGAACAGGCCGAAGAGCTCCCTATATGGGTATGTGGTATCCCACAGATTATTGATATGGCAGGACTTTATATCTCTGGCAAGCAGGTCAAAGTTCTGCTTTACAGATCCGTTAACAACATCCGATGCGTTGGAGTTCCAGCATGCGCCTACAGTATTGGGTGCGGCACAAATATCAAGAATAGTACGAATGTTTGGCGGGTTCATGGTAATAGGGCCATGCACCTCCAGCCAGATCTCAACCCCGTTATCTCTGGCTGCCTTTGCGCATTCTGCCAGAGACTTACCTATTTGATCCAGGGTTGCAGGCAGGTTTGCGCCCGCTGGCAGCCCGTTGGGGCGCACTTTCACGCCGTGTGCTCCTACTGCTTTTGCAAGCTCGCACCAGCGCTTGCACTCCTCTATGTTCTGAGTAACCTTAGCGGCATCAGTAGATTGAAATTCACACGTGGTTCCCAGCCCCCACAGGGTTAGCCCTGCATCGTTAAAGCGTTGTCGTATATCTTTGCGCTGTGCATCGGCGAGGGATATCTCAACACCATGTTTATGTGTTGTTCGCAACTCCACTCCCTCAAGCCCTGCTGCCTTTGTATGATGGATCAGGGTAGGCAGATCCCAATCCTTGGCAACGTTGTATGTTATTGTGCCAAGTTTAAACTTCATGGGCTCCGCAGCTGCTGCGGTGGCCTCACACGTGCCTGCTAAGTTCAGCGCAGCCAGCCCGGCACCCATACCGAAAAGCGCTCGCCTTTCAATACCATTCTTCGTCACGTCTAACTACCTCCAGCCCAATTAAGTCTTGAATTCAGGTTTGCCCTGAAGCATACACGTTCCTGCATTGGTTGCCGTTTGTGCATCACGTTAACAGTTGTTATGTGATGCCGCAAGGCGGCAGGAATATTGCCTCAGCTCTTCGAACTCCAAAGGGCTTTTGTTGTTTGCCGGCCAGGGCATCGGTCGTGCTCAAGGATGAATCACGAAAGGGAGTAACGGCTTTGAACTTCAATCGGCGAATTGATAACCGTGTAGGGGTAGCGGTACTTGTGGTGGCTCTCGTGGCGGGTGGCGGATATATTGGCCTGAAGCAGCTGCGTTCTGGCGGGCAGGCAGATGCGGAAGTGAAGGCACAGGAACCGGAAATTGCTGAGTGCAAAAAACGGCTGCAAACATTTTACGATGCCTGGAAGCAGTATCGGGCCGATCATAAAAACCAGGATCCTCCCAGCGTTGAATCACTGATCCCGAAGTACATTAAGGACCCTTCGCTTCTTGTGTGCCCAACCGCGGAACGCTGGCAAAAACAGAAGATGATGTTTGCAGAGGGCTCGCTAACGATCGGCGGCAAGCAATATCCTGAGTCTTATGGATTTAAATGGCTATCCGCAGGCTATCCCAAGTTTGTTAAGAAGTATGGCGATAAAGTGGCACTGGTAGAGTGTGACGTGCACAAGCATGCATTATACGTGGCAACTTATCGCCGCAAACCGAAGCCTGATGCCTTTGATTCAGACAAAACAGGGCAATTGCTTACGGCAGTTCGCGATTCTCCAACGCTTGCGGTGCGCCGCAGCGGTACTGTGGAACCGCTTGGTGTTGACGAGCAAAGGTAGGCATAGAGTTAACTTACCTCAGCGATAACTCTGGGCACCCCCTACGCTCAGTACAATGACTGTATTGCTTTTTGCCACTGGCCCCTTCCAGATGGATTTTTCTCCAAGTAGCTTGATTGCATCTGCCTCTGGAGCCGGTGGTAAGAGCGATACATTGAATTGGTAGGAATCGGTGCCCGTAGAGAAAGCTCTCGCAAACTGACACTCAATAACAATCATTTTGCCATTGCCAGCGGTTGTCCAACTTGTTGTTGGCGATAATGCCATCTTGTCTGCATAAGAAGACTCTAACTCCTGGCCATCTTTGCTGATCATTCTTGGATTTATGTTTTCCCAGCCGGTACGGAGTGCTACCTCCTTATCGGCCGGGCCGGATATCACCATGTACAGCCTGGTACCATCTGGAACCAGTTGCACTGTTACGTTATCGGATCGATTTTCTGAGATGTTAAACCGGTGCTTGCCGGGTAACAATGCCACGCATATTCTCATAAGCAGGCAAATCAGCATGCCAATCCCGATTGTCTTGAATTTTAATGTGGTTGCGGATTTCATAGTATTGAACCTCTCAATTAGGTGCGTACCGCATTTCGGTTACCAGGCATACGGGTGAAATACGCAGTTGCGTTTTTTAAAGTGCAAAAGTTGTCATAAGCCATATAGATAGGCAAATTCGAGCTTAGTTAATCGCGGATAACAGTTATCCTTGCATCCGGAGTTGCGTACTTTACAGTTTGGCGGTAACCATCTGGCCACCGGATCTGCAGAGTTATCGGGGAGTTACAGCTTCCAAGCCCAAAATGCGCAGCGGGCAATATACCGGATAGCACGCTTCCGCTTGTTCGTACTTCCCGCAGTAATTTTCTTCCTTCAAAATCTGCAGTTACTGTTGCCCCAAGGCCCGCACTATTGGCCGGATGCTTTTTATCGAACAGAGCAACTTCCAACCAGTGCCCGGTGCCAGGCGATATGTTGTGCAGCAGCAAAGCGCGCCCTTCAAGATCGACTATGAGGGCATCCAGCTTCCCATCGTGGTCATAATCTGCAACGGAAAGACCGCGACCAACCAGAGTGAGCCCATGTAATCCCGAACCCGCAGTTACATCTTCATAGTGACCCGCCCGGTTGCGAAACAGTTGAACTGGCTGAGCATACTGCTGAGCGCTATCAACCTGATGAACGTTATCTCTGATGTGCCCACTTGCCAACACCAGGTCTAACCACCCGTCGTTATCAAAATCGGCAAACTGCGCGCCAAACTTAACATACGTCATAGTTGCCGCAGAAAGGCCCGCTGGCCCGCTTACGGATGTGAAGATGCCTGCACCATCGTTGTGATACAGGGAAACTGGCTGAGAGGCGTAGGTTGTAACTAGAAGATCAAGGCGGCCATCGTTGTCGTAGTCTCCAGAGTCCACAGCCATGCCACCCTGCACATGTCCCTGTCCATCGTACGCCGTGCCGGTTGCCGCCCCCTCGTTAACTAACGAACTTGAATTCGCGTGCCGAACCCAGAAGTCGCCTGGCATCATGTCGTTGGCTTCATAGAGCGCCGATGTTCCCGTTCCCGTTAAATCGGAGGCCAGCACTCCCCACGTTTTGCCGTTATCGTTCCACGGTAGCAGTTTGAAGTGCCTGCCATCTATGTTCTTAAAGAGCATGCCGTGAAGTGCCGGGTACACTTCTGGCCCGCAGGCAGATTGCAGTTTGCCTACAAGGCATGTTTGTTTACTCCCTTGAGCTGGATCGAATTCAACATATTGAGAAACAAACAGATCCAGGCGGCCCGATCCGGTAATCTCCGCAAAGGCAGCGCTCATGCTCCAGGTTAGCCCGGAAATTCCAGCCTCCGTGGTTGCATCCTTGAACTTACCACCACCCAGATTTCGGTACAGGGCACAGCAGTGGTAGCCGGTTACAAACAGATCCTGGCGGCCATCACCATCATAATCGCCCACCGTGCAGCCCATCCATACGCCATCTTTTATCAAACCAGAACCTGAAGTTACGTCGCGAAAGGTTCCATTCTGTTCGTTATGATACAGTGCAACGTTATGCGGGCCAACAAGTACAATGTCGGGCCAACCATCGTTGTCATAATCAAAGAAGGCGCATCCTCCACCAGCTGTTTGCAGAATTGAAAGCGGAGATTTACCGTGGTTGGTGAGTGAGAACGCGATACCTGCAGAACTGGATGCTGGTTGGAACTGGATGGTTGCTGCCTGCGTTAAGATAGGTGCAGGTGGTGTAGGGTGTGTTGTGTCCGTGTTTCTACAGCCGGCAAATATAAACAGTGCTGCAAGCATGCACCAAGCTGATCGCAGTACTGAAATCATTGGCGAACAGGTTGTGGTGTATCAAGAGTTTGCAACCATCGTTTCAACACGGCATGCGCTGGCTCAATCTCGAGGCCAGACTTAATTGCCGAAATAGCGCTAACTCGATCTCCAAGGATCATATAGCTATCGGCCATCTTCATGTACGCAGTCACATCTTTTGGGTTATCTGCAAGAGACGCTCTGGCCTGATCTATCTTACGATGGATTGCAGTGCGGTTTTCATACATTTTCATCATCTGCGCAGAAGCTGCCGCATTACCGAGGTGTCTTTCCGTTTGCCCTAATGCAAAGTAGATTTCATCTTGCTGGGGTGATGATTCTATAGCCTTCCTCAAATAACGCTCTGCGGCATCCCAGTGGCCTCGGAGCATCTCTACTTTGCCGCGCTGGTAAGGAAGCAGTGGATAATCGGTGCTCACCTGCTCTATGCGGGCGATAGCTTCTTCCGCGGTGGTTGTATCCGCATCGGACCGGTGCTGTTCCAATAGTAGGTTAACCAGCCCGCTCTGGATTTTAATGTCTTTTGGAGCGCGCTTTGCGGCTTCTATGCGCGTGGTAATGCCCTCATCCACTCTACCCAATGCAACAAGAATGCTGCCATGGACGGCCATGTACTGTGGATTGCCCTGTGATAGGGAAAGTGCCTTCTCTATTTGAGAGTTAGCATCGGCGGCTTTTTGCATTTGAAGGCTGCTTATGGCCATAGAGTACCACGCGTCATCTGCCTTCGGATCTAACTTAACAACCAGTGCAAGTTCATCCATGGCGTGCTGGTAAGAGGCTCTTTTCATATAGAGCCTTCCCAGAGCCCGATGTGGAGCTACGGAGTTAGGGTGTGCCAGAGCCGCCTGCTTCAGAACCTGGAACGCTTCAGGAATCCGGCCTTGCGACATCCAGAGTTCGCCAAGCCCGGTTGCAAGTGCGGCATCTGCAGGGTTGAGTTGATGCGCTTTAATCAATGCTGGCTCGGCAGAGCCAGCTGCGCCATCTTGCGCCATTCTGAGTGCAAACACCTTCCAGGCAACCTTGTTATTCTGTTCGCGCTCCAGCACCTGTTCCAGAGCAACGCGTGACATGCTTTCATAGCGCTTCTCGCTGTTTCCTGGGCGGTACCACCAGATAACTGTTAGGGCTCCTATCGCCAGAAAGATAAGTATTACAAAGCTTGCTGCGCGGCCGGTACGTGGTTTGTCGGGTGTGATTGTCATTTAAATGTGTTAACGGCTGGGCCCAATGTTGGGTTTTTTCTCATTGTGCCCATTCCGGGCGGCGAAATCAAGTGATCGGCCATTTTTGCAGGCACCGACGTGAGCGGGAAAACTGTTTTTGGCCGCATGTGGCACTGTATGCAGTTCTGTTTTGGGCTTACGGGGCAAGGCTTTGAAGTGCGGACTGCTGCTCTGGTTGCTGCATTTATACCCTCTAACGCGCCTCCGTGGCACGATTTACAAACTCTCTCATAGGGTGGCTTGTCATCGGACACATTCTGGTGAGGATCATGGCAGAAAAGGCAAGATAATGGCTCATTATCTTTTGTTCGGCAGCTGCTGCGCTGCAGTGCGTAAGGCTGAAATCGATGCGTGAGGTTTACTTCCGGCGTATCCAGGTCAACGGCGTTCGCCGTTCGGTGGCATTTGCCGCACATTTCGTTGAGTCTGGAGGGAGGGCGCTTACCCAGTTTTTCCATTTTTAGATCTGACGAAGCAGATTTCACAGCCTCGATATGCGCCTTGCCAGGGCCATGGCATGATTCGCACCCAACTCCGTAAAAGCTTCGTGCAACTTGCAGCCCCTGCACGGGGAGGGCGGTTGTGTGGCACCCAAGGCACATCCTGCCTTCAGTCGTGGGGTGCTCTCTGCCAAATGGCCTGTCGTTTTCGGTATGGACCTCTTGCCCGGGAGTTTTCTCCCAGAGTTTATATGGCGGGAAGTAGCTCATTTTAGTTTCCATAAGCTGTTCCCCGGTTATGGAGACGTAGGTTACTCCAAGCTTTCCTGAGCCGAGCGCGTAATTTAGCTGTCTTTTCTCGAGTGCATCACCCTCGCCTCGCCTTAGCTCAAAGCCCTCACCCTTCGCATCTATGGCATATCCTGCAAGGGGAACAACACCCGTTGGCGGTGTAGCAGGGCCGAGGCCCGAGATGGTAGCCGGGCGTAACGAAGTATCGTGAAAGCTGTTGTGATGAGCCTTATATTCCCGTTCATGGCAGGGCAGGCAGGCATCATTTCCGGCAAATGCTGGGTCCATTGCGGGCTGACCTGCTGATACTGAGGCAGACTGGTTTGCTCCCTTGCAGCCAGCAGCCATCAGTACGCATAACAGTGGGGCAATCAAGAACAGCCCAGCCATTGCAAGCTGGATAACAGGCGAAGCAGGTTTTTTTGTGCAGAACTTCATGGCACTCTTGAGTGGTGTAACTACTTGCCAGCCGTAGCCTTTGCAGTATTGGCTTTGTCGGTTTCTTGCTGATCTAGCTTTTGCAGAGCCTGCGTGCGAAGCTCCTGATATCGGCGGGCATCTGCCGCACCGCACTGGTGGCAAAGGTTAGCCGCCTGGGCTATTCTTCCGGCTGCTGCTAGTTTCTCTGCCGCTGCTCGCTTTACCAGTGGGTCGGTGGCGGCGCGTGCCGATTTGTTTGTGGCTTCCAAATCTGCAGCGTCGAGAGGTGTTTCCAGTGCCAGTCTCTTGCGCATGGCAGAGGCAGCCGTGTGGTTCCCGGTGCTATCCTCTATGGTTGCCAGCATCGCAAGGCAATCTGGATCGAGTGCAGATACTTTAAGACCCTTTTCCAGCGCCACTTTTGCCAGATGAGGCTCATTCATTGCAAGATATACCCGTGCCACAGGCACCTGAGCTTTAGGCAAACCGCACTTTGCGGCGGCCTCGGCATAATAGAGTGCATGGCCAAGCGACTCTGGGTCGTGGTTTTGCGCCAGCATCATCATCGCAAGAGGTGCTCGTACCTGATACATATCGTACATTGGCGAAATCTTGATTCTGCCAAGCATCATGGAGAGCGCATCGTTGTACTTGCCGAGTTTTACTGCAAGCTTACTCAATGGCTCATAGAGGGCATCCTGCGTAGGATCAATATTCAACGACCTGATTAATTTGTCGTATGCCTCTTCTTCACGACCAACGTCGGCAAGAGCCTGTGACCATATCTGAACATTTACGCGCACATCTTCTTGTTGCTTACGTGCCCTATCAATCTCTTCAAGCCCTTCATCCAGAAGACCGGCCTGAATCAGGATCGTGCCTGCTGTTGCGTGCCCTTCCGCGTAGCCAGGATTTAGTTTGCATGCTTTGAGGTTTGCTTCGAGGGCTTCTGAAGCATGCCCGCAACCCGCAGCTGCAATTGCCAGTCCACGCCAGGCAGGGTATGATTCCGGGCTTTGCTTCACCGTTTGCTTCATCACAGCGTAGGCTTCGGCATACCTGCCATCTCCTACCAGCTTTCGGCCCAATATTAGGTCTCGTTCGGCATCGCCTGGCGACTTTTTTGCCTCCGCAAGTAACTCCTCTGTAGTTGCCTTCTGGAGGAAACGGGCATGCGCATCCCGGTTCATGGCGGTAAAACCCACCCCAACGGCCAGAATAGCGGCACATATGCCGACAATGCGCAAGTTGCGCTCTCTCTGAAAAGATATCGGGTTAGACTGGTACTCGCTCATTGTTCTTTTATCGTTATATCGCCGGGCACGTGTGGGTTTTTGATCTCTGTAGTTTTACCATCTGGCCACGCCACTTTGATACAGTCCACATGGGTAGCTTTGTCAAGGCCAAAGTGCAGTCGCGGATCGCTTGCGGAGAGATAGCTGCCGCCGGTTGTACACTCAGCGCTCCAGGACTCTGAACCAGATTTTACAGTAACGTGTGCTCCAATCGCCATGCGGTTGCAGGTTGTGCCAACAAGCGATATTCTGAGCCAGTTATTGTGGTCCTCTGTGTGGTTAATCAGCACCCTTAAGTTGCCTTCCACATCCGTAACTACGATATCAACCAGTCCGTCATCATTAAGATCACCTGTTGCGAGGGCACGTCCTACAGCAGGCTTTGTAAATCCCGTTCCAGCTTCCAGGGTGCGATTGGCAAACGTTTTACCGCCGTCGTTTATAAACAGCTGAAGTGGTTGTGCATAAGAGCCAAGTTTATCTATTTTGGCCTGATTGTCGTGAATGTGCCCGTTGGCAATGGCAATATCAAGCCAGCCATCATTATTTACATCGATGAATTTAGTGCCGAAGCCCACAAAGTTTGAGGTAGCCGGGCCGATGCCGGTTTGTTGACTGCTGATGTTAAAGAGGGTGCCTTCACCATTGCGATACAGGCTCTTTTGTTCAAATTCAAATGTGGTAACAAACAGATCCGGGCGGCCATCGTGGTCATAATCTCCAAAGTCCACTCCCATAGCACCCTGCATTTGCCCACTGCCAGACATACCAACACCGGATTCCACTCCTGTACTTCGGAACTTACGTCCCTTTTCAGTATGGGTGCCCAGGTTAATAAACAGGTCCCCAGGCATTTCGTCGTTTCCCAGGTACATATCTGGCCAACCATCTCCGTTCACATCGGCAAATGCTACACCCAGTGTTTTGCCACGTGCCCCTTCCAATCCCCATTCGCGGGTTACATCCTTGAATTTGCCGCTTCCGATATTGCGATACATGCTGCCAATCTGAGGATCGTAGAATATTGGGCCGCAGGATGCCTTGAGGCCATAATCGCAGAACTGCAGGGTGTGGTCGTTAAACACCACGTATCGTGCAATATACAGATCCAGCTTGCCGTCACGATCCACATCTGCAAAGGCGGCGCTTGTTGCCCAGGAGGAGGAGGAGGGTGCTTCAAGTCCGCTGCCCTTTGTAATATCCTGAAACTTGCAGCCACCGAGATTTCGAAAGAGCTTTACCACACCATAACCAGTAATTACAATATCGGGTTTGCCATCGTTATCTATGTCCCCAACGGCGACACCCATGTAGTTTCCAGGGGCTTCCAGTCCGGAACCCTTAGTTACGTCTGTAAAGGTGCCATCGCCATTGTTTCGGTATAGGGCACACTTGCCCTTAGCAACCGGCCCATCCTGGCCAATAACTAGAATATCCGCATGGCCATCGCCATCAAAATCACAAACTGCGCAACCGGGGCCCATCACCTCGAGCACGGTTAGCGGAGTTTTGCCATTGTGTCCCATAGTGCTGGTAACGCCGAGAGATTGGGCCGCATCTTCAAACCATGATTTGAACCCGGCAGGAAGCGTTCGGCTCTCAAGATACCTGTTGGCAGTGTTTGCAGGCGCTGGCTTAATTTGATCACGTGGCGAAGCCGTATGGCACCCCGCCACCCCCAGGGTTAGAGTTGCAAAGCAGCAGCGAGCCAGTACTCTAAGGGCAGGTGAGCAGGACATGTCAATGGCTCCCGGCAGCATTTGGTGCCGCATTCAGCCCTGCCATGGGGCGTGGAGGCAACACGCCTCTCTTGATTAACTCATTTTCATATGTGGTCATCTCGGCACGCACTTGCGTATCTTCCGAACCTAAGTTTTGATAGGCTGCATACTGCTGAAGTGCGCTGCGGTCGTTTTCATACTTTCTGTATAGGCGTGCCATTCGTAATCTCAGGTCTCTCGACTTAGGCTCGGCCAGTATGCGTTTCTGAAGGTAGTCCACATCCCGTTTGGCTGTTTCCAGTTCGTTTGCGGCCCCCAGTAGTTTTTGCCCCTCTGCCGTTTGACCGTTTCGCACGAGCGATTCACCCAGGTAGTGCAGAGCCTTTTCGTCTGAAGAGTCCAGTTCGGTGGCCTTGCGGTAGTTTGCAATGGCGCTTGGATAATTTGCACTGCGCTGGTAGAGTTGACCGAGGCCAAAGTACGCCTCCTCAATCTGCGGATCGCGGGCTATTGCACTCTGGAAGCACTGCTCTGCTTGCCCTCTGATTTTTGGTGTATCACCCATCTGAAGATACAGTTGTCCCAGCCACAAGTAGCTTTCAGGGTCATTCTGTGCGAAGTGGATCGCCTTCTTGAAGTCCTCTTCGGCTTCAGGTAGGTGGGCATAATGGCGCTCCAGTTGGCCCAGATCTCGCCAGTAGATTGCTTTGTTCGGGTCTACTTGAACTGCATGCTTTAGAGCGTCCAGAGCCAAATCCGATTCATGAGTGTCTCCGTACATTTTCCCGAGGAAATACCATGCTGGCCCGCTTCTGGGGTCTAATTCCAAAATCTTCTTTAGTGGCTCGGTAGCGTGAGAAACATATCCCTGGCGGTACAAAGTTTGGGCGACGCCAAGCAGTGCTTCTTTGTCTTTTGGATTCAGCACAGTCGCTTTCTTGAATGCTTCCAGGGCGTCATCCAACTTGTTCATTCTAAAGCGTGCACTCGCCATGCCAAGCACGGCTCTTTCATTGCCAGGGTTCAGCTCTGAGGCTCGCTTAAACGCCTGTTCCGCTTCCTGAGCGTTGCCTGCCGTTATCAGAGCATTCCCGTAGTATAGAAATGTAAGGGAATCATTCGGTTCATCTCGGATAGCAAGGGCGAGCTGTTCGAGTGACAGATTCTTGAGCATGCGCTCGCGCGCCCAGCTGCTATTGCGTACTCCAAGGCTAATTAGAATTGCAAGAACTCCAACTATCAGAAGTACTATAGGCCGGGTCTGGGTTTTACGTAGTGAATTTTGCTGCGGTGGAACGGCAGGATGTGACTGCTGCATATTGCGACCATACAGGCATGGTGCCTGTGTAAACGTTCGAAAATATAAAGAGCAAAGGGCAGATCAGCAGCCGTCCGGCGGTTACCGGGCCGGCTGCTGATCTATTCAAACAGTTTGCATCAGGCGAGCGTTAGTTAACGTTCCACTGCCATCCGGAGTTGCTGTTGTCCGGAATACAAACCTTGTTGTAGGGGTAGTTAGCTTCAAACCAACCAGGTGCAGCACCTGCGCCATTTGCATGGAACACGTTGTTGCCTGCCGCAACATTCGCATTGCTTACACCCTGCGGTGTCATCAGTTTGAATTTTACGTGGCCATCAGCGTAGGTGATGTTACCGCCGCCATTATGGCGGGGCAGTCCCCAGGTAAAGCCCTGCCAGCTGAGCCAACCGGTTAGCAGTGAGGCGTCGTTACCAAAGGTAGTGTCCTCAAGGTTCCAGATCGTCTGCGGGCGGCCCATCCAGTCAACACCGTCGCAGGCGTTGTGAGAAAGGTTGTTGCATCCCCAGTCCGAGTGGCCATCAAGCACCATCCACGTATCTGCAGGTGCATTCACCGTGGCAAGTTTCACCGGCTGGCGGTTCCGGCCAAGCTGGTTGTTATACAGGTAGCTAACCGGGTTGCGGTTCCAGTTCCAGCTGGTGGGGTCTGCTGGATCTTCCGTGTCATCACCAGAGCTCGGGCAATAATAAACGCCCTTGTTCTTAATGTAGGGTGCTGTGGAATTCTGCCAATCCCAGGTTCCGTCTCCAGAACCACTGGGGCCAGCAGGTCGCCATCCGCCAAATGGATAACGCTCATCATAGTCCTGAACATACATCAGGACACCAAGGCCCAGCTGTTTGCAGTTACTTGCACACGAAGCCGTTCGCGCCTTCTCCCGAGCCTGTGCGAACACAGGGAAGAGGATAGCGGCAAGAATCGCAATAATTGCGATGACGACGAGCAGCTCGATCAGAGTAAATGCACTGGAAGTCTGACCAAATTTCTTGCTACTGTGCATAAGGTCGCTCCTCTGTTGCGCCGTACCTCTAATGGATACGGTCTTGATCGATAATTCCTGGAAGCTACAGCTTAATTGCCTCCAGGGGTTCCGCCTGTATTACCTGGCGAAGAGGTTGGCATTCGGTATCCATTTGGGCCCGGACTTCCGTAACCCTGGCCACCGCCAGTTCCGCCGCCACTCATGCCAGGTGGTGGGCCTTTGTGATTGGCGTACGGGTTGGTTCCGGCGGATGGCTTGGCGAGGTTTCTAAAGCCGTACCATCCTATAAAAGCAACCAGAACCACGATCGCCGCCGCAATCACCGCGGGGCTAGCTTTCTGTTGCATCGACAGCCTCCTCCGCACCGAGCGTGCGGTTGTGTGCAGCAGATCATGCACAGTTTGGTGCGCAGTGCGCAACAGCTTTGCATGAGCGTGCGGGACGATTCGGCGACCAGAATTGCAATTCCTTCACACTTGTTAAAAATTTTTTACCTTAGTGTCATATACTCGTGCATGTGATCGCGTCAATAGTTGTTAGAATCACAAAATGGCAAAATCGATTAAATGAAGACGAGAGTGTTTGTATAATAGTTCCGGGATTCACTGCGCGTAGTGCGATGAAAGTACTTGAGGTATTTCGATTGATTTCACAACGATCCTTGCTAATTGTTGCTCACGGCGAATCGCCATCACATGCCCTGGCACAACGTATGGCAGCAACGCACCAAGCGGTGCTTGCAACGGATGGCGCCATTCGGGTAGCAAATGCGCTTGGTCTCAATGTGGATTATCTTAGCGGGGATCTGGACTCCGTTACTCCTGAAGAGCTGACACAGCGTGCGGAGGGAGTTTTATTGATTCCCACTCCGGATCAAGAGCGAGCAGATCTCGAAAAAGCAATTCTGGAGGCGCAACACCTCGGCTTCGAATCCATTACGGTGCTTGGCGCTCTGGGGCGAAGGCCGGATCATACAATTGCCAACCTGGCCCTGTTACTTGCCCTTCCGCCAGAACCTACTGTGGTTTATGCTGATGATTATGGGTTCACACGGGCAATTTCCGCCAATGGCGGGGTTCGATCTGTCGCAATAGTAGCAGAGCCAGGCGATACCATTTCCCTGGTTGCAATGGCTACCGGGGTGGTGGTGAGTGCAGCTGGCGTTGAGTGGCCACTGCATGAAGAAGAGCTATTACCCGGCACACGGGGAGTTAGTAACCGCGCCGCAGACTCTGTTGTTACTATAACCGTTCACTCTGGGGCGTTATTCTTAATACATCTCAATCGAATCGCTACAGGTTAATTTTCAGAATGTGTTTGCGGTAAGAATGTAGTACCCACCACAGAGCCAAGTGCCACATCTTCAACAACTTGCGGCCGTCTGCCTCGCGCTATAACCGTTTTTATACCCGCCTCGGTTGCGAGCCGCGCAGCCTCAATTTTGGTGCGCATACCGCCGGTACCGCCCATGCTGGTTTCGCCGCCAGCCATCGCTTGAATTACTGAGTCCACTTTTGTAACCAATGGGATGGGGGTGGCATCTTCGGCTCGGGGACCGCCGTTGGGGAACAAGCCCTCTACGTCTGAGAGAATAAGTAGGAGGTCGGCTTCAATGAGTCTGGCCACCATGGCAGCAAGGTTATCGTTATCACCGAATTTTATTTCGTCAACAGCAACGGTGTCGTTCTCATTGATAATTGGGATTACTCCCAGTGACAATAACATCCGCAGCGTGTTGCGGGCATTTTCGAGCCTGCGAGCATCCTCAATGTCTTCCCTGGTTAGCAGCACCTGCGCACAATCCACGTTACGCCATGAAAAGGCTTCTGTATATGTATGCATGAGGCGGCCCTGCCCAATGGCAGCTGCAGCTTGTTTAAATGGAAGGGAATTAGTATCCAAGGCAGGTTTTCCGGAAGCGGTTTCCGGCAGGGCATGCGTGCGAGAATCTAAGGCCTCACGGCCAGCTCGGATTGCCCCGGACGTTACGAGGATTACGGACCAACCTGCCTGCTGCCTGGCTGCAAGTTGTGATGTCAGGTCGATAAGAAACGACCGATCCACGCGTCCAGATCGGTCGGTAAGAGTACTGGTGCCTACTTTAACCACCAGAACCGGCATACATTTATTATTTGCCACGAACATATTCCTGCCGATTAGCCTTTTTGGTAGCCGGCATTAACCGGCCACCAGTGGTTATTCAGCAATCTTGAGCACGGAGAGAAACGCTTCCTGAGGTATTTCGATGGAGCCAACCTGCTTCATGCGCTTCTTGCCCTCTTTTTGTTTCTCAAGCAGTTTGCGCTTACGCGTAATGTCTCCGCCGTAACACTTGGCGATAACGTTCTTGCGGAATGCTTTTACGGATTCGGCAGCGATAATTTTACCGCCTATGGCCGCCTGTATACGAACTTCGTATTGCTGGCGTGGCACAACCTCTTTTAGCTTCTCTACAAACAGTTTTGCTCGCGGGTACGCCTTATCTCTGTGAGTGATAAACGAGAGAGCGTCCACGGGATCGCCGTTCATCATTACATCGATTTTTACGAGCTTTGATTCCTGGTATTTGCCAAGCTCGTAGTCGAAGCTAGCATAGCCCTTGGTTCTGGACTTGAGCTGATCGAAGAAGTCCATAAGGATTTCGGAAAGAGGGATCCGGAAGAACAGCATTACGCGTTCTGGCGCCGGGTACTCTACTTTAACGAATTCGCCGCGACGATCACGAGCCAGCTCCATCACAGTGCCGTAATACATGGATGGCAGCAGAACCGTGGCATCTACATAGGGTTCTTCGGTGTAGGCGATGAGAGTAGGAGATGGCATATCTGCAGGATTATCCACCTCTTCCATAGTTCCATCCGTTTTATGAACATGGAACACAACAGAAGGTGAGGTAGCTATCAGCGAAAGGTTAAACTCCCGCTCCAGCCGCTCTTGCACAACATCCATATGCAGCAAACCCAGGAACCCGCATCGAAAACCGAAGCCAAGTGCAGCGGATGTCTCCGGCTCAAAGGTTATTGCTGCATCGTTTAATTGCAGCTTTGATAGGGCTTCACGCAGGTTAGGATAATCCGCACCATCCATCGGGTAAAGGCCGCAGAAAACCATCGGTTTGGCTTTGCGATAGCCTATAAGGGCATCGGTGGCAATATTCCCGGCAGAGGTTATGGTATCGCCAACATTGGCATCACCAATGGTCTTGATGCTGGCGGCTACGTAGCCAACTTCGCCAGTGGCAATACAATCGCCAATGCGGCGCTGCGGAGCAAACGTACCCACCTCAATTACGTCAAACTCTTTTCCCGTGGCCATAAACCGAATTTTCTGGCCCGGGCGAATCTCACCATCCACCACTCGCACGTAGCAAACCACGCCCATGTATTGATCAAACTTGCTATCAAATACCAGGGCCCGAAGTGGCTTTGTTGTGCTGCCACGGGGCGGTGGTATGTAGTGAACAACGGCCTCAAGAATTTCACTGATACCGATGCCTGCTTTTGCACTCGCAAAAATGGCATGCGAGGCATCCAATGTCAGCACATTTTCAATCTCATCCCGAACTCGTTCGGGCTCTGCTGCGGGCAGGTCAATCTTGTTGATAACCGGTATGAGTTCCAGATTGTTCTGGTATGCAAGGTTCACGTTGGCCAGCGTTTGTGCTTCTACACCCTGTGCCGCATCCACAACCAGCAATGCCCCTTCGCAAGCTGCAAGCGAACGAGATACTTCGTATGTAAAGTCAACGTGCCCTGGAGTATCTATCAGGTTAAACTGGTACTCCTGTCCGTCTAAAGCTGTATAGTTCAGGCGGACCGCAGTCATCTTGATGGTGATGCCGCGCTCACGTTCCAGATCCATGGTATCTAGAAGTTGCGCCTGCATGTCGCGCCGCGCGATGGTGTTGGTCGCCTCCAATAGGCGATCCGCAAGTGTGGACTTGCCATGATCAACATGCGCGATGATACAAAAATTTCGTATATGGTCTTGATTCATAATGAAGCCATGACTCCCCGGGCAATAGTATAGCATATCACCAGATGCCTCATCGGGCTACAAAACTGTACACTGCGCAGTTACACGATGATTTCGAGGCGGGCTTCATTCTGAGGTAGTCTATTGACTGATATTTGTGCCGAATAGGGGTGGCATCGCCACCGGCAACGTTCTGTTCCCCCCGGAGTGTTCTGCATGCGTTCTGAGCGGTCTCCTGCCGCAATCAAATACAGGGTAGTCCTTGCTCTTGTAGCAACGGGCGTAGTACTCGGCATCTGGCATAATCGCCAGGTGCATGCTGGTAGGCCAGATCCGGTTGCGGGCCTGGTCCGCGGCGTTTCTGCTGTACCTGCCAGGTTGTTCCGATCCGTTTCTGGCTTTTGCGGCAGGCAAACAGAGTGGATTTGGAAGCGGCGAAGCCTTGCCACTGAGAACCAGCGGCTCCGGCTAGAAAATGAAGAACTGCGAGGAAGAGTTAGTGCCCTCACAGAAGCTCAAATCAACTACGATCGATTACGAGGTGATCTGAGCTTTGTTAAGCAGGCAAAGCCGCGCCTGCTTGCAGCAGATGTGATTGCCTTTAAGATCGATCCCAAGTTTGATACGATGATGATTAATCGCGGTACCTCTGATGGTATTGGCCCAAACAGCGTAGTAGTTACACGCGATGGTGTGGTTGGGAGAGTGTTTGAAGCGGAAGCGGGTACCGCCACAGTGCTAATGATCACAGATCAGCGTTCTGGTATTGGGGTGAGGGTGCAGCGGCCAGAATCACGCGCAAGCGCCGTTTGCGAGGGCGATAATACGAGCACTCTAGTGATGCTTGGTATGCCAGATTCTGGAGACGTACGCCAGGGCGATGTGCTTGTTACCTCCGGATTGGGAGGTGTGTATCCTTCCGGGTTGGTGGTTGGAAGCGTAGCAGATCTGCGCCCAGATACGGCGAACGGCGGCAGAATAATTCGGATTAAACCGCAGGTTGCCTTCGAGCGGCTGGAACAGGTGTATGTAATAAAATGACACCCGAAGCTCGCCGCGCCCTATGGCTTGCCGTGTTCGGTGTTCTTTATGTGTGTGCGCAGTGCTCCTGGGCCAGCCACATGAGCCTGCGTGGTGGCAAGCCGGATTTCATCCTGGTTTATGCCCTGATATTCGCGCAGTTTAGCCCGCTTGCTTCAGCTGCTTCCGTAGGATTCGCGGCAGGGCTGTTAACCGCATCGCTTGCAGGGCCGGTAGCCTCCGGCGGCCCCATTGCGAGATCTATTGCTGTAACTGCATCTGGTGGATTTGGCAGCTTTATTGTAAGCAGAACCATTGCTTGCTCCGTAGTTGGTTGGCTGGAAGAGCGTGTGTACAGAGAGCACATTTTGAGTTCAGTTGCCATCGCATTTGCTGGCACTTTGGGTGCAGAATGCCTGTTCTTTATATTTGATCCTCAGCGACACGCAACCGTGTGGGTGCGCCATCTGGCTTACGAAACCGTGCTAAACACACTGCTTTCGGTTCCTACCTATCTTCTAATCTACATGGCTTATAACCCGGGTAAGTTGTTTCGCAAACGCCAGCTCCTTTAACAGTGCGCTCGATGCTCCGGCATTGAAATTGAAAGGGTAGCCTCTATGTCGTATCCATCCACTCTGTTTGATTATCTGGCGCTAGACTTTCCGGATTATACGTGGAAACAGCTAGGCGAGCCAACCCTTGTACTGGAGGGTGTTACGCGTTTAGATGTGCACCTGGTATCGCAGAAGTGGCAGGGCATTCTGTGGGCCCATCACCTGCACCTGTTTGTACCTGAGCTCCAAAGTACTGAGCTTTCAGACCAGGTGTTGCTTACCATCGCAGAAGATGGACCGGCATCACTTCATCATGCTGGCCGCTCTGCGGCTATGGCAGCAGCCACTGGAATGGTGTGCGCGGTTCTCTGCGACGTACCAAACCAGCCACTGTATGATGGCCTGGTAGAAGACGCCCTTATTGCACAGACATTTCTGAATCATCTGGATACGGGGGAGGCATGGTGGCCTCTGTTGCTGCCAATGGTACGTTCGGCCTCGGCGGCAATGAGTGCCATTCAAGAGTTGTGTGCCGAGACTGCAATTGGTGACGTTACACGATTTGTGGTGACAGGTGCCTCTAAACGGGGGTGGACCACCTGGCTGGCGGGGGCGGCCGACAAGCGAGTAAGCGCAATTGCTCCGGTTGTTTTTGACAATCTGAATTTCTTTACTCAGATGCCGCACCAACTGGATGTGTTTGACACCTACAGCGAAGAGATAAGCGACTATACAGCTTCTGGCATAGTGGATCGCATGATTACACCGGACGGGTATAAACTGGTTAGCCTCGTCGATCCGTTTAGTTACCGAGAAGCCCTTGGATTGCCCAAGCTAATCATCAATGGAACCAACGATCCGTATTGGGCAACTGATGCCATCAATATCTATTGGGAGCAGCTAACGGGTGCAAAGAGCGTGTTGTACATACCCAACCAGGGGCACTTTCTCAAGGACGAAGTGCGATTCGAGCCTGCTCTTGCGGCATTTGCTTTAGAAACACATCGTGGTGCAGAACTGCCGGCTGTTTCGGCTTTGCTCACCAGCAAAGAAGATGCGGCAGGGGTTTCCGTAGTAATTCTAAATCGCCAGGTAGGCGCAGAAATTGGAGTGTGGTGGGCCAACACTGCCCCGGGTTCGAAAGATTTTAGGTTATCAAAATGGAGCTACGTGCGCCTTACCACCAATGCTGCTAAGGCCGAGGGGGTTATCCCGGGAACAATATCCCAGGGTAGCTGTGTTGCCGCATTTGCCGAGTGCACATTTGAAGGGCCGTTTGGCCAGTATAAGCTTTCGTCGCCCATGCAAGTGTTACGTCCGATGTACGGAGCAACCTCTTGAGCCTGCTAGCGCCAGCAGTTGTGCAAGAGCATCTGAGTAATGTATGGCAGAAGCCGGGTGAGCCATTCAATGTATCTGCCACATTAGAAAGCGGGCAGGCGTTTCGATGGCGCAAAGACGTGGCGGGCATCTGGTGGGGCACCGTTGGCAAAGTTGCTTTCGCTGTGTGGCAGGCGGAAGGGAGCCCGTTTTCTCCGGTTTTCTGGGAGAGCTTTCCAGTGGCCGGGCAAACAGAACTATTTGAGGACTTCTTTCGCCTGAGCCTGTCATTGCCGACGCTTTATGCTGAGTGGGAGTCGGCTGAGGCGGAAATGGATGCTTGCATTCAATCCTTCTGTGGTCTGCGCGTTCTCCGGCAAGATCCAGTAGAGTGCTTCTTTGGGTTTCAGTGTGCTTCTTGCAACACGGTTATCAAGATCGAAAGATCTGTTCGAAAGTTGGCAGAGCGATATGGCCAACCCATCCTAATGCCGGAGTGGTGCCCCTTTGGCCCTGTTCTGTATGCGTTTCCAGAAGTTGAGAGCCTTACATCTGCCGATGAGGCAACGTTACGGGCGGATTTATGGGGCTTCCGTGCACCACGCGTAATTGCGCTGGCTTCCATTCTGGCAAGTGAAGGTGAGGGAGTACTTCACCGGTTACGATCTGTGCCTTACATGGAAGCGCATGCTTATCTGTGTTCATTGCAAGGCATCGGGGCAAAGGTTGCGGATTGTATATGTCTGTTTTGCCTTGACAAAGACTGTGCAGTTCCAATTGATACGCATACCCGGCAGATTGCGGTGAGGCTGTTCTCACCGGATTCGTCCTCCAGATCACTTACCCCAAGAGTTTATGCAATGATGGCAGACGCCTACAGGGAACGGTTTGGGTTGTATGCCGGGTGGGCACAGCAGTACCTGTTTTTTGGTGAACTCAGACGCGCCGAACGATTCATGGATCCGAAGCTGGACTAAATGGTAGGGGCGTCGGCAGAGCTGTACTCTGCCGACGCCCGTTGTTTGAGTAGGTATCGACTGCTGTTCGGCTCTATTTGTAGATAGGCAGCTTCCACGGGGCACGGTAGTGGCGATGGTAAAAGATTGAATCTTTGCCAGCTTTGCCCACAATATCCATTTTCTCTTTGCTGAAGGCTACCGACTGCTTCGCTTCCAGAGCAACGTTTATGAGGTGGCATACGATGGTGGTTTGTGCCATGGATGCGATGTTGGATCTTGGCTGCTCTCGGCTCTTAACGCAATCCACCCAGTTTTGCCAGTGATCGTTGGTTGGTGGCGTGTTCTCAATCGGAATGGCCTCACCGTAGGCATCAAACACCTTCAGGCCACCGCGCCATACACGCAATGTCTTGCCATCCGTGCTAACAAACTCAGTGCCATGATCCGGGCGGCCGGGCTGATCTTTACCTGTTTCCCAGTGCAACAGCAGATCAGGATCTTTAAAGTGCATAATCGCCTGCACCGTGTCTGCCATGTCGCGGTCATCATCCACAAATGTGAACTTACCACCAAAGGCGGCAACCTCGGAGGGCATAACAAGATCGGTATCCTTGCTGGCACCCAGCAGCCCGATATCGATCATATGAACGCCCCAGTCGCCCGTTTTGCCAGTACCAGTGTTCCTAAACCAACGCCAGGCATTGTGTACATGGTTTGCCATATACGGAAATGCCGCCGCCGGGCCAGTCCACATATCAAAATCCAGGTTAGTCGGCACTGGTGCGTTTACGCCACGGCCCGCGCCTCTCTCTTCAACTTTCCAACAATGGATTTTCGCCAGTTTACCGAGCTTGCCAGAGCGAACGTAATCAATTGCTGTAGTAAAATCGGCAGTGCTGCGTTGCCAGGTACCTACCTGCACTATTTTCTTGTGGTATTTAGCGGCATTCGCCATTGAGCGCGCTTCGGTGATATCATGCGAAATCGGTTTTTCGCAGTATGCATCTTTGCCAGCTTCCAGTGCATGAATTAAGTTAAGAGCGTGCCAGTGATCAGGGGTACCGATGATAACCCCGTCGATATCTTTGCGCTCCAGCACCTTGCGGTAGTCGCTATAGAGATCCGGAGCTTTGCCGTACTTATCGGTAACCGTTTTGATATCGTTCGGCATACGGTTCTTATCAACATCGCACAATGCAGCTATCTGCACCTCAGGCTTTTTAATCAGCTGCTTCATGTCGTTCGCGCCCATGCCACCGCAGCCAATGAGTGCCAGAACCAGTTTATCGCCTGCTCCGGGAGTTCGCTTGCGTGCTGATGACAGTGATTCGGCATGCACTGGGCGGATGCCCGCCGCAAGGCCAGCACCAATAGCGCTCACTGCCGCAATAGCTTCGCGGCGAGATACCGCATTGCGTGTTTCCATCTTAGATACTTCTCCTGTGTCTGGTGGAACGGCGCCTGGCACCAGATTCCTTACTTTCACGCAACGACTATTCGACTCTTACTGGCGTGGTTACTGCCCAATTTTCAAATATGAGTATCAATTCCAGCATTACGGCCAATCTCGCATCCAGCAATAGTTGCATTGACGTGTTAACCTTTGCACATAGTTCACGTCAAATGAAACTACAGAAGGGAACATGCGTCAATCAGGATAACTGTTGGGGGAAGGGGAGACAGATGAGTGCTGAACTGATATTTTCTGTACCTGATTCCAGTAACACTGCACGCGAGCGCTGCCTGCAAGCTATCCGACAGCTTGGAGCGCCGCTGAAATCTGATTCAGGACACTTTATAACGGGCGTCATTTCTAGCGGACATAACAGCATAGAGCTAAGAGTAACATGGCTTGCGGCTGGAACTGGAACGCAGATCACTGTTACTACCGCCCATGAAGATCTGCCAGATTATGAGCTGCAGAACGCGGCAATGCGGTTCCGCAACGAGTATGTGAGCCACACGCAGGTAGGCAAAAAACAACGTAGTGGCTTGAATATTGGCGGGTTCCTGATAATAGTCGGCGCTGCAGCCGCAGTGGCCATGTTTGTGTTTGCGCTTATGCATCAAAACGCGCACTAATAGTAATTTCACGTACCGCGCTATCGCTTTTCAATACCAATCTCCCCGGCCAGTGGCCGATGGGAGGCTGAACTGTACCTTTCCCGGAGCCTTAATAATGCAATATCGTACACCTGGCCGCACTGGCCTGCGCGTTTCTGCCCTTGGTTTAGGTTGTATGGGCATGTCGGAGTTCTATGGAGAAGCCGACAGGGCAGAATCCATATCTGTTATCCACGCTGCGCTTGAATCTGGCCTTAACTTTCTTGATACTGCCGATATGTATGGCATCGGCCACAACGAAGAGTTGGTTGGAGAAGCCATTGCTGGGTGTCGGGATGAGGTGTTTCTTGCAACCAAGTTCGGTGTTGTTCGAAGTAAGAGCTCGCCGGATCGCCGGATTGATGGCTCGCCGGCATATGTGAAGCAGGCTTGTGAGGCCAGTCTGAAGCGCCTAAACGTTGATACTATCGACCTTTATTATCAGCATCGAGTTGACCCTAATACACCAATTGAAGACACAGTTGGTGCGATGTCAGAACTTGTGAAAGAGGGTAAAGTCCGCTACCTCGGCCTTTCCGAAGCCAGTGCTACAACCCTGCAACGCGCGTGTGCCATCCATCCAATTGCTGCTCTCCAAACGGAGTACTCGCTGTTTAGCCGGGACCCTGAAGTTGGCCTGCTGGAAGCTTGCCGGGAACTGGGTATAGCATTTGTGCCATACAGCCCACTTGGACGAGGGATGTTAACAGGACAGATTAGAACCACTGATGGGTTAACTTCAGACGATTTTCGCCGCGTTCAGCCGCGCTTTCAGGGCGATAACCTTACAAAGAATCTGGAATTGCTGGCGAAGGTTGAAGAGATTGCTGCAGAAAAGAGTTGCACGCCCGCACAGTTAGCGCTTGCCTGGCTGCTTGCGCAAGGCGAAGACATCGTTCCTATCCCAGGCACGCGGCGCCTCAAATACCTGTATGAGAACATGGAGGCCCTTGAGGTATCGCTTTCGTTTCAGGATCTTCAGCGAATAGAAGCGGTGGCACCGCGCGGTGCGGCCGCCGGTGATCGCTATCCTGAAGCCGGGATGAAGATTGTTAACGGGTGATTGAGGAAGAGGGACCGTATGAAGATTCGATGGACCGAAAACAGCATTCGTCTTAGGATATCGCCTTCAGAGTTGGATGCACTGCTGGATAATCAGATCGTGCGAGAATCGGTTCACCTTGCGAGCGGTGGATGGTCTACAAGAATATTGCCCGGCTGTGCATCCACAGATTGTGGGCTGGTTGATGGCGACCTTCTT
This sequence comes from uncultured Chthonomonas sp., assembly GCA_903859705.1. Lineage (GTDB taxonomy): Bacteria > Armatimonadota > Chthonomonadetes > Chthonomonadales > Chthonomonadaceae > CAIXIX01. The sequence continues at coordinate 78,285 of CAIONQ010000105.1, forward strand.
GTGTATCTCAGCTCTGTAGATGTGCACGCACTGGCCGAACCCACAAGTGAAGGGGTTTATTTCAAATTCGATACATCTGTGGGTTCCGAAGTGCTGGTGTACATCGAGAAAGACTTCCCATGTGCCCATCCAAGGCCCTCTAAAGTGCCGGAGGCGGCAGTTAGCGAAACATTTGCTCCTACCCAGAGCTATTTGAGCCGGCAGGGCACAGAGGCCAGTTCATTGACCTAAATAGCCTCCCGTATGCGAACAAGCAAAAAAGACCGGGGCAACCACAATAGCGTGCCCCGGTCTTTCTATGTCAGATTGATACTGACAACAATCTATTTGCGATCGTCGTCGTCGTCGTCTTGCGCATCACGCCGAATTGAAACGGTGTGGCGGGCCTTCTGGTAGTCTGGATCTTTTGGATCCTTGGCCTTTTCCGGATCGAAGATGCGCGGATCTACACCCACATGGGTGTAAGGTGTGAAGTCCGGGGTGGTAGTAAAGCAATCCGAAAAGTCATTAGCCAGGCCATCAAACATATTGAGTGCGGGCAGGCCAAGTATCTCGTAAAGGGTTCGGTGCATGCTCACAATGGTAGTGTGCCTGTGAGATACCGTTCTGTGCTTTACCCACGGGCTAATCACAAGCAGCACGCTGCGCTGTGTATCCACATGGTCTGGCTCACCACCGCTGTCATCCTGAGTAACAAAGATGGCCATGTTCTTCCAGTACGGCGTGTGAGAGAGGAAGTCAACGATTCGCCCCAGGGCCAGATCATTGTCTGCCATCCACGATGCCTTGTATGGATAACCACGTGCGGCGTTCGGGCCAGTGCCGTGATCGTTGCAGATAGCAATATTCACGAAGGAAGGCATCGGCTTGCCACGATCCAGAAACAGCTTTGTGAAGTCCTGCTCAAACCAGTAGGCACGGTACTGATCCGGGATATTCATGTTAAAGATAGGGAATTCGCGGCAGGTGTTATCATACAGCACCTTGCTCATCGGGAAGTTCACGAGCTCGCGTGCGCCGGTATGCCCCTCATCAGGGTCTTCATTAACGCCCGCAAACTCAAAGCCTTCGCCATAGTTTCTGAAGGTTTTGCCGAACCGCGCCAGGTGCTCCCACATCGAACCTGCTTCAGGATAGTCTTCAGGTGCAATGGACCCGTTGGAGTCGAACGATGCGAGCCGCCCAGGCGCTTTGCTGTTCTCTTTAAACTGCCAACCCAGAGTATAGGTCATCTGGCAGAAGTTGTTTGGCTGAACGCCAACCAACCACCTGTGGCCCACGCCCGAAGCTTCGGGCTCCATATAGAAGTTATCACTTATCGTAAATTGCTTCGCCAGTGCGTTGTGGTTCGTCATAACCGCAACGTCTTCCAGGGTAGGCTGCCCATCGGCCTTAATTGTCTGATGGTAGCCCCACTGCAGCAGCGATGGATCGTCGTTTGCCCCCGGTACATGATCAAAGATTGCATCGTACGAGTGGTTCTCTTTGGTGATGAACACAACGTACTTAATCTCTTTGGAGGGCACGCCCGGAATGGCAGGGATAACTGGTGATCCAAGCTTCGCCTTATCGGCACGCTTGTCCACAATGCCAGCATATTCCAACGCATTCTTCGTCATCTGGTTAAGGGCTGTGGCGGATGTGGGGGTATCCATTACCGTGAACACACCCTGCATTCCAGCAAATACGCTGTTCGGGCGATTTTTTCCGCCGTTTGGCCCACTGCCGAAACCCCGGAAGTTAATAACTCCAAGGTGCTTGCCATCCCTTGTAAGGGCTACACGGTAAGGGTACCAGGCTGTTGGGATCTGGCCCAACACCTTTCCAGTGGTGGTATCGATTACGCCAATGGCATTCAACCCAGACTCGGCAACATATAGCCTGTCGCCAGCCGGAGATATCGTCATACCAGATGGACCAACTCCGCGCAGCTTTGCAACAAGCGGGCTTGGAATGATCCGGGTATTCATCGTAATCTTGCCGGTGGCTATATTGATCCGCTGGATAGTATCGTTGTTGCCATTAGAAACATATAAAGAACCGCCGTGGACCGCCACAAAGTTCGGTGCAGAGCCGCCAACGGTTTTGCCGTTATCAGAGGGTGCCCCAACAAGCAGGCCGGTTTTGGTTCTGGATACGATCTTTGGATGAAGCTGATCTTTTGTCTCTACACCCCAAACCGAGAACGAATCTGGCACGTTAGGATCGCCCAGCCCTTTAATGTTCCGGCCTTCACGTCGTACACCATCTCGTGCTTCTTTTGAAGGGAATGCAAAGGGCGGGAATGTCAGGCCACGGGGATCGATGGTCTCTTTTTTCTCGTCGCCATCTGGATCATTGGCCGAAACCGCTTTCGCCACGGCCTTCTTATCTGGCTGAGGAATAGCCGTGTACTCAAACATACCGATGTTAGTAACGTACACTTTGCTGCCGCTAACTGCCAGGGCATAAGGGTATCGGCCAACACGAATGGAGCTCGCCACCTTGTTAGATGCAGTATCAATGATCGCTACACGGAAGTTGCAAACATCTGCTGCATAAACGCTCTTACCGTCTGTGCTTAGCGCAAGATCCATCGCAAAGCTATCGGTAAACGTGGTGCCACCGGTTGTTGTGTTGAGCGCAATAGATAGCTTTATCGTCTGTGTGGCAACATCCACAACATACACTTCGCCGCTATCACCACTGCTCCAGTAAAGTGTTTTGCCATCCTTGCTGAATGCCGCGCCGCCAGCACTGGAGCGTCTCCGCTTTCCAATAGCTACTTTCACAACTTCCGGGTTGGCTGTAGCCCAGCCTTTAACAATCTGCCCTGTGCCGTCGGCACAGGCGATAAAGGCGGTGTTGCCATCCTGTGTTAGAACCAGGTTGTGTGGCCAATGTGGAGTGGGGGTGCTTTTCCCAACCGGTTTAAGATACCGGCCAGTGGATAGAATAGTTGTGCCGCTGGGATCGTGCTTGGCATAGGTGTCGATGGAGGGCGCATGCAGATAAGGGATATTCTGCGCCCCCGCTGTGGATGCGGCTGCCGCCAGCATTGCTGCTGCTGCAACCATGTTCTGCTTAAGCTTCACGGGTATAGCTGTCTCCTGCCAGATTTCGTAACTGATTCTCCGAAGCGATAGATCCTGCCGCGCACTCTTAGGAGAGCGGACTGCCTGTAAATCAAGCCAACACGGCAAAAAGGCGCCGCATCGGCAATAGTGCTCAGATTCTACCCGCATGGGGGAACGATTATTCCGAAATTTTCGGCAGTATGTGTGGGAATTGAAAATGGGTTCTCGAAACCGCCTATGCCATTTAGCCTAATTCTTTATATGCATTCATAAAATTTTCATAATCCACAGATATAATACATGTGTGTTAAGCAAATAACCAATACTTGATCTGTTATTGGCAAACCTCAGAGCATGGCGTTTGCTGAGGCCTGATACTGCAGTGCGGAGGGTGGGGAGGCCCGATGTGCAGCAGTTGCCAGGTCTCTGCAAACGCCATTCGCGTTTTATGAACTTAAGAGTAAGCGCTCCTTAATAGCGCGGGGTTATCTCTTTCAATTCGATATCGCCGTGTACAGTGTGAGCCATCCTCAGATTCCACTTCTGCATAAATCCATATCTCATCCCCTACCCATAGCCATTGCGAATACCTCCATACGGGAATTCTGCCGTACTCTGGGCTCGCGATAAGTGGCCGTTCCGGGGTGATATCAGTAATGGTATGCAGATCCAGTGTATAACCCAGTCCCGTTGCTATGCAGTAGGTAGAATCTGGCCAGCGCGTATCGGATCCCTCATATATAAACAAATACCCAATACCCATGGGTAACACACTTGCGGGGCGAACCGCATAGTTGTGCCAGCGGGTAAGTGGCAATATGGGTTCACAGGGGTCGCCAACAGGAACCCATGTTTCGCCATCATCACTTACGTGGTGAAAGGTGCGCTCTGCCTTCAAAATACCAATTGTGTAACAGTGGAACTTGCCGGCAGCGTGGATTATAACCGGATCCTTGTAACCGGTAGGAGTGTTAGGCCCGCCCGTAATCCGTGGTAGCGGCTCCAGAACTGGATGTGCCGTTGATGCATCAAACTGATCTGGAGAAGCTGCATCGGCAAATTTGATGATGCGCCAATTCGTATCTATCGGGCAGCAAGCGTACAGCTTAAATTGCCCGGTGTTAGGGTCTATAAGCAGGCACGGCCTTTCAAACCCCTCAATCTTGGCTTCTTCCCGTGTTATGCTCAGTGCTTTTGTAAAGTTCAGGCCATCTTCACTGCGCATAATACGAATTTCGTAACCACGCAGGCCAAGAGGGGCATCGGCAGTGCGCATCCTCAGCGCCATCCAGAAAGTGCCAGCCGAGTCCCTTGCCACCGATGGCGAGCCTGCCCACCACTCTGGCTCCTGCCTATCCGGCACGGCCACTACATTGCCGATCATAAACTCCCCGGGCATCTCCGCCAGGGTTTGCCGCCAGAACTCTTTCACTTCAGATCTCTCCAACCAGGATTTTGTGAGTTGTAGTTCACAGCTGATTTCTCTCGATGTTGCGGTTTTTATGCGCATGAAATAGTGCTGCGTCGGGAGAATTACATTCGCATGTTATCGCCCGGAAGCCACGGCGCATCGCGTTGCTTTCCGCCTCCTTATCTCAACCGAAGGCGATTAGAAGAGGACCCACTGTGGTAACGCCATCCAGATTTGATCTAACACAGGCCGATATTCCTTCTGCCTGGTACAACCTCAACGCCGATTTTCCGGAGCCGCTGCCTCCGCCGCTACATCCCGGCACCATGCAGCCCTGTCCGCCAGAGATGCTGGAAGCCATCTTCCCGTCAAATCTCATTGCCCAGGAAGTGTGCGCCGATCCGTATGTAGAGATACCGGAGCCTGTCAGGCAAATCTATGCCCTATGGCGCCCAACGCCCCTGTTGCGTGCAATACGCCTCGAGAAGGCACTGAACACTCCTGCTCACATCTACTACAAGTATGAAGGCGCCAGCCCTGCCGGCAGCCATAAAGTCAACACCTCCGTGCCACAGGCCTACTTTAACAAACTGGCTGGCACAAAGCGCCTGGCTTCCGAAACTGGAGCTGGCCAATGGGGCTCCTCGCTTGCTTTTGCCTGCAGCCAGTTCGATCTGGAATGCTGCGTTTATATGGTGCGCGTGAGTTACGATCAAAAGCCGTATCGACGAATGCTTATGCACACATGGGGAGCAGAAGTTCACGCAAGCCCAAGCCCGCTGACGGAGTATGGCCGAAAACTGCTGGAGGCCGATCCGGATTGCCCTGGCAGCCTCGGCATTGCTATTAGCGAAGCGGTTGAAGATACGGTGAAGACACCTGGAACCAAGTACTCTCTTGGCAGCGTGCTAAACCATGTTTGCCTGCACCAGACAGTGATTGGCGAAGAAACAATTAAACAGATGGAGATAGCAGGCGAAGAGCCCGATGTTATCTTCGGATGTTGTGGGGGTGGCAGCAACTTTGCTGGCCTTGTATTCCCATTTCTTCGTGGCAAGATTAAGGATGGTAAGAAGTACCGGGTTGTTGGCGTAGAACCATCTGCGTGCCCATCGCTCACTAAGGGCGAATTGCGCTACGACTTTGGAGATACGGCGCAAACAACCCCACTCATGATGATGCACACGCTGGGGCACGACTTCATGCCGCCATCAATCCATGCTGGCGGATTGCGCTACCACGGAATGTCTCCCATGGTGAGCCATGCCTTAAAGCTTGGGCTCATCGATGCCGAGGCATATCCACAGACTCAGGTGTTTGACGCGGCAGTGCTATTTGCACGCAAAGAGGGGATTGTGCCAGCGCCGGAATCATCGCATGCCATTGCGGCAGTTGTTAACGAAGCAATCCGATGCCGGGAAGCAGGCGAGGAGAAGGTGTTGCTATTCAACCTATCCGGGCATGGCCTGTTGGATCTGGCTTCTTATGAGAAGTACCTTCAGGGCGGTATTACCGACCTCGGTTAAGGCTACACCACTTTGTTGGAGGCGCTTGCAAACTCGCAACCCGCCTCCACATGCCCCGCGCCCAGCCCACAGCCACTCAAATCGCTGTGGGCAACATCTCCAGAGCATGCCCCTGAAGCCCTCAGCGCATACTCGCCACACCCTGTTAATCTAGATTTGTTGATAGAAATTGAGCACCCATCCATAAGCCGAACGGCATCCAGCTTGAATCCCGTAATGGAGCAATCATCAATAATCCCGCGGGCATGATCCCAGAAGGCCACTCCAACCTGATCACCATCCGAAAGTGTGCTGGCGGATAGCAGCACTTTACTGCCTTCCCCAACGGCAACTGCAGGCAATGGGCAGCGGGAGATAGTGCAGCTTTCCACAACCGCTTCTGACCCTTCTCGCACCAATATCGCGGGCTGATGGTTACCACTAAGTGTGCATCTCTGAAGAGTTGGCGCTCCGCCACGAAGCACTTCTATACCTGCCCCGGCATTTTCACTAATCTCACAACTCATAAGCTTTGCCATGCCAGAGCAGTTTATACCTTGCTCATGCCCGGCTATAAACTGGCAGTTGCGTGCATCCACGTGGCCGCCCTCTTCAATAAGCATTCCCGCCAGCAAGTTGCGTTCAAAAATGCAGCTGGTTAGGTGCGCAAGGCCACCATCCTGCACATCAAGCCCGCTCCTACGGCCATCCTTAAACGTACAGGTGTCGGCAGTTAGCTCACCTCCATGGGATAATTTCAGGCCAGCAAAACCATTGGATGAAACGTCGCACTGTAGCAACTCACATCGGGATCCATCCGAAATTGAGATTCCATTTGATCGACTATCATGAACTTTGCATTCGCGAAATACAACCGCTGCTCCGCCAGCAATTGCCGCACCTGTTAGCACGTTACGGGTGATATCGCAGTGTGTTAACTCGGCCCTGCAACGCCCACGAAGTGAGATGCCGGTTTGATTATTTTCATAGATGGCACTACCGGAAATATGGGCCTCTGCCGCCTCAGTTAATGTGATACCGGATCCTTCATTGGAATAAAACCCACAGGATACGATCTCGGCATGCGCAGATTTATCGAGAACAAGCCCTGATTCGTGCGAGGTGTATACATCACAATCGTGTAGCGTTAGCCTGGCACTCGTAAGGCAGTGTATGCCTGACCCCCCATTGTGTGCGATGTGGCTGGCTATCAGGTTGGCAGAGGTTCCCGCTTCCAACTCCAGTCCAGCCGATCGCCCGCCAGTAACCGTGCACTTGATCAGTGTAAGTTGGGATCCTTCAGCCCTAACCCCCACTGCCGCCAGAGATCCTCCAGATACTAAGCATGCATCCAACTGTGCCGCGTGTGCACCAACCACTGCAACTGCATCATGGCGAGTTTGCTGCGTATCTGGCCGGCTAATGGCCTCTATACCGCTTATGCGCACATCTCTACCAGTTATCGTAATCGCTGGCTCACCCGTAGTTTCGATGCGTGCTTTTGGCCCTGTTTCATCAAGTTCACAAAATAGAGTTACGGATCGTTTGATCGTTACGCCGCCACGGTACACTCCGGGCAACAGGCAAACATGCCCGCCAGGCAGTGTGCGATCTATCGCCTCCTGAATCGTGAATACACCTGTGCTGCCGTCTGGTGCAACAAGAATTGATGTTTCAGTGGGAACAATATCGGGCTCAGAAATGCCATGTGAGTGTATGGGAGTGTCCGCAACGGACGCGACGCTTTGCCGTCTTCTGGATGGTTCTGGCGCTTTCTCTTGCTCATACCGCCAATTTGCCATACCATTGTCCAATTGTTCCAGCTTCTCAAGGGCCTGTTCTGCTGTGGGGCGGTCGGCAAGGGTTTTTGCCAGGCAGGCTTCTATAATGGCTTTCAAACCAGGTTCCAGTGCGGCATCCAAAACCGGAGGTTCATTACATATTGCACGCATTAGTTGCTGTGGCGTTTCACCATGGAAAGGCAGGCGGCCAGTTGCTGCCTCATAAAGGGTAACTCCAAGTGACCAGATATCCCATGCAGGAGTGATCAGGCCATCAAATGCCTCGGGCGGCGCGTACTCTGCAGTACCAACAAAGGTGCGAGTTCGTACGCCCTCTTTTGCAGCCACGGCGCGCATTAGTCCAAAATCGGCAACCTTCCAACGGCCACCTGTAATAACAATATTATCAGGTTTGATATCCCGGTGAACCAGCGGAACTGGGAGGCCATGCAGGTACGAAAGAGCAGTGGCAATACAGATGCCAACATCCCGGCTTTCATCGAGGTTTAGCGGGTAATCTGGCAGCCGAGAGTTCAGGGGTGCGTCCGCAAGTTCAGAAGGCAGATAGATCAGCCGAATGCCGTTCAAATCACATGTGCCGGGCGCAAAGGATCGAACCAGAGAAGGGGAGCTGAGCCCCGCGTACACCGTGAGATCTTTCAGCTGTTGATCGTATCGTAACGAATCTCGGATCATGAGCTTTATGGCAACGCGCCGTGAGACGCCATCTTCGGTTAGATGTTCGGCCGCAAAGGTTCCGCCGTGGGCACCAGCACCTATAAGCGCAGAAAGGTGGTACCGGCCATCAATGGTTAGTCCCGAAAACTGTTGCCACAGCTCACTATGCATTATCCTGTCTCCGTGGCTGATACGCCCATGCTTGCCAGATGCCAGCCGATTAAAATAGCATTCACAGTTCTTAGTTACCGAAGAGCATACACTATCCCTTCTGAGGTGCCACTACTTGCCACTTCTCACGCGTAATGTATAACTGTCTGCATGTGCGAAATGCAGGAAAGATATTTGAGAGGATGGCTAAACACATGGAATATAGACTGCTGGGTGGCAGCGGGCTTCGGGTGCCTGAATTGACGTTTGGCACCGGCACATTTGGTGGTACAGGTGCCTTCTTTGAGGCCTGGGGATCCAGCGATGTGCAGGAGGCAACACGCATTGTGGATGTGTGCCTCGAACACGGCCTCACAATGTTTGATAGCGCTGACGTGTACTCACAGGGCGCCGCCGAATCCATTCTGGGTGAGGCCATTAAGGGCCGACGAGATAAGGTGCTAATCTCCACAAAAGGTGGTTTTCGTACCAGCCCGGATTACAACGGCACCGGATCTTCCCGATTTCACATTACCCAGGCAGTGGAATCGAGCCTTAAACGGCTCGGAACAGATTACATTGATCTGTACGAACTGCATAGTTTTGACGCTTTGACTTCCGTAGAAGAGGTACTGAGCACGCTGGATAACCTTGTTAAACAGGGCAAAATCCGCTATATCGGGTGCTCCAATTTCTCGGGCTGGCACCTCATGAAGTCCCTCGCAATCTCCGATAAGTATGGTTGGAGCCGGTATGCTGCGCATCAGGCTTACTATTCGCTTGTTGGCCGCGACTACGAGTGGGAGCTCATGCAGGTAGGGATGGATCAGAAGGTTGGAGCAGTTGTATGGAGCCCGCTTGGCTGGGGCCGCCTAACTGGCAAAATTCGCCGTGGAAGCCCCATTCCGGAAACCAGCCGCCTGCGGAGCCAGGTTGTAATTGATAACGGGCCGCCAGTGGACGATGAGTACCTGTATACCGTTGTTGATGCACTGGAAGAGGTTGCAGCCGAAGTAGGCAAAACGGTGCCGCAGGTGGCGCTTAATTGGCTGCTGAGGCGGCCCACGGTTTCCTCCGTTATTATAGGTGCCAGGAATGAAGAGCAGCTACGCCAGAACATAGGCGCAGTTGGGTGGAAGCTTACTCCAGAGCAAGTAGCAAAGCTGGATGCCGCCAGCGACAAGCCTAAGGCCTACCCTTACTGGCATCAGTACGGATTCGACCGTAACCCATGGCCAGTGTGATAGTGTAATAGTTAATGCAAAACAGGGTTGGCTGGTCATTGTCAGCCAACCCTATCTTGTTTTTTGATAGAGATTAAAGCCTACTGTTAACAGTTACCATGGCACCCGTACGGGCAGATTCCAGCCCGGCAAGCATAATCTCTGTAACGTGCCGTGCTGTACGCGCATTACAAATCTCTGGCTGTACTCCTTCACGAATGCAGCGCAGCCAAAGGCTGTGGCTGTTCTCGTTTATCAACCCTGAAGTATCCAGTGCGTGCGGAATTGCCGGTTCATCTTCTCTGGTATAGCTACCGGGTTGCCAGCGTGTAATACCAGAACCCGTTGCACCTGGCGTGGTGATTTTCCCTGCCGTGCCATGGATAGAAAGCATGTATGAGCGTGCCGGATCACACCAGCCAGTTTCCGCGGTACCGATAGCCCCGTTTTCAAATCTGAGGATTAGGGATGCCGTATCCTCCAGTGTTGTGGCTTTATCCACAGTGGCAGTTTGGCCCATAACCGCCGTTACGGAGCCCATAACAGTGGTTATTGCTCCAATAGCATATACTCCCATATCAAACAGGGCACCAACTGCGGCCTCACCGGCCTCAAAAAACCACAGGTCGCCGGCCACTTCCCCAAAGTAATCCCGTATCTCCGCATAGTAAACTTCCGGGCCACCATGGCTCACGCGGCAATGTGCTGAAGCGAGCTTGCCAATTTCGCCACTTTGTGCCGATCGGCGCATAGCCAGGATATCTGGGCCATAATGAGGAAGAGCAACCACTATTCTATCAGATTTCTCTGCCGCTTCCACAAAGGCATCAGCTTCCTGCATATTGCCGCAAAGCGGCTTCTGCATCAGCACATGCTTGCCAGCCTGCAGGGCTCTAATACCGGCAGCAACGTGCATGGGGTGGGGGGTAGCAATAATCACCCCATCCACGTTTGGGTCGTCGATAATCTCGTCCGTATTAACTGTTACATTCGGCACGTCGAAATCTGTTGCCAGCCTATTGAGCCTATCCAGCTTCCTTCCGGCAAGGTGCGTTACTCTAACGCCCTGATCCTTTAACTCCGCAATCTGGGGTAAGTGAAGTTTTCGTGCTATGCCGCCGGCGCCGATGATGCCTATATTCAAACGTTATGATCTCCTTGTCTCGTTATTAAAATCAGTGGTACCCTGCGATGCCGTGTCAGTAGTCACCGTAGTTCGCAAGGTCCGGGCCGGTGGTTTCGGCCCGAGTAATACGCCAGTCCATAGTGTGGTACAAACCAAGCAGGTGGGGCACCTCTACCTGGCGCATGTGCAGTGTTATGTGGCCAGAATAGTCTATACCATCACCTTCGGCCATGTGGTGTTTCACCTCAAGATCGAAATCTGCGGTAGCATCTGTTTCAGAGGGATGAAGCTCAAGCTTGGTGAACTCGGCCTGAAGTTTACCACTCTGGTGGAATGCCCTGTTTAGCAGCAATCGGGTTTGATCCTGATTTAGCCGGGAGATTCGGGTTTCTGGCGCTTCATCAACAAAGCTCATGATGCCGCGCACATCTTTGTGTTCCACGGCGGTTTTCATGGCGGTAAGCATGTGTGTTACATGCTCTTCCGTAAAGCCGGGTGCTGGTTTCTGAGTTAAGGAGTAAACTCCCCACAACCCCAACAAAAGCACCACACAAGCGCCGATCATGAGCCAGGAACTCTTCTTCATGTCGATCTCCTCGGTTGCAGCGCCAGGTGCGGCTGCAACGCAAACGGTACGCATGCCCCCGCATCGGGGTGGCTGGTGCAGTATAACATGATACCAGCAGGGGCTGTCTGTCCCGGTATTTACACCATAACTGTTGTGTTATCAACAACGGGAAAGCACCAACAATGCGTCATTATGTTTTGAAACTACGAATCAAATGCAGCAAGTGAACCTTTTTTGCAAGTTGAACTACCAAAGAAATGTGAAGACGCGTTCCGCATCTTTTTCGCTGGTCCCTCTTTTGGTAGTTTCCTGCCGAAGGAAGCGTTTCGCAGTTTGCGGAATCTGTGGGGCAATGCAATCCTCTGATTATCACTGGCGGACGTGACTTACACAACTATGACAGCAAAAGAAGAACAGCTCCTGGTGCAACGGATACAGGGCGGGGACTCAAAAGCGTTTGAACAGCTAATGGACGCTTACGAAACTCGTGTGTATCGGCTTGCGTTACGTTTTACTGGGAATGCAAGTGATGCTGAAGATGTAACCCTGGAAGTTTTTCATGGTATCTATCGCAGCATCGCGAGATTCCGAGGCAACTCTGCGCTTGGCACCTGGATATACCGTATAGCAATGAACCACTGCCTGGAGTTCCGGCGCAAGCGCCGACTAGAGGTGGTTCCATACGATGAAGAGATCCAGTTGCAGAGTATGAACTGGGAATCAGATCCCGTACAATCAGCGGGAAAACAAGAGCTCTCTGAGCAGGTTGAGGCCGCGATTAACAGCCTGTCGCCCATCCATCGGGATGTTGTGGTTCTGCATGAACTACAGGGGCTAACGTATCAAGAGGTGGCCGCAACCCTCAATGTGCCGGTAGGAACTGTTAAGTCCAGGCTTTCGAATGCGTTCAAACGGCTTCGAGAGCAACTCGCTGGCTACGTTTTTGAAGGAAGCAGCACCGTATGAGCACCAACAGCCAAAAAACTGGCGGATGTGGGATGGTTAAATCCGATCTGAAGGCCTACCTGGATGGAGAACTATCCACACCGCGCCGCATGTTGGTGACCTTCCACCTTACTCGATGCACGGATTGTAAGGAAGAGATTGCATGGCTGCAGCGGCTTGGCCGCAGCATGAGTTCGCTGGAAGGCGCACAGCCTTCGCCTCAGCTGCGCACCCGCATTTTGGCCACACTGCCGCCCATGGAAATGGATGTACCTGCCAGACAGCCACAGCGAGACTCGCTGGCTAATCGTCGCCCAGTACGCGGCCTGGTGTTTGCGGCCGCTGCGTGCTGCGCACTTGCATTAATGGTATCGCCAGTATTGATTTCGCGCCATCAATCCCTATATACCGCGAATGGGCAGAATAGTGCGGTTGTAAAGGGTATTGGCAAGCTGCCGGGCCAAAAGCCAACCGAAGTCGGGAATTCAGGTTCGCCGGCAGAAGTAGCTCCATCACCGGTTACCGATCCTACAAGCGCCGCTGCAGACAGGCTTGTTGCCGAGGAAGCGCATCAAGAAAAAATTAGGATTGCCAAACAGATGCCCGGGTTGTGGAGTAAAGCTGTTAATGCAGCGAAGGCTGCCGACCAGGCTGGTGGCCATAACTTTAGCCCTCCGGTTGTGATGGTTGCCCTGAACGTAGGGGATACACACAAAGCCGAAGTGAATCTGCGTAAATGGGCAGAATCTGCTGGCGCCGTGGTCCAGTATGCGGGCGGAGAGCTTGTTCTTCGGTTCAATCCAGAGAAAGCCTCATCCCTGCTTACATCATTGCGGCAACAGGGCGAACTGGCCTCCGTTGGCACTTCAGGCGTTACTAATATTGGTGCACCAGCGGGCCCAGGTGAGCACCGCCCTATGCCGGCTGTGCCGGGCGATGACCATACTGCCGCGCCAGCGGCACTTAATGCGCCGGGCGGTTCTGCCAGGCTATCTGGCGCTGTACCTCATACGGATACATCGGCCTCGCACACCGCAAAGATGATTACAGTCGTTGTTATGCTGGGCCATATCTGATATTCAGCTGGCAGCAAACCCTAAACAAAAGAGCCCGATCGCATATTGATTGCGATTGGGCTCTTTCAATTGTGTTGCCTGTTTAGGCGTTAGCTGATGATCTTAGTGAGGTCGTTTGGCACGCTGCTCAGAGGCGCTTTATTGCGCTTCTTGATTAGGCCAATGGCAATCAGCCCCTTGCGAACGGGATCGTAATAATCATCCACAACGCGCTCTTTCAGCGGGATGATTGCGTTATCCGTAATATGGATAGACTCCGGGCAGACTTCGGTACAACACTTGGTGATGTTACAGAAGCCTACGCCAGCCTCGCCCTTCAGCTGTTCACGTCGATTGAGGCTATCCATAGGATGCATCTCAAGCGATGCGATACGAACCATCTGGCGCGGGCCGAAGAAGGCATCGGTGCGCTCGTGGTCGCGCAGAATGTGGCACACGTTCTGGCACAGGAAGCACTCAATGCACTTCCGGAACTCCTGAACCCTGTCTACATCAATCTGCTGCATGTTGAAGGGCTTCCCTGCCGTCTCCTTGGTGGGAGTAAGCGGTGGGATTTTGGCTGCCATGCGGTAGTTCCACGATACGTCTGTAACCAGATCTTTAACCAGTGGGAATGTGCGCAACGGTGTAACCGTAATGGAGTCGCCGGCACAATCGTGCACCTGAGTTTTGCACATCAGGGCTGGTTTGCCATCAATTTCTGCACTGCACGATCCGCACTTGGCGGCTTTACAGTTCCAGCGGCAAGCCAGAGAGCTATCTTGCTCTGCCTGGATCTTGTGGATAGCATCCAGTACAACCATGTTCTCAAAGGTTTCGACCTTGTACTCGACGAGTTCGCCGCCCTTGTCGTCCCCTCTGAAGACGCGCAGTGTGATAGTTTTGGATGCCATCACTTGTACTCCTCAATAATTGCCTTGATTTCATCGGTCATCGGGGTAATAGGCCTTTCGACAATGTTAACCCTGTCGCTGCCCTTGGTAGCAATAAGGTTCTTTTTGCCCCATTCGGCATCCAGCGAAGGATAATCGAGGCGCCACTGGGCTCCTCGGCTCTCTTTGCGCTGCAATGCACACCGAACGATGATTTCCGATGTTGCAAGCATAAACCGAATGTCGCGTGCGGCATGCCATCCCGGATTGAAGGCGGTGCCACCGGATACCTTTAAGGTTTTAGCACGTGCCTTCAGTTCTTCAACCTTCGCAAGTGCGCGGCTCAAGCCCTCTTCAGTTCGTGCAATCATGCAGTCGTTCTGCATGGTTTCTTGCAGCTCCGAATGAATTGCATACGGGCTCTCACCCGTGGTTGCACTCAACGGCGCCATCAACACTCCAAGCTCTTCTTCTATCTGGGCGTTATCGATTTTGCCAAGCTTTGCGGTTTTTGCAAAAGCGGCTGCGCCTTCACCCGCGCGCTTCCCGAACACCAGGATATCAGAAAGGGAGTTGCCACCCAGGCGGTTTGCGCCGTGCAATCCGGCAGCTACCTCACCGGCAGCAAACAGGCCAGGAACGGAAGTTGCACAGCCCTCTGGCTCTGCCCACACACCGCCCATGGTGTAATGGATGGTGGGGTACACCTCCATCGGCTCTTTAGTAATATCTACCGCGCCCAGTGCGTGGAACTGCTCATACATGCTCGGCAGCTTGCGCTTGATGTACTCTGCACCACGGTGAGTAACATCCAGGTAAACGGCCTTGTGCTCGGTTCCTCGGCCCGCTTCCACCTCTTTGTAGATGGCTCGCGCAACAACGTCTCGCGGTAAAAGCTCCGGTGGGCGGCGGTTTGCTTTCTTATCGTCCAGCCATCGGGCTGCCTCTTCCGGGGTTTCTGCAAACTGGCCTTTGTACAACGCCGGGGTGTAATCCGGGTTGAACATAAACCGCTCGCCCTTATTATTCTTTAGGATTCCGCCCTCACCACGCACGCCTTCGGTAACAAGAATGCCGCGCATTCCTGGAGGCCATGCCATGCCCGTTGGGTGGAACTGAATCATCTCCATGTCCATCAGTTCAGCACCAACGTTGTAGGCCATCTGCAGACCATCGCCGGTACCTTCCCAGGAGTTGGAGGTGAACTTATACATGCGGCCCCAGCCACCTGTTGCAAGCACAAACGCCTTGGCGCGGAATACAACAAATTTGCCGTTATCGCGGTGATACCCGAAGGCTCCAACAACGCGGCCATCTTCTGTTAGCAGGCGGGTAAGCGTTACCTCCATGTGTACCGACATACCAACGCCAACAGCCTTATCCTGCACTGTGCGGATAAGCTCCAGGCCGGTTCGGTCTCCAACATGGTTGAGCCGGCGATATTTGTGCCCACCGAATGGGCGCTCAGCAATCAGGCCCTCCGGGGTGCGATCAAATACCGCGCCATACTGCTCAAGCTCCAGAACGCGCTCGGGAGCCTCTTTGGCGAAGATCTCAACGGTTCGGGGGTTGTTAAGAAATGCACCGCCCTTAAATGTATCGGTGAGGTGCACTTTCCAGCTGTCTGGCTCATTCTGGCCATCCAGCGATTTCATGTTGCCGAGCGCTGCGGCAACGCCGCCTTCTGCCATAACGGTATGGGCTTTACCAAGCAGAGATTTGCACACAACACCAACGCTGCAACCGGCTTCCCGGGCAGCGATAACGGCGCGCAAGCCCGCTCCTCCTGCACCAATCACCAGGACATCGTACTCAAATGTCTCGTAAGCTTCCATTGGGACCTCGTGCGTCACAAAATGATGCCGGACTTCATAAGCCCGGCCCGTTAGTAAATGACGCATTCCTTAATGTGGGGCACGCGCAAGCGTGCTGCACCCATTATCGTACCCGTTTTGAAGCTTATTTAAGAATGCAACCGGGCTGTTGTGCGTGGATTTGCATGCAAATTATTGCGCCACCGGCCCAAATGGGTATGTTTGCTGCCCGATTGCCGGGCCGGCTGGCGTAACGCACCTGAGGTATACTGTAGTCTGTTTTACGCAGGGCTGCATACTGCACTCCGTCTTAACACCGGGTCCTGCTGCCAACTTTACGTGGCCCGTAACAGCGAATGTATCGCCGCCACCACGGACCCAAGGAGAAGACATGTCTGTTCGTAAAGCTCTGACCGTTGCGGGCGCAGCGGCCGCTGTTTTCGCATTCGGCCAGCCCGTTAACGCTGCCGAAGATCCGGGCGCAATCCTAACCAAAATGGCGCGCAACTACCAGAGCGCCAAAGCCTATTCTGCAACCATTATTACAAAGCAGAAGGGCAAAACCAAGGATGGTAAATCCTTTTCGTTAACAAAAACGCAATCTATTAAGTTTAAGGCTCCCAACCTTGTCAGCGTTTCTGTAGTTTTCACCGGCGAAGGCGCCGCTGCAGGCCAGGTTGCACAAAACAACCAGCTGGTGGTTGCAGATGGTAAGATCCTTACCGCCTACAGCCCAATGCGCAAGGTTTATATGAAGAAGCCTGATCTACCCACTGTTAGTGTTATGGATCTGCTGGAAATTTTGAAGCGCCTTCCACTTGCGGGTGGCAAGAATGTATCGATGCTTGCAGCTACTACGGTTAATGGCCGTTCCGCTTATGTAATAGAAATCCGCCCAATGATGCCTGCAAACCTCACGCCAGATCAGCAGGCAAAGTGGAAAGAGGCCGCCGCAAAGGCCAACCCGTTGCACCTGATTGTGGACAAGCAGAACTACCTGCTATTGAAGATTACTGAATCCGCAACGCTAGGCAGCGTGGACGTTGCCCTCAACGATCAGCTTCTCAATGGCGTTATTCCGAATTCTGCATTCACGTTTACTCCTCCTGCAGGCAGCAAAGAAGTTGTGCAGCCTGCGCCAGGCGCCCCTGGTGCGGGTGGCCCAGCAGGAGTGCCCGGAGCACCACGCAGGTAAGTGGCAGAAGACAGACTGACAATCTACCTTGTAAGACACGGTGTGACCACCTGGAATCGGGAAAACCGAATGCAAGGTCACACCGATGTCGTTCTGGATTCCACCGGCATCGAGCAGGCCGTGGCTGTGGGTAGCCGCCTTGCTGGCTCTGGTAATGCTCCCGTGGCGGTATATTGCAGCGATCTTTCGAGAGCAAAAGATACGGCTGCAGAAATTGCCCGGCCCCTTGGGCTGGAGCTAAACATTGATTCTAACCTGCGAGAAACCTGCCTGGGAGACTGGGAAGGGCTAACAGGGGAAGAAATTGTAGCGCGCGGCGATGGCGCATTGCTACAGAAGTACCGAGAAGATGCTTACCACAATCGCCCGCCGAATGCCGAAACAATGGATTCGGTGTGGGAGCGTATGTTGGCTGCATATCGCGGTATATATCTTCAGCATTCAGCGGGCAGAAGCGCCATCGCAATTGTTGGCCATGGGGGCAGCCTGCGGGCTTTATTGTGCCAGGCCATGGGTGCAAACGTAACCTCTATGAAGCATCTTTGGCTTTCAAACGCGGGAGTATCCATTATAGAGTGCACCCGCCCAATTCGGCAGGATGATAACAGCATGCCGTTTCAGCGGATAACTCTGCTAAACGATACTAGCCACCTGCCATCGCACCTCTCTACGTAATATCTGCCGATCGGCGGTAACTGCATGGCTTCGCCTCTTAGCCCCTTAACCTACTTTCGGCGTTGCCCCGGGCGCACGCTGCCCATGGCTTTTGTTATTGTGCTTGCGGTTGCGGCGGTTGCCTCGGTGGTAACCATCGTCCACTCAATCGATCTCACCGTTTTTACTCTCTACGGCTACAACCGCTACCTTACCGGCCTTACACCCCGCAACTCGCTTACCATTCCAGAAGATCAGATGGCGGCCGTGCGTAAAATTCCGGAAATGGGAGAAATCTGCCCCTCGCACTCTTATCAGGTGATGGTTAAAACCATATTTGGCAAAATGGTGTTTCCGGTTTTTGGGCTGGATTCCCCTGGCCGAGACCTGGTAATGCATCGTGCCGGCGTAACACTTGCCCGCGGAAGAATGGTAGAAGATGGCAAAGCCGAAGCCGTGCTTAGTGAAGATGTTGCCCACAATCTCAACCTCAAAATAGGGGACGTTGTTTCCAGCCCTGATTCACAGGATGCATACGCACCAATCCCAATTCGCCTGGTTGGTACATTAAAGGGCCGTGTGTGGCTGGGGCTAACATCTAAGGCGCTTGCAGATGCCAATTCACCATTCACCTTTACGGGCTGCCTTATGTTTTCTAAAACGCCTAGCCTTGCCGAACAGCGCAAGCTGGATAGAGCTGTTGAGAAAGCGATTGATAAAGGGCAGGCGCGTGAGTGGCAGTATGCAGGGCTGGTTAAGGAAACACGTAGTGCCCTGAGCAATCTTTACCTTATTCTGGATTTGGTAGTGGGGATTATAGTATTTGCCATCTCCCTTGTGTGCGGCTTGCTCTCCAACATCTACTTCACTCAGCGCCTTCCAGAGATAGCCACTCTATCAGCAATTGGTTACCGTAGACCCTGGTTAATGATGCGTGCCGGAGCAGAAACCGCGCTGCTTTGCACCGTGGGCTGGGCAACCGGCTGCGTGGTTACCGTGTGTTTGCTTACAGTGCTGAAAGCAGTTTTCATGACCCCGAAAGGGCTGTTGCTTAACACCTTCGATCTCTCCGCATTCGTGCTCACAACACCATTGCCGCTTTCAATAACCCTCTTCGCATTCTTCACCATATATACTCGCCTTCGCACATTGGACCCGGTAAGCATTATCGAACGCCGTCAATAGAGTGCGAATATCCGCGCAGGAGTTGACGATGACAAAGAGAAATGCTGAAGTGCAAGGTGGGGCACAATGTGCCCGCATAGGGCATATTGCCCGGTGTTGTACAGGACGTAAGGATTTAAAGTGTGGCTTTTGCCATACATGGTTTGAAAGAGAGCAGGTGCCGAGATGTTTACAAAGATTTGTTTGTGTACAGATGGCTCCGATTACGCCGTGCATGCCGCCAAAACTGCGGCAAGTCTTGCTTCCAAATATGGCTCCGAGCTGCTGGTGCTTTCGGTGTTTAACCCCGCTGTAGTGGCCATCCCTCCAATAAGCATGGCAGAGGCCTCCGTCTTGATGGGTTACGAAACCGATACGATAGCCGAGGCTATCCACACCCAGGCCGAGAAGGCCATAGAGCCCACGCTGGCGGCAGCTGGCGTTAAATACACGCTGTGCAGGGAGATAGGGCACCCCGTTGATAGGATAACAGGCTTTGCCGCAGCAGAAGGCTGTGACCTAATTGTGATGGGTAGCCGCGGTATGGGAGATTTCAAGTCACTTCTGCTGGGAAGTATCTCGACTGGCGTATTGCATCACAGTCAGTTGCCGGTGCTCATAATCAAGTAGGTTGGAAGTGCCTGTTGGATGGGTATTGGATTTATTGTGGCTCCATACCCCAGAGTAGATATGCGTACTCGCGCGTTATACCCTTCGGGCTTGCAGCGAGAGTGGCATTAGACGTCCGATATCTTACGCTTGATGTGGAGGTTGGAGATGGTAGGGATCGTTGCGGCAGCAATTACAATGCTCTTCACCACGACTGGCGGTGTTCAATCACCTCAGTGGAGTGAGAAGCTGTTCCCTCACACATTGGCACCGGATCAATGTGAGAATCGCTTAAGCCGATTGGAAGCCCACGAGAAACTTGCCGGGAGCAGCACTATAGGTGTGGTTACCACCGGGTTTATCTGCCGAAATATGGATGGGGGAGATGAGAGCGGACAGGCTCGGTTCTATCTTCCTGCTGCGCTCATTAGCGGTGGAATCCAGAATGCTCCCCTCATCTACAACGCTGGATATGAGCTTGATGAGAATGGAGCATCTAAACTGGCTGCAAAGGGGTATGTGGTTTGCACCCCGCATGCCCATCCCGCTCATCCGCTTGTACGTGGACCTTATCTGGATCTTGCTTTATTGCACGCTGCCCGCGGCCTGAGCTGGGTTGATCCACTAAGAGTAGGTATTCAGGGTGGCAGTGCGGGTGGGTGGATGGCGCTGCTCCTCACCGCAGAGTCTTTTCCTGTTTTGTGGAGCACGCCAGATGTCCCTCCCATCCACTGGGGCTACAACGCCGGTTATCTACGCGCTAATCTGGATATCGCCGCGACTCCTCCCGGCTCTACAACGCCGGTTATGCCCTATCTCTACGGGGTGGCTCAAATTGCAGATCCGTCTATGAAGGGGCTGGGTACTCGCTTTGATAGCCCATCGGCCCTGGCTGTGTCTCCCCTCGCACATATGGATACAATCACAGCGCCAGTACAAACCTATTTCTCCACAGCAGATGTGCTGGTACCCCTTAACCAGGTTTCGCACTCGCTTGTTAAAAGGCGCATTAGTGCGAATATACCTGCTGACTACAATCCCGATATGTTGGATTGCTATGCTGCGGTACATGGCAACCGTACACTGCTGGATGTGCTGCCACGCCGGGCCTACGAGCTGTTTACCGTTGCAGTGCCAACGGGATTGGGGCGTGTGCCGCCTGTAGGCAAGGCGGGGACGGGCAAGTCTGGCACTATCGTTCTGCCGTTTTCAAAACGCAAAACATGGAGTATTGCAATTGTGGATGAGGGAGCACCAGATGCTGAATGTGCCCACACTAAGTACCAGTGGGGAGCGGATCATGAGCCCTTCATACATTGGGCCGAAGCTCAGGGGATATCTGAGGATCAACTTACGGCACCAAAGCTTGAGAGATTGATGAAACGGCTGTTGGGTGAACCGTGGCGCAAGATGGAAATGAAAACTCCCGGCAGTAAAACGGTTACTCGCAGAGAGTTGATGGATTTTCCTGCTGCAGAACGCACTGATGTGTTGCGTGGCCTCAAAGCTTTCGCACTTGAGGATGGCAGAGCTGCCCACCTGGGGCAGCTATATATCCGTTTGCCAAAGAAACTTAAGGTACTTGGGCCACAACTGGGTGATGGCACATCGTTAGGCGTAAGACAGGCCCTTGAACCGCTCAGGTAGGCGTTGCGACTCCAGGATGTGCCGGTGTGTTATATACAAATGCCCTGGCCTCCAACATTTGGCGCCAGAGATTTGTATCATATAGTTTCCGAAATAGTGCCGAATGTCTTCCGCACCAATCCGTGGCTGCATGACATTCAGTGGTGCCTATGCGCGTTTCAGCGGGATGGGAATGCGTTTGTTACCCTGCGCCTGGCACAAACACTTCAAGAAAACCCTCCAGTTCATCCACATCAAATCCATACGGCCCTTTCCCACACTGGAAGGCCACCCTCCCATGCTCATCAAGCACATACAGGCGCTCTGGCCAGGCTCCATAAATTCTCTGGGCCAGGTCATCGATGGTATCCACAAGTATGGGTACTGTAAGGCGCAATCCAAGGGCGCACGCCAGGGCAGCATCAGCCCGGGCGGATAAGCTCACATGGTTTGCAATTAGCACCTCATCGGCAATATTGGATGGGACTTGCCAACCGTCTGTGGAATGTGCTTCGCTAATGTAGATAAGGTAGCTGTCTATGGATAATAGGTACCGCTGGTATATTTCCTCCAGGCGCCCGGCCTGGCGTCGAAATGGTGGTCAGGTATAGCTCCCAAAAATAAGCAGCATCGGCTTTGCAGTTGCACCGCCAATGCGAATGGATGTGGTGGCATCCAGTGTCCTTAGCTCAATTAACGGTACAGAACTGCCAACTCGTAAGCTATCTGGCTCGAAATAGCCCACATTTATCAGTATCTCGCCAGCAAATTCTGGAACTCCTGGCGGCAGTTGGATCCTGGCTGCTTCAGTATTAGAGGTACTCTCCACTGCTTCTATCTTCCGTTTCACGCGCGGTTTGCCGCTTGCGAGGGTTGGTGCAGCTGGCCCTTGACGCGCCTGATAGCAGCATACACTGTTCTGCCGATTAGTAACCATAGTCCCAGTGCAGCCAGATTCATTAATGGCACAGCCACTATCATCATGAGGCATATTAGTACGCCAGCAACCGGTACAATTGGCCCGCCCATTATATGGAACTCTGGTTGAACTGTGCTCTGGCGCCGACGCAGTATCAGAACAAAGACGCATACGGAAATGTATCCTGCCAGCGTACACGTCATAACAAAATCCATCAAAATCCGCAGTGGCAGCAACGCGCTGGCAATGCAGGCAATAACGCCCACACATTGAATACTTCGGTATGGTGTGTTAAACCTGGTGTGGGTGCGGCCAAACCAGCCTGGCAGCAATCCACCTTGAGAGATGCCGAAAAGTACGCGAGGCAAACTCATTACGAGAACTAATAGAACAGAACTCATGCCAACCACTGCACCAAAAGCCACAAGAAGTTGTGCCCAATCCATGTTAATGGTTCGGAAGGCATCGGAAATTGGCGCGGAAATGCTGATCTTTGAGCTGGGTATCATGCCGGTGAGGGCTATCGCCACCGCAATGTAGATGCTTGTGATGGCACCAATAGTGGCGATGACGCCCCGAGGAACATCCGTTTGAGGGCGTTTGCATTCGTGCGAGTATGCGGATAGCATCTCAAACCCGCCAAATGCAAAGAAAACCATGGCCGCACCCGCCAGAACCCCTGCAGATCCATGTGCGTTGGTATCTCCGGATTTGTCGCCAGGGCCAATTCCACCCCAGCCATAGGGTGCAAATGGCAACCAGTTTGCCAGCCGGAAGTGGGCGAGGCCAACTGCCACTACCACCAGCAATGTTGTGAGCTTCAATCCCAGCAACAGATTGTTAACGCCCATGCTCATTTTTATTCCGCGGTAGGCGATGATGGAAACTATCGTGAGTATTAACACGGCGGGGAGGTTAAGCATTGCTCCGCTCGCTACAATGCCGCCATGTACCTGATCTAAATCTATGGGAGCGCCCCCGAATCGTGCTGGCCATCCATATCCCAGAGCGCCCAGAAAGCTCTGGAAGTAGCCCGACCATCCTTGAGCAACGGCTGCACCTGCCAGGAAATAGCAGGTAACGAGGTTCCATCCGGAAAGCCAGCCACCAATTTCACCCAGGGCTGCGCGCCCATAGGCATAAGTCGATCCAGCAATTGGGATCCGCGAGGCGCACTCGCAGTAACAGAGCGCAACTGCGATGCAGGCTATCGCTGCAATTAAGAACGACACGATTATTGCCGGGCCAGCCTTGTCATGAGCTGCAATACCAATAGATACAAAAACACCGGCACCTACCACGCCTCCCAGGCCGAGTGACACCAATGAGCCTGGTCCCAGTGTTCGGGGTGTCGCATCGTCTTGCGCTTCTGGTTGCAATTCGAGATTACCGCTCATACATATCCATGTCCGTGAAGTGCGCAGTAGCTCACAACACAATTAAGAATTATTACTGGCCCATGGGCGCGCTAGCGCTGGCCTGCGTTGCAGCATGCGTCCTGGCCTCAGACCTTAAGTCATACATGCCAGGATGCACTTGCATACGCGGGCCGGCGTCTGGCTCTGTGGATGTTGTTATCCGCCAGCCAACATAACCGAGAACAATTGCGATTAGTCCCGCTGCAGCAAAGATGACCCATGGACCCATCTCTCGCCTCATTGCCGGTTTTCTACCTTCGCTCATTTAGGAACTCCGCATGTTCAGTTAGTTGGTGTTCAATCCCCAGCTGCCATCCGGGTTCTGGAATGGAATGCCGCGAAGCTCGGGGCGGTTTTGGTAGGGGCCAGCATCTGTTAGCAGATAGTAATTGATGGCTCTGCCATCTGGCTGATGCCCGCTAATTTGAACTCCCGATGCATTGGTCCAGGGTTTAGCACGCATTACCTTGGCGTGCCCATCTACAAAACACGAATTCAGCATCAGCTGATGCCGTGCCTGAACCGGTTCATCCATAAGACTGAAGTATGCGTCCGGCAGCGTTCCAGAGGAGTCGCTCCACAGAGATGTATTTACCGGGAAGTCAATCTGTGCAAGTGTTTTCGTCGGCCGATTGTTTGGCCCGAAGATGTTGCTGGGGCTGCCCCAATCGATGATCGAGAAGTTAGGCATATAACTTATGTACACCAGTGATGGGCTGCTGGTACACGCAGGCGGCATACCAATAGTCGCCATCATAGGCGGGAAGTTCATTGCCGTTGGGTTTGATGGGCAGGTATAGATCTGGGTGTTCTTTGTATACGGCAAAATGGCGGTCCAGGCCGAGAACACGCACGGCGAAGGTATGTCGCCAAAGTAGAGGTTCATGGGAAACGTCTCATCGTAATTCTGAACATACATGCTCGTGGCAAGGCCGGTCTCTTTCATGTTCGAGAGGCAAGAAATCGACCTTGCTTTCTCTCTCGCTTGAGCGAAAACTGGAAATAGAATTGCTGCAAGTATTGCTATAAGTGCTATTACTACTAATAGTTCAATTAATGTGAAACCCATGCGTCTGCGCATAATAGGACCCTGCCTTCCTGCGATGGTGAATGTGGTGGGACGATTATGAGGTGGTGATGCATAAACAACGCAATTATCGGTAAGATTGCTTAAATATGGATTAGTTTTGTGTTAATAATTGTTAATCAAACTAATATGTTGGCTCGTTGGTGAGTGCAAGTGTGCTGCTGCACTGGAGTGAGTGCGCAGCCGATCTGGCAATGATGAGCATTTGCCTCAATTCTTGCAGGTCACAAAATCGTCACACTTTTTAACGTAGAGCACCGCTGGTTGTTTCCGTCAGAGCACTTCACACATGCTTCAACAGCACGATAGTCACAAATTTGTCCTGGCAAATCATTTACTATTATTGTGTCCGGCAACACGCATTTGAGCCCGATAAAGCGGGCTCAAATGCGTAACAGGTCCGGCAATTGTGCGGCTGGCAGCAAGAACATGCGAACAGAGGCTGCAATGTCCGGATGCAGTCCTCGCTTTTGCCTGTAGGACGGCATGCCTGCATGAAAGGGAGCTAAATTCTCATGATTGGTCGAACTCTATTCACGACCGTAGCTGCCTGCTGCATTCTCGCAGGTATAGCAGGCGGCAGCCGCACTGCAGTTGCTGATGATCTTTACGTTGCAACACTTACGGGTGTTACTCGCTTCTCACCATCCGGAGTAGGATCCGAATTCCTATCGAACCTGCCGGCATTTTCACCTCTTGGCATAGCATTTGATGCCACGGGCAACTTATATCTTTCGCACCACGGAATAGACTCTTTAACGGAATATGCTCGGGATGGCTCAACCAGCGTGATTGCAAGTTACCTGAATGCACCCTATGAACTTGCTATGGATGCCAGCGGTAACTTCTACACCGCGAAAGATTTCAACCAGATCGCAAAAGTTACCAGAACCGGTGACGTTACTACGGTAGTTTCCGGGTTATCTAGCCCAAACGCGGTTGCATTTGGAACGGATGGTAGCACCCTGTACTATGCTGATATAAACGGGCTGTACAAGCTTGCCGGCGGCATATCTCCAACACTTGTAGCACCAAAATCAGCGTTTCCGGGCGGTGCCGGCCCTGTTTACATGGCGTTCGACAGGTTTGGAAACCTATTTGTATCTGATTACCATAATGGCTCTGTAGACAAAGTCACCCCCGACGGAACTGTTTCGGTTTTTGGTTTGATCAGTGGCAGGCCAGAGGGGCTTGCGTTTGATAATGCTGGGAACCTGTTTGTTGCCGAATACGAAGACATCATTGCCAATGGTCGGATATTAGAGTTTAACCAGAGCGGTGTCATGACTGTGTTCGCAACCGGAGTTGTTGCGCCAGAAGGTATAGCATTTGGCCCGGGTAGTTCGGAGTTGTCTACACCAGAGCCTGGTGCAACAGCCTTGTTGGGTGTGTTGTGCCTGGGGGGCCTTGCGGTACGGAAACGGACGCGTATAACAAGCGCGCTAGCAAAGAAGAGTTAGATGCAGGTGCGGTAGGATTTTTTGTGAGTGGACTGAGTGGTGTGGCCCTGCCGATACATCTGCCTGGAATTAAGTGGTTGCCAGGCGAGAATATGTACAGCCATAGAAGAGATAGCACTGCTTATTGTTTTGCAGCCTTCGCCAGTTCCAAAGTTCAACTGCTTCGCCCTGGCCAATACCTCAACTCTCGCCAAGGTTTGCAGATACCTGAAACATCGCTCGCCTCTGCTGGCAATTGCATTGCCGGCAGAGGCGAGCGGAGCTTTTAACTGGCTATTGGGTGCAGAAAGGGCTAGCCTTTGCGTCCTCCGCCTTTGGTATGATTGGAGGCGAGGCCGGCCGTAGAGCTGTTTCTATCCCGGCGGGCGGCTTCCTGTACTTTGATGTCTTGCTCAGAACGGTGATTGTGAGCAATCGCTTCTTTGCCCAGTTCGTGCTCATGCTGGTCGGGCTGAGGCAGCAATGCCTCGGGCATAACCTGCTGCAGGCCAATTACCGATGTTACGGTATCCATTGGCGGGGCGGGGTGATCCTGATGTTTTTTGTGTGCCATTTCGGCACCTCCGTGGTGGATCTGTCTGCGCCTGTTACGGTGTTCGCGGCATCCCACAGCACACTCTTAAAATCGTGCGCCTCTCAAGATTCAATACGCATCAGGTTGCCCAATCAGCACCGTTTCAGTGCCCACTCCACACCATTCTTGAATAGTTTTTGCCAGCTGGCATCTTCCATGGTGGTGGGGTTGTGTCCCAGCGAAAGGTAGAATACGCGACCGTCGCCCTGTTCGCGGGTCCAGCACAGAGGAACCGGGCCATTATCATCGTAGGAGTGGGTTTGCGCCAGTAGGTGAACTCGTGCCGGATCGTAATCTGTAAACAGGTACAACTCATCTCTAACGGTAAATGTGCCAACCCCCTCTGTGATGGGATGTGCCGAATCTGTAACCTCAAGCGTGATATCTAACTGCGCGGGATGTGTACGGAATTTGCCACCGAAAAGCGATACATAAGCCGGGTCGTCGGCGAAGGTATCGGTAGCGCAATGTATACCGACAAGGGCACCGCCCTTTTCGGTCCAGGCAATCAAATCGGCAACGTTGGCTCCAAACCGTTCGGTTCCAGTCGTGAACAGCACAATCAGATCATACTCTTCCAGAAATGGGTTTGCCAGCATGGAGTATCCACCAAGATAGCGCTCATCGCCATCAGGGTGGTAAATGCCGCTTACGTCCACGGTAACTCCAAGTGCCTCAAGTGCGGATCTAACCGGCGGCTCCGCTGGTTCCAAACGATGGTAGCTGGCGGGGCATCCGCCTACAAATAGTGCGCGTGTCATGGCTTCTCCTGATTATGCGTTGCCAGATGCGGGTACACATATTTCGGGCTGGCCAGATGCGGCAGACGCCAGGCCAGCAAGAGTGAACTGAAGTACTGGCCACACAGTGTGTGGCTCGGATGCAATCACTGCTCCCTCCCGAAGAACCTTTATAAAGGCGGTATCTGGAGTATCGTTTATGGCATCATCCGGGTGAACCAGTTCATCTGGGAAGGGCGCTTCCTGTTTGGCACCATCTGCCCAGAACAGTTTTGTATCGTGCAGAATAAAGTCTGCACCCTCAGTTTGAATGCGTATCTCTTCGCTCCAGTGGCGAGCGTGGCCAGCAAACATAAAGGTGAAGGGAATGCCATCTGGCGCGAATTCCGGATTGGGCTGGCCCGGCGTGCTCAGGCGAGATTCTCCCCAGATCACCATCGGGTTGGGAGTGCCACGGTTTTGCATGGTTGCGCGCACCCAGTCTGGCTGCATGCCAGTAAGCCAGAAAAGCAAATCTATTTGGTGGCCGTTTGCATCGGCAAAAAAGCCTCCCGGGCAACGTGAAGGATCATGCCGCCAGGTGCCGACATTCGGTGTAATCCAGTCTTCGCAGGTGAAAACACTGATGGAGGTAACTTTGCCCCATTTGCCCGATTGAATGCATCGGCGCAGAATGCGGTTGTCGCGGCGATAGCGTGACTGGTACCCTACCATTACTTTGCGGCCACTTGCCTTAGTTGCATCGATAACGCGTTGCACCTGTGCAGGCTCCATGCTAAGTGGCTTTTCGCACAGCACATCCAGGCCAGCCTCCAGAGATGCCAGTATCTGTTCCACATGCCACGGGTTGGGGGAGCTGATGCACACGGCATCCAGCTCTGCCTCTTTCAGCATTTCGTGGTAATCGGCAAAGCGCGCGATTGCTGGCGAGCCTTCTGGGTTCTTGGATGCTGCAATGGTGTTATCCATTGCGCTTTCTGCGGGGTCGGTAACGGCTGCCACGGTAACACCGGGGATGGCTGTCAGGCGCTCGGCGTGCACTACGCCCAACAGGCCGCAGCCTATCAATCCAAATCGGATTGGCCGCACGCCCGATGCATCAGTTGCGTTGCTCATATCTGCTAAGGTCTCCATTCGCGCATTGTCTGCGCTGCGTTTCTTAGTTGTTCTCTGGCCGGGGATATGTCCCTTCCAGGAAACTGTTCAGAAGGAGGCGCATCGGCATCGTAATGCAGCTCTCCATCAATCCAGGTCTGCTGCACGTCGGATGCGCGTGCGGCATAAACTATCGCGTTAATCGGTTCGTAGGTGGGGGCAGAGTGCAGCCCATCCAGTTTAACCACGCATATATCGGCGCATTTGCCCGGCTCCAGCGTGCCAATGCGGTTATCCATCCCCAGTGCCCGCGCGCCGCCAAGTGTCGCCATTTCAAAGGCCTGCCCCGCATTCATTGCAGCGATTTTGCGGCGTGCGGCACGCTGCATCAGTACAGCAAATCGCATCTCTTCAAATAGATCCATGGAGTTGTTGCTGGCAACGCTATCGGAGCCAAGCCCAATAGCGCCGCCTTTTCCCTGGCTAACAAGGCCGAGCATTGGCAGGCTGGCAACGCCATTTCCAAGCTTCGCGTTGGATTTTGGGCAGTGCGCCCAAGCCGTATCGGTTTGCCGCAGGGCTTCTCGCTCTTCGGCAGCCAGTTGCACTCCATGTACCAGCAAAGTATTCGGCCCTAGTATGCCAAGGTCGTGAAGATAGTTCGCCGCTCCTTTGCGGGGCACATTCCATGCAATCCCACGGCGCGTAAACATTTCGGCAAATGGACCCGTGCCAGAGCGCAGCAATTCCACCTCGGCCTGAGATTCCGACGCATGGATGCAAATCCGCAGGTTCTCAGCAAGTGCGTACTCTGCAAGCGCGCGCATCAGCTCTGGGCGCACGGTGTAGGGCGCATGCGGAGAGATACCTACCGATAGCCGAGAGCCATCCGCTTCTGCATTCAGGTTAATTACTCTTTGCTTCAACTCCTGCAGAATGGCAGCAACCGGCCGGGATTCGTCGATGCCGAAAACCTCTTGATACACGATTCCACGCAGCCCCAGGGCGATTGCACCAGTCAATGCGGCACCACTATCGCAGCAGTCTCCGATGGTAGTTATGCCAGATGCAACCGCCTCCGCAGCACCGCACGTTGCGGAAGCAATCCAATCCGCCTGTGTTAGAGCCGCTTTACGGGCTGTTAGCTCTCTAATCCATGGGAAAAATTCCACATCCTCCAGCAGGCCGCGCATCAGGGTGTAATCCAGATGCGTGTGCACGTTCACCAGGCCGGGTAGAAGGGCGCAATTGCCAATGTCTATCACCTGGTCTGTACCAGCAGGGCGTTGCGGGCCAACATATTCCAGTGTGCCGTTCTCAAACACGATCTCGCCATTTTCAATGGCGGAGCCTTCGGCAGAAGTGGGCATAATCCAACGGGCGCGAAGGTGCACCGGTTTATGGGATAATCTTGCATTCATGCTAAAGAGTCTACCCGTGGATAGTGTATCTGTACACCTGTGCGGGCAGGCTTTCCCGGGAGATACAGATGCGTGGTGAGCCCAGCGTCTCTGCAGGCTTTAAAGCTGCAGTGGTACAGTTTGATCCGAAAATAGGGGAGCTTTCTAACAATCTGGCACACATGCTCGCCATGCTGGAAGAGGCTGCCGCCACAGGCGCTAGCCTTATTGTGTTTCCTGAGTGCGCGCTCTCCGGCTATGTATTTGATAGTGCCGAAGCGGCTATGCCCTTTACGGAAATGGTTCCAGGCCCAGCCTCTGATGCGTTTGCTGAGGCCTGTGCGCGCCTCAATGTGTATGCAGTGGTAGGGTTGTTGGAGCGGGATGGCGATGTTATTTACAATGCGGCATTTGTAGTTGGGCCGCAGGGGCTACTGAAAAACTACCGCAAGTGTCACCTTCCAATCCTTGGTGTGGATCGATTTACCGCAAAGGGCGACGAAATCCCGGTAATCGATCTTCCATTCGCCCGAGTGGGTGTGCTCATTTGTTACGACTTGCGCTTTCCGGAGGCACCTCGTTCACTTGCTCTGCGCGGTATCGATCTGCTAATTATTCCTACCAACTGGCCGGAGGGTGCGCAGAGTTCACCGGATTTTCTGACGAGTGCACGCGCCTGGGAAAACCGCGTTTACCTGGCCGCATGCGATCGTATAGGCACCGAGCGTGGAACCACTTTTATCGGCAGAAGCCAAATACTGGATGTGGATGCCTCTGTGCTTGCCGAAGCCGATGCCACCAGCGAAATCATCCTCTATGCAGATATTCTGCCGGAACGCGCTCGTCAGAAGCGCCTCGTGGTACGCCCCGGGTTTGAATTCGACCTGTTTGGTGGCCGCAGGCCAGAGCTCTATGGCGCAATTACACAGGAGAGTGCCACCGATGGCAGCTGAGGTTTCAGGATGAGATTACAACGGAGTTTCATGCTCGGCGCTGCCGCCTTCGGCATCTTCATTGCAGTGGGCTGCCACTCCCGCAGTAGTAAGTCCGCCCCGCCCGTAGGTGCTGCATCCACCGATCGGTTTGCCTCTAATAAAGAGATGGCAAAGCTGCTTCAGGAAGTTGCGGCGCAGGTAAACCCGGAAGATACGAAGATTCTGGTTAACCGTGAGCGGGCAGCCATGTTTAAAGGGCAGCTGCAAACGGCTGCTGACGACTCCTCGGGTGCCGATCTGAGGCTGCAATACGCCAAAGAACTTCTTGCGGCAGGTGATACTGAAGAGGGCATTATAGAGCTTGGCAATCTGGAGGCGCAGCTAAAGCGTATTAGTCCTGCGCTGTGGAAATCCAATAAGAGAACAGTGCGCGTGTGGCAGGCCATCGGCTGGATGCGCATGGGAGAGCTTCAGAACTGCTGCTCTATTAACACCCCGGATTCTTGTTTGTTGCCGATTAAAGGGCAGGGTCTGCACACTCGGCGCGAAGGTTCCGCGAAGGCCATTGCTCTGTTCTTAGAGGTTCTTACTGAGCATCCAGACGACATGGAGGCACGGTGGCTGCTAAATGTTGCGAGCATGACACTGGGTCAATATCCTGCAGGCATTTCCTCCAGGTATCTTATTCCACCCTCAGCTTTTGCCTCGGAATATGATCTCGGTAAGTTTCCGAATGTCGCTTCCCGCGTAGGTCTTAACCTGCTAGGCCGATCTGGCGGATGCATTATTGAAGACTTTGACGGCGATGGCATGCTTGATATTATGATCTCTGGCATCGGCTTTCAGGATCCGTTACGGTTCTTTCACAACAACGGAGATGGCACCTTTACCGAGCGCAGCCATGAGGCCGGGCTCGATGGCATTACAGGCGGACTGAATATGTTTCAGGCCGATTATGACAACGATGGTCACCCAGATGTGCTCCTGCTGCGTGGTGGCTGGATGGATAGAGCAGGCAACTTCCCGCCCTCTTTGCTGCATAACAATGGGGATGGCACCTTTACAGATGTAACCAAAAAGGCCGGGTTACTGAAAATGGCCATATCGCAGTCGGCAGTTTGGCTGGATTATGACAACGACGGCAAACTGGATCTGTTCGTTGGCTACGAATCTGGCAAATCCGGCTCGCATCCGTGCTCCCTTTATCACAATAATGGCGACGGCACGTTTACCGATGTGGCAGAAAATGCAGGCGTAGACTTCAGCGGATATGTGAAGTCTGCTGTGAGTGCCGATTATGATAACGATGGCTGGCCAGATCTGTTTGTATCTGTATTCGGCGGCAAGAAGCTGCTTTACCATAACAACGGCAATGGCACCTTTACCGAGTGCGCTGAAAAAGCCGGAATAACCGGGCCAAAATTTAGCTTTGGATCCTTCTTCTTCGATTACAATCAGGATGGCTGGCCAGATCTGTTTGTGTGCGGTTACAAGGCAGACAATGTTGGAGATATCGCCGCAGAATATGTTGGCAAACCCTCCAGTGTGGAGAAGCCACGCCTCTATCGCAACAATAAGAACGGCACCTTTACGGATGTAACTGCAGAGATGCACCTACAGCGCTCCATAACCGGCATGGGACTCAATTTTGGAGATATGGATAACGATGGGTATCCTGATTTCTATATAGGCACTGGCAATCCAGACCTTGCGGCGCTCGTACCCAACCGTGCCTTCCGAAACGATGCAGGCAAACGCTTTCAGGAAGTAACCACTTCAACAGATACCGGGCATCTGCAAAAAGGGCATGCAGTTGTGTTTGCCGATGTGAATAATGATGGCCAGCAGGATCTGTTTGCACAGCAGGGCGGAGCTTACTATGGCGATATAGCCTTCAGTTGCCTGTTCGCCAACCCTGGCCACAAAAATCACTGGATTGTGCTGAAGCTGGAGGGGGTGCATTCCAATCGCAGCGCCATTGGTGCCCTTGTTAGAGTAGTAGTTAAGCAGCAACGTGGGCTGCACACGGTGTACCACACCATCGGTACCGGAGGAAGTTTTGGCGCGAGGCCACTGCGTGCCGAAATTGGACTAGGTGCTGCTGAGGCAATAGGTCATATTGAGATAACCTGGCCCGTTACAAGAGCTGTTCAGCAGATCCCTGGAAGTGCTGTGGCACTGGATTCTTTCTGGGATATCCGCGAGGGCAATGCACCGGTGCGAAGTAGTGTTAAGAGCTTTGCCTGGCCAACGGCAACCCCAGGAAAGTAAGTTGGGGTGGGGTGTTTATATCGCAATGTTCCGAAGGAAACTAAGTTAACAATGCGGAACACACAGAACTGAAGCGCGTGATTTAACGTGAAACTAAAGTCTGGCTGCATCGCTGGAGCCAGCATCTGAGGGAGTGACTGGCATGAGATTTGTAACCGCACTTGCTGCCATGGTACTTGCCGCCTGTTACACATCCGCAATTGCTGCTGCACCGGTGCACCGTGGAAGGTATCCCAGGGTGGAAACCACGTTCCACCTTACGCATATTACAGGCAACCCCTTTGATGCAGATGCCAACGACGTGGTGGTGTCGTTTAAGCTCCCGGATGGCAGCCATATTAAGATCCCCGCCTTTTTTGATGGTGGCGATGTTTGGAAAGCTCGATACTCGCCATCCATTTCTGGTGTGCTCAAGGCCGAGGCGGTGCTGCGCAACGGAGTGATTGTGCCTGCCACCGAGGCGAAGCCAGAGCCCTCCACATTTCAGGTAAGCGGAACATCCGGCACAGGATTTGTTCGTATCAGCGGTCTGTTCCCGTACCAGTTTGAGCTTGAGAGTGGCGCGCCGTACTATCCCATTGGCATTGATGTAGCATGGCGGCAGAGCGAAACCATTGATGTGCCGGATGTGTTTGAACACATGGCAGAAGCCGGCATGAACTGGTCTCGCGTGTGGATGTGCCACTGGGATGGCAAAAACCTGGATTGGCCTGCCGAGCCACAGGGTGAAGGCTTTCTGAACCTGAA
Organism: uncultured Chthonomonas sp.; assembly: GCA_903859705.1. GTDB lineage: Bacteria > Armatimonadota > Chthonomonadetes > Chthonomonadales > Chthonomonadaceae > CAIXIX01. The sequence continues at coordinate 112,384 of CAIONQ010000105.1, forward strand.
AGCGGCGCGCCGCTGGGATGCAATTCTGGAAGCCGCCGAACTGCGGGGCATAAAGTTTCAGATGACCTTGCAGCACCACGGGCAGGTATCTACCACTACAGATCCCAACTGGCCCGAGAACCCATGGAACCGAAAAAATGGTGGGTTTCTTACGCGCCCGGAAGAGTTCTTTACCAACGACCATGCCCGTGCATTAACGCGCAGCAAATACCGCTATTACATTGCTCGCTTCGGGTACTCGCCAGCCATTATGGCCTGGGAGCTATTCAACGAAGTGGAAGGCACTGATGCGGCTCATAACAAGCAGTTTGCCCAGATTGCTGCCTGGCATAAAGAGATGGCGGCATACCTGCGCGCTCATGATCCCTTTCACCATCTCATTACCACCAGTTCCGACATGCAGATGCCCGGCCTATATGATGCCGTGGATTATTGCCAGCCACACACCTATTCGCCTGATGCTGTTGCGGCCGTTGAGGCGGTTGATCCCACAGCAGGTGGCAAGCCAATCTTCTTCGGAGAGATCGGCCCACCAGGCAATCCCACTTCCGATCTGCCATTCCTGTCTTCCGTGCTTTGGGCCAACTTGATGACTGAAAATAGCGGCATGGCGCAATACTGGTTCTGGGACAGGTTTATGTCTCAGGATCTGCGCAAGCCGTATGCTGCCCTAACCGGGTATGTTCACAGATCTGGGATCGACCGCAGACGTACCCTCAAAGTGCGATCCGTGGCGGTTGCGTGCAGCGAGCCCGGCAGCCTTGCCTTTGGCCCCGGAGCGGGCTGGGCCACCGCCAGGCAAACCACGTTTCAGATAGCTGCCAATGGCACGGTTAAAGGCATCGGCGCAATGCCCGCTTTCTTCCAGGGGCGAAGCCATAGGGAGATGTTTCCCGAGTTACGGTTTGAGGTGGAGTGCGTGAGACCTGCAGAGTTCCGTATTGTTCCCGGATCGATTTCACGCGGCGGTGCGGCGCTCAAAATCCTGGTGGATGGCAAACCGGTAGCGGAACAGGTGTACCCGGCAGGAGAACCCTCTGCCCAGGTACTTACGCCGGTGGTTGCAAAGCTGAATGTAGGCAAGCATCAAATTCAGGTGGTGAATGATGGCGACGACTGGGTAAACATCTCACGCTTTGTGCTCACTCCCTACGGTTCGGCGCTTTCAGCCCGTTGCAAGGCCAGCCGAGACTATGCGGCCCTGTGGGTATTCCGTACGGGTGCGCCTGCGGATGTGGTGCCCATTTCGGGCAAGATCGATCTTGCCGATCTAACGCCCGGAGAGTGGCGTGTAACCTGGTGGAACACACGCACAGGTGCTGTAGATACCGTAAGTACAGAGCATGTTGGACCACAGTGCACGCTCACGCTCACTACCCCCTCCGTTCGAGATAGCATTTCCGTGTGGTGCGAAAAGCTGTAGCCCAACCGGTACTACCTGAATTCAAAGCTGCCCCACAATGTGGGGCTCAGCTCAGCTTCGCTGGGCACATCGGCAACAATGCCTGTTGCCTTGTTGGACCAGTACACACGTTGCAGAGTTTGAAAACCGTTGCCGCGAAGTATGCCGAGATCGCCTTTAATGGTTGCACCCGTGGCCGGGTTAAGCCCCAGGATTACCAGCGGTGCGGACAACTGATAGTTGCCTTTGCCATCATCGGTAAGCTCCACCTGGTTGCTTACGTCTTCCACGCTATCAAACCGCAGGGTGCGCCATGGCGAGCTAAATGCCATCGGTGCCCCGTGCGGTGTTGTGCCTTTCTGCCGGTAGAGCACTGCCAGCGTTTTGCCCTTAACACGTGTTACAAGCAGGCGCTCTCCACCATCCACCGCACCCAGCATCAGGTCCAGCGCTCCGCCGGTTTTGAACGCCGCCAGAGGGTTATCGCCGCTGTTTCTAAGTAGTTCCGGGTCGGCAGTACGGAAGGCAGCATACAGCCTGTCGCCAGATACGGAGATTGCAGCCGATACATTGTATGGCTTCGAGTTGCTATCAAAGAAGGCAGCAACGCCACGTTTGTCGATGCTGGCCCACTCTGCTGAACTCCAGTCCTTAAGCTCATTTGATAGTGTGGGCGGTGACGAGAGCTTGTTGACAACAATTCGCTGAACTCCTCGCTGCTTCTGCCTCTCTATTTCCAGCAATCGAATGCTTTCGGCAGAGCGCTTTAGGTCTGCCACAGTTACATGGATCGTAGCTTCAGGAAGCCGGCGAACAGATTCCAGGCCATCCACGCGAACGAGGCTCGGGTGGCTTGCATTCAGGTAGATGTTTCCATCTTCAGCCTGCATGATACTCGGCCAGAAGTTCTCATCATGCAGGGTCAGAGCGTTTAGCAGCATGCCGCGCGGTGCGCTCGGCATTGTCCAAGTGGCGCCCTGCCGTACATCCTGAAAGAGAGTAGATACAAACATGCCATCGGCGGTAAGCATGTACATGTTGCCCATATTGCCGTTAATGCAGAATACTGGCCCGGCATTGCCACGTGTAGGGGTAACAAAGCCACCGAGCAACCTTGTTGTGCCAATTAGCTCCCCGGGAAACTCTGGCGCTGGAGACTCATGGGATGCATGAAGGCCGGGCCATAAACTGGGATAGCTCCAGAGTGGCACTCCATTTTTTGCACCACCGATACCATAGGGGCTGAAAGGTTTGGGTGCGTTGGTCAAAATGGTCCAACCGTTTTGGGTAAGCGCCTGGTCACCACCACTGGATACGGCCCCCTGGGCTCCTTTGACAAGAGCTTTCCCTGTTGGCGAATATACGGGAACATCTGCGGCAGTGTAATTCTGAGGTGAGAATGCGGTTGCAACGTCATTCAGGCGAGAAGTAACGAAAGTGAGATCGGGCATTACGGTGATTCCGCCAATACTGCCCTTCCACATTGTTACCTCAGCTGGTTGAACCTGCCCATCGCCGTTTTGATCGTACCACTGGAATACCGTTTCGTTTTGCCAGGTGTCTCCTTTGAGGTTGATGCCTGTGGGCCATCGGTGCTTAAACGGATCGGTTTTCAGCAGGCTCCACTCATTAGCTCTGCCCATGGCTGCAACAGGTTTTGCTATTGCCGCTTGATAGAGCCAGAGCATGGCAATGGGAGCGCCATTTGTGGGGTTGGAGTTGTAACAGTTGGAAAGGTAGCGCTTGCCATGTGCGTATACTGGTGTTTCTGGCGGAGCACCAACGCCAAACCCATCAGGATATGGGAAGTTTGAGCCCTCTGGCCGATAGAACACGGTAGTAAGCTGGCTGGTGCCTGTTTTCCAGTCCAGCTTAAACTCCATTCCGTGGAACAGGAAGCGAGACTTATCTCGCGGATCCAGTGTGCCGCCACCGCCGTACTCTGCGGGGCCATAAAAGGCCTGCAGCAGTTTGCCTTCTGCACTCCATACCGAGAGGCGCTTGGGCTGAAAGTCGTTTTCTGCTACCCATATCTTGCCAGCGTTATCTATGGTTACGCCAAGGGGATGGTTCATATGCAAAGGATCGTAGGTACCCGGTGCCGGCGCGCCGGCATGCCCGATGTTTCTTACAACCTGGCCAGTTTTTGAGAATACCTTCACCTGGTGGCTGTTGCCCTGATCGGTGATGTAGATCTGATCGGCATCGTCCAGGGCGATTCCCTGCGGATCCTCCAACTCAGAACCTATGATCCGCTGTGGTGTGCTCATCAACCGTTGTGCCACTGTGCCAGGAGCGAAGCGTAGGAGAGACCTGCCAGAGAGCACCAGCAGGCCACCCTCTTTATCAAACGCAATACCACGCGGATCGTTAACTGGTATCGTACCAATCTGTTTGCCGGCTCGAGCGTCTACAACAAATAGCCGAGAAAGTTTTGGAAGTGCGGCCACCAGTATTCCGTTGTGCACGGCGATGCCGGTAACTGCAGAGTTCGGATTATGATCGTCCTGTGGTTCCCCCGGAAACTTATAGGTTGGCTGCAGTACAGGTGTATCGCCGCTTTTCTTAAGGGCCGTAAGGCGAAGCTCACCCCAGGCGGCGGCTGCGTAGGCGTAAACGTCCGGCACCGGGTGCTCGCCCCGATCTCGCGCAAGATAGGGTGCGCCGGTCCAGTTGCCGCCGATCCATCCTTTGCCGTCGCGTTTCCGCCCATCCAGATCCAGCCATGCCAGCCCACTGCCGCCTTCCGTAACATAGCTGCCTGCCAGGATAGTGGGTTTGTCTGGCGCCTGCGGCACAAACAGTACCGAACTGGGCGGTGTATGGTTGGAGAGCCAACCGCCGGTGTGATCTGCCGTTTCCCAAACCGGATGCCCCGCACTGTACAGTGAAAACTCGTATCGCAGTTTTATCCCGGAATGCACCAGCCCTCGCACATGGTAAACGCCGGGCTTAACTTGCGTGGTGGGGATGTGGTAGATACCGTGGCGTGAGGCATCGGGATCTCTGCCGAGATCATCGGTGCCATCCCACCACACCGTATTGGCACCGGCCGGGAATGAAGCATCTGAAATCAGATTGCGAACCCGTTTTCCGCTCGGATCCTCAATTACAAGCGTCACATGGCCAGCAGATGCCAGCTTGAAATGGATCGGAATTTGTGCTGGAACCGCAGCTGGCGGAGGCGGCGGCAGAGATGTAGCGAGATCTGGGCCAGTAACCGCATGTATCGCAAGCAGTTCACCGAGCCAGATGCGGGTGCCATTTTTTATGTTGCCATTTAGATGAGGGTGCTGCTCACGGGTGGGTGCCGTGATAAGCAGGCGCAGCGCGCGGGTGGTTACGGTGCGCCCAAAATCCAACCAGTTGACACCAAGCGAGCGTGGATACTGGTTATCGAGCGTGGAAAACGACCGAATACTCTTCCAATCTGTTTCCACGCTCAGTGCGGGATGGCGGTTGGCTGGCCCAATATACTCCTGCACATCAACGGCGCCAAATCCAGCCCACAGGGCGTTTAGCCCGGTAAGCGTAACGGGTGTTGGCCAGGTCAGTCGAATCCACTCCGGGCGATCCGGAGCGATGTGAAAGGCAGCATCGGAGGTGTTGTCCCAGGCATTCCAGGTGTTGTTATTGCTTTCATCAATAATGCGGCCAGCTTTTTCGGAATTTGCCCTTGTTTCCACCGTGGCTGCCGGGGCAACATTACACAGGCGCTGTGGCAAAACATAGGCGCCGCCCAGCCAACCTGCAAAACTGGTATCGGTTAGCTCGGCGTTGTGTGTAAACCGAACGGCTCGCGAGGTTGTGCCGGGCGGCAGCACCCACAGGGCATACTCTTCTTGCTGAGGCTGTAGAGCGGTTTGCCGCCTGCCTTTTAGGCGGAATGCAGATATCCATTGGGTATCGTTTGCAAGCACACCAGGATAGGCCGCCGAAGCACGTAATACGCTCACCGTTATGTCGCCTCGGGTGAGGATCGTGCCAACTGAGATTGCGGATTTCCAGCCAATTCTGAGATGCCTCTTGCCAGGGGATTTTCCCTCGCCGAAGTGAACTCCGTCCCACTGTGGAGCGGTAGAAGCGGTCCAAAGTGCGTGGGTAGGTCCATCCTGAGGCAAGCCTACAGCAGTTTCTGTGCCGTTTGCCCACACGGCATAGGCAGTTGGGTCCACATTTGCAGCAAGCACCGGTGTGGCAAACGTCCCCGGCTCTGGCTGGGCCATGGTGCGTGCATTCGCGCAGGCAAACATTGCTGCTGCTGCCCCAATACCCATAAACAATCTGAAACGGTTGGAGATCATTGGCAGTTCCTGATGGCTCACGTATGTGCACGGATGCTGATGAAGCGATATACTACCGAGTGCTATTCGCAGCCACCGGCAAAGTCCCTGTTGCTTGAATACCCTAAAAACGTTGGCTTCCGCATTGCCTGGGGCAGTACGGAAGCCATGAATTTGCATCTTATGCTGTTTTGTGAGCGAAATACTTGCCGATAGTCACTTACTTTCTATCCACAATCTTAAAGGTGAGGGGCGCGGTTTTCATGCGGAAACCCGGTTCAAGCCATTCTTTGCCATCTCTGCCACGGACAATAGTTTCACGATGCGCCTTCTCATCCACCCGATGCCCCATGCCGTCCTCGGTCCAGAGGCGATAGGTGCCCGGGTGGCTGCGCCAGTATCTGTGAGGTTCTAACACGTTTTCAGGTTGCCCGGGATCGGAAGAAGGGGCGAGGCAACTGCAAACTTTTACAATTTCGCCGGGCTGCAGTATGAGTGGAGCTACCTTAACCATTCCGGCCGGGCCATGGCCAGAGGTAAGCGGTGCACCCAACGGAGAGGACCATTCAACAGGCTGCCCGGTGGGCAGGAATTCATGCGCTGGATCTGCCTCGGGCGAAATGTGCAGGGCGTGGTAGTCGCCAGGTTGACGCAAATAGGAGTATTTGAGTGTCTCGTTTGTTGTGTTCCGGAGGAAGATATCGACCTGAATTGCATCGCCTGAATAAAAAGTGTCTCTTCCACCAACAGTAGCTACTCCCACCTGAATTCCATTGACTGGCGCACCCCAGCGTGCAAACTGCCGGTTATCCCGCACTTCAAACTCCAGAACGGTTGCATCTTCTGGCCTGGAGTTACTCTGCTTAACGCGGTACTGGCCCGGTTCCAGCCTGGCCCCTGGCATATCTGCCGCAGAAAGAGAGAAGCGCCCAACAGCCACCTCTTCAGAGCGTACCGTTTCCAGAGTTTTTCCGCTCGGAAGGATGAATGGTTCTACCTTCAGATTTTGTGCGTTTACGATCGCTAATTCACCGCTCGGAGTTGTAATCTGCAGGGGAGTGTGGATGAGCATCGCGGATGTATCTACCCGAGAACCGGTTCCTGCCTTTTGGCTGCGTTTCAGCAGATACTCCAGCATCACCGGCTCGCCTTCGAAAAACACCTGCTTACTGAAGGCAGTGCGGATGCCGGTTTGCCAACCCATGGTTGGCGAGCCCCAGGCTACAGCTCCTGTAGCGCTTATTGAAACTGGGATGGTGCCAGTTTTTACCAGAAGAGATGGTATCGAACCCATGATATAAACCTTAACATCCTGATTCAGCACGTATCTTCCGGGTGAGGCGACGACGTATTGAGAGCACCCACCGATATCTAAGCCTGACTGTTCCGGGCCAGCCTGTAGAAGCCCAAGCCTGGAAGTTCCTGCAAATACTGTTTGCCCGGGCTGAAGCACATATACCAGCATGAACGTAGTTTGCTTTTGGTCATGCCGTACAATGCCTTCGCCGATATTCACAGTGGGTCCAGGGATGTTAATGCGATAATCCAAACTGCCAGACACGACGTAAAAATTTGGATTTAGTTCTTCCGGACGTTGCCTAAATCCTACCTGAATTGACTGGGATGAAGTGTTCTTAAGGTACACCTCTAACGAGATTAACTCGCCAGCATGGAAGCTTCTGCCAACCGCAGGTGACATTAGTCCAGCTGTAAGCCCGGATGCCGAAGGCAAGCCCCAGGCAATGCCGCTGCTATCAGGATTTGTGATCTGAGGCAACAATAATTGTACACGCTTAGCTTTTGGGAGGGATACCGACTGTTGTGTGGCCGCTTGAGTCAAGACGGCTGGCATGCGCGATAGATCGCTAACAGCAGATTGATAGTTAGGATCATTCTCGGTATTGGATTGTAATGCAGGCGCGCTGGTTACATGAGTTGGTGCTACAGAAGGGAGCTTCTCAATTGAGGCATATCGGTTATGGACTACCGGCCTATCAGCACGTGCATCTACATGTAATAGGCCCAACGTAAAGCTGCTGGCCAGGAACAACAGAACGCCGACAGATGCACGTAGCTTATTCAGGCGTGGAGGGGCACCAGAAATTCCCATCAGGCGAAGCAGGCGCTGCTCCAATTTGCCAGAATTCTTACTGGCAGCCATCGAAACAGTAAGGGTAAGCGCAAGAGCAACGCCCGCTGAAACGCTAATGCCACTACGGCAATTTGCCGCGATGGCCAGTAAGTGCCCCGCATAGTCGGCACCTGGCATTCCCTGCGCAAGCACACATTCGTCACAGGCAATCTCCGTTTCAATACGCAGCCGTGACCGCAACAGCCATAGGAGCGGGTGAAACCAGAGCAAGCAACACAACATGGAAACGGTGGTCAGAATCGGCCAGTCTCGCCGGGTAATATGGGCTGCCTCATGCAGAATGGCCGCCTTCAACCGCTGTGTATCCCAGGTGCTGGCATCGGTAGGAAGCAGAATGGTTGGAGAACGCCAGCCAAAGGCCATAGGGCAAAGAGGCTGTGTGGATGAGTACATACATACTTGAGTGCCCTCTGGAATATGGGCAGAAATCTCAGAACCAGGAATCCAGGTAGTGGCATTACTGCGGATCTTAAAAATTTGAACAAAGCCGAACAGCATTCGTGGGAGAAACAGCAGGGCACCCGTTGCCCAGATGGCAACAATTATCGTCACAGTATTGAATAGGCCGTTGCGTTTATGAATCAATATTGAGGTTGCAGAGATAGCGGACGGTGTAATGGCTGCCAATTCAGGAAGGTTTAAAGGCCGCTTTGGCTCACTAACAGTGGGATGCGCTGTTTGGGCTTGCTGATCGGTAATCGCCGCTAGCGGCTGTTGCATTGACATGCTGTATGTGGTGACTGCTGGCGGTGCCGCTGCGGTGCGTGCGGTTGCAATCGGTTGCACGGTGGAAGCGTAACGAAACGGGACGACAACCCGGTATCTGCTGAACTGCACCACAGGCAGAATTGCCATACATACAAACGCTGTCACGCAAATCATAGACCGAGCAGCGGCCGATGATCGGCGCATGGCTGCGAGCAGCCCACCACATGCAAGGAACAGAAGCAGGGACTTAGTTATGAGTTCAACCGCAAACAGGGCATTGCCACTTAGCAACGCTTGCATGGAGAGTGGATTCATGACTCGAGGTCCTTTCCGGCCTTCGCCGCCTCAATAATCTCGCCCAACCGATTCAGCTGTTCTACAGAGAGGTTACGCTCTTCCGTTGAGAGCAACGTAGCTACGACACTCTCTGTGCTTCCACCAAAAAATGTATTCACAAGCTGTGATAGCGCAGACTGTGCTGCTTCTTTACGGGGTGTGGCTGGAGTGTAAAGGTAGCGCGAACCATCCTTTCTATGAGAAACATGGCCCTTTTGCTCTAGAATGGCCAGCAATGCACGCACAGAGGAGTAGCTGGGCGGATCCGGCATCTGCTCCAGCACTTCGGAAACAGTAGATGCTGAGCGCCTGTACAGCACTTCCATAATCTCTCGCTCACGTCTGCTGAACTTGCCGTTAACTGTCAACTAAATACCCCCGAATCGTAATGCTAAGATTTTAGCAGTGAGTCTTTGTTGTGTCAATGGAATTGCTAAAAATTTAGCATGGAATGTGAGCGGGAGTTTGTGGGCAATTATCCATTTTGGATTGGCGTGCAATTCGCTAAGGTATAATTTCGTATAATGCATGTCTAAACGGACAGTTTTCGCATCAGTTGAAGCAGGGAGTCGATTGTATGTCTCTCATTGAGCGCCAGATTAACGATATCGCCAGAGCGCGCGCCATTCGCCTTGTTGGGTCCGACCTGATTGACATTTACGACCGCGTAATGTCTGGCGAGCGACTCACGGTGGAAGACGCGATTCGTTTGTACAAAGCTCCGAACTTATCCGGTGTGGGATTTATGGCAAATCTGGTTCGGGAGAGCCTGCATGGCAGCAAGGCCTTCTACGTTCGCAACCAGCACATTAACTACACCAATATCTGCAACAAATTCTGCAAGTTCTGCTCCTTCTACGCCAAGAAGGGTGGCCCGGCCCCCTATGAAATGGATATGGCTGAGGTTCGCCGCCGACTTATGGAACACATAGATGTGCCAATCACAGAAGTACATATGGTTGGTGGGATTGATCCGCGCCTGCCGTACCAGTACTACCTGGATCTGTTGCACACAGTTAAGAGCGTTCGCCCAGGCGTACACATCAAGGCATTTACAGCCGTTGAGCTGGTAGAGATACAGCGCCAGGCCGGCAAACCGCTGCAAGATGTTATGCGTGAGTTGATGGATGCCGGCCTGGATTCACTGCCCGGTGGCGGCATCGAAATACTCTCGGACAGGGTGCATCGGGAACTGTTTGACCGTAAGCTCGATGGCGATGAGTGGATGGAAGTTGCCCGCACCGCTGCAAAGGTGGGGCTAACCCAGTACGCCACCATGCTGTATGGCCACATAGAAACCATTGAAGAGCGGGCCGAGCATCTGATAAAGTTGCGCGCCCTACAGGATGAAACTGGCCACTTTGTTACCATGACGCCACTTTCATTCCATCCAGAAGGCACGGAACTGGAGCATGTGCCGCATCCTACTGGTTACGATGATCTGAGAAATATAGCGGTGGCCCGCCTGGTGCTGGATAACTTCCTGCACATCAAGTCTTTCTGGATCATGAACACGCCACAAGTTACGCAACTGGCGCTGTGGTATGGTGCGGATGATGTTGATGGCACAGTGCATGAATACGAGATTACGTACAAAGATGGCGACCACGGGAACAAAAAACAGGTGCTTACCCGCAAGCAGATGATTAAGCTGATTGAAGAGGCTGGTAGAACTCCAATAGAGCGAGACAGTCTTTACAACGAGGTTGCCTCGGTGGAAGAGACGGTGCCGCCTAAGAAGTTTATTCCGCTGGCGGTGCGCCAGTAAGTTCAGAGGAAAGCGAATGTCGCTTAAACCCAGGGCCCTTAAACCGGGAGACACCATTGGTATCGTTAGCCCGTCCAGTCCGGTTGAACAAGTAGATCTGGAAAAGGGAATAGAATGCATTACGGCCCGGGGCTACCACGTAGTTCTCGGGCCGCATGTTCTGGATCGGCTGGATACCTGTGATTACATTGCTGGAACAGATGAAAACAGGGCAGCCGATATTAATGCGATGTTTGCCGACCCCGCAATTGATGCCATATTCTGCGCCCGCGGCGGATATGGCTGTTTACGCCTGTTAGATAGAATCGACTGGCAAGTGATAGGCAGATCCCGAAAGCCTTTTGTTGGTTATAGCGATATCACAAGCCTGCATTTGGGTGTTGCAAAGACTTCCGGACTGCCAACATTTCATGGGCCGATGGTTGCAGCGCATGCTCGGATGACCGATGCAACGAGAGAGCAGTTCTGGGCCTTGCTGGAATCGCCGGAACCAACCAGCATTCAGGACAGTGAAAGAAAACCTACCACCCTTGTTCCAGGCCAGGTTGAAGGGGAACTTGCTGGCGGATGCCTTTGTTTGCTGGCGCATGCCTGCGGAAGCCGTTATGAGCCGAATTTTGATGGCAAGATCGTGTTGATTGAAGATGTTGGTGAGGCAGTTTATCGTGCAGATAGAGCCCTCTGGCAGTTGAAAAATGCGGGGCTGCTGGATAGTGCAGCAGGCTTTGTGGTGGGCACAATTACAGGGTGGAAGAAAGAAGAGGCGGATCCGCCAAAGAATGACCCCGTCAGAATGTTTGAAGAGATTCTTGGCCCATTAAATAAACCTACCGTTCTCGGTTTTCCTTTTGGACACGAGCCAGACCCATTGTTAATGCCGCTTGGAGCCAGAGTGAGGCTGGATGGAACCGCAGGTACGTTAGAGCTGCTTGAAGGCGTTGTGGAGTAGGGGGATTGTTCCACTCAGGCCGAAGGCGGCGTTTGCGAAGGATTGGTAATGTGGTGTGAAAGCACTTCGGGCGTGGCCCCTTTGAGTGCACTGAAGTAAAGCTTGATGCCACTTTGTGAAATCAGTGAGCCAGCGATCGACATGATAAACAGATAAACGATTCTGAGGATAAGCGCACCAAACTGAGCGCCTATTGCGGTGGCTGTGGGATCTGTCTTAACGTTGCCCGTAATAGGCAGGCCAAGTGCAGCTGCGGGGTTTGTGTTGAATAGCTTATACGCGATTTGAAAAACCGTGCAGAGGAGCCCAACACCCAGCACGAAGACGAGCATTCCGATAATTCGTCCCGTCAGGTCGCTTCGTAACTGGATGCCAGAGCTCATTGTATTATCCTGGGAGGGAAGGCACCGAAAGCCGGTGCCATTACCCGTTCCGCCTACGGGCGGAGAACTGTAGATGCAGCATCCATAAGAGAGTGCAGGAGGCCAGGGGCCACTCCGAACAGCAGGGTAGCAGCAGCGCTTGCAATCAGCGAAACAACCACACCACCAGAGGCAACGGCTCGGCCGGGTGCCACGGCATTTTCATCAGGTTCGGTGAAGCACATCACCCATACTACCCGCAGGTAGTAGTAGATGGATATTATGCTTGCCAGCGCCAGCGTTACTGCCAGCCATAGCTGCCCTGCCTGCAATGTTGCGTAGAACAGGAACCACTTACCCATAAAACCCATGGTTGGCGGGATGCCACCAAGGCTCAACATAAAGATGAGCATGGTGTAAGCCGCTACCGGATCCGTTTTAACGAGCCCCTTCAGATCATTGAGTGTCTGTACATCGCGGCCTCTGCGCGATATCCAGATCAGCACCCCGAATGCACCCATCGTCATGATGCCATACGCAAGCAGATAGAAAGTAATTCCACCCATTGCCGCGCTATGTGCTTCTGCCTTCAGGGCATCCGTAGCTGCACCGCTGCCAGTGAGGGCAGAAATGCCCACCATAAGGTAACCAGCGTGTGCGATAGAAGAGTACGCGAGGATGCGCTTAACGTTGTCCTGAACTACCGCAAGGATGTTACCACCGAACATGGTAGCAACCGCCAGGACCTGGACGATGATCAGCCAGTATTCAGAGATCGGGATAAAGGCGTTGAACACTCGCAGGATAGCCGCAAATGCCCCTACCTTGGCCGCAGCTGCCATAAAGGCAGTTACAGAGGTTGGTGCGCCTTCGTACACATCCGGGGTCCACATATGGAATGGAACCAGAGCCGCCTTAAACGCCAGCCCCACCATCAGCAGTGCGGTACCCGCAATAAACATCTGGTTGGGCGCGGGCATCTGATGCAGGTAGATGCCCAGGGCGCGCAGGTTGGTTGTGCCTACCTGTCCCGGCACTATGCTGGAAGAACCACCGTAGATAAGTGCGATGCCGTAGAGCAGGAAGCCGCCAGCAAATGCACCCAGCAGGAAGTACTTCAGCGCTGCCTCTTCAGACTTGCGCTCAGTTCGAGCGTATCCCGCAAGAACGTACAGTGCAACCGAGAGAATCTCCACCGCAACAAACAGCACAATCAGCTCAGAGGCGGCGGCCATCAACATGGCACCGCTGGTAGAGAAGAGCACCAGCACATAGTACTCGCCGTGCTGCAGGCCGCGGTTCTCCAGATAGGTTGCAGAACCCATTACCGCCAGCGCGGCAATCACTGCAAGGATGATGTTGCAAGCCTGTGAAAATGCATCGGCAGTGAGTGCACCGCTGAATGCCAACTGCTGGCCGCTTGTTCCGATGAGGGAGCAGGCAAGGGCGGCAGAAACAACCAGGCCAAGCACCGAGATAGTGGGGCTAACCCACTTTGCCTGGCGCCACAGTTTGAGGCAAGAATCGCCGAGCAGGACGATCATGCCGGTAATCATTACGGCGAGAATAGGAGCGATTGCCGCAAGACTGGCTCCGTTTGACAGGATCATCGAGAGCCCTCCAGTTTCTTTGCATTAAGGCTCTTTGATGTAGCGGTAGGTTGCTCTGCATGGAAGCGCTGACGCGGCTTCGGTGCTGTGCGTGCGCCACCACCACCACCACCACCGGCTGCCGGGGCAGAAGCACCGGCCTTCATCATGCCACGCACTGTAGGTGGCTTGGGCGGCGGAATATCCTTGAACTTGATAATTTCCATCTCAGGATGGATGGTCATTGGTCGGCTATCTTCTTCGTTATGCTTTCCGCGCGATGTAATTCGATCGTGTGATACACGGTTCAGGAACTGAGCGCGAAGTATCGGCAGATCTTCGTTAATCTTCTCAACCTCAACCGGTACTTCAAGATTGACTGCGGTTTCGAGCCGATGTGTCCAGTAAGGAGAGCCCAGGCCGAACCAGAACACCACCACAACCAGTGGGATTAAAACGGCAAGCTCAGTTTTATTCAGGTCTGGCAGGTGCTTGTTAACTTCCTGCTTCACCGGGCCAAGCATCAGGCGCTGGAACCACCACAGCATATAGACTGCAGATAGTACCATTCCGGTTGCCGCAATAGCCGTAGGAACGATGCCAGTTACCGATGAGATGTAGGTGCCCTGAAGAATTGGGAACTCACCAACAAAGCCGTTGAAGAACGGAACTGCGACGCTGGCCAGGGTAGCGATGAGCAGCATGGTGGCCATCATCGGCATATGCTTTTTAAGGCCGCCATATTCTGAGATCTGGCGTGTATGCCGGCGATCGTAGAGCATACCTACAATGAAGAAGAGCATGGGGGTAGAGATGCCATGGTTGATATTCTGTATCAGGGCTCCCATCATGCCAACTCGAGTGAAGGTAAAGATGCCAAGTATTACAAAGCCAAGGTGCGCTACAGAGGAGTAGGCAACCAGCTTTTTAGCATCTGGCTGTACGATAGCAACTATAGAGGCATACACAATACCGATAATCGCGAGGGTGATGAACACCGGGGCCATCGATTGTGCCTGCTCTGGGAAGATTGGCAAACAAAACCGAACAAACCCGTAAGTTCCCATCTTAAGCATAACGCCTGCAAGGATAACCGAGCCAGCGGTAGGCGCTTCCACGTGGGCATCTGGTAGCCAGGTGTGGAACGGGAACATTGGTACTTTGATCATGAACGCAAGCGAGAAGGCTCCGAACATCCACAGCAACGCTTGCGGGTCCAGATGGTGCAGCTTGGTCGCGGCCAGACTTGCTGGGTTGGACAGCGCAACTACATCCAGAGATCCGGTGGCATTGTAGGTGCTGATTATTGCGATCAGCATAAGCACGCTGCCAGCGAATGTGAACAAGAAGAACTTAACAGCTGCGTAAACACGGTTCTCGTGGCCGAAGATACCGATGAGGAAGTACATCGGGATCAGCATGGCTTCCCAGAACACATAGAAGAGCACCAGATCAAGTGCACAGAACACTCCTATCATGCCTGTTTCAAGCATGAGTAGGAACACCATGAACTCTTTCAAGCGCTCTTTGTTCTGAGTAGAGAACAGTACGCAGAGCATGGAGAGGAACGTTGTGAGCACGATTAGCAGAAGGCTTATGCCATCTATGCCCAGGTGATACTGAATATGCACTGATCCCAGTGTTATCCAGTCTGCCCTTTCCACAAACTGCATGTTGCGCGCGGCTACGTCTACAAAGGAGCTGTTAAACTTCAGAAACAGCATAACCGATAGCAGAAACGTAACAAGGGTAAAAAGGAAAGCCACGCCATTAACAAGCTGCCTGTTCGGATCGAACACGGGCCTGGTATCCGCGCTGCCATGGTCATGTGCATCATCATGCCCATGTCCGTGGCCGGCTGCCGCAATATCCCGCGGCCTGGGCAGGCACATCACAACCACTGCACCTATAAGGGGCAGGAAGGTTAGAGTGCTCAGAATGTTGGGTATCTCAGTCTGGGGCATCGTATCCTCTATTGCAAACCAGCATCCGAAACTCTTGGTGTCAGCGGTTGAGTGTGGTCCACTGTGCAAGCAGGCCAACAAGCAGGGCAACTACGCCGAACAGAATGCCAAGCGCATAGTTGCGAACATAACCCGTCTGCACCTTTCTGATAGTGCCACTGATCTTGCCTACTGCATTGGCAACACCGTTAACTGCACCATCAATAAGCCGCACGTCTACGTACTTCCACAGTACGCGATCTGCAAACTTTCCACCGATAGTGATGAAGACTTTGTTGTACACCAGATCGAAGCACCACTTGTTCGCCAGGAAGGCGTACAGCGGGTTCTTCACCTTGGATGCCTCTGTGGTTAGCTCACCCGTTTGTTTGCGTGATCCATAAAGCATGGCAGCCAGTGTGAGGCCACCTATTGCGATGGCACCTGAAATCACCCATCCGACGATTTCGGGAACCAGGGGGGTAACTTCAGCCAGTGGGCCAAGATCCAGGCGTGCCACGGAAGGCTCAAGGAAGTGCTCAAATATCTTGGTTGGGCCAAGAACAATACCCACCAGTACAGAGAGTACAGCAAGCACATACAGGGGGATCATCATGCTCGGCGGGGACTCATGTACCGTGCCGCCACCGTGAGCATCACCGTGGCCGTGATCATTAGCACCTTCGTGCGCATGGGCATCAGCACCATGTGCATCTTCATGCTCATCGAAGTTGCTGTGATGGTGAGCATGAAGCTCGCCATCCACAAACCGTGCATCCGTGTAGAATGTTTTGTGCATCAAGCGGTTCATGTAGAATGCCGTCATGAATGCAGTTAGCAGGCCTACACCGTAAAGCAGAACGCCATTGCCCCATGGGGAAGCGGACGCACTACCAAGGATCTCGTCCTTAGAGAAGAAGCCAGAGAGGAACGGGAAGCCAGCAATCGCGTATGTGCCAATGAACATAACAAACCATGTGCGCGGTATCAGCTTCTTGAGGCCGCCCATTTTGCGCATGTCTTGCTCGCCATGCATGGAGTGAATAACCGCTCCGGAGCCAAGGAAGAGCAGTGCTTTGAAGCATGCATGGGTAAGCACATGGAACATACCGGCGGTGAAGTTACCAACGCCACAGGCCAGGAACATATAGCCTAACTGGGAAACGGTTGAGAATGCAAGAACGCGTTTTATGTCGCTTTGCACCAGTCCAATCGTCGCACCCACAAAGGCGGTTGCAAGGCCAATCCATCCAACAAGCTGTAGGGCACCAGGTGCCTGTACAAACAGCCAGGAACAGCGGGTGAGCATAACAACACCCGCGGTAACCATGGTTGCTGCATGAATGAGTGCGGAAACGGGGGTGGGGCCAGCCATAGCATCTGGCAGCCATACCCACAGCGGGATCTGAGCAGATTTGCCCATTGCGCCAACAAAAAGGAGGCTGCAGATGAGCGTTACTACGCCAATGTTTAGCGGATTGCCGAGCAGGTCTACGTGGCGGGCAGCCATCTGCATTACGCCGGTGCCCTTCTCTCCAAAGTAAGAGAGAGTACCGAATACAGACCAGATTGCCATCATACCAAGCGCAAATCCGAGGTCGCCAACGCGGTTCACAATAAACGCCTTGTTGCCTGCCTTCGCATTGTTCTCATCCGTGTACCAGAAGGAGATCAACAGGTAAGAGCAGCTTCCTACACCTTCCCAACCCACAAACATCATCAAGAAGTTGCTGCCAAGAACAAGCAACAGCATCATGAAGATAAACAGGTTAAAGTAGGTAAAGAAGCGAGGCTGTTCTCGATCTTCCGCCATGTAGCCTGTGGCATAGATGTGGATGAGGCCACCAATACCGGTTACCACCATCGCCATCAGCATGGAAAGCGGATCCAGCAGCAGGCCAAAGTTCGCTTTGAAACCGGCGATGTTGATCCAGGGTGTCTCCGGCGAGAGGCCCGGGATTAAAGGAACAATAACGCGGTGATCTGCAGCGGTAAGTACTTCATTTTTCAGGACCGCCAGTGTAACCACAAAGGCCGCAAGCACCACACCAGGTGCAATATACGATACCGCCTTCTTCCGGGCAGCAAGGTCCTTATACAGGTAGCCTGCAAAGGCATTATGTAAGAAGCCGAGCAGTGGAAGCCAGACTATCAACCAGGCGTACGACGGCATCTGCACACTCCTATGGCAGCAGCACTGTCCGCTACTATCTGTTGCCTAACTTTTCGGCGCGCAGGGCGCAGCACAGGGGTAGGCATTAAGGCGGACATGCTGCGGCTAGAACTTCATCAGGTTCATTTCATCGACATTGATCGACTCCCGAGTGCGGAAGATCGATACGATAATTCCGAGGCCAACGGAAACTTCTGCGGCGGCCACTGCCAGCGCAAAAATTACATACATCTGCCCATTCACCTGGGCGAAATGGCGGCCCAGTGCAACAAATGCGATGTTGGCGGCATTGAGCATCAGTTCGATGCACATGAAGATCACAATCGGATTTCGTTTCACCAGTACACCAAGTACACCGATGGTGAAGAGAATGCCGGAGAGGATCATATAGTAGGAGGTAGGAACCATGTTTAAGAGTTCTCCGGGCGGCCTAAATGCGCCGCTTTGCGAGCACGATCGCACCGACTACCGCAACCAGAAGCAGGATCGATGTTGCCTCGAATGGGAAGAGCCACGGGAGTGCAGGGTTGTACAGGCTGGCCCCAATGGTGGAAACAGTTCCCAGGTTCTTAATGGCTGCTTCTGACTTGGCGTCTGTAGAGAACGTAACCAGTGGCGCCAGTGCCAGTGCGGTTAGGAACACAGCCGATAGTGCAAGAGCAGCACGAGACTGAGCCTTGTTCTTGGGCTCGGCCTCGGCCGGTGCACCCAGGTTCAGAAGCATAATCACGAACAAGAACAGCACCATGATAGCGCCAGCGTAGACAATTATCTGCACGGCAGCAATAAAGTGGGCTGAAAGCGTGATGTACAGCAGTGCTACACTCAAGAATGTAACTACAAGCGACAGTGCACTGCGCACAGGGTTGACGTTTGTCACCACCATGAGAGCAGAAATCACGGCTACTGCAGCCAGTATAAAGAATACAAGTATTGGTGCCGATGGCATGGCGTTTAGATATCCCGGGATGTACGCGCTACATGTGCCGCGAGCCGCGCGGCACAGCGCATTACCCATCAGTAAGTGTTAAACCTTAGCGCTCTTCCCTGCGTTCGGGGTTCTCTCCACGGCGCTCGCCGCCCTCGCGAGGTGCGAGGCGAACACGCTCTCCGCCCTCATTAGGGCGACCTGCGCCACCGGCAGGTGGAGGTGTAACCGGCAATGGAGCCACTCCGGAAGCACCGTTGCCTGGATTGCCAGGAGATTCCTCATGGCGTTCTTCCTGGGCTGGCTGCGGTGCCGGCTGTACGCCTGCGGGCTGCCCGGCTGGCTGGCCAGGAGTTCCGTTTTCAGCACCGGGAGCAGGCGCTGCAGGATCGTCGTTCAGCTTGCGTCCACCCGGCAGCGGCAGGGATGGAAGTGCCTTACGGCCAATGTGCTTTACTTCACCCGTACTGCTTGTGGGCCGGTAGTGCACGCTCAGCGTTGGGTTATCAACCGAGTTATCGGCTGCAACGGTAATGTCCTCGTTCACGTTGGCGGCACCTGTTTCACGTACCAGACCAAAACCCGCTATCAGGAATAGCCACACCAGGCCAACCGGAAGCAGTCGCTTCCAGCCGAGGTTCATAAGCGCATCGTATCGCAGCCTTGGCAGTGTTGCCCGGAGCCACACGTAGAACACGATACCCAGCATAACCTTCAGAATGAACCACACCACGCCCGGTACCACGGTGAAGATAACCATGTTGAATGGCGGTAATGGGCCACCCCAGAACATAGCAGCATTCAGGCCGCAAACCGTAAGCATACTTGCATACTCACCCATGAAGAACATTGCAAACTTCATGGAGCTGTATTCCGTATGGAAACCAGCAATGAGCTCAGATTCTGCTTCCGGGAGATCGAATGGCGCGCGGTTGGTTTCCGCGATCATCGCTATGGTATATATGATAACCGGCACAAACAGAGATTGGCACCAGTACCAGGAGAAGATGCTTCCCTTGAGTTCGGCGGGGCCGCTTTTCAGTGGCCAGGGCATAACGTTCTGTGCGGCAACGATATCGTTCAAATTGAGCGAGCCAGCCATCACAACGACGCACAGCAAAGAAAGGCCCATGGCAAGTTCGTAGCTGATAAGCTGGGCCGAGGCGCGCAATCCACCAAGTAGAGAATACTTGTTGTTAGACGACCAGCCTGCCAGAACTACGCCATATACCTGCAGTGAAGAAAGAGCAAGGATGTACAGTAAGCCTATGTTTACATCGCCAACCGTGAGGTTCTGAGTAAACAGGGCACCGCTGTGCACGTTTCGGAACGTAAGCGCCTGTAGGGGCAGGGTTCCGCCGCCAGCGAGAGCCGGGATCATGGCGATAACGGGCGCAAGGTAGTAGATCTTGAGATCCACACTGCGCGGGCTGATATCTTCTTTGAAGAACAGCTTTACTCCGTCTGCCATAGTCTGCAGAAGTCCACGCGGGCCTACGCGGTTCGGGCCAGATCTATCTTGCATAAGCGCAATTACTACGCGCTCTATCCAGATCAATCCGGGCACAATCCCCAGGATAAACCCGAGGATACCGGCCAGGGCGATATACGGCACCCACGGTACAACGTGGAAGCTGCCTATATAGTTAGGCAGAATGCCGTGTAATAAGTCATTACCGATGCTTGGCATGAATGCTCCTCACCTAAGCTCTTGACGTACCGGCGGCAGCCGGGGCCTTGTAGGGCGCCGCTGCAACGGTTGGCTTCGGCGCTGGGTGCGCGTATTGCCATCGGATGCCGCTTTCGCCAAGGCTCTTGAGGGTGATACTGGAATGAGTTGGGATAGTCTGAGCGATGTCTCGCCATATGTCTCGTGCAGAAACATAGGGCGCTCCGCCACCCAGCAGTTCTGCGACTTCCGTGAAAACAAGCCAGTCTGGCTTTACGTTGCCGCTGATGTCGAATGCTCTGTAAATGCGCTGAATTCTGCGCTCGCAGCTGGTAACCGTGCCATCTTTTTCTGCGGCACTTGCCACAGGTAGGATCAGATCGGCCATCGAGGCTGTGGGAGTAAGGCTCAGCGCATTCATAACGATGAATTGGCAGTTCTCGAGGGCGCTTTCTGCAAGCTTCGTATCTGCATACTGTTCCAGCAGTTCAGCACCAACAATCCACAGTGCTCCCAGGCTGCCACTGGCGGCTGCCTGAAGAATGCCGCGGGTATTCAACCCGGCAGAAGCCACCGGAGTGTAACCGGGGCCGTAATCCGGCAGAACACCCATATCGGCTGCGCCCTGAGCATTGAAATCTGTTACAGGAATATTCAGGCCCGCTGGCGAGCCAACGGCAATTACCAGGTTGGCCAGCACCGCCGCAATATCCGTGTAGTAGGCATGCTCGGTAACTGTTTTGCCTGCGATTACTGCCACAGAGCCTCTGGCAAGCAGTTCCGCTGCACGCACAATACTTTCGGCAGAAACACCGGTCTCGGCGGCTGCCTTTTCCGGAGTCCACTCTGCAACTGCACTCTGTAGCCCGCTGAAATCCAGTCCGTCCTGCGCAGCAACCAGCTCCTTGCTGAAAAGCACATTCAGCACGCCATTTAGCAGCGCGACTTCGGTTCCTGGACGATACAAGAGATCCACATCGGCAAAGTCGGAAGCGCTTGTTGTGTCTGCCACTGCTCTATCCAGC
Organism: uncultured Chthonomonas sp.; assembly: GCA_903859705.1. GTDB lineage: Bacteria > Armatimonadota > Chthonomonadetes > Chthonomonadales > Chthonomonadaceae > CAIXIX01. The sequence goes on from CAIONQ010000105.1 coordinate 133,671, forward strand.
GCGTTAACAATAGCTGCACCCTTGAAGCGTGCCGCTTTACGAACTCGCAGGAAGAGAATTGGCTGCTCATCCGCAAGCTCGGTACCAAGTAAGAAGATGGTTTTCGCACTTTCGAGCTCAGCTATGGTAGTGCCGGTTGTGTGGTATCCCAGGCGGGAGAAGATAGGGCCAGCGCCCGGGCCCTGATATGCACCCAGGCGGTGATCTATGTTGGAGCTTTTTAGCGTTTCGCGGAAGAACTTCTGGAATGCAAAGTTGTCTTCATTAGTAGCGTTGGCGCCACCGATACCGGCAACATTGCTGCCAGCGGCCTTAAACTTTTCTGCAACCAGCGCATAAGCTTCGGTCCAGCTAATTGGGTGCCACTTGCCGCCGCGTTTAACCAGCGGCTCGCGAAGGCGAGAATCTGCGGAGATGTAATCGTGGCCGAACTTGCCGCGGTCACAGGTCCACTCCTCATTCACATCTTCGTTTAGACGGGCATTCACGCGCTGAATTTTGTCTACACGGTAATCGTATTTGATGTTGCAGCCATTTGAGCACTGCGTGCATATCGATTTTTGAGTGAGCAGATCCCACGGACGTGCCTTAAATCGATAGTTCCTGGAGAGAAGCGCACCCACGGGGCAAAGCTCAATTACGTTTCCGCTGAACTTACTCTGGTAGGCTGTGCTGGCAAAAGAGCCAACTTCGATATCTGCGCCGCGTTTAAGGAACCCGAGCTGGGAGTCGCCGCTTATATCTTCTGTAAACCGTGTACAGCGTGCACACTGAATGCAGCGCTCTCTATCAAATACCACATGCTCCGAAAGCGGGTAAGACTTGGGATAGTGGCGCTTTTCTTCAATAAACCTGCTGGTAGGTGGGCCATAGAATAGTGTGTTGTTTTGCAGGGGGCACTCACCACCGCGATCGCAAACCGGGCAATCCAGCGGGTGGTTGATAAGCAGAAACTCAAGGATGCCCTTGCGGTCCTTAATAATCGCAGGTGTCTCTGTTTCCACCACAAGCCCCTCAGATGCGGGCATGGTGCACGCAGCCTGCGGCTTCGGCATCTTTCGAACACTGCCATCGGGCGCCGTAGAGGCAACTTCGATCAGGCACATTCGGCAGTTTGCCGCATCCCCTTTGGACAGGCGCGGATGATAGCAGAAGTAGGGAATATCAACACCAACCCGCCGTGCGGATTCGATGATATTCTCACCTTTTGGAACCTTTACTGCCACGCCGTTAATCTTGATGTTAACAAGATCCGTTGTTGGCGGGTTCAGGGTTGCGTCTGTCTGTGTCAGCTTATTTTCGGACATGAATTATCTGGACCTCGCTGCCTGTGGCAGCCCGGAAGCCAATGCTTCTGTGGCGGCCATTGGCCGGGTATAAGTTTACCGTATTTGATTTCAGCGGGTGAGCCGTGCTTGTGGTGCCCCCGTACGATTCGGAAACGCAGTTCGACAACAGCCCACTACCGCCAAAGCCTGTTACCGATTTACAGCCGAGAGCCTGAGCAACGGGTTAACCGGGTCAGGCGACGGCGGTACAGCATGTGACCCCACAGGAGATTTCTTGTACTTTATCCAGTACTCGAACTCTTCTCGGAATGCTTTGATTGCTCCTACAATTGGCCATGCTGCGGCATCGCCAAGGCCACAGTAAGAGCGGCCATCGATGTTAGCACACACAGAAAGTAGCAGCTCGATATCGCCTTCCTGGCCGCCACCAGACGTAATGCGGTCCAGAATGCGATAGAGCCAGCGTGTACCTTCTCGGCACGGCGTACACTTGCCGCACGATTCGTGGGCATAGAACTCGGATGTTCGCTTCATGAGCAGCACGATATCGGTGCGATCGTTAAACGCCATGAATCCGCCAGAGCCAAGCAACGTGCCGTTTGCGAAGCAGCTCTCATAATCGAGGTTGATTCCAGCGAGCTTCTCTGCTGGCACAATCTGTACGGAGCTTCCGCCCGGGATAACTGCCTTAAGCGAGCCACCCACAACGCCACCTGCCGCATCAATCAGCTCAAGTAGTGGGGTGCCCATCTCTACTTCGTAGTTAGAGGGTCGACGAATGTGCCCACTAACCGAAATGATTTTGGTACCTTTGCTGCGCTCGGTGCCCAGTGCTGAGTACTTTTCGGCACCGTTAGCAAGTATCCATGTGGCAGCGCAGTACGTCTCCACATTGTTGATAAGTGTAGGAGATTTCCATACGCCCTCAACAGTTGGCAGGGGAGCATGCGGGAACTTGAGCCGCGGGTTACCGCGCTCACCCATCAGGCTGCTCATTAGTGCCGATTCTTCTCCGCACTCGTAGCTGCCAGCACCCATGTGGATGTTCAGATCAAAATTAAACCCTTCGATGCCAAGAATGTTCTTGCCAAGGTAACCCGCTTTGTAGGCCTGATCAATGGCCTTACGCAGCTGCCATGCTGGTTCAACATACTCGCCACGAATGTAAACGTACCCTTGCGTGCTGCAGGTAGCGTAACCAGCAATCGCCATTCCCTCTACCAGGGTGTGAGCCAGCTTCAGAAGCAGCTCGCGGTCTTTATAGGTACCGGGTTCGCCTTCGTCAGCATTGCAGATAACGTAGTGGGGCTTGTCGTAGTTCTTCGGCAGGCCATTCCACTTAATCCATGTTGGGAAGCCAGCGCCGCCACGACCCCTCAGGCCGGAGCTCTTGACTTCGTCAATCACAGCCTGACGGTCCAAAGAGACAGCCTTGCGCAGCCCCTGATATCCGCCATGCGCTTCGTAAACCGCGATATTCTCGATGCCCGGGACTTCGCGGTTAGCGAACAGCAGGTTCATGATTGCCATGCGGTGTTAATCTCCTATCAGAGCATCGGGCCAGCGGGCTGCTCAAGCGAATCCGGGGTGTAGCTTCCGCCACCGGTTAGCGAGCTGCCAGGCTGCAGTATTTTAACAATGGAATCGGCGAGCTTAGCGGGCGTGTAGTTTTCGCTGCCGCGCAGTTCGTCGATGAGGCCCATAATGTTTTCTGTAGTAAGCTGCGTAAAGTAGTGGTCTCCCACCTGCATCACGGTAGCAGCCCCGCAGAAATCAAGGCACTCTGCTTCAGAAAGTGTAAACTCGCCATCCGGAGTGGTGCCACCAAGATGCACACCAAGCTCATGTTCTAGCTTGTGCACAATATCGTATGCGCCATTTACTGCGCAGGATAGGCAGGTACACACTTCCAGATGATGCCTGCCGCGTGGGCGAGTGTTATACATCGTATAGAAGGTAGCAACTCCCTCAACCTCTACATAAGATAGGCCAAGGTTATCCGCAACTTCCTGAAGGGCTGCCGGGGTAAGGTGTCCACCGTACTCCCGTTGTGCAAGCCACAAAGCGGGAAGGCAGGCTGCCTTGCGCTCCGGGTAGTGCGATGCGATCTCTTCGAGTTCGGCGTGTGCCTGCTCAGAAAACCGCCGCTCGGGAGTGGGCGGCGGGAGCGGCTGCCTGTCGGAAACATTGTTGTTGTTCGCAGTAGACATGCGATGCTTACCCTCTGTCTCGGAGCGCTTCATGACTGGCGCGAGCTTCTCCGGACCGCAAACGGGATCCGCCGATTAACGGTCGATTTCACCCAGAATAATGTCGATGCTTCCGATAATCGCAACTACGTCTGCCAGTAGTCGTCCCTCACACATTTTGGAAAGGGCCTGCAGATTCATGAAGCATGGTGGGCGCATGTGCGCTCTCCACGGCCTGTTAGAGCCGTCGCTAACGATGTAGAAGCCGATTTCGCCCTTCGGCGATTCGATGGGAACGTAGCTCTCACCAACAGGAGGATGGAAGCCTTCTGTCCACAGTTTGAAGTGGTGAATAACCGCTTCCATGCTGCTATCCAGCTCAACGCGCGGCGGGGGAACCACTTTGCGATCACTGATATTAACCGGGCCGCCCGGCATATTCTCCACGCACTGTTTGATGATTTCGCGGCTCTGCTGCATTTCTGCCATACGCACGCGGTATCTATCGTAAACGTCGCTAAACTCCCCAATCGGTATTTCGAACTGGTAGTTCTCATAGCCAGAGTAGGGGTTAGATATGCGGTTATCAAATGCCACACCTGCGGCGCGCAGGGTGGGGCCGCCAACACCAAGGCCAAGGCAATCTTCCACAGAAACGATTCCCACGCCCTGTGTTCGCTCACGGAAGATGGGATTTGCGTTCAGCAGAGATTCAATTTCAGCCATTGCCCGTGGAAAGCCGTCGCAGAAGTCCTTAGCGCGGTCAAACCAACCTTCAGGTGCATCCCCGCGCAGGCCGCCCGGAACAATCCAGGATGGCATCATGCGTACGCCAGACATCATCTCAACCATATCCAGCAGCTTTTCGCGCTGAACAAAAGCGTAGAAAAACACCGTCATTGCACCAATGTCCAGCAGGTGGGTACCAAGCCACACAAGGTGGCTTGCAATCCTCTGCATTTCCATTAGCATAACGCGTAAACACTGGGCGCGAGGAGTAGGTTCTATCCCCAGCAAGTTTTCTACGGAGAGTGTGTAGGCGGCGTTATTGATAAGCGCCGAAACATAATCCATTCTATCCGTAAGGGTTACGCCCTTCAGGTAGGTCTGGTATTCAAGTTCCTTTTCAATGCCTGTGTGCACGTAACCCATATGGGGGGTTGCCCGCGCAATTATCTCACCATCCAGTTCAAGCACAATGCGTAAAACGCCGTGCGTGCTGGGATGCTGCGGACCCATATTAATAACCATACCATGTGAGCCTGCGGGCTCAATGCTGATGCCCTGCGCTTGAATGGATGGTGTATTTAGTTCGTACTGCCGCTCTGTCTCGGTACTCGACATAATGCTCTCTCTCTGCTGCTGCGCACCCGGGGGCACGTCTGCAGAATTATTAGCGTCCAGTAATCAGCTCTAACGCTCGCCCTGGAGGTCTCCGGTTTTACCAAAATACGATTCGCCGGGGTGCGCAATCGGAACTTCACCTACGGATGGGCCATACTTGCCATCCGGGAAGCGCACCCGCTCGCCGCCAAGGGGATAATCCTTGCGTTGAGGGTGCCCAATCCAATCTTCGGACATCAATATGCGGCGCAGATCTGGATGGCCGATAAAACTAACTCCGAACATATCGAATATTTCTCGCTCAGGGAAACCTGCACCCGGGTAAACGCTTACCACACTGGGAGCGGTTGCATCTTCTTCCGGCACACGCACCTTAAGGAATATTCGGCGGTTGGATCCGTACTTTATCCCCTGGCGCGTGTAGGGAAGTGAGTACAGGTTGTAAACCACTTCAAATCGATGCGTATCGAATTTATCAAGATAGTCTACGCCCAGGCACTCTGAGAAAAAGTTGTACTGAAGCGTGGGGTCATCCCTCAGCAGCTTGCAGATCTCTGCAATAAGCTCTCGCTGAACGGTAATGCGTGTATCGCCTCTGAACTCGTTCACATCGAGAATTGCGTCTGGATACACCGCTTTAATGGCGCTAATCTCAAGCAGCTCTGTAGCCTCTACTGCCGCGGTTTCTTCTGTCACCTTACGCTCCCTGCCGCCGTACCGGCGGATTGCAGGCCCTGTTCCTGTGAGCTGGCACCGTAGGTTGGCGCGCCAACGGTTCCTGCCGCGCGGGTAATATCCACGGGGCCGGAGTCTTCGTTGCCATAGCGCAGCGGTGGGCGAGGCGCCATCACTGTCGGGTCATGCCTGTCATTCGATGTGGCTGCTTCGCTCTCATCCCAATCCAGAGCGCCCTTGCCAATGATATAGAAGTACCCAACAAACAGGATCAGTACAAATACACCCATTTCAACAAGCTCAAACACGCGCAGAGCATGCGGAAGCGCACGGTACGTTACTGCCCAAGGGTACAGAAAAATTGTTTCGATATCGAACACGATGAACAACATGGCAATCAAGTAGAACTTAATTGGAAATCGCTCACGTGCCGTGCCGACGGGGGACATACCGCACTCGTATGAGGATGCCTTGTATCCTGAGGGCTTTCGGGGGCCAAGTACCGCAGACGCAGAAACCATTACGCCCGCGACAACTGCCGAAACAAGAAGCATCACGAGGAGGGGTATATATTCAACCATGCCGCATTACCTCCACGTCTGCACCGAAATTTGGCAGTGCGTGTTAACCGCACTTAACCGAAACAACGTGCAAGACGTGTGTATTTTAGCGCGGACACTCATCTGAGCTGCCCGGGCAAAGTAATGTGAAGTTTATCACAAATTGACATCCGTAGTCAATTCTGAGCGGTTTTTGCGCCCAGATCGAGAACGGTTTTGTGCTCAAACCATGCAGCATTAGATTGTTGCACAGTGCAGAAGCACGTCGAAATCAGCATCGGATTCAGGAGGTTTCATGCATCCATAGCGTCTGAATCGCCCCCGGAAGCTGTTGCATCCTGCTCTATCAGTTCCTCTATCTCATCGTCCATGTCTTCGCCCAGTGCACTTGTCATATCTTTCATCAGGCGGCGAAGTGTAGCCGGGTCTTCTTCTCCGGTGTTCTCCACCGTATCGGCTATCGCATCCAGAGCATCTGATTCAGACCGAACGCGCGCAAACCTGGATATCAGCCTGACTATGTTTTGAGATCCGCAGTTTGTGCATGCAAGTGGCTGTGTATTGGCAACCACCCCCAGCAGCCGTTTGAACTTGCGGCTGCATGCTTTGCACGTAAATTCGTATACCGGCATGTTAGCCTTAATTCAGTGCGAGGGCTCAACTGCGGTGCCCAGTGGTTCCACTGTATCTACCACAATTGCGCCGCTCTTGCCCACTCTGTAGGTTATGTGAGCAGGTTGATCCAGTTTGAGATTGGCAGCCTTGAAAGCAGATTTCACAGGGTAAATATCGCCGTGAAACCTTACCGATACTTTCGGATCAGATGGGCCTTCCGTATGATCCTTGTCTGGGATCAACAAAATAGCCACCGTGGCAGTGCCATCTTGCTCTGGGGCACCAGCGACGTCCCTCTTTGTGCGAGATCTCAGGATGGGATCAAGAAACAGAAACGCGGCCGTAATCAGCACAATAAGCGCTAAGAATCCGTACCGTATCCAGGGAGGTTGATTACGCATGTTTGGAGATACCGCTCTAAATGTCCAATGCCCGAAGTTGGCACGGTTAGCATTATATCCCAGAGTCAGGGCTGCAATGCCAGGATTCTGGCATTGCGGCAAGAATAGGATGCCATAAACAGAAAAACGCCGCCTGCCCTCCTGCGAGGGCCGGCGGCGTATGTTGTATCGATAAGTCTATTCGATTGCGATTTCGCCATCTTCGCCTGTTCGAATGCGAATGCATTCTGCTACAGGGATCAGGAAGATTTTGCCATCGCCAATTTCGCCAGTGCGTGCTGCATCGGCAATTGTCTTTGCAACGCTGTGTGCTGCATCGTCGGAAGTTACGATCTCTATCTTAACCTTCTGAAGCAGGTTCACAGTGTATTCTGCGCCACGGTAGTGCTGAGTAAAGCCCTTCTGCTTACCGCTACCGCGCACTTCTGTAACCGTCATACCTTTGATACCGATGTCTGAGAGTGCGCTCTTAACATCTTCCAGCTTCTGCGGGCGAATCAACGCCTCCACTTTTATCATCTGTTGTCTCCTCGATTGACGTGCGCCGTTTATCGATGCGCATTTGCCGGGCATGCCGCCTGGTTTTGTAGACCGTCTCCCTGCTTCCGCTGTTCGCGTATGGCAAGGCCGGTTCTGACAGCTGCGAGTATCGTGAAGCCGGCAGCTACCGGAACAGGTGTTAGAAACCAGCTCGCCACGGCAGCGCCGCCAATCATTACATAAGCAATGATCTGCATAGTCTGCTTCGGGATTCTATCCTCTATTGGCGTGCGTGTCATCGGCTTTTTGGATGATTTGCCGATACCGGGTTTGTTTCCACCGCGTCGCTGCTTTGCTGTCTTCACGATTTACTCCGAATTCATAAGTGGGCGGCTGCCCGGCTGCATCGGCCCTGCTACAATTGCACTCCGATAGGCGTTGACACATAGATTGTGCTATCGCGCGGTAATGCAAGTTCGCTGGTGCGCAGCCATTCTGATAATATTCAGGATTGCGCCGACAGGCACTTATTAGTTCTTCACTGTCGGCGCAATCTCATGCTAAGGGAATCAGGCTCCGGCTTCCGAGGTTAGGCCAGATATGGGTGATTCGTCCTCCGGATAGGCAAGTACGCCAAATTCCGGCACATCCAGGCCAATCAGCTCTGCTTCCACACTTGGCCGCATAGATTTTATTGCGTTCACAATTTTGAACACAATAAATGTGGCCCCGAAGCTCCAGACGATGCAGATAAGTGCTCCAAGAACCTGCATCTTGAACTGGCCAACATCCCCATGAATCAGGCCAGTTACTCCCTGACCCGCCTTACCCATGTACTCTGTTGCGCCCACTTCGCCAGCACCCGCACCGTATTTGCCATCGGCAAAGATGCCAACACAGAGGCCACCAAGGATGCCGCAGTATCCGTGCACAGATACAGCGCCGCAGGGATCGTCTACCTTCAGCACATTCTCATTGAACACCACGCCGATGCAGACCAGTAGGCCAGCAAGGATGCCGATGATACATGAAGATGGGGCATCTACGTATGCGCAGGGCGCGGTGATAGCCACCAGGCCGGCTAGCATTCCGTTACAGGCCATTGAGATATCTGGCTTGCCATACTTGAGCTTCCAGTAGAACATTGCCGTTATGGAGCCAAATACAGCCGCCAGGTTGGTGTTAACGGCAACAACAGAGATGCGTAGGTCGGTTGCCGCCAGGGTAGATCCCGGGTTGAAGCCCATCCAACCATATAGCAGTATGAAGGTGCCAGTTACTACAAAAACCACATTGTGGCCAGGGAAGGCAACCGGCTTACCGTCTTTGGTGTACTTGCCAGTTCTGGGGCCAAGCACTACCGCCAGCGCCATCGCAGCAAATCCACCTACGGCATGCACCACAGTAGAGCCTGCAAAGTCCACATAACCATGGCCCCAGCCTGGATGCTTTGCACCGAACTGGAACAGGAAGCCGCCACCCCAGGTGAGTGCGCCGAAGAGCGGGTAAAGGATGGAACCGATAAACAGTTCGCAGAGAATAAACGCTCCGAAGGTAATGCGCTCGCAGATAGCGCCAACTATGATGTAGCCGGCCGTTTCCATGAACACAACTTCGAACAAGAATATGCCGAATGCACCGGCGTCATATCCGGGGCCTCTCAGCAGGAAGCCGCGCCCGCCCACAAAGTTTTCGATGAGCCAGTGGTTGAGGGTTGGTGTGCTGCCAAGCCCAGCCGGTGCATTGTGTATGCTTGATGCTCCGAACTGAAACGCGAAACCAACCAGGTAGTAACCAACGAATGCGATTACATAGGCCGCGAAGTTCAGCATCATCAGGTGGCCGGCGTTCTTCTTGCGGATTAATCCGCATGTTAGCAACGCGAAGCCTGCCTGCATAAACAGAACCAGGTAGCCCGTGTTTAGCACCCATGCCATGTTGGTGCCCACTTTAAGGTGGCCAACGCTATCGGCAAGCTTAACCGCCAGCGGCTCTTTGGTCGCCTGAGCGTTGTACTCGTCCAGCGCCTTTTGCTTATCGGTCTTTGTCTTTGGATCGTCCGAATCGGCGGGTGCGCTCGGGATAAAGCTGTTTCCGCCTGCATCAGAAACGGTTGTTTTATCGCCAGTTGCCGTGCCAGATGGATCCGGAACGGGCTCTGCCGGTGCGGCGGTTGCGGCCGGCGCGGGGGCGGGCGGTGCCCCCTGGGCCACTGCCAGTTGGTGGCCGCTAACGGCCAGTAATGCGGCTGCCGTTACCAGGCGCAACATCGGCCTGAAGCGTCTGCTCAGGTGACGAATCATGGTGCTTCCTCCAGATTTTTTAACGAAGATGTCCCGCTCTGCTCGTATTTTGGCAGGCGGTTCCCATATCGGGTTTCTCTTGTTTTGTGCGAAATTGGATGCGTGTGCAGGCGTCAGGCGCTATCCTGGCGTCTGTCTGGGGGCCGATGACACTTCAACACTGAGGAGCAATCGGGCTTTAAGCGGTGGAGGAGGGGGCCTCCGTGGCAACATCTGCGTTGCCCTTTGCTGCGGCCTGGGCCGAGTATGAGGTTGTGGGGTTGTTTCTACTAGTTGAAACTTCCCTAAGAGGTATTGCGATCCGTAGTAGAGGGGAGCCTTGAAATGCTGACTTATTGCCTTCCGCCCGGGCAAAGCACGGGCGGAAGGCGCAAAGTTTCAGCTTAGAACTTGAATACTTCACCAAGCATAAGCGTATCCTGGTCGGCTACGCCAGCACCACTGCCAGAGCCAAAGAAGGCCTGATTAGAGTGGTCGTGGCGATACTCGAGCCGAGAAACCAGCTTATCCTTGAATGAGGTGTATTCAAACGTGAGCGTGTAAGAAGAGAGCTTGGTGTAACCCGGTGCCCCGGTGCGAATGCCGAAGCCGCCAGCCCCAGCCATGTCTTCAAACTGCTCAAGTCGGGTTGCAATCGCAAACTTCGGTGTGAACTGGTATTTTGCATAACCAGCCATGCCGAACCAGCTGCCGGAAGCTGCAACACCGGTAACGGTGCCTGCGCCACGGCCGAGTAGAATATCACCAACCAGCTTAAGCTTCGGGGTTACCTGGTAGGTGGGAATAATCTCACCCAGGCTTACGCCGATGCTGCCGCCACCATTGGTAGGAACGCCCGGGCCAAATGCGCCCGTGCCTTCCGGCCCACCGATATAGTTAAAAATCGTGCTGAACTTATCGGTTGGCTTCCACGCTACCGAGGTGAACACGGTTTTGCCGTTGTTATCGTCTGCGGTGTTGTTCCAGCCGTTGACGAGACCCAGGGTTGCGGTTACTGTTTTGGAAATGGGGGCAGCAATGCGGAGACCGGCGTGGTACAGCGGTACACCGTATGTGAAGCCAAAGCTTCGAGAGTAGTTATCGTTGCTGCTGCTCTCAATCACTTCATTGCCAAGTGGGGTAACGAACTTGCCAAGATCGAACGTAAAGTCTCGGCCATAGATGTGCGAAACCTTGGTGAAGTAGAGCTGCTGAACGAACTGCCATCCAGAAGTGCCACCGGGTTCATTAGCATGTACCAGGCGTGCGGTGTCGCCGCCGGTAAGCGTTGCTGTGATGCCAACCGGGAAGCTGGCATTAGCAGTGCGAACGATGTTGACTTCTCCAAGAGAGAAGGATAGTTCACGGTCATTAATGTCAAATGCACGGCCCGCGTTGTCCACCTTGATGGCGCCGCCGCCAACAGTAGGAACGCTGGTGAATGAGCTGCCGGATCCATTGCTGGGGGCGCGGCCATTCACGCCGAAGTAGATGTCTACCAGGCCGGTGACTGTGACAGATCCGGGAGCCGGTGCTGCGGGAGCAGCCGGTGCAGGAGCTGGCTGTGCCGGGGCTGCCGGTGTGCTCTGGGCAAGTGCGCTGACGCCGCCCAGGCCGATCATAGCACATGTCAAAGCGGGGAGCAGCTTCTTATTGCTTGTCACGTAAAGTAGTCCTCCTGTGGAGAGATGCATTGCAATGCCCGGCAGAAAACAATCTGAATGCCACGCTGTGGTTTCTTGTGATTTCCCCCAGCGGAGTGTAAAGATCGTGTAATTGCCGGCTTCAGTTGGCAATAGCATTCACGCTGGAATGCTTATGGCCGACGATTGAGAAACACGGAACCCGATGTGGCAGGGTAGAAAAGGGTGGGACTGTGGCCCGGCAAGAGCTCACCAACGCTGGGGCTCAAACCATGCACGGGCACAGGGGGAACAATGCAACGACATCGTTGCGCAATCTTTAAAAGCTTCAATCCATTATAGCAGGCAAACCGTTTCAAGAAAGACCTCCATTTCATAAGGAAGGCCCGGCTTCGGACTGCCGCCGGAGATAATTCAGCGCGTTCGTTTGGTAACGGCGGGGGAGGCCAGCTCCTCCGCCAGCAGAATTGCCTCGGAAATCTCACGCAGGCTTCGGTTGGTAGCCAGTGACTGTGCATGAAGGCGGCGATATGCCTCCTGATCACCCACAGAGTACTTCTCCATCAACACCCGCTTTGCTTTGCCAATGATGCGGTTGGCTTCTATCTGATCCTGTGCGGAGTTAACGGCACCTTCCAGTGCCAGCATCTCTCTATATCGTGTAATAGCAATCTCGATAGCGGGCTGCAACTCCTGCTCTCGAAATGGCTTCACAAGGTATGCTAACACCCCGGCGCGATTTGCCTGCTCTATCATCGGCACATCGCTGTACGCGGTAAGCATCATTACCGCACCAAGCCGCTCTCTGGCGATAACTTCTGCCGCCTGGAGCCCAGACATTTTCGGCATCATCACATCAAGTATGATGAGATCCGGCTTCAAGTTGCGAGCCATCATAACAGCGGCTTCGCCGTTATCAGCCTCGCCAACCACATTATGACCGAGTGCTGTAATCATGGACCGAAGGTCCAGCCTGAGCACTGCGTCATCATCGGCAATCAGGATTTGTCCCTGCTGCATACCGAATTGGTCTCTCTCTGGATGGCCACAGCATTGAGGCCACAGGTTTTTTCTGAAAGCGGCCAGTTCTGGCCACATGCAGGGTAGGTGATTATATACCAGTGGTGGATTGGTTGTCAATCCTATGCAATTATGCGTATACACGCATTTTTGGCTTGCCCGTAACACATGTGTAATTGGATGGTGTAGTTGGCTTTCTGTTTAAGGGCGGACGTGTGGCGATTGCACATGCTATACTGTGAACTGGAGGCTCTGATTTAGTAATGCGGAACCTGGATCGCTACCTGTTGCGCGAGATGTTTGTCCCGTTTATGATAGGGCAAGCAGCGATTGTTCTGCTTCTTACAGGGTCGGTTCTTTATAATAATGCGGATGTGCTGCTTGTAAACCGCGTACCCATGCAGTTTGTAGTGCGCATGGTGCTCTATTTCATTCCGTTTTTGATTCATATGACGATGCCAGTGGCCATGGCTGTTGGTGCTTCATTGGCAGTTTCTAAGCTGGCAGCAGGCTCAGAAATAACGGTTATGCGCGCGGCAGGCATCCCGCTGGTGCGAATTTTTGCTCCCATTGTTTGCCTGGGCCTGGTAATGAGTGTTGCAGATTTCTTTTTTGGCGAGTACGCTGTTCCTGCCGCTTCGGATAGGTTTCAAGAGGTACTGAACGAAATACCAACACACTTACCGGCTATCCAGCCACAAAATGGAGTGTGGATAACTGCCAGCGATCAAAGTTACGTTATCTTCGTGCGCACCATTACCCAGCATCCCGGTTACCTTGGCTTGCATGGGGTTGAGATCGCATCCAGCCCTGCCGCAGCTTTCAATAAAGAAACTGATTCTCTGGTGATCTTTGCAAAAGATGGAACCTATGCCAATGGGGTGTGGACCCTGAGCAATTACGGGGCCTTCCATCACGGCGATGATGATGCAGATTGGCAGAAAATCCCACAAACAAAAGATGGCACGTTTCGGTTGAATATTTCCGTTGATCCGCAGGTTTTTCAGAAGGGCTTCTTGCTTCAGCTACCAATGTGGAAAATGGCAGGCTCAACCACACGCACATTCTTGCAGTTAAGAGATACCATAGAGCACAACCGAAAAGAGGGCATTTACGATGTCTTCCTGCTGTTGGATTATTACTTCAAACTCTCCATACCATTTTCTTGCCTGGCTATGGCTATATGTTGCCCGCCTATGGCATTGCGGTTTGCCCGCGGTGGCGGGTTTATGGGAACACTGCTTTCTATCTGCCTGGTATTTGTTTACTGGAACACAATGCTGTTGATGCGTATTCTTGGTTCGCCCTCTGGCGCTTCCCAAACCGCTTTGCTGGCACCAATGCCCGCAGCCTGGGGCCAGAACCTGATATTCCTGATTGCTGGCCTGTGGGTGCTTAAGAAGAGCGAATAACCTGCCGCAAATGTTATCAATGCAAAAGGACCGCCATTCCCACTGGAAATGGCGGTCCATACTTTGCCTGGGTGTGAACTACTGTTACTTGCTGGCCAGCAATGGTGAGCCCTGTGGCACACCATCTGGCAGAAAGTTGTACTGAGTGGTTCGCCGCATCGGGTTATAGCCCGCCTCAGAAATTAATCGCTCTATCTCTTCCAGCGGCATCGTAAAAGCACAGCCCGCGCTAGATACCACATTTTCTTCCATCATAGTACTGCCAAAGTCGTTCAGGCCGTAACGCAGGCCAATCTGCGCTACTTTTGGGCCTTGCGTTACCCAGCTTGCCTGTATATGCGGAATGTTATCCAGGATTAACCTGGATACGGCCACCGTTCGTAAGTAATCAAACGAAGAGGCACGCTCATAATCAAGCTCGGTACCATCTGGTTGGAACGACCACGGGATGAACGCCGTAAATCCGCCAGTTTCATCCTGCAGATCTCTGGTTTTTATCAGATGCTCCATTCGATCTTCAAGCGTATCTGCCGAGCCGTACATCATGGTAACCGTTGTCTTTAGGCCCGCATGGTGTGCTTCCCTCATACAGTTCAGCCACTCTTCAGCGGTGTCTTTGTAGGGAGATATTTCTTGCCGAACCCTATCGGTGAGTATTTCTGCTCCACCACCTGGTACGCTATCCAGCCCAGCAGCTTTTAGCCTGGCAAACATCTCTGGAAGCGTTAGCTTGCTGATGTTTGCAATGTAGATGAGCTCTGCGGGCGAAAACGCATGCAGAATAATGCCGTAATGGCCAAATTTCTGCTTTATGGAGCTAAGCAGATCCTCATACCACTCTATTTTCAGTTTTGGATTGAGGCCGCCCTGCAGCAGTATTTCGATGCCGCCAACATCCACCATCTGCTGCACCTTTTCAAAGATCTGGTCTTTGCTAAGGGTGTAGCCTTCGTTGTGGCCGGGAGTGCGGTAGAAAGCGCAGAACTTGCACCTCACCCAGCACACGTTAGTGTAGTTGATATTGCGTCCTACTATGTAGGTTACGGTGTCGTTGGTATCCGGGTGTAGTTTTTCCCGAACATAGTCTGCAAGTGTTCCGAGCTCAGGCAGGTTGTGGTAGTTAAATAGCCTGAGGCCATCTTCCAGTGTTAGCCGTTCGCCCGCGTATATCTTATCGGCAATGTCATCTATGCTGTTTGCATTGCCCGTATATTCCTGCTCCAGCGTTGCCATAATCTATTTGCCGTTTCTCAGTGCTGTTTCTTAAGTATTGTGAAGGCAGTGCGTAACCCGCATAGCTTACAAAGCAGTCACGCACTACAATTGCCAGTTTACCCGATGGATGAGTGGATGTTCCGTGAGTGCAGTGTGTCAGCGGCTACCGAGAGAGTGGCTACCGATATCCTTGCGACTGTGAATACCTTCGAACTGAATCTGATCGAGGCCAGCGTAAGCAGTATCACGCGCCGATGATAAATCTTCTGCAACACCGGTTACAGTTAATACGCGCCCACCGCTCGTAACTACCGCACCATCCTGAAACCTAGTACCACTGTGGAACACCACGCACGTGTCATCTTCGGGATCAATTCTATCCAACCCAAAAATGCGCCTACCCAGCAGAGGGCGAGTATCCATTCCCGGGTCAAACGCATCCGGGTAGCCTTCCGAGGCAGCTACCACAGCCACAGAGGCTCCCTGCTTCCAGGTAACTTCCGCACTATCGAGGTTGCCATCGGCCACGGCCTTAAGAATCGGCACGATGTCGCAATCCATCATCGGCAGTATTGCCTGCGTTTCCGGGTCTCCAAAGCGGCAGTTAAACTCAATGCACATCGGGCCTTTTTCGGTGACCATGATACCTGCGTAAAGCACGCCACGGTAGGGTATGCCCAGATCGCGTATTGCCATAATGGCGGGACGAATGATGCGCTCGATGGTAAGATCCACCGTTTCGGGCGGAAGAATTGGCACCGGGCTATAGGCACCCATTCCGCCTGTGTTCGGCCCTAAATCGCCATCCAGGGCTCGTTTATGATCTTGAGAAGGCAGCATGGGTATGATATGCGTGCCATCTGTTATGGCCATAATAGAGGCCTCTTCGCCCACCAGGCATTCTTCAATTACCACCTGATTGCCAGATGCTCCAAACACTTTATCAGTCATGATCCGGCGAATTGCTGCCATGGCCTGAGATTCGCCAGTAGCAACAATAACGCCCTTGCCTGCTGCAATGCCATCCGCCTTTATTACTAGCTTAGTGCCTGGTTCTGCATCATTGAAGTAGGTGCGGATGCAATCTTCAGCCTCATGGGCGCTGCTGCATATCCAGAAATCGGCGGTAGGAATATTTGCGGATTCCATCAGGCTCTTGGCAAAAACCTTGCTGCCTTCGAGCCTTGCAGGATCATGAGATGGGCCAAATACAGGCAGGCCTGCGGCTTCAAAGCGGTCTACGATACCTGCAATCAGCGGAGCTTCGGGCCCAACAACCGTAAGCTCTATGGAATTGGCAGTTGCAAACTCCACCAGGGCGTCAATGTCTTCCCCTTTTATGGGCAGGCATTCCGCCACAGAGGCGATTCCGGCATTGCCCGGTGCACAATAAACTTTGCTTACAAGGGGGCTCTTACTGATCTTCCATGCCAGTGCATGCTCTCGACCGCCACCACCAATTACCAGTACCTGCATTCTGCTGCTCCGAGGAGGCCCCTCAGCGCACTGTGCTGTTAGGCAGCCAGAGCGTTTACGGCCTCGTAATTATAGTTGTTATGTGTTAATCTGCGGACATGGGGCCGCGCTGGCGATCCAGATTAACAAATTTTGTATACTGCCCGATAAATCCAACAATGGCTTTTCCGGTAGGGCCGTTTCGCTGTTTCGCAATGATAAGCTCTGTTTCATCTACCTTATGTTCACCACGTTCGCTTCTGCTGGTTTCCTGATCTGGATCCAGAGCCTCTTTCTGTCGGTAGTACGCATCGCGATATATGAACATTACCACGTCGGCTTCCGCTTCAATGGCTCCAGACTCGCGTAGGTCCGAGAGCATCGGCCGCTTATCAGTTCGAGATTCTACCGCGCGCGATAACTGTGAAAGCGCCATCACAGGAACTTTGAGCTCACGTGCGAGCGTTTTGCAGCCGCGAGCTATTTCTGAGAGTTCCTGGTTGCGGTTTTCGGTTTTCTTATGTGATCGCATCAGCTGGAGGTAATCGATCATGATAATGCCAAGGCCGTGTTCAGCTTTAAGGCGTCTGCACTTTGCTCGCATCTCCATTACCGAAATATCCGGCGTATCATCGATATAAATCGGGGCTTCCGCAAGGCGACTGATGCCTGCGCCAACGCGCTGCCAATCCTCTGGGCCAAGCATTCCGGTTCGTAACCGGTTAGCATCCACCTGGGATTCTGAGCAGATCATTCTCGTAACCAGTTGCTCTTTGGACATTTCCAGGCTGAAGAGTGCTGCAGGCAGCTTTTCGTTTATAGCCACATGTTGTGCAAGCTGCACGGCAAGCGAGGTCTTACCCATACTGGGGCGTGCAGCAACAATAATCAGGTCGGAGGGCTGCAAACCGGCTGTCATCCAGTTCAGGTCGTCGAATGGTGTGAGGCGGCCTGCTGCCACCTCCTTAGTTTCATACCGGTGCTCAATGCGGTCCAACTCTTCATCGAGAAGGGGGCGCAGGTGGAAGAAGTACTGGCCCATTCTGCGTTGGCCAACGTCAAAAACTATCTTCTCTGCACGGTCCACCACTTCATCAATGGCATCAAATTCTGAATGTGCCAGCGCCTGTATCTGGCTGCCAGCATCCATCAACCTTCGGAGTATCGATTTTTCTTCAACAAGGCGGGCATAGTACTCAATGTTGGCCGCCGTTGATGGCGCCTCCATGAGAATGAGTAGGTAGGTTTGGCCGCCAACAGTATCGTACTGCCCGCGGTTACGAAGTTCTTCTGAGAGGGTGATGGCATCTACAGGCTCATCTTTTTCGGCGAGCGCCACAATCGCTTCAAAAATGAGGCGGTGTGCGTCGCGGTAAAAATCCTCAGCTTTGAGGATTTCAGAAGCCTTTTCCACGGCGGGCCGCTCCAGCATCATGGAGCCAAGCACGGCCTGTTCTGCCTCCAGGTTCTGGGGAGGCACGCGGTCAAATGAGGTGAAGCCATCCTGTGACATGGAGAAAGCCTCCTGGCACTTATGCACTGTCTTTGTGCGTCGCACAGTGCGGCGAGGGAATGCCAGGCGTTTACAAACAGGAAAAGGACCCAACGCAGTATAGGGTTTGTGCTTACACTGCGGGGTCCTGTCCCTGATACGGTATTCGAGAACAGTCTGAATCGCGCGCACTGTAGAAGAGACCAGGCGACTGGCGATTCTATTTATGCGGCCTGTTGCCGCGATCCAATTCTCGCCCCTGGTTGCTGACTACTCGGCAGACGCTGGCTCTACGACGGTTGCAGCAACTGCATCCTCCGCAGCTTTCTGCGCCTCTCGAGCAACCTTCTCCTCAGCCAGTACACGGAAGCGCTCGCGCGCATCCAACTGCTCCTGCGTAACCACTTCGATGGTGAAGGAAGCGGAAACATCGGTGTGCAGACGTGCTGTCAGTGTGTAAGTGCCCGTTGTCTTGATCGGGTCGATCAGGCTGATGCGTCGCTTGTCCACCTCTACACCAAGCTTGGCTTTGATGATCTCGGCCACGTCGGCCTCAGTCACTGCACCAAACAAGCGGGTAGAGCGTGCGCTGGCTTTCGCAACAATCTCGAAGTGCTGGCCTTCGAGTTTTTCTCCTGCAGACTGGGCGGTGCTCAGCTGGTTGGTCTGGCGAGCCACGTCCCGGGCGATTCTGTCGATATGCAGCTTAAGAGCTGCGCCCTTTGCCACTACTGCAAGCTGGCGGGGGAAAAGGTAGTTGCGAGCGTAACCATTAGCAACCACGACGACTTCGCCGTCTCGGCCAACCTTCGGAATATCTCGCGTCAAAATCACTTTCATCCGTATTCATCTCCTCAGATGAGGGTTAAACTCTTCAGAGCCTACCCGAATGGCATCCCAGATCCGTGAGCGCCGGTGGGCAGCCTCGTTCGTGTGGGAACTACTGATTCAACTGCACTCCAACCATTGGGATCGGAGTTCGAAAAATGTTGTCTGATCCAATCCAGAATGAAGCGTTCTTATTTACCCTAACTTGCCCTCTTACGTCAAGGCGAAGCTTGTTGGTATCCCATAGATCGGCACGGATTCCGATTTGTGGGCTCAACTTGTAGTCCAGCCCGGCACCAATACGGGATGCATAGAGTCCGTACCTAACATCCAGCCTGTCCGAAAGGCGAGTGCCGGCCTGCAGATTCAGGCGTGTATTTTGCCCGAAATCGTATAGACCAACATCCAGTAAGCTTTTTGGCCCAAGCGATGCCCTCGCGTTGAGGTCGATTCGCATGCGAGATGGGTTAAGTTGTTCGGATACACTTTCGGTAAGCTCTATCTTCGGCATCTTAATCAGTTTTGCATGCCCGCTGGCGCCAGTAACAGAACCAAGAAGCTGATCCACCTTTTGGGCAGCATGGCTTCCTTTCTCTGTCATATTGGCAAGGTTTGCCACACTCTTCTTAAGGTCTCCTTGCAGCTGTGGGTCGCCGGTAAGAGTATGTATGTCCGAAGCTATCTGATTGAACCTTGCAAGGGTTCCTCTGGCGAGGTCTGCCGTATCCTGCAACGATTGCTGCAGATGCGGGTCCGTAACCTGCTCCGTAAGCTTCTGGACTACCGTATTAACGTCCTGTACGGTACCATCCAGATGATCTAACAGGCTGGTTAACTTTGTGCCGAGGTCTTTTAGGTTGCCTTTGCTGCTACCTATCAGGTCGTCCATATCTCGCCGAAGTTGCGTGGTCATCTGGTGTGCATCATCCGTAGTTGCTTTCACATTTTCCAGGGATGCAATCAGGCTCTCTTTAATCCTTGGGTCTGAAATAACTCCGTTTGTAGAACCCGCAATTTTGTTGGCTGTTTTCATCAGCTGTTGAGTCTGATCGAGCACAACGTCAATTTTCTTGTATGCATCATCGAACTTGGAAGTAACTACCTCGAATGTTTGATTTAGCTTTGTCAGGCTCTGCTGAAGTTCAGGGCTAATACTTGCCAAGGGGCTGGATGGCGCAGGTTCGCTCTTCACAACCGCAGTGCCATCGGTAGGCAGCCTAAACGATGTGGTCTTGCCAGATTCCGGCGGTAAAATCTGTACCTGAGCAGCTGTAATTAAAATGCCCGAGGTGATTTTGAATCGATAGTTGGCGGGTATTTTATAGCGCTTTTTAATTGCAAGGTAGATTACTGGAATATTGTTCTCATCCAGATCTACGGAGGCCACCTCGCCAACATTTACTCCCTGCATTCGCACAATACTCTGCGCGCCCAGGCTCTGTGTATCGGTTACCTGCAAACGCACCATATACGAATCGGTGCGAACATGCGCAAGGGTTGTGTACAGATAATAGCCCAGTACTCCAGCAAGCAGCACCACGGCTCCTACTTTTGCGGTTGGTTTTGCATTCATCAGGTGATTGGCCTCCTGAAGGTCCACACGTCTTCGATTCTTACTGTCAGCGATCGAGAGCCGTTAAATTCTTGCATCCGGTTGAGTTAGGGCGCCTCGCTCAGGTTGAATAAAGCGTTGCACAGCCGCATTCTCGGAATTCAGTAATTCCGTAGGTGTACCGGCACACACTACGCGGCCTTTATCCAGCATAGCGATGCGATCTGAAATACGAAAAATTGATGGCAGGTGGTGAGACACAACTACCGAAGTAACCTGGTTGTGATTTCGCGTACTCGTAATCAGGTCATCGATGGTAACTGCAGTAATTGGATCCAGTCCACTTGTAGGTTCGTCGTAGAACACCAGAGATGGTTTCATCGCTAGCGCCCGGGCAAGCCCAATGCGTTTCTGTTGCCCACCCGAGAGCTCGGAGGGCATCCGCCCACCAAGGCCCGGCAGGCCAACCTCTTCAAGCAGTGAATCAACGGTGGCATCAAGCTCCTTCCGCGGAACGCCACGCCGATGCCTTACAACTCCGAACACGATGTTATCGTACACGCTAAGCGAATCAAAAAGAGCGGCGTACTGAAACACAAGTCCCATCTTCAGACGCACCTTGTCGAGTTCCTGCTCGGAAAGCAAGGCGATGTCTACATCGTCAATGAGTATGGAGCCAGATGTTGGGCGGCGAAGCCCGGTTAGCAGCTTCAGGAGGGTGGTTTTCCCAGATCCCGACTGCCCCATGATTGAGAGGATTTCTCCCGATTCAATATCCAGGTTGATATTATCCAGAATGCGCTTGCCGGGCACATCATAAGTCAGGCTGCGAACACGGATCGAGCTCATATCGGTTTAGTGCGCTCCCTCTTTATCCGCAAGACTATGGCCGGCCGACCGGGCCGGTAAGCAGGCGCGCCATTACCACGTCGCCAAGAAAAATCAATACCACGCACATTACAACGGATCGGGTGGTGGAGCGGCCAACGCCAGTTGCTCCTCCAGTGGTAGAGAGGCCCTGCATGCACGCAGAGATGCCGATTAGAAAGCCGAATACGGCCGCCTTTACAAGCCCGTGTTGTACATCTGCTATTTTGTTGAGCGCGCGTACCGATTCCCAGTATGTGCCTGCAGGAACACCTGCCATAGCAGATGTAGACATTCCTCCAACCAGCCCGGCGAAATCGCTGATTATTGTGAGCACTGGCATCATGATGAATGCAGCCAGCACACGTGGCGCAACCAGATATCGCACAGGGGAGATTGCCATGGAACGCAGGGCATCTACCTGCTCAGTAACCACCATGGAGCCAATCTCTGCGGCAATTGCCGCACCTGATCTTGCGGCTAGCGCAACCCCACCCAGCACTGGCCCAAGTTCGTTGAAAAAGGTATACGCGATGCCGCCACCCACAAACTGCCCAAATCCATATGCTACGGCTTGCTTGGAGGCGTAAAGCGCAAACACAGCTCCGGTGGATGTTGTAACGATGAGGACCACCAGCATGGAATCAGCCCCAATTGCCGACATCTGCTGCATAAGATCCGAAACCGAGAATCCTCCACGAAGTATGGAGATCAGAGTACTCCAGGCAAGGTTTGCAGTTTCCCCAACTGTTTCCAGTAGTGAAATAAGCACACCTATAATTCCGGCCCGTGGCTGTTCGGCAGGTACTACTTTATCTTCTGCGGGGACAGCCGCAATTTTGTCAGGCTCAGGAGACGTGCTAACCATGTGCTCAGTATAACTGCGTGCTCAGATGGAAGTCAATTAAGCTGTAATACGCCGGGGCGGATTGCTAAATCAGCCGCAGACCTCATTTATTCTTAGTAACAGGTGCGCAAGGTGGCGCGTGCCATTGCCATAGTCTGGAATTCGGATGTTTTCATCGGGTGCATGCACCCTTACACCGGGGTATTCAATTCCCGGGCTGGTAGTAGGTATTCCAAGCCGGCCTGTAAACCACCACATTGGGCCAGAGCCGCCAACCATGGGAATGATATCCGCGCGGCGACCATATACCCCTATGGCTGTTTCGGCCGCAAGTTGCACCAGTGGATGATCGGGATCTACTCTGGCCGGGCGCTGCGCACTGAGATACTTAATGTTGATATCCGAGAATCCCTGATTATCCAGGTGCTTGCGAAGTGCAGCATGCACCGTATCCGGGTCCTGATCTGGTACCAGGCGGAAATCAATCTTTGCCAATGCATTGGCGGGCAATACGGTTTTTGCGCCCATTCCCTGCCATCCTGCATTCAAACCACATACCGTAAGGGTTGGTTCGAATACTGCTCTGCGTTTAAACTCCAATCCGGTTGTTTGTACCCCGCCAAGGGCACCTGCATCCGTCAATCCAAACTGCGATCTCAAGTAGGCTTCATCGCCCGGAAGCTTGTCGAACAGTTCGAGATCCCGAAGTGAAGCCTTGCGAGCTGTATCGTAGTGGCCGGGCAGCAATATCCGTTCGTTGGCATCTTTCAGGGATGCAAGTGCCCACACCAGGCGCCATGCCGCATTCGGTAACAGGGATCCTCCCACACCAGAGTGGGCATCATAGCTAATTGTTGATACCGAGAGCTCAAAATATGCTATGCCACGCATTCCACAGTACAGGGCAGGTTTACCACTCTCGTCTACGCCGCCCTCTTCCCAGATACAGGCATCGGCACGAAAAGCATCAGAGTGCTTCTCTATGAAATCTCCTATGTGAGGGCTGCCAATCTCCTCTTCACCTTCTGCAAAGAACTTAACATGGAACGGCAGGCTGCCTCCGCAGGCTTCACGCACGGCTTCAATTGCCAGCAGCCTGCTGGTAATGTGCCCTTTGTCATCTGCTACGCCCCTTGCAAACAGCTTTCCATCGCGCTCCGTTAAAGTGAATGCATCCGTTGTCCACAGCTCAAATGGCTCGGCGGGTTGAACATCGTAATGGTTGTAGAACATAACGGTGGGGGCATCTGGGTTGGGGCTTCTCAGTTGGCCAAACACAACTGGCGGGCCACCGGCGGTTTCCATAAGCTCCGCCTGCAGTCCGGATTTGCGCATCAGTTCGGCAACAAGCAAGGCGCAGGGTACCAGTTCCTGGCCCCTTGCGCTCACACTTGGGATGGCACACAACTGAGCCAGATCTTTGAGGGAAGCACTTTGCCCCGCGGCAATTACCGCATCTGCAATCGCAGTTCGTGGGTCACTTATGGTGTCTGTCACTTTTCCCTCTTCGGGCATGTTTAGTATCCTCGTACTTCTGTATCAAATATGCGTATGGTTTCAGAATTAAACAACACCCACAGGCCATAGATACCTGCGATCTGCGATATTCCGAGCGTATGCGCGAAAAACAGATCTATAACACAGAGTACGATTCCCGCAATGCGCGCCCACGGTTTGCGTTGAATTATATACCACCCAATAATGGTACCCGGCAGCCCAATTACGATGAATAATCCGGCAATAAGCCATCCAAGCGCACCGAACAATAGCCCTAGCACGGGCACAGCAGCCAACCCTGCGGCCATACCGAAGAGAGAAGAACCGAATAGGAAAGCAAGGCCAATAAGAATGTTGATGCCATGGATGGCTATTTGCAGCCAACCGAGCGTTTTGATGTGATTTTGCATAACCGTTTCCTCCACTGAAGGCACTGGTACATCCGAAACATGTAAGCAGGATGACAGATAGACGGAATGGTTCCTGTGACTGACTTCACGGAGTTGCAAACTTCACACAATCATGTGGTGTTTCGATACTCTGCGTTCTCGTCCCGGTTGCTTTTGAGCGCTTCTGCTGTATCTGAGTTGAGCATAACTATCAACCCATACACGCCAACTGCCTGGTTGATTGGTATAAGAACCGGGTTTATCAACAAAAGTACGGAGGCGACGATACCAGCGTTGCGGCTCCACGGTTTATAGTTTAGCAAGCCTACTCCGGCAAGCGTGAGGGCAGTGCAATAAAGTATCGCGGGTGCAGCCAAGCACAGCAAACCAGTGTAGTTGGGGCTGCCGCTCATAAATTCTGGCTCAATGCCTCAGCTAGAAACGCGGACCAGTGCCGCAGAATACGCCACAGCCAATCCTATGATGCATGCGTTCAAAACCTTTATTGCCAACAACAGCCATCCCAGAGCTGGAATATGGCTTCTCATAACACACCTCCCGCATGAGGTAAGCAATGCCGATTAACAAAAAAAGCCGCTGAGCGCGGCTATAAAGTGTGCAGAAACGAAACTAAAATTGGAAGGAGCCGACCAGAATCGAACTGGTGAATCGCGGATTTGCAGTCCGCTCCCTTAGCCACTTGGGTACGGCTCCATATAAACAGATGCGGACCAAGTCCGCGTTACTCGCACAAGCGGGAGACGAGGCTCGAACTCGCAACATCTTGCTTGGGAAGCAAGCACTCTACCATTGAGTTACTCCCGCGAAGCCTTCACATTATATATCCGGCAATCGGGTTTGTCAAGAAAGATCCTATAAGAGCAACCGGTGTTTGCACTCTGTTGGTGAGCACCGGCTAACATGCTCATACGTGCTCAAGATACCCACGAGCTCTCCATTTTAACAACCAACTACTCGTTGCGCACCTTTATAAGCTCGATACCGAATCCTTCTCCTTTAGGTCCTCTCGATTAGCAGCTGATGAAGATAACCATACTCATATGATCTGGCGTAAACTCGATGTTATTCTGGCTTTCTGGGCCATTGATAGTGATGATTTTTACGCCACCGGCAAACAAGTTGTTCTAGCCCCACACAACAATATCGTTGTACGCTTATATTTTGGCGGCCCCGTGCCTCAGTCATAGACTATTGCAGGGCCAGGGTATCTCTCCCCGGAGAACCGTGCCTAAAGTGTTGGAGTACACGATCAACTTTCCTGCCGTGGGTGCCTCGGTGTATCATGGGCTACTAATTCAGCGAGAGCGCTTAACGGTATGTGGTTATCAGATCCTTTGTCTGGCAATTTAAGAAAACCGCAATATCGTCGTCGATATGCTGTTGTGCCATAGATGCACGCCGCACAAAGCCTGTAAAGAGATATACTTATAGGGATCTTATTTCATTTAGATAGAGTGGGGAGCACAGAATGCTAAAGGTTACTCTTATTCCGGGCGATGGTATTGGCCCGGAAGTTTCCGCCGCTGCCGTACGTATTGTTGAGGCAACTGGCGCACAGATTGAATGGGAGTCGGTGGAAGCCGGAGCTGAGGTCGCAATAAAGAACGGTACTCCCGTTCCAGATGAGGTTATCAACTCCATCATCACGAATAGAATTGCCCTTAAGGGCCCGCTTACAACCCCGATTGGTGGTGGATTTGCCAGTGCCAACGTTGCGCTGCGCAAACGCCTGAACCTTTATGCCAACGTTCGGCCGGTTAAAACACTGCCTGGCGTAAATTGCCGCTTTGAAAACGTTGACCTCACGGTGATCCGCGAAAACAGCGAAGACCTTTACTCTGGTCTGGAGCATATCGTGGTTCCGGGAGTTGTGGAAAGCCTCAAGATTATTACCGAGAGCGCATGCCTTCGTATTGGAAGATATGCGTTTCAGTATGCGCGAGATAACAAGTTAACCCTGGTTACCGCTGTTCATAAAGCCAATATCATGAAGCTTGCTGATGGCCTGTTTCTGGAGTGCGTACGCAGAGCCCATCGTGAATTTCCGGAAATTGGGTATGAAGAGCTTATCGTCGATAACACCTGTATGCAGATGGTAATGCGCCCGGAGCGGTTCCAGGTAATGGTTATGGAGAACCTGTATGGCGATATTCTTTCCGACCTCGCATCCGGCCTGATTGGTGGGCTTGGGTTAACTGCCTCTGGCAATATTGGCGAAGGTGGAATTGCCATGTTCGAAGCGGTTCATGGCTCCGCGCCGGATATCGCCGGCCGTGGCCTGGCCAATCCGGTTGCAATGACCCTATCTGCTGCGATGCTACTTGCACATGTTGGCCTCACAAGCGAAGCGGCCGCTGTGCGCGGTGCGGTAGAGGCTGTTCTGGCAAAAGGGCAAGTGGTAACGCGTGATCTTGGCGGTACTGCCGGTACCGAGCAAATTACGCAGGCTATCATCGCAGAAATTAAATAAGCGAATTATCCCGCGTACCTTAAACATAGTTCAGACCCACCAGACGGGAGTATCTGGTGGGTCTGAACTATTAATGGAAGAATGAATGCAGTTGTCTTGCTCTCAGCGCGCGGCCGGCAGCGGTTCCTCTGCAGGTGTGGAACCCGCTGTCTCATCTTCGGGGTGCAGCTGGCTGTAGATCTCCTTACGATGCACGGTAACATTCCGTGGTGCCTGGATACCGATCCGAACCTGTTCTCCGCGAACTTCAAGAACAGTTATTTCGATATCGGCACCAATCACAATGCTCTGATCTGGCTTGCGTGTTAGAACGAGCAAGTTGTATTCCTCCCTTACTCAGCTTAGCTGGTCGCAACCAAATTACACATCACATTGGTTTATTCAACCAGGGATGCATACGAATGGCCAACCATTCATGTGCCGTGAATGCTAATTCAGGGATTGATGCGTACCGCAGTTGCATCTGACCCGCCAATTAACTCAGCGCAGTTGTATAATGTTGCCGTATAGGCCAACACTGCGCCTCCGCACAAGGCTCATATTTATTAGACGACCATTACATGAGTGCGTTTCTGTATTATTGGCTATGCAATACCGCATAAGATCGCGGAAGTGCATGTAAGTTCCGGGAGAAAAGAATGTCAATACTGCCATTAATCGCTGCATGCCTGAGTGTAGGAGCACCCTCCATTACGGTGCCTGCATTCACTGCGTATATCGAACCAGATCCAGAAGCTGCCAATATTTCGGAACAATCGGGCATAACCGGTTGGAAAGACTCTAAAGAGCATATAAGCTGGTTTGGCAATATTAAAACACCAGGTGTTCTGGTACCAACTATCCACGTAACGCTGCCAAAAGGGGCCATGGTAACCTATCGTCTCACGGCTGCCGGCCACCCTTCCATGGTAGAAGCAGTGGGTACAGGCGATCAGCAGAGCATCTCTTTTAAAGCATTTTCTGTATCAAAGCCGGGCTATGTTCGCATCCAGTTGGATGGCATCGCCCGAAGCGGAGCAGACTACGGGCAGATTTCTGACCTAAGCCTGGAAGGTACTCCTGCCGAAACTGCTCACTTCAACCTCAAAGAGCGCCGCAATGCCGCTTCGGTACACCTGGTTTACCCTCTGGATGCATCCGCTAAAGTGGTTGCGTTTTACAATGAGATTACGGTTAAGGCTGATCCAATATGGTCTTACTATATGGCCTGTGGGTTTCGGCGAGGCTACTTCGGCATCCAGGTTAACAGCCCAACAGAACGGCGCATCATCTTCTCTATTTGGGATAGCGGCAATGAAGGGGTGGATAGATCAAAAGTTGCAGACGACGATAAAGTAAAACTCCTGGGCAAGGGAGATGGCGTCTTCGCTGGCGGTTTCGGAAACGAAGGCACAGGCGGCCACAGCCACATGGTGTATCCGTGGAAAACCGGGGCAACATATCGTTTTCTGGTTACCGCAACTCCAGATGGCACCGGCACTATCTATGCCGGCTGGTTCTATTTCCCGGAGAAGAAGGAGTGGGGCCTCATCTCACGGTTCCGGGCTCCAAAAGATGGTAGCACACTGAAGGGGCTGTACTCTTTCAACGAGAACTTCGGCGGAGCCAATGGCGAACTTCGTAGGCTTGCACAGTTTGGAAACCAGTGGATACGCACGGAAGATGGCACGTGGGTAGAACTAACCCAGGCTAAATTCTCGCATGATGGTACCGGCAAAGCAGATCGGCTGGATTACGCCTCTGGTGTAGATAATGGCCGCTTCTACCTCTCCAATGGTGGCTTTGTTACCAATGGCGTTAAGTTCGGCGATCTCATGAACCGGCCAGCAGGGGGCAAAGCCCCTTCAGATATCCCGGCTTCGGTTTTTCAGAGCAGCACAAACAAGTAACCGCTATTAGCATGCGCAGGAATGGTTAGCTGTTGCGCCGAAGCATGTTTCGGCGGCACAAAGCCGTGATGGCTACTCAGGAGAGATGCGAAATGGGCAGTGAATCGATCAATGTGGGGTGTGTTGGCGTAGGTGGCCGAGGCCATTACCTGCTGCGAAGTTTGCTGGAGATACCCGGCGTTAATGTAATTGCCGTTTGCGATGCCGAAGAGAAGAACACCAAAACCGCGTCTGAACAGATACAGGCAGCTGGCCAGCCCGCTCCTGAAGCGTTCGGAAACTGGAAGGATCTGCTCAAGGTAGATGGCGTAGATGCCGTTGTAAGCGCACTGCCATGCGATCTTCACGCAGCAAACTATCTGGACTCAATTGCGGCAGGCAAGGATTTGTATGGCGAAAAGCCAATGTGCCTTACCGTAGCAGAGTGTAATGCTGTGGTGGATGCTGCAGATGCTACCGATAGAATTGTTCAGATTGGGTTTCAGCGCCGTGCAGACCCCCGGTTTATTGAGCCCATGGAGCAGGTGCATTCTGGAGAGCTTGGCGATCTTGTAGAGGGGCGCGTTGCCTGGGCCAACTCCTGGGGCCCCCTGTACGGATGGTTCGGCCAGAAGGAGCGCTCGGGAGACTGGATGGTTGAACAGGCAGTACATAACTGGGATGTAATGAACTGGGCAAATCAGTGTCTTCCTAAGCGTGCTATGGGCATGGGCCGCGCCGGGCTTTACAAAGAGCAACAGGCAGATAGAACCGTAACTGATTACTACTCTGCACTGGTAGAGTACGAGAACGGCGTTATCGTAAACATCCTGCACAGCTGGGTTTCCCCGGGGCAGAATGGCCATTACACCAAAGCGTTTAACGATGAATACACGCGCCTCATTGGCACCCGCGCCGGTGTGGATTTCAACACGGGTATCTTCTCCTATCGTAAGGAGCTGGATCTGCCGGATCGGCCTGGCCACACGCATCAGGGCGACCTCAACGGCACCAAGCTTTCGCTGGAGACATTTATCAACTCTGTTCGAACCAGAACGGCACCCGTAGCCAATGCCCATCATGGCCGAGAAGCGGTGCTTGCTTGCCTGCTGGTTCGAGAAGCAGTGGCGCGCGGTGGCGAAGTAACCCTGGAAGAGCTGAAGTCCACTCTGGGCTAATGGCAACCACGGGAGAATAACAGGGAATGGATCTGAATCTGCCTGCCAGCATCGCGGAAGCATGCACACCGCTGTTTAATGCGCTCCCGCTGGAACAGGCCATGGCGGACCTACAGGGCGGCTCTCCAGTGCATACAAAGCTACTGGAGCACGTGCTCGAGAGCCCGGCACTGGCAAACCGGCCGGAGCTTGCTTCTGCCCTCTGGCTATATGTGGGAGATATCTACCGTAGCCACACAATCTGCCAGGGCATAACCACCGCAACGGGCTCATACTGGCACGGCATTATGCATCGGCTGGAAGGGGATTTCTCTAACAGCCACTACTGGATGCGCATGGCGGAAAAGCACCCATTGCGGCCACATATGGCTGCGGTTGGCCTGGACGCAGATACGCTGGTGGATGAGGTTGCCAGAGACAGAGGACGAAATGCCCCGGAACTCCTGGCGAAGCAACGCCAGGAGTGGGCACTGCTGTTCTCATGGTGTGCAAACAACTAACAAACTAACCAGATAGCCAGCTATCCCGGTTCTCAGCTATAAAGGCATCGTCATTTAAGTGGGGATAGGCCGCGTAAACACGGTCTATCTCCTCTTTTTGTCCGGGGCTTAGCCCCTCCTTCTCATCCAGGCACCATATCCCCTCAAGCAACCCTTGCCGCCTAAGCACTTCGTGCAGGCCAGCAATACAGCCCTTGAATGCATTGGCAGCATCGAAAAAAGCGGCATTGCTATCCGTTACCTCCACGCTTTGGGCCAGCAGTTGTGGCAGCAGGGCAGGGGACTTGCGCGAGGCTCGACACCGGGCCAGCAGCTGAACTGCCACCTGATTCCAAACTGACCAGTGACCAAGCAAGCCGCCCTCAATCCATACATACTCACCGGCTCCAAAGCGCAGTGGGGTTACCAGGTCACTCACAATGGCATCGTCATTGCCAGTGTACAACACGATGTCTCTTCGGCCGCTCTCGTGGTAGGCGCGCACCACATCCAGAGTTTGGTAACGGTTAAATGGCGCAATCTTAATAGCTGCCACCCGCTCTATCTCCATAAATCCTCGCCAAAAGTTAGCGCTTAACGCGCGGCCGCCCACTGCAGGCTGCAGGTAAAACCCAATAAGTGGTATCGACTCAGATACTCGTTTGCAATGCTCCAACAACTCCTGCTCCAAAGCGTGCTTCATGGCGCCCAGGCTTAGCAGGGCAGCGTGGTAGCCCAGGGCCGAAGCGATTTCAGCCTCGTTCACTGCCTGCTTTGTTTCGCCACAAACGCCAGCAATTCGAAATAACGGTGTAGATCGGCTGGCATTCAGCCTCTCCAACTCTTCAGCTGCCAGAGTAAGCAGGGGGGTATACAGGCCAACTTCGGGGTTGCGGATGGCAAATTGCGTAGTGTGTACACCTACAGCAATACCACCAGAGCCCGCCGCTGAATAGTATCGCCATAGAGCCCGCTGCCTGCGTTCATCCAGCTTGCGGTTGGCGGTGAGTGCCAGAGGAGACGCAGGGATTACCAGTCCAGTACGCAGCCAGTGCTGCAGTTCAGTTAGAGAATGCATGGCTTGTGGTTAGAACTTTCCATCCGTAGTTTCATAATGTGTGGGCTTATTCAGCGTAGTTCCACCGTGCTTTACCCAGTCTGCAGTCCATTGAATTACCTGTTCAACAGGTATAGATGGATAACCAAACAGTGCCTGCGCTTTTTGTGTACAGCTTAGCAATGCCTCTCCACGTTCGGTGCCCGTGAATACAACCTGCCTGTCAAACTCTCTTCCGAAGCGTAGTGCAATTTGCCGAACACTCAAAAACTCGGGACCTGTAATATTGATTACTGTGGCAGGCGATGCCGCATGCTCCAGGGACCTTAGTGCCTGCGAATTTGCATCGCGCTGCCATATTGCCGGCATATTACCCATCACCAGGTCTACTGGTATGCCGTTCCATACCTTCAGCGCTGTGTCCAGTAGAACACCATATCGCATCTCTACGGCATAGCTAAGGCGTAAAATTGATGCCCTTAATCCAGTAGTTCTGCTGTAGTGTTCAAATATACGTTCGCGTCCCAGGCAACTCATGGCATATTCACCAACTGGTCCGGGAGCTTCGGTCTCTATCGAACCACCCTCAGTAACTTTAGCCATCGCATTAACATTGCCTGTAGAAAATGCCGCAAACCTTGCTTCCGGAAACCTTCGGCACACCATTGCGGGCAGGTCTACATTCATGGCCCATGTAAGTGCTTCATTTCCAGAAGAACCAAACTTCATACCCGCCATAAAAACTATATTGGGGCAATCTGGCAGCAACCGCAATTGGGCCGGGTCCATCAGGTCTGCGGCAATGGTTTGCACTCCAGTACGCTCCAACAGGGTTGCTGCATCGCGATTGGTGTATCTGGAAACTGCAATCACTTTTCGGTAGGAGGAATCTGTTCCCGCACGGTCGGCTGCCCGCCTTGCCATGCGTGCAAGCGTTGGCCCCATTTTGCCGCCTGCACCCAGCACAAGTATATCGCCAGTTAGTCGCCCCATCATTTCAGTCAGGGCGTCGTCCGGCTCGCTCAACAGCTCCTCCAGTTCGTCCACATCTGCAATGCGGTCTGGCACTCTAACTCCCATGCTCCACCCGTCCTGAAACAGAATACAGATAGATACGTTATCTGGAGTACAGAAACCTTTGATCATCCAGTGGAGATCCGACAACACAAGAGCGCTTGCTGAGCGGGGCTGGGTTATGGGGCTGGGGGTTGCTGAAATGCCGCCTGCGGTTGAGCGCGGTTGCTGAAGCGATAGGTTTTATTAAGCACGCAAAAACGCGGAGCCGCGAAGAGATGCAAGAGCGCCTGCAGCGCGGGGTTGTTGACAATCCTCGCCTTCCTAGCTTCCTAGCTTCCTAGCTTCCTAGCTTCCTAGCT
>CAIONQ010000106.1 GCA_903859705.1 uncultured Chthonomonas sp.
GCGATGGAACTGCCCGTGCGGAGACGAACTCCAGCCAGAGTGTAACGTCTACGTTAACACCGGATGCCTTCGGCAATGCCGTGGCCACCACGGGTTCTACAGGCAGCAGCTATCAGTTCGGGGCCACATCCGGCTACCGGAATGATGGAGATGCCGGGCTGCTCAAAGTTGGATGCCGGTATTACGATCCACAGGTGGGTGCCTTCACCACGCGTGGCACCTATCTGGATCAGAAGCCGTATCTCTACTGTGAGCACGATCCAGTGAATGCGGTGGATCCGAGTGGGCATGACCCTGGGCGCGGTAGGCTGTTGATCGGAAAGGCAGCGAACCTTGTAATTGGTGGGTTGCTCACGGTGGTAATTGGCACCGCGCTGATAGGTGTCGGCTGGGCTTTCTTACCTGCGCTGATAGCTGGCGGATTCATCGGTGGCTTTGTGTCTGGAGGAATTGGTGGGTTAATCAGCGGTGGTGATGCAATTGGTCAGGCGAGAAGGGGCGCCGTAATAGGAGCGATCGCTGGTCCGGTGCGAGGGGTTTCGATAATTGCAAGGGAGCTCTACTACGTATTCGAGACAATGCTATAAACCTGCATAACTTATATACACCCATTCGATGTGGTGGGCAATTTGTTCAGGTACTCGTGGTTCTGTTACGTGGCGATTTAAACCGCATATAGACACCCACTTCGTTCACCATCCGGCTGGGTACCGGTATGCTATATCCTCATGGCTGTCTCCAGCCATTTGGGTGAAATAAGAAACCATGTGATTTATACAAGAGGGGGTCTGCCATGGTCGATGACACGGCGTTTGCACATGGGGTACTGATCTTGATTCCCGTTGCGTGTGTAGCATATCAGCTTATCAAACGCATAGGGAAATCAAAACTCCAACCTTTGACAAAAGGATTGATACTGTTTGTTATCTGGATAATTGTGGAGATTCTTGCAGCAAGATTGACAGGGTACCTGGGCAAGTGATGAGAAACGACAAACAGGCCGAAGTGCGGGATACCACCCACAGCACCGGTTACAGCATCTCATACACGTATGACCATCGGCGAACTGCCGACAAAACACAGGCAAAGCCATACGTACCAGCCGCACTGTAATTGTGAGCTTGCGAACGACGTTTAACAGTGCCAGTACAGCAATAGCAGAACTGGGTTCTATTTCAGTTTGCCTTGCCGCTTTCACGACGCACAAACGTAACGCCCTCTTGTTGCCGCGCCGCAGGCACGGCAACAACATGGGGATTGATTTTTTTGAACCTCTCATTTCCCAGCCCTGGCGGGCTTCGCTATCGTATACCGCCCCGTTGGGGCTTCCAACTTACGTGCACTGCCCTGTCCCACGTCATTGGCTCCCACCACCGGTCGTACTTTGCCTGGGGACCAATGGGAAATTGGTGACGGATGAAGCAGGCATCGCTTTGCACTGGCATGGCGGTCTGCTTACCCCGGGCCAGGACAAGCCGCGGCCCCTACGTACCCTGATAGCTAATACTTGTTTGCTATCCACTATTCCCACTCAAACCTGTGGACCGATGGGACATTGGTGACGGATGAAGCCGGTACCGGTTTGCACTGGCATGGCGGTTTGCAGGGCTGCTATACACTCTTCGCAAGCTCAGAGTTACAGCGCGGGTGTACTGTGCTGTTTTGCCAGTGTTTTAGCGCCAGATCGAGAGAGAGCTTTGCAATTATTAGCGCTGCTATACACTCTTCGCAAGCTCAGAGTTACAGCGCGGATGTACTGTGCTGTTTTGCCAGTGTTTTAGCGCCAGATCGAGAGAGAGCTTTGCAATTATTAGCGCTGCTATACACTCTTCGCAAGCTCAGAGTTACAGCGC
>CAIONQ010000107.1 GCA_903859705.1 uncultured Chthonomonas sp.
ACGCGAAGAGATGCATCGAAGAGGGAGGTGGTACTGCTGAAGCTGACTGTTGCTTAAGCAGAGCTATGTTCTTAGATGCAATGGTCACGCGAAGGAAATTCAAAGCACGCGAAGAGATGCATCGAAGAGGGAGGTGGTACTGCTGAAGCTGACTGTTGCTTAAGCAGAGCTATGTTCTTAGATGCATTTGTCGCGCGAAGGAAATGCAAAGCACGCGAAGAGATGCATCGAAGAGGGAACTGGTACGGCTCAAGCTGCCTAATGCTCAGGCACAAACTTTCATTCTACAGAACCAGAGGTTTGGCGGGTGGCGGTAGGTTTTTCGGCACTACGTGCCGCCCTGCTCTACCGTTGAATCCCTCATTCTACGGGCACGGCAGAGAACACCTCCTTGACCTCTCCCACATTTGCTCGCAAGCTCGCGGGGAGAGGGATTGATGCGCGCCTGCCGGATGGGTGGGAAGAATATGAAGAGCAATTCCTACCGCGCTACGCAGATGAGGATGTTTATGAAAAGCGATTTCTACCGCGCTACGCTTGGTGGCACGCAAAGCCGCGGAGCCGCGAAGATTGTAACGAGAGCATAGTGCCTTCGTAGCAAGGTGTGCAGGTGTTGAGGGCTGCGGATGCATGGAGGCTCGCAACCGGGGACAAGGCGCCGCCGCTACGCCGGTCTGTAAGGCGATATTTAGCGTCGATAAGTGTTATTAAATCGTAACTGTTGGGCCTCTCCTAACCTCTCCCCGATGGCTCGTACCTCGCCCCTACGCCGTAGTTGCTATCGCAACGCGCAGGCAACCTGAGAGGAAGTTATGGCGGCAACGGCACCGTGCGAGTGTGAAACTCAGGTAACCGATTGGCGTTTTTTTTGGTGTTCGCCATTACGTTGATTGATGGTTCTGATGTATCTATAAAACGGGCTCGATTGAATCAATGCTACATTTGTGGGCAGCGTATTGCTTTTATATTGCACAATGTGTCTAAATAGTAAATGCGTATAAATTAAATCGGGCGATGGACTTCAGCCGATATGCGCGGCAACTGCTTTGTGGCAGTTTGTTAGGTTTGGTAACAGGGTAGCTCTATGTGGCTGGTACGCCTGGCACTGCATAGGCCGCGAACCATCGCGGTGATGGCAATCCTAATCTTTATACTTGGTTCGTTGAGCATCATCCGAATGTCTAAGGACATTTTTCCGAGGATTGATGTTCCGGTGCTTGCTGTCGTATGGTCTTATGGCGGTTTGGCACCAGAAGAGGTTGATAAGCGTGTTCTACTTCTTAGCGAGCAGGCTATATCAACCACAGTAAGTAATGTAGAGCATATTGAGTCGCAATCGCTGCCGGGTACCGGCATTATTAAGGTGTACCTGCAGCCAGGTTCGCGCGTTAGTGAGGCCATCACTCAGATTTCTTCCACTTCACAATCGGTAATCCAGCACATGCCGAAGGGCATAACGCCGCCTGCGATTATCGATTACGATGCCTCGGATGTGCCGATTGTTCAGCTGGCGCTAAGCAGCGAAACGCAGCCGATTACGGCAGTTAACGATCTGGCCGGTACCGTGGTTGTGCCGCAGGTAGTTACCGTTAAGGGGGCAGCATTTAGCCCTCCTAATGGAGGCATGTCCAGGCTGATCAATGTTGATCTAGACCCTGCTGCGATGATAGCTTATGGTGTTACTGCCCAGCAGGTTGCGTTGGCAATTACAAAACAGAACCTGATATTGCCGGCTGGAAGCATCAAAATTGCATCCAGGGATTACATTGTTAGGCTCAACAACAGCCCTTCCGCCATCAACGACTTTAATCACATTCCTGTAAAAGTAGTGCGTGGCGCCACCGTGTTTCTGGGCGATGTAGCCCATGTACGGAACGGCAACGGTGTTCAGGTTAGCCTGGTAAGGGTTAATGGTAAGCCAGCGGTTTTGATAACTGTGCTTAAGAATGCAGCGGCTTCCACTCTGGATGTTGTGTCTGCAGTGAAGGAGCGCTTGCCTCAGATCCGTACGTTGCTACCTGCCGATGTAAAGCTTGATCTATTGCTGGATCAATCTGTGTTTGTACGCTCTGTAATCCTCAGCGTAATTAAGGAAGCCTGCACTGCTGCCTGCCTTACAGGACTTATGATATTGCTATTTTTGGGCAGCTGGCGTAGCACTATTGTGGTGGCAATATCAATTCCACTATCTATCCTTGCATCTATTACCATTCTGGGTGCACTCGGTCATACGCTCAATACCCTTACGCTCGGCGGCCTCTCCATGGCGGTGGGTATGCTGGTGGATGATGCAACGGTGGAGGTGGAGAACACTTCTCGTAATCTGTGGATGGGGTATCCGCTTCGGAAGGCAATATTACACAGCGCACAACAGGTTGCGTTACCTGCACTTACCTCCATGCTCTCGATCTGTATTGTCTTCGTACCGGTTGCGTTTCTCTCCGGGGTGGCTGCTTCGCTGTTTATTCCGCTTGCCATGGCTGTTGTGTTCGCCATGATCCCTTCCTACCTGCTATCGCGAACACTGGTAACTACCATGATGCAGGCGCTGCTTGGTAAAGAGTTAGACTTGTATCGGCCAATTCCTGAAGGGCAGACAACAACACGCTCCAGGCGCAGTCTTATCTGGCGGATGCACAGGTGGTTCGATCGATACTTTGAGGCTGGCCGTGAGGTTTATGGGAGGGTGTTACGCTGGGCCTTGCATCACAGAGCGCTGGCTGTGGCAGTTATTGGTGGCTTCTTCTTGTTCTCACTGGCTCTGCTGCCATTTATCGGGCAAGACTTTTTCCCGGCAGTTGATGCAGGGCAGGTACGTTTGCATGTGCGGGTGCCACCGGGAACCAGGTTGGATGAGACTGGCAGGCGTTTCAGTGAGATTGAAGAGACGATAAGAACGTTGATTCCGCAGCGTGAACTTGCACTGATGCTTGATAACATTGGCCTTGCTAACGGCGTGTCATTTGTGCGTGGAAGTAGCGCTACAATTGGATCTGCCGATGGTGAGATTGATATTAGCCTTGCAAAACAGCACAGTCCGGTTGATGCGTTGATGGCAAAGTTGCGAAGAGAGCTGGCTACCCGATATCCAGATTGCACTTTCTACTATCAGCCTGCCGACATCGAAACACAGGTGCTTGATTTTGGCACTTCGGCACCAATAGATATTCAGGTACTGGGTAATTACAGTGATACTGCAGCCAACTATGCCCTGGCGCAGGAGATACAGCGACGTATTGGCTTGCTGCCGGGAGTGGTAGATACCTATATCTATCAGATTCAAAAAAGTCCAGAACTCCGCCTGAGTGTCGATCGATCTCGGGCAATGCAACTCGGGCAAACACAGGCAGACGCGGCAGGAAGCATCCTGGTGTCGTTATCTTCCAGTGCCAGGGTGGCTCCCACTTTCTTTCTTGATCGTAAGACTGGCAACTCGTATTCCGTAACCGCCCAGACAAAGCAGTACAAGATCGATTCGGTAGATAAGTTGATGGCTACCCCAATTTCTCCGCCTAATCTGGCAGCTGGCCAAACCATTCCGAATCTGATTGGCAACCTGGTTACGGTGGGCAGGGATACTACACCAGCCATTGTTAGCGAGTATCAGATTCTGCCGGTGTTTGATGTGTTTGCGAGCGTGGATGGGCGTGACCTTGGATCAGCTGCAACCGACGTTGCCCGCGTTGTGGATGAACTTCGGAAGACCGCACCCCGCGGAACACAGATTGTAATGGGAGGGCAAGTGCAGACCATGCGCACCTCCTTCAAGCAGATGGGGCTTGGGCTTGTGTTCGCCATCGTGCTCATATATCTGTTGCTTACGGTGAATTTTGAGTCGTGGATAGATCCGGTAGTTATTCTGATGGCTGCGCCGGGTGCCCTGAGTGGGGTGTTGTGGGGTCTCTTTTCTACACGGACGACATTTAGTGTGCCATCGCTGATGGGCACCATCATGTCTATCGGTGTGGCAACTGCGAACAGCATTCTGCTGGTTACTTTTGCAAATGAGCGGCGCGCAGCGGGAGTTGACCCTGTTGCCGCTGCCGAGGAGGCAGGTTATACCCGTTTCCGGCCCGTTATCATGACGGCCCTCGCAATGATACTCGGCATGCTGCCGATGTCTCTTGGCCTTGGTGAAGGCGGCGAACAAAATGCGCCGCTTGGCAGGGCCGTTATTGGTGGGCTGTGTATTGCAACGATAACCACGCTGTTTTTTGTTCCTATTATGTATACCGTATTACGGCGACAGCGATCTGCAGACGATAATCTGCCAGCAAGTGCTGGCACAGGGCAGGAGTAGACTATGTGGATTGTGCGCATGGCGCTCAACCGGCCGCGTACCATTGCGGTCATGACAATCCTGATTTTTATTCTGGGTTCGCTCAGCATTCTTCGGATGGCCAAGGACATCTTTCCGGTAATCCGGGTGCCTGTTGTTGCCGTAGTCTGGACCTATCCTGGCCTGGCACCAGAAGAGGTGGATCGGCGGCTATTGAGGCTGAGTGAGCAGCAGATTACCACCACCGTAAGCAACGTTGAGCATATTGAATCTCAGGCGCTTTCCGGCACTGGTGTAATCAAGGTTTACTTTCAGCCAGGTACTGATATCAGTGAAGCAATTACGCAGATTGAGTCTACATCTCAAAGCGTGTTGCGCTCGATGCCGCCCGGCATTACGCCCCCTGAGATTTTGCAGTACGATGCCGCCGATGTGCCAGTAATTCAGCTGGCTGTTTCCAGTGATACTATCCCAATTTCTCGCTTGAGTGATCTGGCAACCAACGTTGTGCTTGTTCAGATGATCACCGTAAAGGGAACAGCCCTTTCGCCTACTAACGGTGGTATGGACAAGCTGATAAATGTGGATCTGGATCCGAATGCTATGATGGCAAAGGGAGTATCTGCACAAGAAGTTGTTACGGCCATCGGTAACCAGAACTTGATTTTGCCTGCTGGCGATGCAAAAATGGGCACCCGGGATTACTTTGTTCGCCTAAACAACAGCCCATTGGCGGTTAACCAGTTTAACGATATTCCAATAAAACAGGTAAATGGTGCAACCGTTTATGTGCGGGATATTGCGCATGTACGTGACGGCAGCGCGGTTCAGATAAGCATGGTGCGCGTTAACTCTCGACCAGCTGTGCTGCTTACAGTATTGAAAAATGGAGGCGCCTCGACGCTTGATGTTGTTGAGGGAATTAAGGCGAAACTGCCGACCATTAAATCGCTGTTGCCGCCGGATGTGAAGCTTGATCTGTTGCTGGATCAGTCGATATTTGTTCGTGCGGCTATCAATGGCGTTGTGAAGGAGGCTATTATTGCGGCCTGTTTGACTGGCCTGATGATATTGCTCTTCCTGGGAAGTTGGCGCAGCACAATCATCGTAGCTGTTTCTATACCGCTTTCGATCCTTACTTCCATAGTTGTGCTGGCAGCATTGGGGCAGACGTTAAATGCACTGACACTTGGTGGCCTTTCGCTTGCGGTTGGCATGCTTGTTGATGATGCAACGGTTGAAGTGGAGAACACTGCGCGCAACCTGGCAAGCGGCATGCCGCTGCGGCCGGCTATTTTGCTGAGCGCCCAGCAGGTGGCGTTGCCGGCGCTAACATCTACCCTCGCGATCTGCATCGTATTCGTGCCAGTAGCTTTCCTATCTGGCGTTGCCGCTTCGCTGTTTGTGCCTCTTGCCATGGCCGTTGTGTTTGCCATGATCCCATCTTATATCCTATCTCGTACTCTCGTTACAACGATGATGAACGGGATGTTGGGTAAAGAGCTGGATCTATACCTTACACCCGATACACCCGATGGCGATGCACATGGTGGCGAACCCTCCAAATCAAAACGCAGTTTTATCTGGAAGGTACATGAGGCATTCGAGCATGTGTTTGATAAAGCCAGAGACGTTTATGCGCGAATACTCAACACTGTTCTTAACCACAGAGCCGTTTCGGTGGTGGCGTTGCTCTTAATATTCGGAATATCTGCTGTACTCATTCCGTACATTGGTCAAGATTTCTTCCCGACAGTTGATAGTGGCCAGATGCGCCTGCACGTTCGCGTTCCGCCAGGTACTCGGCTTGAAGAAACCGGCAAGCGATTCAGTCAGATTGAAGAAACTATCAAAAGTGTTGTTCCCGCTTCTGAAGTTCAGCTACTGCTAGATAATATTGGTGTAGCGGGCGGTACAGCGTATGTGCGTGGCAATAGTGGAACCATTGGCACGGCAGATGGCGAGATTGATATCGGCCTTTCTGAAGATCATAGGTCAACATGGGAGTATATGAGCAAGCTCAGAAAGGTGTTATCAAAAGCATATCCAGACTGCACTTTCTACTTCCAACCGGCAGATATCGAAACGCAGGTACTGGATTTTGGGACATCTGCACCGATCGATATACAGGTATGGGGCCCGTTTGCGAATATGGGAGCGAACTACGACCTTGCGATGGAAATTCAGCGGAAGGTAGCGTTAATGCCCGGGGTGGTGGATAGCTACATATATCAGGTTCAGGAAACCCCGGAGCTTATGCTATCGGTGGACAGGGTGCGGGCCGCACAGTTAGGGCTTACGCAGAGCGATGTGGCTAACGACCTGCTGATATCGTTATCTTCCAGCAGCCTGCTTTCGCCGAGCTACTACCTGGATCCTACAAGTGGATTTCAGTATGTGGTATCTGCGCAAACGCCTCAATACAAAGTCGATTCGATCGACAAGCTGCTAGCAACGCCTGTTATCAACGCAACAGGATCCGGGCAGGGGCCACAGCTGCTAAGAAATGTGGCATCGATTACTCGGGATACTACCCCGGCTGTTGTGAGCGAATATCAGATAAACCCGGTCTTTGATGTTTACGCCAGCGTGGAGAACAGAGACCTTGGTGGTGTAACCAGAGACATCAACAAAATAGTTGCTGATGCAACGAAGAAGACGCAACGTGGGAGCAAGGTGTCGCTTAATGGGCAGGCGGTTACCATGCACGATTCCTTTGTGAACATGGGCTTCGGCCTGGTGTTTGCAATTCTGTTAATCTATCTGCTGCTAACCGTGAACTTTGAATCCTGGGTAGATCCGCTGGTTATATTGATGGCTGCTCCCGGAGCTTTAAGCGGCGTGCTTTGGGCGCTTTTCACAACGCATACAACGTTTAATGTGCCATCGCTTATGGGCTCTATCATGTCTATCGGCGTAGCCACTGCAAACAGTATTTTGCTGGTGACATTTGCCAACGAACAAAGGCATGAGGGAAAGAGCGCCATGGAGGCTGCCCTTGAAGCCGGAACCACACGTTTCCGGCCAGTTATTATGACTGCGCTGGCAATGATACTTGGCATGTTACCAATGTCTCTGGGGCTTGGCGAAGGCGGAGAGCAGAACGCGCCGCTTGGCCGGGCCGTAATTGGTGGGCTATGCGTAGCAACCTGCACAACACTGTTCTTCGTTCCAATTATGTACACTCTGCTGCGCCGTAAAAAGCCGGAGATACTACAGGATTGGTCTGACGAAGAGATTGATTTCGAGCACAACAGCGTTTGATCGCGCTAGTGGATACACTGGAGATTCTAAACAGATGACAGAATCACATGACAATCAGCCAGAGCAAAACAAGAGGCTTCAGAAACGGCACAGGCAAGAGATCATCGCGCTCTGCATTCTTACAGTAGTCGCGATTGGCGCAATGCTAACAGTAGGGATTGTGCCAAGACTCTCGCGGAATGTTTCGTTGGCTCAGGGCGTTAAAGAAGCAAAGAGCCATGTTCCTGAGGTGGTTGTGGTAAAGCCGCATTATGTTGGCGACACGGGGCTATTACTGCCAGGCAATATAGAGGCCATAAACCTGGCAACTGTAAATGCACGCAGCACGGGGTACCTAAAGCGGCTGTATGTGGATATTGGCTCCAAGGTAGTTGCTGGCCAGTTGCTTGCAGAGGTTGCAGCTCCAGATATGGATCAGCAGGCCAATCAGGCTCAGGCACAATCTGCGCAGGCAATGGCACTTGCACAGCAATCCACCGCCGATGTACGGCGCCAGAAGATAGGCGTGTCTCAGAGCCAGGCCGAAGTGGCTAAACAGCAGGCAACTCTGGAGCAGGCAAAGGCACAGCTTAGTGGAGCAGAGGCAGCGGAAGCTCAGGCAGAAGCGGCCGAGCAGGGTGCGGAATCGCAACTAAACCACGCAAATAATAGCCATGATGTACAGGTAGCCGTGCTCAACCAGCAGAAAGCCCAGCTAACCTTTGCGGATATAACGTACAAACGCTACAAATCGCTGGTTGAGCAGGGATTTGAGACACAGCAAGATCTGGACCAATCCTTTGCGGCGCTGAAGACTGCTCAGGCGCAAGAGGCATCAGCAAATTCTGCGCTCAAAGCATCGTTGGCAGATGTAACCTCTGCGCAGAAAACAGTTTCGGCCTCCAAGGCGGCAGTGATGGCAGCAAAATCTAATGTAGAGGCTGCCAGGCGCAATGTGCAGGCGAATGCAGCAGCACTGAAATCAAGCCAGGCTTCCGAGCAGTT
Source organism: uncultured Chthonomonas sp. (assembly GCA_903859705.1). Lineage (GTDB taxonomy): Bacteria > Armatimonadota > Chthonomonadetes > Chthonomonadales > Chthonomonadaceae > CAIXIX01. The sequence continues at coordinate 8,528 of CAIONQ010000107.1, forward strand.
TGCCCGCGAGTCTGTAAGCGTAACGCAGGCTGGCCTGGCTGCAAACAAAGCTGCTGTGCTATCCAGTTCGGCAAATGAAAAGCGCTTCCGGGTAATGCAGGGGTTTGAGCGCATAGTTGCTCCGTTTGATGGCATTGTAACGGCGCGAACGGTGGATGTTGGCGCCCTTATTGTTGCGGATTCCAACCCTGTTGCCTCAGGCACCAGCGCAACCACAAGTAATAGCTCTACATCCGTTGCGGGAGCCGGGTTACTGGCGATTGCCAGAACAGATCAGGTGCGGATACAGGTGAGCGTGCCACAGGCGTATGTTCCAGCGCTCACTACAGGCAGCACTGCCGTTGTAACCGTTCGGGAATTGCCTGGCCGTGAGTTTAACGGCTTAGTTACTTTGCGCGCCGGTGCAATGGATACCGTATCGCGCACGCAGCTTGTTGAGATACACCTTCAGAATTCAGATCGCGCTCTGGTGCCGGGAATGTATGCAGAAGTACAGATAACGCCGGCTAATCCACCGAAATCGCTACGGGTACCTGGCACGGCACTTATTGTTGATGCGAGTGGAACCAGAGTTGGCGTAGTTACCCGCGATAACAAGGTGAAACTGAAACAGGTAGTTGTTGGCAGAGACTTCGGGCGTGAAGTGGAGATACTCTCCGGGTTGAAGGGGCGTGAGCAGATAGTAAATAATCCTTCTGACCTGCTTCAGGATGGGGACACTGTTACTGTATCAAAGATACAGCCCATTCAAACGGGGCGCGGAGGAGACGATGCAGCTGGCAGTGACGCTGGCGGTGGTGGCAAGGGCGGCAAACGCCGAGGTGGTAAGGGGGGCGGCAAGGAACCTGGAGGTGCTGGCAATTCGGATGCTGGCGCGGCAGGTAAAGCGGGGGATGGTGCCGGCGGCGCAAGCGCGGCGCCGGCCGGAGCAGATGGCGGAACAAAACACAAACGGAGCAAAGAGCAAACAGAGCCCTGACCCTCGTGGTTGAGTTGTTGAGGCATCCTGCACTTGTACCATGGACCGCAGGATGCCTTGTTGGTTGAAAAAGCATTATATCGCAACATCTGAGACACCGTGATCAATTGTCCCCCCGTATAATAATTGTATCTAAGGTACAACAAACAAGCTGACATTGTGGAGGATCACGTTGACCGTTGCACGAAACCTTGCGCTTACCGCACTGGCACTTATAACTGTATGTGGCGTACAGGCACAGCCATCGCCACCAAAGCCGGATGTTAAGGCCACTTCAAGGTCGTATGCCACTGATCTGGACACAGTCATCAAGGATATTAAGGATAATTTCTGGGATTCAAAGCTTGGCGGTGTGAACTGGGCATCCATTGGCGACAGATATAAGTCTCAACTTCCGCAGATCAAATCCCGCAGAGAGTTTACAGGGCTTGTTAACCGTATGTTGGATGAGCTTAAGTCATCTCACACAGCTTATTATGACGTGGATGATTTTGAATATTATATGATCCCTGCGGTTATGACCCGCGATATGACGGGCCATCAATGTGAGCACATTGGGCTGATGGGCAAGTATCTTGAGAACGGTTCGTACCGAATTACAGGAATTATGGATGGTGGGCCCGCGCAAAAATCTGGTCTGCATGCAGGGGATGTAATTATTACAGCAGATGGTACGCCTTTTACCACGGCTGGATCTGTGCAAGGAAAAGAAGGCAAGACTGTAAAGCTGATGGTTAGCAGAGATGGTGCCGGAAAACCGGTTTTGGTGGATATTGTGCCCATTAAGCAGAACCTACTCAGGGGATTTTTGAATGCGACGCGCAACTCTGCTAAAGTGACAACGGTAGCAGGCAAGAGGATCGCGTACGTGCATTTGTGGACAATGGCGAATGACCAGTTTAAGCAAGCTCTGGACAACCTTATGACATCCGATTTGCATGATTCTGACGGCCTTATTCTTGATCTGCGCGACGGTTTTGGTGGCAACCCATTTGGATACGCGGACGTTTTAACCAGGCCCGATGTGGAGTGGGAATCTACTTACCATGGCGGTTTGAAGACATCCATGAATACTGGTTACCATCAACCGATTGTAATACTGATTAATGAAGGTACCCGGAGTGCAAAAGAGTTTTTGAGTTATCAACTGCAGAAAATGCACCGCGCCAAATTGGTGGGGACAACTACAGCTGGAGCATTTCTAGGTGCGGGAAGCTTTAATGTTGGCGACACGGGAGTGCTGGAAATGGCGATCCTCGGGCTAAAAGTAGACGGGAAGTTACTTGAAAAAAATGGAGTGGCACCGGATATCAGGGTAGAGCCCTATCACTCGTATCAACAGGACGATGCGCAGCGCAAAGCTGCAGAAGCTTTGCTGCTTTCGGAAATTAAAACTGCAGGGAAATAGGGGTAGAAGTAGGAAAGAGGGAAGTCCGTGGGAACGGGTAAATGCTGCGTTGAGGAAGTATGCTGGTGGTTTGGAGATGCTGTTTTTTGTATGAAGGCGGTGAGCGGGTGGTAATCAGGTATTATTTAGGCATCGTTTTAGCCTCGCCTCATAATCGAGTTTGGCGGGCTTGATTGGCCAGTTTGATCATTCAGGAGTTCACACGCATGGCTTTTATCTCTAAGTGGCGGAATTCGGCCCGGGGTGTTGCAGCGCTCTCCGCCGTTGCGGCGGCGGCATGGCTGCCTTTACGGGCAGCAGCAGATGAGGTTGTTGTTGGGCACTTAAGTCTCACCCCTATCGAGAATATTAAGTCTATTGTTCCGCAGAAGGCTAAGCTTACAGACAAGAAGCCGGCTGCTATTACCCGCGAGCCAGAGTATCGTGGCAAGCCGCAGTACGGCAGCATTACGCTAGGAACATCTTCGCGGGCAACTGTGTATTTCGCACTGGATACGATCCCTGGAGATCACGCTCCCAAGCTGTATATCGATATTAACGGTACAGGCAACTTGCTTGATCGCTCTGCAAACATCACTTTGCATCCGCTTACTGAATTTGCAACAAGCAATGGCACTGTTACTTCGGCTGTTGCAAAAGCTGGCTCCAACGTGCCGATAGGGGCTATGGTTCCGACTATAGCACGTTACGATAATAAGGGCGTTGTAGAGGAGATGCGATACCCAGTACTGTTCACGCTTTTCGGCGATGAACTGGATTACACCGTTGCTGTACAGCGCACTGGCTCTATCTCCGTTGGTGGCAGAACACTGCGAATTGCGTTGGTGGATACCGATGGACGCGGCGTATTCAGCAGCGTAGCACATGCGGAAGATAAAGGCCCGGTGGTTAAACTGCTAGTCGACGCAAACGACGACGGTAAGTTTGATCCTAAGAAAGAGACATTTGACCTGGCGAAGCCACTGCGGCTTGCAGGTACCGCTTTTGAGTTTGCATCGTCAAATGCCGCGGGCACTGTTCTTGCACTCAAGACCACCGATAAGCGCCCAGAGGGTGCAATAACCCCGGAAGACCTGGCTGTTGGCTCTGAGATTATCGACTTTGTAGCAAAGTCCATTAATGGCACGACCATCAAGTTCCCGAACGGTTTCAAACACAAGGTTGTGATGCTTGATTTCTGGGCAACGTGGTGTGGCCCATGTGTTGCCGAGATCCCGAACATCGTAAGTGTTTACAATCAGTACCATCAGAATGGGTTTGAAATTGTTGGTATCAGCCTCGACAAGGCAAACATGAAACAGGCGGTAGTTGATTTCTGCAACGAGCATAACATGCCATGGGAGCAGATCTACGATGGCGGGTACTGGAACGCCGAGATTGCTAAGCTCTTTGGTGTGGATTCCATTCCGCGTGCATTCCTTGTAGATGGTGATACGGGAGTGATTGTTGGTATGAGCGATGCCATTCGCGGCGAGGGCCTGACAAATGCGCTTACCAGGGCCCTGATGAAGAAGAACCTGCTTCGCAATTAAACTGTAGGCAGAGGTGCATTAATATACAGTCACCCTCTCCGTAAAATCGGAGAGGGTGACTGTTTCATGTATGAGACTAATAATATCCATGAACCGTATCAACATTAACCAATGTGAACAATTTGCAACCAAGGATACCTCTCTTATTCGCGAGATATTGGCACCTCGTAATTCCGAAGTGGCAAGGCAGAGCCTGGCAGAGGCTGTTGTGCCTCCCGGTTGCCGTACGCTTGCTCACTATCATCCGCTAACCGAAGAGATATACTATATTCTCTCGGGGGAAGGTTTGATGGCGTTAGAGGCAGATTCCATGGTTGTGGTTCCTGGAGACGCAGTTGGTATACTGCCGCGCCAGCGCCATCAAATAGAGAATACAGGTGAGGCTCCCCTGGTGTTCCTGTGCTGCTGCGTACCTGCGTACGAGCATGAGGATACGGTAGAGTGTGCTTCACTGCTGTAACGCGATATTTAGTAACGGAGTTGGTGGTTTAATGGCTGATGGCCGCATAGTATTGTTGGATGAGAACACGGCAAACAGGATTGCAGCCGGCGAGGTTGTTGAACGCCCGGCCTCAGCTGTTAAGGAGCTTGTTGAGAATGCGATTGATGCTGGCGCCACAGTGATCCAGGTGGCGCTGGAAGAGGGTGGCAAGCGGCGTATTGTGGTTTCTGATAATGGTTTCGGTATGAATAGAACCGATGCAATTATGGCTCTGCAGCGCCACGCAACCAGTAAAATTCGCTCTGCAGATGATCTCTTCGCTATTCACACGCTTGGTTTCAGGGGGGAAGCGCTCCCATCAATCGCGTCGGTATCTCGATTTTCCCTGCTCTCTCGAGCTCAAGAAGATGAAGTAGGATCTCTGCTTAATGTAGAGGGGGGAGATCTACTGGATGTTTCTGATGCCGCTGTTAGTGCAGGAACAACGATAGAAGTTGCGGATCTATTCTTTAACACTCCAGCGCGTTTGAAGTTTCTGAAAAGCACCTCAGCAGAAATGGCAAGGGTGCTGGATGCCCTTGGTAACCTTAGTATCGCTTATCCACATGTTTCCATCAGGGTGCAGCACGGGAACGTAACAAGTTTCACCAGCCCAGGCACTGGCGAGCCTCTTGCGGCGATTGCAGCTGTGTGGGGCAGGGAAGCGGCCCGCAAGCTAATTCCAATATCTAACGAAAGCCCGGGACTTTCTATTAGTGGGTTTGTATCAACGCCAGACGTAACGCGACCGGGCAGATCGCACGAGCTGTTTTTTGTGAACAAACGGCCAATTAAGAGCCGCCTGCTTGCTCATGCTTTAGAAGATGCATTTCGGGCATTGACGCCGGATAGCCGTTTCCCGCTGGCTACTGTATTTGTGGAAGTTAACCCGGATATGGTGGATGTAAACGTTCACCCAACCAAGACCGAGGTGAAGTTTACACGGGATGGGGAGGTGCACCATGCCGTTAGTCAGGCAATTAAGGGGGCCTTACTTCGTTACGGAATAGTGCCAACCGCTACGGCAGTTCCCATGCAATCCAATTCCGGGATGGATGCGCTCATAGATCAGCGACCATCGGAACAGCCACTCTTATTCGGCAACGAGAGTAGGGATTCGGCATTCCTATCGAGAGATGCGTTTACGCTTGCATCGGTGCAACCTTCCGACGCTGATTATTCCGGCGAAGCCGAGTCCCAGGCAGAACTGGACCTTCCGACCCTGATTGTTCCGCTGACTGCCCCTGTGCTGGGAAGTGGAGGAATAGTTGGGATTCCAGAGGATACGTTGCCTTTGCAGCCACCTCCCCAGCCCCGGCCTTTTGCCGAACGCCTGCGTGAGTTTACGGTTCTTGGCCAGGCGCAGAACACGTACATCATAGCGCTTACGCCCGATGGGCTCGCCGTTATCGATCAACATGTTGCACATGAGAGAGTATTGTACGAACGATTAACTGTAAAGCGATTCTCCATGGGGATACCTGTTCAGCGCCTCGCAATTCCACTGACGGTAAGCATGAGCAAGCGCGAGGCACTGTTGCTGTTGGAGCATTGCGATAGCTTTGCACAATCTGGTTGGGAAATATCACCGTTCGGCGGCGAGAGCTTTGTTGTGCGGGCCATACCGGCCGTACTGGCAAATAAGCAGTACGAACGTATTCTGAAGGACATGATTGAGGAGCTTGTAAATCAGAGCATCTCACGCAAGCTACTCGTGCAGCGCGATCATGTAACGATTACAAATGCCTGCAAAATGGCTGTGAAAGCGGGGGATCCGCTTACGATTCCTGAGATGACTGCGCTGTTGGAGCAGCTTGCGGAAACCGAAAACCCATACCTGTGTCCACATGGTAGGCCGATTGTGGTTACTATTGGGTTTGGCGATATCGACAAGTTGTTCAAGCGTGCCTGAACAATTAGGGTCTCATCTTGCGTAAACATACTACCGAACGTTTCCGTGGTAACATAGTGTTAACCGGTAAATGCGGTACAGTGGGAGCTTCTGGAGTGAAATTGAGAGAGGTTAGCAAAGCCATGAAGGCGTTTTCCATTCTGCTTGCATGTGCTGTTATTGTAGGGCTGGTTGGGGGCACACCACAACCAGTAAATGCCGATACACAGGCTGTAAAGCAACAAATTCAGGCGGAGTATATGAAGGCCGATGCCGCCACTAGAACGAAAGACATCAACGCATTGATGTCTCACTACACTTCAGATTTTAAGCTCAAGACTGCCTCAGGGAAAATACTGGGGCTGGATAAGATCAAAGACAATTTAATCTGGCAATTTGTTGCCACCAAGCAAGTAAAAGAGATTTCGTTCCGGATACAGAGCATAACTGTTAGCGGCAATACTGCTGTACTGCTTGTTAAGCAATCGGAAACCCTGGTAGTGATGATGGAAGGTGTGCAGCACACGCTGGAAAGCACACAGATATCATCTGATACGTGGTTAAAAACCCCTTCGGGTTGGAAGCTGAAGGCTCAAACTGTAAAGCTCTCCAACACTCTGGAGGATGGTAAGGTTAAGTCTACAGCATCAATCGTTCTCCCAACTCGGGAATTGAGGGCTTCACATGTTGCTTAATGGCAAGGTAGTGCTGGTAACGGGCGGTGGACGCGGGCTGGGTGGCTGCATCAGCAGGGTGGTGGCTGGCCAGGGCGCGCATGTGGCTATAAACTATGCCAATGGCAGCGATGCTGCAGAGGGTACTGCTGCAACTATCCGGAAAAATGGCGGTATCGCCGAGCTTTATCATGCAGATGTTCGGGATGCTGCGGCAGTCGATAAGATGGTTTCTGATGTAATCGATCGCTTTGGGCGCCTCGATGCAGTTATCAACAATGCCATTGCGGGTAAACAGCACGGTCCATTTATGGAGGCAACCGAGCAAGATTTTGATACAGCCTTTGATTTTGGCTGTACTGCAGTTGTGAACACAATAAAGGCTGCGCGGCCGCATATGATCAAACAGGGTGGGGGCAGAGTGGTAAACATCGTTACCGAGATCTGGAATATGTGCCCTTCAAACTGGACGGTTTATATGGCGGGCAAAGGTGCCATGGTCGGAATGTCTCGCTCTCTAGCCGGCGAGCTTGGGCCAGACAATATCACGGTAAACATGGTGGCGCCGGGGTGGATGGTGGATGAAAAGGTGGATCCTACATCCGACGACTCCCTGAACTTTGCAAAGACCATTCCGCTGCGCAGGCACGGCAGTGGCGATGAGATTGGCAATGCGTGCGTATTTTTCCTAAGCGATCTCGCCTCGTATGTAACGGGAGCCTATTTGCCGGTAACGGGCGGCAGGGTAAATCAGGCAGGCGTTTAATCAGTCCATCATATGGTTATCAATGTGCCTTTGGTACTCTCGCATGTCTTGTTGATTTTGAGCTATCGCCTTATCCACCTCGGCGATAGCTCTACTTGGATCGTTGTTACACTGTAACAGGCGCTTATCTAAATCTGCTTCTCTGCGCTTTTGGACCTGTAAGTAGCAGATAATTGGGGCAAGCGCAAGAACCAGGTAGCCGAGTAAGCTCATGACTGCAATTTACCTCCCATTTAAGTGTGGTGATGCAAGGTTTTGAACCTGTGTTGCAGGCTCCCAATCACAGGTAACGCCATGGTGACCGTCGGCAAACTCTACTCCATTACCGTTCCATAGCAGACCCTTGTTGCGGCTATTTGATTGAACAGATATCCTGCGAATACCCAGGCGTTTTACGGATACCATTTCTCCGGCATCACATTTGCCGTTGCCGTTTCTATCAAACCACACAGATATTCCGTTCAGCTCAGCCCCTGTAAGTGCACCATCGTGGTTGTTATCCAGCGATTGAAGCGGCTCGTATCCATTCTTCCAGAATATCCACCAGGTGCATGTACCGAACAGCTGCTGACCGGATTTAACTGTGCCCGTATTGTGTGGGTCCCATACCAGGATACCTGCTGTTGGCTTTACCCAGCTCCATTTCAGGGGTTTGCCGTTTCCCAGCATGTCGAAAGATACTCGTGCCTTGTCCGACTGGTTTTCAATGAGCGCATCCGGCGTAGTGATCTGTTCGGTGCTGATGACTATGGGAGTAACTACTCTCTGCTGTCCCTTAATATCCGCAACGGTAGCCTTCATGGTATCGAGTTCCGTTGCCTCGGAAGCTGACAGGCGACGTCCCTGCTGTAATCGCATAATGCTTGTGTAGGCCTCCTCAGAAAGCAAGAAATAGGTTAGGTGCCCGGCTCCTGATTGATCAGCCGGCAATCCAAGTTTGTAGGCCATTCTGTACGCGTACAGGGCAGTTTGGCGAATGGCTTCTCTTGCTGAGGGGTTGTTGGGTTGCTTAATCTTTAGAGCAACGGCGGCGACAGGAACCGTTTCTTTGTACCGTAATCCCTCTTCAAGCTGAAACGCCTGGCCGAACCAGTGAAGTGCATCTTTAGGGTTTCGCCGCACGGAATCAAGATAGTTTTGCAGTGCATGCTGATACATTGCTACATCTGCCGGCGATAGTTTTGCATCAGACCGAACTGTGTTTATTCGTGGGCTTGAGGGACCGAAACGGGGCAAGTTTTTATCATCGTACACACTAATGGATTCGGCTTTAAATGCAAAGGCAGCACTTTGAATACGGGCAAGCGTGTAGTAGCCATCGGCATCCGTAGGGTGTGCTTTTACGTAATCACCAACATTCTTGAGCAGACGGGCGATGGGCATCTGGGTGCCGGCCATCCACTTCGCGTGCGCGTTGCGAAGGATGGTGGTAGGAACTATTATGATACATACCATAAACGCCACATATTTCAGTTGCCTTGTAGTGTATTTAACCACGTGGGTAAATCCGATCATAGCGTAGTTCTCCATGGATCATAAAGGCATGTTATGCATCGGCAAACATCGTTAACTGCAGGTCTGCATCGGTTTCAACAGCATCCGATGGCATTGCCGGCGCTGGCGCACGCGGTTTGGAAGCGGGTTCCACCTTGTCGTTGGCGGGATAGGGTGTCTGGCGCTTCTTTCGCCTTGTGGGGACACTTGTGGGGGCATTGCGAACGATGTGGCACTTGCGGCATCGTGCCTCGTAGCTCTCATCGGCGCCAATCAAAATCGTTGGTTCATCCCACGATGCGGGTTTCCCATTTACCAGGCGTTGGGTGCGGCTTGCCTCCTCGCCACAAACCTTACATATGGCATGGAGTTTCATAACGTTGTCTGCAAGTGCCATCAGGCGAGGCATAAAGCTGAATGGAGTTGCCCGAAAGTCCTGATCCAACCCGGCGGCGAAAACATCTACTCCGGAATCGGCCAGGCGCATGCAGAGATCAACCACGGCCTCATCCAGAAATTGTACTTCTTCAATTCCTACAACCTGAACACCAATATCCAGCAAGGCTTCCATTTCGGCGGCAGAAGAGATGGCAATGGCGTTGAAACGTGTGTCATCGTGCGTACGGATGACGGTTGTATCGCACCGTGTATCCAGGGACGACTTGAAAACCTGTACTTTTTTGCGAGCATGCATCGAGCGCCTTACAAGGCGAATTAACTCCTCTGTTTTGCCCGAGAACATGCTTCCGCAGATTACAGTTAAGGAACCGGAGTGCCTCCGAATTGCCACGCTATTCCATCTCATGTGCTTACGCACATCCCTTCTAAAAAGCTATCCGCCAAGCTGGCTCATATTCCTGCCGATGGGTGCCAGGCCATCTTCCAGTCTGTGTTCAGCAGGTTTATGTAACACCGTAATACGGAAGAGCTCCGCTAATTGCTCATCATCTGCGCCAGTTCTAAGATGCGTGCGCAAATCTACCTCGCCATCCGCCATAAGGCAGGGGCGAAGCTGCCCATCTGCCGTTAACCTCAGGCGATTGCAGTTCTTACACATATCGTTGGTTATCTGACTAATAAAACTAATTGTGCCGGTAGCGCCTGGTATTTGGTAAGAGCGGGCTGGCCCATTTACCAGAACTTCTGTTGGAACCATGGATCCAAAACGCTTTTCGATTGCACGAAGTATCTCATCAGTGGATACAAATGCGCGCCGCATCTGGTTTGCATCCAACTGCCCCTTTACTTCTGTGGGATCGATGCTCTGAAAGCTTTGACGAAATGTTTCCAGCTCGGCATTCGCGTAGAGCGTGAGGCGATTTCCTGTTGAAGTAATGGTGGGTTGCGATGTGATATTCCAGGCTTCGCTCCTCGGCGAATCGTCGCCAGCCGACCAATTTATCGGCATCAGTTCTATGAAGCGCACATCGATCTTGCGTTCCAGGCTTAGCTGTGCGAAATCGAGAATTTCGTCTTCATTCCATCCCCGCATCACAACGCAGTTTAGCTTAACAGGGTGGAGGCCAGCGGCCAGTGATGCTTCAATACCATCCAGCACTTCGGCAAGGCTTCCGCGGCGTGCTATCGATACAAACCGATCGTGCTTTAGAGTATCAAGGCTGATGTTTATTCTGTTCAGGCCGGCATTTGTGAGCTTATCAACGATAGGCTTCAATAGAAATCCATTCGTTGTAAGCGATATCTCTTCGATGCCGCTTAGTTTGGCAGTGCATTGAATGATCTGCACCAGATCCTTACGTACTAGCGGTTCACCGCCAGTAAACCTTATTTTCCTCATGCCAAGCCGTGAAGCAACGGAGATTATTCGAATAAGCTCCTCCGCAGAAAGCAAGTCAGCACCTGGCGCAATGGGTGCGCCTTCTTCTGGCATGCAATAGATGCATCGGAAGTTACAGCGATCCGTTACGCTTACGCGAAGATAATCGATTGTTCTGCCAAAAGAATCAATGAGTGGCATGGCTAACCGGGCTTTCCGCTTATCAGTAGGTGAGTGCAACTCCAGTGCCGATAATCGGCACAATAGGATTATAGTACGATATCGGCAGTTGAGGCGTTATTTGTTTCAAAAACAAACGCCGGGGCAGGATGCAGTGCATCGCCCCGGAGTGAACGGTTTCAAGTATTAGACCCATAGCGTGCTGTTTTTGCCGGTATTTATTCGTTACCAGTTTTCCGGCCACTATTCATATTGATTGCCTTCTCACCAGTGGCGAGGGCATTGAAAACTCGACGATGGATTGCTTGAGCATCTGGATGGCTTGGAGACCATGCCAGTGTCCATGAAGTGGTTTTATCTGATGCGACAATGGACCAGATATTTTCGCCATCTACGGATTCTGGCCCAGTCAGGCTGATGACACCAAGATGCTCGAGGTTAACAAGGAACGTCTGGCCATCGCCTTTTCTTGCCTGTGTTAAAACCCACATTATCGTTCGCTCCTTCTTACAAGTTGGCACCGAAGTAGTGCGGGCCAACGTCGAATCACCCGATGTTTATGTGTTCGCCAGATTACGAAGAAAAACCTGCTGTTTAGATTGGAGCGGAGAATCTGCCATGTAGGCACAAAACAAGGAAACTTCGCGGGAAAGGCAGGGGGTTAACAACAAGAGGAAATCGGGGTGACAGGACTTGAACCTGCGACATCTGGTTCCCAAAACCAGCACTCTACCACTGAGCTACACCCCGGAACACGCAGTATTATAAGGCAAGACGAGGCAGAAGTCAAGGTGAACTGTGCCGCAGTAATCGCCGTTGTGCCAGAGAAAGCACACTCTGCTTCTCTGCGCTCACGAACGAAGCATATTTTTCAGCACAAACCACAGGTTTGCAGGGCGCTCTGCCAGCCTTCGCATAAAGTAGGGGTACCAGTGCGTTCCGAACGGAGTGTACACTCTCATTCGATACCCATCTTTTACGAGTTGATTTTGTAGGTCTCGGCGAATCCCATACAGCATTTGAAACTCATACCGGTCGGAAGGGATGTTCTGGTCTTTCGCCCAAGCCGTGGTGGCTGCAATCATTGCTGGATCGTGGGTGGCGATGCCCGGGTAATTTCCATCTGAAAGCAGACGTTTCATCAAAGCCACGTAGTTGGCGTCCACGTCTGCCTTATCCGGGAAAGCCAGTTCTGCTGGCTCTTTGTAAGCGCCTTTACACAGGCGCACCCGAACATTGTTCTTAATTAAGTCTTCAACATCAGCAGCACTTCTGCGCAGGTACGCCTGAATAACAACGCCGACGTTTCGGTAGTTACCTTCGTTCCAAAGACGGTAGAACAGATCTAATGTGATCTGGGTATAGGCTGTGCTCTCCATGTCGATGCGAATGAACTGCACTGGGCCGGCAACATCCAATAGTTCGCACATGTTGTGGTAGCAAAAGTCGCTGTCTATATCCAGGCCCAGGGCCGTTAGTTTAATGGATACATTGGCCTTCAGGTTCTGCGCAGAGATGGTTTCAAAAACGGACTTATATGTCCGCATGGTGACTTCTACCTCTTCGCGCGTGCGGACACTTTCACCTAAAAAGTCCAACGAAACAGTGATGCCGGCGGCATTGAGCTCTCTAACAGGAGCTACAATTGCGGCTGCATCTTCACCGGCTATAAATCGCGCTGTGGTGCCCGCCGAAAAACGGCTGCCTTTTACAAATGCTTCCATTTTTTTACTGTCGGCCATCCGAAGCAGCATAGTTCTTGCAATCATACCGCCTGCTTTTGCTCCTCTTACATCACTTTAGCACTTATCAAACCACGCGTAGATTCTACCTCTTGCCAATAAGAGTTGCTCTGTTCATTAGGTAACAGTTGGCTCTCTGGCACGTCCCTTTTTGGCTATTACACGGCCAGAAGCATTCCTCCCTCGAAATCGATCTTATGAATCGAGGGAGTATGCGTTGAGATTCCCAGCCACGGACCTTATGGTTTGGCTTTTGGGCGAGAAATCCAAATAATCTCAGATGCATTGTCACCAGTCATTCCAGAAACTGTGATGCCAGTATCCATCAACTGTGCACCACTCATAACGCAGTTGAGTGAGGTTCTATCCTGAAAGGCTAAAGCATAGGATGTGCGGCGTTGGAGGCCTTTGAGTTTTATTACCCTGGTATCGCCATCTGTGGCCTTTACGGAGGGTTTGAATACAAAGACAGAGCCTTTATCAATTTCTGAATTGTAAAACTGCAATCCATCCCAGTTAACGCCATCTGGCATTGGCATAATATGGTAAACATTGCAGCCTCGCAAAATGGGGCGCTGCCGGTGCTTGTACAGGGCTATGTGTTGTTTGTAGGTTGGATTATCTGCGGCCCAGGTGAGTATAGACCCGAGCATATCCGTTCTCAGGTCGTAGGCTGTAGAGGCTGGCCCGAGGTCAGACTTTAGCTGCACCGGGTTAATTGCGAAAGAGTTGGAGTAGTAGGTAGTTCTTGTTTTCCATGCTGTGTTATCGATGTCGTTCATGGTGCAAAATGTCATGCGCCGGCATATAGCAAATCCCTTGTATTTTCCGCCATTACAGCAGTTTTCATAGCGATAATTAGGGCGGCTACCTATAAGTTGATCCTGAATGTAGAGAAAGTTGGCAACACCGTCATACGTTTGGGGCATTGGCTCACTGGGAGCCGTATACAGATCGGTACGCCACATATCGAACCAACCCTTATCGAAGCGCGAAGCAACGGCTTGAAGCTCGGCATCACGAGCAGCGATTGTTGTAAGGTTGCTATCGTTGTAAGTTCCGCCCATGTAGAGAGAAGCTTTCAGGCCAGCTCGATGTGCTTTTTCTGCATAATCAAAGCCATTCGGCCAGTTTTCTGGGTGATACATCCAGTCTCGATTGGTGTACCAGCACTTTCCGGTACCATCCCAGAAATCCAGTTTAACGCACTCGGCTCCGGTGGCTGCAAGCTGATTGTAAACGCTCTGCAGTGTATTCCCAGTTACACTGGTGGCACCTGTTCCACCAATCTCCTGCATACATACTTCCACCCATGGTTCGCCTGCATTATCATGCAGTGATCTTGTGATTTTATGATTCCAGAACCACTTCTTAAACCGATTAGCACCATCATCTATGTCGCCACGATATGCCCCGTAGTAGTTCGAGGGGATATCCAGTTTCTCACCGGGGGCACGTGTTAGGATTTCAGCTACTGGATTTGCAGAGATAGATAGCATTCTGGGATCTGCTTGAGCCTGGAGTTCAAATCCGCCAAGCTCCCATTCAAACCCGAAATACAATCCATGCTTCTCACCATCCTGTATTTGTAAAAGTGGAATATCGGCAGTGCCTGTACTTATGTGTGCGCCCGCGGCCAGACTAGTTGCGTGGACCTTGCCTTCTCCGACGGCTGTTTTTTCTGCTCTGTGAGCTGTTGCTGCAACTCTGGATACAATATTTAGAGCAGCAGTATGCGTTGGTGCAAAGGTTAATGGCTGTAACCCCGTGTTAAGCACCACGGATACATTTTCTACCGGGCCCGGGCCGGGCCGGGCATGCCACACCGATGTAAGCTCCATTGAAGGCTGTTTGCAAACGAAGTGGAGCACCAGTTTGGTGCCATCAATATTCTCCGAAACAGCACTCAGAAACTGCCATTTGCCATAATTGCCGGTTGCGCCTGCCAGAGTTGGCAATGGAACGGAAGACGGTGCCTTGATCCAGTTCCAGTTATCTCCTTTTGCTTTCAGTGAAGTAATCAGAATGGCATCGTTATGAACAATTAACTGGAGGACAGTATCCTCTGTATTGAGTTTCCATCGATGAGATCCGTTATCTGTTCCTGGTTGAGCCGATAAAGTGGCGGCGAGAATAGTAATGAAGCCGAGGGATAGTAGCGTTGGTAGTAGCGATTTCAAAGGAGTTTCCTGTGTATGATGAGCGCTTGTACGAGACTTCTGCATGCTGGCTTTTGACCGCAATCTGAAGTGAGTTGCCGTAGAGTAGTAGAGAACTCCTGTTTCCCAGGTTCGTTGCGATAGATGTTCATAAGTTGTTGACGGCATTCTGGTGGGACAATGGCGATTTTGCATCGCTGTTGGCAGGATAAGTTAGTGTCGGCGAAGAAGCATTTCGGGCACTGCAACTTGCACCACTTCGGAGCTGTCTTTATTCCTATGCAAAGCATTTATGATCTCGATACGCCGCATTTAATTGTGGATCTGGATAGGTTGGAACGCAACATTGCGGAAATGGCAACGTATATGGCGTCTGCTGGAACGGCACTGTGCCCGCATACCAAAACCCATAAATCGCCATATGTAGCGGGCCTTCAGCTTGCTGCCGGTGCTACAGGAATAACTGTTGCTAAAATCGGCGAAGCAGAGGTAATGGCTGATGCCGGATTTACCAATATCTTTATTGCTAACCAGGCAGTGGGAGCCATAAAGTATCAGCGCATGCTCGCCCTCAATAGACGCCTGGATCTTACCTGCTCGGTAGATAGCCCGGAAACTGCGCACCCTCTTGGTGATGCTGCTGTACTTGCCGGTGAGAAGCTACAGGTAATGATTGAAGTGGATACTGGGCTTGGCCGGGCAGGGTGCCGCAGCGTTACCGAATTGATTGAAACAGCACTCGCAATCGAAAGTACTGATGGATTGGTATGTGCCGGTATCTTCACGCACGAAGGGCACCTGTACGGGAGCCCTGCTGATCAGATTATTGCCGATGCTGCATCTGCAGCAGCAAAAATGTGTGCGATGCGTGATGCCCTTCTGGAAAAGGGATTGCCGTGTCCAAAAATCAGCATGGGGTCTACACCCTCTGCATGGGCCGTTGCCATGCAGCCGGGGGTTGATGAAGTTAGACCGGGGGTGTACGTATATGGAGATCGCCTGCAGATGCAGCGTGGTTTTCCTCGAGACAACTGCGCTCTGACAGTGTTAACCACTGTTGTGAGTGTGCGGGCGGATGGAGTAGCTATTCTGGATGCTGGATCAAAATCGCTGGCAAGTGATTCTCCATTCTCAGACAAAACCTATGGTGAGGATCTTAACCAGCCAGGCCTTGTACTTAAGGGCGTTAGTGAAGAACATGGCCATTTAAGGCTTGGGAATGGAGTGCAGGTGAGGGTGGGGGATAAGCTGCGGATTATCCCGAACCATGCATGCACATGCGTTAATATGCATGATCTGTTTGCGGTTTGCCGTGCAGATAGCGTGGAAGCTGTGCTGCCAGTGGCTGGCCGGGGTAAAATTCAATGAGAACGCAGAGTTGCAGAGGTTGCACTCTTGCATATGAAATGGACCGAGACTGAGGATTTATGAAAACATCGAAATTGTTCTTTCCTACGCTGCGCGAAATACCTCGTGAGGCCGAGCTCACCAGCCATCAGTTGCTGTTGCGCGGCGGGTTTGTAAAGTCTGTGGCTGCGGGCGTCTATTCTTATCTGCCTCTGGGCTGGCGAGTGCATGAGAAAATTTCGCAAATCGTACGAGAGGAAGTAAACAGCTTCGACGGTCAAGAAATTCACATGCCTGTACTGGTACCCAAAGAGTTGCTGGATGAAACCGGCCGAAGTGCCGTGCCGGTACTTTTTGCCCTGAAAGACAAGAACCAGCGAGATTTCTTCCTCGGGTTTACGCATGAAGAGGTTGTAACAGATATTGTCCGCAGCTTCGTCAATTCCTGGAAACAGATGCCCCTGTATTTGTACCAGATCCAAACCAAGGAGAGAGATGAGCCCCGTCCTCGTGGTGGTTTGATCCGTGGCCGTGAGTTCACTATGTTCGACGGCTACTCTTTTGATATTTCAGAAGCGGCCCTGGATACCATCTACAGAGAGAACTACAGGGCATATGGCCGAATCTTTGACCGCTGTGGTGTGCAGTACCTTGCGGTAGAGGCTGACCCTGGTGCCATTGGCGGCAGCGAAAATCATGAGTTCATGATCCTCACTCCCAGCGGGGAGGATACCGTTCTCAGTTGTTCAACATGCGGGTATGCAGCCAATGCAGAGCGAGCAGAAGTACCATCAGCATCTTCTGACGATGCAAAAGCGGCACCTCTGGCGTCTGAAGTTGTATCTACTCCTGATGCCCATACTGTTGAGCAGGTTGCGGCTTTCTTGAAGGTGAGCGAGCAGCAGATTATCAAGACTATTCTGTGCACCACGGCAGACGGAAAGACCGTAGCCGCACTGGTGCGTGGCGATAGAGACTTGAATCTGCCGAAGTTTTCACGCGTGGTAGGTGGCCCGGTGGAACTTGCTGAGCCCGGTGAGGTTGTGCGCGTTACAGGCGCGCCCGTTGGGTATGCAGGGCCGGTTAGCCTGGCTGTTCAACTGCCGATTTACGCCGACAATGAGCTGATGGAAGGCGGCAACTTTGTTGTTGGCGCCAATGTTGCAGATGCGCATCGTATTAATGTAACTCCCGGACACGACTTCAAGGTTGATCATTGGGGGGACATTCGCACCGCGGTTGCCGGAGACCGCTGCCCACGTTGCCCTGCAGGTGAGCTTGCCGATGCCCGAGGAATCGAAGTGGGGCATATTTTCAAGCTTGGGGTTAAGTATAGTAAAGCCATGAATGCATCGTTCCAGAGTGAAACTGGCGAGAAGGTAACTATACTTATGGGGTGCTATGGCCTTGGTGTAAGCCGAACCATGGCCGCGGCCATAGAAGCGCACAACGATGCCAACGGCATCGCGTGGCCAATCAACATCGCTCCTTTTGAGGCTGCGATTGTGATAGCCAATATGAAGGATGAAAGCCAGATCTCCTTTGCAAAAGAACTTCACGACAGCCTAGCTGCCCTTGGAGTGGACGTTTTGCTGGACGACCGCGAAGAGCGGGCCGGTGTGAAGTTCAAGGATATGGACCTGATAGGAATACCCGTGCAGGTGGTGGTTGGCAAGGGCCTGGTGGATGGCAAGGTAGAGATAGGGCTACGCGCGAGTGCAGATGGCCGGCAGGTAGTTGCTGCAGGCGATGCTGCAACTTATACGGCAGCACTTGTTGCGGCCGAAAAAGCACGCCTGGCACCTAAGCAGTAAGTTTCGCGCTCCTTACCAGTTAAAAACACTCTGATCGCCTCGTGAAAACTGAATGGTTTGAAACGAGGCGATTTTATTGCAAGTTTTGATAGCACTTTTGAATTGACTTTGATATATGCCACCGGTATACTCTCGGTATATAGATAAACAGATCTTCATATGAACAAAAAGCGCAACAGAGAGTGAATAGGGGGGGTATTACCCTGGAAACAGCAATTAAGGCGCCCTGCGGGTTGCCAGCATTAATACAGGCGGGTATGGGGGCGAACATCTCCAGTGCGCATCTTGCAAACTGCACAAGTCGCCTCGGGGCGCTCGGAGTTGTGAGTGGTGTTGGATTGCGGCATGTGGTTATAACCCAGATTCGCCAGGGAGATACAGCAGCGCTGAAGATAGCCGAGACATTCCCGGTTAGAAGCTATTATGAAGAGCTGCTGAGCTATGCCCCGGGCGGCGCAAAGGCCGACCGCGCAATACCGGTAGATGTGCCGGATTCCGAAAAGGCCAGGACACCACGCCGCCTGAGTGCCATCTGCGCTTACATTGAAGTAATGCGCGCACGGCAGGGACACAATGGCGTTATTGGCATAAATGTTATGTGGAAGCTGGCTGTAACTGCTTTGCCCACAATCTACGGTGCTATGCTGGCGGGGGTTGATGCGCTTTTATGCGGCGCTGGCGTGCCCATGGAACTGCCAGATATCATTCAGAAGATGCGTGCAGGGGAAGATCTGGAGTACGTTCCACTTACAGGCACGGGCACCAACGCTGCTATGCAGATATCGGAGGACAGAACAGCGGAATTACTGCAGGCGCGGCAAGCTCCCTGGATGATGCCGATCCTCTCAAATTTTGCATTTTGCAAGCGTCTGTTGGATACATGGAAAACGAAATACGATACGGAACCCACGGCATTTATACTCGAGAACCATGCTGCTGGCGGTCACAATGCTCCCCCGAGAAATCATCATGAGTTTGCGGAAGCCGACGACCTGACAAGCTACTTCGACAAGGTGCTTGCGCTGGGCAGGCCGGTGTTTGTGGCCGGTGATTTTCCTGAGGGTGGTACGTCTGAGGATCTTGCGCACTGGCGTGCTCGTGGGGCTCAGGGCATTCAGGTTGGGTCTCGTTTTGCATTGAGTGGAGACTCTGGCATGCGCGCCGACCTTCGGGAAAAGGTGATAGCGGCCAATCAGCAAGGTGAGCTTGTTGTTGGAACGGATATGCGAATGTCTCCAACCGGATATCCGTTGAAATTTGCCTCGATACCAAATACGTTAAGTGAGCCAGAAGTGAAATCCAGTCAGAGGCATGTGTGTAATCTGGGGTATCTGGTTAAGAGTGGAACCCAGAAGCTGCCAGATGGTACTGAGAAGGAAGTACTTGTTTGCCCGGCTATGCCTACGGATCAGTACACGAAGCTTGGTGGAGAACCTGAGGATCAGGACGGACGCATATGCCTGTGCAATGCTTTGCTGGCCACCGCTGGTTACAATGCACCCAGTGAGCCTGCACTGGTAACGCTTGGTGAAAGTGGCAGACAGGTAAAGGAACTGCTAACAGCCAGGCAGGTTGTTGAAGACATACTTGGAAAAGAGCAGGTAGCCCTCAATGAGGCGGCACTCGCCACTAATTGATTGGATAGAGTAGCAAGATATTGAAACGGGCTGCAGGAACTCAATGTTCCTGCAGCCCGTTTGCTTTGTTTTGCGAATAGGGGATGAGACCTACCACTCGCCATCGCGCTGGAATTCTGCTTGGGCCGCCTCTCTGAAGCGCCTGCCTGCATCCGTCATGTTGGCCAGTATTTCTTCTATACTCAATCCCGCAGTGTTTATGCCAGCTGCTATCACTGTATTGCACTCATTATCGTCCATAAACTTGGATGCGTGTAGCAGGCGATCGTGGTCTTCATCTGGTACCACTAGAAAACCATGTTTATCTGCGTGTATGAGCTGGCCAGGCAAAACCCTTGTACCAAATACCTCTACCTCGCAATTCCAGCTAACAGGCGTAGAGTGGGCGTGCCCCACGCACATGCGCCGGGCCAACGCTTTGAAACCGGCAGAAGTCATCTCATCTACGTCCCGCACTGCGCCATCGGTAATCGTACCAATACACCCCAGAGCGCGATGCGTTGTTGCGTTAACTTCTCCCCAGAAGCTTCCAAATGTAGAGGGGCGATCCAGATCCTGAACCACCACTATTTTGGGGCCGGGGATAGATGCAAGGTATTCTCGATACTGCCGTGCTGCATCCGGATTGTTCACAGGGTGAGCCGGATTGCCCGGCTCGCACACTACTGTAACGGCATACCCAACCATCGGGCCCATCTGAGGCATGAAATCTCGAGTTTCCTCGAGGTTGAAACAGTCATGCGCAGAGTCGTGGCGGGTTATCTGCTCCCAGCCATTATAAATCGTTGGAGTATTCCACCGTTTAAGTTTTAGCAGATCAGAACTTGTCAGTGCCACGAATGAGACTCCTTGCTGCGAAGTGCGGGCAAGACGTATGCCTTGCTACTTCTTCGACTTTACTGCCAGGATTGCCTCTCTCAGATCATCGCGCAGCCCGGCATTCATGGCCCATTCCATCTGCGTTACTGCTGCGGGGGCTGTTTGCGGAGTTCCCGCCTTAGAAACCGGCTGAGGATCGTATTCATTTGCAAGTGTAAGTGCCGCAGTCATGTTAGCATTACGCAGCTCAGTGGATACAAAGAACGCGAAATCCAGGGCGCCAGCACCGCCTGCTGCGGTTATTCGATTACGGTCCTTAACCACGCGCCTGGTAAGTGGCTTTGCACCCATTAGTTTGAGTAGGTCTCGGGTCATCCAATGTCCGGCCGCCTGATAACCGTTAAGGAGCCCAGCTGCGGCAAGCACCAGCGATCCAGAGCCGGTAGATGTTATATATTTTGCTTTCTTAGCCTTTTTCACAAGGTAAGCAATAACTTCTTTATCAGTGATTACATCCGATAGTCCGTTTGATCCGCCTGGCACATGCAGGATGGTGGCATCGTCTTCAACTTCAGCGAACTTGTCGGAAGCCTGAATTGTAACATCGGAGTCGGTGTTGATAGACTCTTTTGTTTTCCATACCAGGTGAACATCCGTATTGCCCATTCGGGAAAATATCTGTTGTACGGATGCCACTTCGAGCAGGTTCACTCCCGGGTAAACCAGGATGAGGACAGGCTGCCGAACGGTGGGAATGGCGTACGATCGCATATCATGTTTAGGATGGCTACCTGGTGCCGGTGGCTGAAGTGGATCGTACTTCTGACCTGGTGTTGCCTGTGCATTTATAGCTTCCATTGCGGCCGCGCTGCCAGCAAGGGTTACTCCAAGGGTTTTGATTGCATCTCGTCGGTTCAACTGCAGTTCCTTTCTGGTGGCGTGGCGGGATTGCATCCGCAGCGTCTGGAATGATCGCTTCCACCATGAACGATTAACGTCGGTTGCGCATTATTGCGCAGCCAATTGATTGCTTCTCAGGCGAAGTCAGCCTTGAGTTGCTTAACAGCGCATCAAGTGCCTCTTTAAGATCCTGCCGGGTTACACGTGCAGGGTCTCGGCTGTCGTCAATGCGACCGTGATATCGAATGATGTTTCGGTTATCGATAACGAAAATTTCTGGCGTAATGCTTGCCTTGAAATTATCGGCAACCACTGCCGAACTATCCATTAACACTGGGAATGGAATACCTGCCTTGCCGATGTGGAGCTGTTCATCTGCGGCAGTTTCATCCACGCTGGAATTAATGCCAATGAAACGAACCCCTTTGGCTGAGTAATCACTTGCCAGTTGCTTCATTCGTGAGTCGTAACCCAGAGAACATGGGCATCGGTTCGAAAGGAACTCTACAACCGTAAACTTTGACTTATTATCCGGCTTAATGGAAATTTGTGAGCCAGAAGTGTTTGGCAGAGTGAAATCATCGACCCGGTTTCCTACGCGCACAATTGGTGGAGTGGAGGCCGGGTTGAGGCAGCAAGCGGCAATATTCATGAGCTGCCAGCCAAGCTGGCCCGCATGTGCATCCTGATTTAGGATTGCAATAACAACTCGTTCTGTTTCGTCGATAACAACCGCTGCATTTCGCAACATGCCGTGTTCGTTTACAGCGCCGTATAATCGTGCTACTTCGGCACCTGCATCCATTAGTATTGGAAAGTTCAGCTTCTCCTGATCGTGGACAGCGGTGTTTTGAGCCAATGACGAAGATGTTATCGCGAAGACCTTGGCACCTGTTTTATCAAACTCCGGCATCGTATCCCGAAGTGAACGGAGTGCTGGCAAGAACGCCTGAGTGCTGGGATCGAGAAATGCCAGCACAATTGGTCGGCGCGCATAGTCTTTCATTACATGCGTACGGCCAGTATGATCGGGCAAAGAAAATAGAGGCGCGGATACTCCAGCTGCCAGCAGGTTCGGCATAGGAGTGCTGACGACAGAAGAAATAACAGACTTAAGGGTAAGCCCGAGAATTGCGAATACGATTGCTCCGCCAGCAACGGCGCGTTTGAGCAACGTGGAGGTCTTCAGCTTGGTCATTTCGATTTTATTCTGGCATAACGACTGCCTGAAAGTGCCTATGTAGCGTATGTTGTGCGTATGTTTGGGTGCGGCTAACCAGCATTATTTTGCGATGGTGCGCCGATCTTCCGCCCTTCGCGTAAATTTAATACTATCCAGGTATTCAAGCACCTGCATTGAAAATTTTCTATTGCTGTTCATAAGGTCACGAAACTCACCGACGGTAATTGAACCGTGCTGCTGGCAGAAGTCGGTAAGCAGCTTTTGAGTTTCCGTTAGTACCGTGCCGGAAAGGTAAATGCCATCTGCAAGGCAAACAAACACGCCTGTTTCTGACCCAAGTTTGAGCAAAGCTGTAACTGCATCGGCTGGTGCCCGGATAAGGCGTGCCACATCCGTAATTTCTGGCGATGCAATGCCGCATTCGGCGTAGAACTCCGCAATGCGCTGCATTAGTGCCAGCTGCCTATCGTTGAGTGTTACCTTGAAATCTGGAAGGCATACTACGCTGCCTTCATTTTTAAGGGTTTTGGTGCTAACCAGCAATTGCAGAACACTATTGTAGGTGCGCATATCGGCACCTTTGAGCAGAGATGTGCGGAGCTCTTCACGTGGCATGCCAGCGCGTAATGGAAACCTATCATGGTAATGCTGCAGTGCTCCCGCAACTCGGCCAATAAGCAAATCTCGCATCACGTTTGAAATGTACCTATCGGCATTGGTGTATATCCCAAATTCGGCAATATTGTTGGATGCATCAGTTAACTGTTGCTCTGTGATACCAAGCGTGGAGCATAGCTCTCTTTTGGTGAGGCCAAATTCGGCAGCCATCAGGGCTGTGCAGATTTTGTCCGAGTCTGAACCCGCTTCCAGTGCCTGCAACTTTGGAATAACGGTACTATCTGCTTTATCGTGTTTTGTTGCCACGGGGACAAGCACCGTACCACCGGCGATAGTGTGTGAAGGGGAATAAGTACGAAGGATAAATCTGTCTCCCCGCGCCGCTGTGAATGGCTCTTCACCTACAAATTGGATGTATACGGATTCCCCTGACTCAGCTTCCGGCGCTTCGTTAAGAAGAGATATGCGCCCTATGATTTCTGCCGTTCCGATGTGAAGGCGTACTCGCATTCGTTGTTTCAGGGTATTGTCTTCTGATCCGACGGTGGCAATAACTCCATCAAAACAGATGGTTGACTCCGCTGCCCCTTTTGCCGCAAGCTGGGCACCACGCGTTAGTTGGTCGACTTCAATCCCCGCCAGATTAATTGCAACTCTGCAGCCAGCCTGTGCTTCGGATACTTTCTCATTATGGATTTGCAGTCCCCGGATTCGAGACTCAATTCCAGCTGGAAGTATGGTTACCGCATCTCCTGAGCGCATTGTTCCGGCTACCAGCGTGCCAGTAACCACGGTTCCAAAGCCAGGGCGAGAGAAAACCCTGTCAATAGGCAATCGGTATGGCAGGTCGGCTGATCTTGCTTTACAGCGGCTTACCGCACTCATAAGCGCCTTTTTAAGTGCTTCAATTCCGCGGCGCGTTACGGAGGACACGAAAATAATGGGTGCCTGTGCAAGTGCTGTTCCGGTAAGAGCTGTGCGTACGTCGGCTTCAACAATTTGAAGCCATTCTTTATCGACCATATCGCACTTTGTGAGAGCAACTACGCCATTTTCAACCTGCAAGAGCTTCAGAATATCCAGGTGCTCGCGCGTTTGTGGCATTATTCCTTCATCTGCAGCAACCACGATGAGGGCAACATCAACGCCGGTAGCTCCGGCGAGCATGTTTTTAAGAAACCGTTCATGGCCAGGGACATCCACGATACCGGCAATGGTGCCATCTGGCAGTTTAAGCGAGGCAAAACCAATATCAATGGTCATGCCCCGCTCTTGCTCTTCTTTTAGTCTATCCGTATTGGTGCCCGTTAAGGCCTGGATAAGGGACGTTTTGCCGTGATCGACGTGGCCGGCAGTGCCGATGATAACATGTTTCAATTTACTGAACCTCCGGCCGAAGAGATCTGGCCGGGGCCGCTATGTAAGCAGGCTCGGAATAATCTCGGTTGGCGTAACATAAACGCCTTCATGAAGTGTACAATCGTCTTTTCCTACAGCCCACTGCCAGAGCCTATCCGGCCCGGCAAATCCAGATTTTGTAGCAGCTGCGCCAACAAGGCCATCTTTACGGACTGCAATTAGGGCCGCCCCGTAGTTCCCATGCAGCTCAGGGTTGCGCTTTGCCATCATGTATCGAAGCGTTTCTATGCATGCTTCTTCAGGTGTCATACCGCGTTCCATATTTTGCACTACACGGTAGCTAACAACTGCCTTCATCATCTCATCGCCATGGCCCGTGCCGGCTGCAGCTCCAACAGCGTTATCCACGTATAATCCAGAACCAATGATTGGTGAATCGCCCACGCGCCCGGGCACTTTCCAGGCCATCCCGCTGGTGGTACATCCTGCAGCAAGGTTGCCGTGTGTGTCCAGCGCACAGAGACCAATTGTATCATGGTTATCTGGAGTAAGGATTGGTGGGCCACTGGTGAAGTGCGAAACATCGGAGGCAGACCGCTCTTTCTGCCACTCTTGCCAAGCTTTTCTCGACTTCTCTGTTAGCAGCTCTTCTGTATGAAAACCGTTGCGTAAGGCAAACGCACGCGCATTTTGCCCAACCAGCATGGTATGCGGGGTTAGATCCATTACCTTCCGTGCAATTGAGATGGGGGTTGCAATATCGGTTACTCCAGCCACAGATCCTGCAGCGTGGGTTAGCCCATCCATTATGGCAGCATCAAGTTCTACGATCCCATCGGCATTTGGCAGGCCACCAAGGCCCACAGAGTTTACTTCGGGATCAAGCTCAGTTACATTAGCTGCCGCTTCAATAGCATCTAATGCACTACTGCCAGACTTGAGTAGTTCCAGACCCCTCACGCTTGCTGCCAGGCCAAATCTCCAGGTTGTAATAATTACGGGTGAAACAGACATCTGAATTATCGTATTCCTATCTACTTAGTTATAGCTACGGGGTGGGACCATTCATAATAGCCCTGTGTTCAACCTGCGCGGAATACAGCGCACGGAACACCCGGAACTTTCTGCTGTGGTATTCCGATACTTCTGGATCCGGGTTAACTACTTCGCCAGAGTGGCTCATTGCCTGCATGGCTTCAGGAACAGACGCAAAAGCCCCGGACGCACGGGCTGCCAGAATGGCAGATCCAAGCAGAACCGCTTCTGGTTCCCGCGGGAGCACTAGATTGAGGCCCGTTGCATTGGCATGCTCACGCAGCCAAATGGGGTTTTTAGTGCCTCCGCCAGTTACGAAAACCGTATCTATTGCATATCCGCACTCATTCATTGCCCTAACGATATCGCGCGTACCATAAGCCACTGCCTGAACGGTAGCGAGGTAAAGAAGTGCCTGTGATTCGATTGTTTCGTCCAAGCTCAGCCCCTCAACAACACCACGTGCATGCGGATCTGCATTGGGAGAGCGGTTACCGAGAAAATAGGGGAGTACATGAATATTGCGAGTGAGGTACGAGTAATCCTCAACACCTGCTGAAGTGGCGAGGCGGTGTATTTCGGCATTCAGGAGCTCGTAAACGGTTTTGCCAGATTCTGCAGCCAGAGCCTTAAGGCTGGCAGCATTTGCATGGTCATTAATGACGTGATCGATGGCACTTCCGGCTGTGGATTGTCCGCCTTCGGTAAGCCACACGCCCGGTACCATGGCTCCAAAGTAGGGGCCCCAGATGCCATTGATGAATATTGGCTCCTGTGAAACTGCCATGTGGCAGTTGCTTGTGCCACCTATAAGCGCGATAGCGGTTTCCAACCTGGCAACATCTGCAGGTTCGCCTTCTGGCCAGAGCGCGCCAAGTACTCCAACACCACCGGCATGTGCATCAATAATCCCGATGCCAACCTTGCAATTGGTGCTCAGGCCCAGGTCTGCTGCTGCGATGGGGGTTAGGGTACCAATAGGTTCTCCCATTGGCCGCACATCTTCGGACACTCTGCCATTATCAAACAGATCACCAAGTCCGATAGCATTGAAAAAGTCCTTGTCCCACTTTGCATTAAAGCCATCGTAGGTCCACTTACACACCACGGTACAAAGGCTGCTTGCAAAAACGCCTGTCGATCGGTATGTAAGATAATCGGCAAGATCGAAGTAGCGGGCAGTCCTGTTATAGCATTGCGGAAGGTTGCGCTTGAGCCAGAGCAGCTTAGGTGTTTCCATTTCGGGAGAGAGTTTGCCACCAACGTACTTAAGTACATCAAAGTCTCCGGCGTTTATTTCATCTGTTTCTTTGATGGCCCGATGATCCATCCACACGATGACATTTCGCTGGGGATCACCCTCTATATCAATCGTAATCGGCTCATCGCTGGCGCCAATTGCCACCAGCGAGCAGGTTGCATCGTAGCTGACGCCGGTGACGTCTGCACCATTTACGCCAGAATCGCTCAGCACTTTACGAACGCAATAACAGATGGAGGCCCAGATGTCTTCCGACGATTGTTCTGCGAAGTCGGTGCGTGGCTTCCACATTTGAATGGGTTTCACCGCAGCAGCGATGAGCTTACCACGAAGGTCGAAGAGACCCGCCCTTGCGCTTCCGGTACCTACGTCAACGCCAACTACGTATGCTGAAACAGACATCTGCGTCTCCAACTCCCTGTGCTCTGTCAGAGCTTAATCTCACCTTCAAAAACCTCTGCCGCCGGTCCTGTCATCATGACTTTGTCGTCACCAAGCCATTCAATGCGCAGGTCGCCACCGGGCAAGTGAACTTCAACACTGCGCCCTGTTTTGTTGTTAAGTACGCAGGCAACCACGCATGCACACGCACCTGTGCCACATGCGAGAGTTTCACCGGCGCCGCGCTCCCAGGTTCGTACAACGATCTCTGATTGGCTAACAACTTTCACAAAGTGAACATTGGTGCGCCTTGGAAACGATTTGTGGGTTTCTATAGCGAAGCCATAGCGCTGCAGTGGGAGTGTTTCCAGGTTGTCTTCAAAGATGACAACATGTGGGTTTCCCATTGAGACACCAGTAATTTCAAACTTCCGGCCTTCTGCTTTCAGAGTTTCGGAAATTACAGGGCCATCGTCGCCAGTCATCTCCAGATCGCTCCGATTGAGCTGCGGAACGCCCATATCTACACGAACGGATTCAACTTCGCTCTTTTTGATCGTAAGCTTAAGCGCCTTTACTCCGGCTCGGGTTTCTACTTTGAGGCCTGGCTCGGAGATCATTTGGCGATCATAAAGGTACTTTGCAAACACTCGGATGCCATTGCCACACATCTCGGCCTCGGATCCATCCGGGTTGAACATGCGCATTTTGTAATCCGCCTGCTTGGATGGCAGTACGAGGATTATTCCATCGCCGCCAATACCAAACTTGCGGTCGCACAGCCTCCTACTAATAGCCGCATAATCCTCTTCGGAAATGGGTTCTGTGAGGCCGTTAATCACAACGAAATCGTTGCCGATACCGTGCATTTTTGTAAACTTCACTGCTATGCTCCTGGCAGTAGAAAGCGCGCCGCACATGTTAATGTACAGTGCGGCGCCAACTGCCATCTATCACACTTCAAACATTTTAGCTTTGTGCCGGGCCCGGGCGTGGTTCTCGGGGTTCTCGAGCTTCACGATCCGATCGATCTGGGCGATTTTCACCAGAGGCGTCTCGTTGGGAATCCTGATAGAAATTGGAAACTGGGCGCGAGGGAACGATGGAGGTAACTGCGTGTTTATATACCAGTTGTGTAGGCTTACCAAGCGAATCGAGAAGAATTGTAAAGGCATCGAACCCACGAACCATGCCTCGGAGTTGCACTCCTCCGATAAGATAGATGGTAACGCCGATGTTCTCTTTTCGAACCTGGTTCAGAAAGATATCTTGCAGGTTAAGCTGCGGCTTATTCATACTGGTACTCCTATCCCGAAGAAATGAACGGGAAAATAAAAGAAAAGACGATGGCTGACAGCCAGCAAATATCACCTAACGGTGATGAAATGCGTGCCATTCACGGGAAATGCGATTGGCAGCTGCGTCCAAAGAAATTGTGGATACATCGATCCAATGTGCTTCTGGCTCCGCACGAAACCAGGTAAGTTGCCGTTTTGCATACCGACGCGTGTTGAACTTTATCTCGCGTACTGCCTGTTCTGCTGTTATTGAATTGGCGAGATAACTGCAAACCTCCTTGTACCCCAGCGAGTTCATGGGTGCTAGCGTTTGTGCATAGCCGGCAGCCAGCAAATCACGAACCTCATCGATCAGTCCTGCCATCATCATAGAATCTACCCGACGCTCGATGCGTTCGGAAAGCTCCAGACGATCTCTGTTCAATACGAACTGCAATCCTCTGAATTCGGCAGTTCTGCTTGTATTCTCTCTATCCAGCCTGTGATGTTCTGAAAGAGGAGTTCCTGTAACCAGGTAAACCTCCATGGCGCGTATGACACGCAATACATCATTTGGATGCAGCCTTGTGGCCGTAATTGGGTCTACTTGCTGGAGTCGATTGTATACTGCCTGCTTGCCTTCAGCTTCTGCCAGTATGCCTAGCTCAGCTCTTATCTCATCACTACGGCCGGTTTCAGCCAGAGCCGGGTTACGCAGCAAAGACCGGATGTAAAATCCTGTTCCACCGCATATCACCGGAACTTTGCCTCGTGCAGTAATATCTCGTATGGCTTTAGATGCCTGCTCACGCCACAACGAAACTGTGTAAGGATCGCTGGGTGACGCAACATCTAAAAGGTGAAAACTCGCACGGCTGCGTTCATCCTGGTTTGGTTTTGCAGTGCCAATATCCATGCCACGATACACCTGCATGGAGTCGGCATTTACGATCTCACCGTTCACCAGTTCGCTAACTTGAACAGCAACCTCAGTTTTGCCGCTTGCCGTTGGCCCGGATATTACTATAGTATCGGCAGGCATACTTTCCAGGCTCTCTTCAGGCATGCGCCGGAGCCTCATCCAGTGTATCTGCCCATTTCATTCCGTTGTTTCACCAGGCTTAAGGGCAATTATCTTCACATCTTCGAGATCGGCGATGCGCTCGGCGAGCTCTTCTGGCGTGCCGCGGAGAATAGGGAATGTGCCGTAGTGAACTGGCACCACAAACTTCACACCCAGCAGCTTCACTGCATAGGCAGCCAGCCGTGGCCCCATTGTGTAGTGATCGCCTATAGGCAAAATGGCAAGATTGGGCCGGTATATCTCTTTAATAAGGGCCATATCCCCGAAGACACCGGTATCTCCTGAGGCATAAATTGTAAAGCCATTGTCGACTTCGATTACAAAGCCAACGGGTGGTCCAGCGTGAAAAAGTACACCCTCGGAGGATTCAAAACTGTTTGTGTGCAGCGCCATCGTCATTGAAAATGCGGCATCCACACCATCGACACGCACAGAACCGCCGATGTTCATTTCCACAATGTTAGCTTTTACACCCTGAGTGTTTAGCCAGTTATGCACTTCTGGAACGCAGATAGCATATGCAGAAGGATTTAAGGCGAGTAAAGCGGCTACATCTCCCACATGATCGTTATGGAGATGCGTAATGAGCACTACATCGACAATTCCAAACTTTTCTGGTGTTGAAAATGCCTCTGGAGTTGCGGGGTTTCCGGTAACCCACGGATCGATAACTATCCGTTTGCCAGCAGGGGTTGTAATGATACTGGTGGCGTGCCCAGTAAAGGTTACACGCACATCACTATTTAGTGACAATGACATCAACTTGGCTCCTGAATAAATACGGCCCTGCTTCGGAAGAGAAGTGCAACATAGTTCACATAGATTCTACCATTCATGTGCTGAAGTAGGGAGAGGAATCACGCCCGCCAGGGTAACAGAAAGGCTCATTGTTGCTATAATCATGAACACGAATGAAAGGTTACTGGATAATTGTATGGTAGACCTTGGACGCATAAAATTACTTGCCATGGATGTAGACGGTGTGTTGACAGACGGGTGCATCTGCCTGGATAGCGTCGGTGAAACCCAGATGCGATTTCACGCTGCAGATGGCCTCGGAATCTGCGTGGCACAGCAGTGCGGAATTAGTGTGGCGTGGATAACTGGTAGAACCAGCCCTGCGTTGTTGAAGCGCGCAGAATCGCTGGGGATCAAACATCTTTACACTACAGTAAGAAACAAAAAAGCAGCCCTTCAGGAAATTGGGCAACACCTAAACATTGAAGCTGCGAATGTGGGATATATCGGTGATGATTGGAATGACATACCTGCCTTTGAAGTGGCCGGTATACGCATTGCTGTGGCGAATGCTCGGCCGCAGTTGCTGAAGATTGCGGATTATGTTACGGTAGCTGCCGGCGGCCACGGCGCAGTTCGTGAGATAATAGACGGTATTCTGATTCAATCAGGACGACTGGAGGAAGCATGCGCTGCCTATGTGCGTTCCCTCTGTGATCCTGCATTCAGCATGGAATCATCCCAATGAGCGCCCCAGATGCCTTGAATTTGCCCTGCCACACCCTTTAATCTAATGACTTCTGTTTATACTATTCTCCACACAAACGACTTTCATAACCGCCTTTTGCCAGAGCAGATTGCTCGGATTAAGGCGGAGAGGAGTGCGCTTGGTAGCGCTGGTTTGCTGCTGGATGCTGGCGATGCAATTGCGGCAGGCAATATAACGTTTAGGCCCGGGGGTGAACCGATATTGACCGCGATGAGTGACGCGGGGTATGACGCCATGACCGTAGGCAATCGTGAATTTCACTTTTCACGCACCGGGTTTATGTGCAAGCTAAACTGTGCGAATTTCCCGGCACTCAGCGCCAACGTACACCTGAAATCTGACGAGATACCTGATTGGGACGCACTGGTTGAAAACGGCATAACTCGGGCTGCGGCACCAGATGCCGACTTGCCAGTGCAAGGTTACCAGTTGTTTGAGCTAGCTGGCGGATATCGTATTGCCGTGTTTGGCGTAACGGTGCCAATGATTACAGCAAGGATGCGGGTTGCACGTGTATCTGCATATATCTTCGAAGACCCTTCGAAAACTGCAATTGCGCTTAGTGCTGCGATTAGGAAGCACATAAAGCCAGATGTGATAATCTGCCTTTCTCACATTGGTGAGAGGCAGGATAGAGCGCTTGCCGAGAAGTGCGACACAATCGATGTAGTAATTGGTGGCCACTCGCATCATCTATTCGAAGAAGGGATGGAAGTTAACGGCACCCTCGTGCTTCAGGCTGCCAGCCATGCAAAGTATATTGGAAACCTGATTATCGATCCAACCAAATCTGGATTGGCACGCTTTAAGGAGCAAGTGAAGCCGCTGTGATTGCTGTTTTGATTGCCATATTACTAACCTGTTGCTGTGCCGCGTTTGGCCGAACTGTGGTTGACAAGTTTGCTAAAGGCGATGCTCTTCCAGCTGGAGAACGATTTGCTGCATCCATAGCCGTGGGCCTGGCAATTGCTGGATTTCTAATTCTTGCATTGGGGCTGGCTGGCGCACTAAGCAAAGCTCCTGTAGCAGGAGTATTTGTTTTGCTTGCAGCCGTTGGTTGGAAAGGCGCCGTTCAGAATATTGCAGACACGCGCTCGGGAATCGGATCGTTAAGAGCTGCTCTGGGACAAGACAAGAGCAAGGCAGATAAGTTGATTATCGTCTTGAGCCTGGCCGGCCTGGCAGTATTTGGGTTGAGTGCTGTAATCGCATGTTTTAAGCCTCCGGGTGGGTTCGAGTGGGATGCCATTTCGTACCATCTAGCCGACCCGGCTCAGTTTATCCTGAAGCACCGAATTTTTAGCATGCCGGCTGAACACCATAGCAACTTCCCATTGCTAATAGAGATGCTGTTCACTGCCGGATTACTTTTTCAGGGATATGCACTCGCAAATTTGATGCACCTTGTGTGTGCTGTGGCGTGTATAGCTGGAGTATTCAGTTTCGTTTCAAGTCGCTTTGGCCTGCGATATGCAGCGCTTTCGGCGCTCCTGTTGGCATCCACACCGGTACTTTTCTGGGAGTCTACGGTTGGGTACGTTGAGATGGGGCTTAGTATGTTTACTACGCTATCCACTCTGGCACTTGTACGCGCAGTATGTCCGACCAATGAGGCGGAAAAGGCTGGAAAAAATGGCCTTTTGATGCTGAGTGGTTTGTTGATGGGGTTTGCCCTTGGTGTAAAGTACCTGGCCCTTGTTCCGGCAGCAATCCTGGTGGTTGCATGCCTGCTTACCAGCCGTTCTGTAAAATCCGCACTTGCAGTGGCTGCAATTGCCGCAGTAGTGGCGTTTCCCTGGTATGCAAAGAATGCTGTGCTGACGCACAATCCGGTGTATCCGTATTTCTTCAAGGTGTTCTCCGGGAGTAAATACTGGTCTGCCGATCGGGCTGCCGGGTATGAGGCTGAGCAACAGCGCTTTGGTCAAGAACACAGCTTAAAGAACCCTCCGGTGTTTATACGCAACCTAATGCAGGCTCCGTGGGATCTGGTTACAATTCCTCATATCTATTCAAATGGCGGCGAGTTCACGTTTCTTGCTACAATCGGCGGCCTTTACGCTGGCCTGAACGGCCTGTTAGTGTTACGAAAGCGAATGCGTAAAGACATAGCCATGCTGCTATGGGTTGCACTGGCGCAGGCAGGCGCCTGGTTTGTGGTTGCGCAGGTAGGCCGATATTTGCTGAACGTGTTGCCGCTGCTCGCTATTACTGGTGTGGCGGCACTGTGGGCGTTAGAACAACGGACAAAAAGCGACAAACAACCCGTTACGGCCTCAGGAGCAGTGCCGATACTGGCACAAGTGTTTATTATGCTTCAGGCCACTGGATCGTTAATGGTGCTATATGCTGCAGAGATACCGTTAACGGCAACGAATATTCCGACGACCCTTGCAACGATTAAATCGGATGCTGACATTAAGGCGTACCTGACCAGGCATCTCGATAATTACGCAGTTATGCAATATCTGAATGCGAACACAAAGCCAGACGAGGGTGTTGCTCTGTACGATGATACCCGTGGCTTCTATCTTAACCGGCCCTACATATGGGCCAATGAGGCTCATTCCAGCTATATACCATATGCCGAGTTTGCAGATGGGGCAGAACTCACCACGTGGATGAATGCACACGGCTACCGATACGCAGTAATCAACATGAACTATGCGCCACAGGCACAGCAAGGGCCAACTAAGGACCCAGACATACCAACCCCGGTGGGCAATGAAGTGCAGGCTTTTCAGAAGTGGGTGGCCACAGAACCATTGCTACCAGTAGGATATGCTGGCTACCGTTTCCGTGGGCTAATAGGGGATGCTATTCGGCGGGGATTGTGGACAGACATGGGCGAAGAAAAACACGGAGTAATTTTATTGAGAATTGGCCCCGATCGCTCTTTAGGGATGTCTACAGGTAAAGGCAAGGGCAGAGGATGACCACTCAGGAAACGCAGTCAAACCAGGGTAAAGGCGTTGGTCCATCTCATGGAATGCGCTATGTACTGGTGCTAGTTGCCATATACCTGATCCTGGCAACTGTTCATGCATTTGTTACACCCATAGGCTTTACGGGCTATCAGGATGCTCCCGACGAAGGGGCACACATATCTTATGTTAACTCCATGCATGCAGGCCTTATGCCAGATAAAACACACCCGCATGCAGGCACCTCCAGCATTTTGCCAGATTACGAATGGCACCAGCCCCCGCTTTACTATAAAGCCGGTTCATTGTTCTCTGGACTGAGTGTGGATGGTTTCTCTGTACGGTTCCTGAGCATCCTTGCTGGAATACCATGCATCATCCTTATCTACCTTATTGCTCTGGAAATCCGCCCAGATAGTGAGCTTACCGCAGTTACTGCAGCCGGCATTGCGGCGCTTACTCCAGGGCATATCAGCATCCTATCCACGGTGAATAACGACGGTTTTCTGGAATTGTTTATGTGCCTGTGTGCCTACGCAATGGTGCGTATGATAACGAGAGGGCCGGACCGAAACACCGGTGTGCTGTTGGGAGTTTCTGCGGCACTGGCAGTTTTGAGCAAGGCCACCGGGCTAATATTATTGCCAGCCATATTCCTATCGCTATTGCTCGCAAAACGGTGTGGAAGAAATACCAGGCAGTTGGTTCAGAGCGGGGCGACCTGCTTCGTGCTGTTTGCCGTGATTGCTGGCTGGTGGTTTGCGAGAAACTTTTCGTTATATCACGAGCTGATCCCATTGAGAGTGTTCCGAGAGTCTTTTTCAGGAACGGCAATGGCCGCGGATGTTGTTAGTGGCAAGATCCACCTGGGAGTAAGTGATTGGGCAGGGTATTGGGCGCTAGTTGCCGGTTGGTGTTTCCGAAGCTTCTGGGCTGTGTATGGCACTTCTGCGTCTGCCGCTTACGGAGTACCGTTGTTCTTGCCAGATACTATCTACATGCTGCTGGCCCTGCTATGCCTGGGTGCATCGGCTGGCATGGGAAAGCTACATTTTCAACGTCTTACGCTGTTCGATCAACCTCGCAGAGCCGCCCTGTACGTGCTGTTTACGGTGCTGGCACTCACTGTGGGAGCTTACGTGAAGTTTGCATCAGAGTATTTTCAAACGCAGGGCCGATACATCTACCCGGCTATGGCACCGGTAACCATTATTCTGGCAATGGGTTGGGTTGCTCTTTTTCCTGCAAGGTACCGCAAGATGGCCTCTGCCGGGTTTCTGGGCATTCTTGCGTTGGTAGCGCTGATATTTGCGCTTCAAACCTCAAACCGGGGTGGCTTGCATCCACCTGTACCACAGTCTGTACAGGCGACTGCGCAGGTAACGCTGGTTACAAGATCAGGAGTGTGTTTCCTTGGATGAACTCAACGACTACGATGGTGAATACGCTGATGGTAGGGATATATCGTTGCTGCTTGAACAGGCCTACGACTTGTTGGACGGCTTTCAACAGTGGTGCCGTAAAGTATGCAAACTTGATGAGCGCATAATTGCCCAGGACTGCAGCAACGTAGATGCGTTTCTGGACTATCTGGCGAATTACCATCAAAAGCGGTATTCAGAGACCAACGAATTTGAGGTTCGATGGTTTCTGTTTAGCCATATTGTGAGAAAGAGCCCCGAAGATCCCGAGGCTGCTGAACGTGTGTTGAGCTCGCTGCGACGCTTCATATCTTATCTTGAGGATACGCAGGGGTATGAGGTTGCGGATTGGTTTGTGGCATCGCTTGACGACACTACTTACTACCAGCGGCGTCGGGCACAGTTTATTGGGTTAAATTCATTAGATGAGCGTCAGTGGCAAACTGGCTTTGACAACTGGTGTGAAGAGCTCAATGTTGATCTGGATGCGCGCTGCTTGCTCCTGCCAGAGACCATCGGTGGAGGTTTGTTCTGGAGCAAAGAGATGGGCTGGCGCGAGGCAACGCTGCAGGTTGAGGCCAATCGGCAGTGGCAATCTGAACGCGAAGAGCTTCTTGCCGATGGATTTGGATTTGAACAGATACGTGAACACTTGCAGATTAGCTATCTGGAGTGGCTGGACACGCCTCAAGAGAAACTCGACAATCAATCGCCATTTGATGTCATTCAGACGGAACAATTGGAAGCACCCGAACAGGGTGAACAGAGCAGCGAAGGCACACCAGACAGTGTGGACGATACACTCTGGCCCATGTGATAAGTGGTAAAGCCGTATAACTTCAGATTGACAATCTATAGGTGCGACGGCTATACTCCGGCAGTAGCAAGCAACTAATTTAAGTGCGGACCGGCAAATATCGGCGGCCGCAAGGGCAATGGAACGGTACTAATTCATGGTTAACAACAGTGTTGAGGCCGGAGCTCCGGTATCTGATCATAACGCCGAACTCGTAATCGTGCTGGATTTTGGTGCGCAATATACGCAATTGATTGCGCGGCGCATTCGTGAGCAGAACGTCTATTGTGAGATCTTGCCTTTCGATACATCGCTCGCAGCTATCGCGGCAAAGCAGCCACGAGGAATAGTGTTTTCGGGCGGGCCCTCCAGTGTTTACGAAGAGGGTGCACCTCACAGCGATCCTGGAATTTATGACCTCGGCATCCCCGTGCTGGGTATTTGCTATGGCGTCCAGCTGATGTCTTACCAGTTGGGTGGAGAGGTCCGCTCTGCCGATCAGCGTGAGTATGGTGGTGCAGAACTTACCATTATCGACCCGGATCCGCTATTTGAGGGAATTGAAAATATAGCCACGGGCCTTTCCTGCTGGATGAGCCATGGTGATAAGGTTATTACTCCTGCACCTGGCTTTAAAGTTGTAGCAACTACGGCGAGTGCGCCTGTAGCCGCCATTGTGAACGCAGAGCGCAAACTGTATGGGGTTCAGTTTCATCCGGAAGTAGCCCACACACCATTCGGCTCGCGCATGCTTCGCAACTTCCTATATGGCCCCTGTGGATGCACCGGTAAGTGGACTGCCAGCTCATTTATTAATGAAGCAATAGACATTATCAGGGAGAGAGTTGGCGCGGCAGGAGTTATATGTGGTGTATCCGGCGGCATCGATAGCTGCTGCGTTGCAGCTCTAATGCACCGGGCAATTGGCGATCAGCTAACCTGTATTTTTGTGGACCACGGATTGCTACGTAAAGGCGAAGCTGAAGAAGTACGTGAACAGTTTGCGGCTGCATTTGGTATACGGCTTGTATATGCTGACGCACGCCAGCGGTTCATGGAGAAGCTTGCTGGCGTTTCTGATCCAGAGCGCAAGCGCAAGATTATTGGCGAAGAGTTTGTTCGCGTGTTTGAAGAGCATGCAGAATCTATATCCGGCGCAGAATTTCTTGCACAGGGAACCCTGTATCCGGACGTGATCGAGAGTGGCGGCAGCAAAGCTTCTGTTGTAATTAAGACACATCACAATGTTGGTGGACTACCGGAAGACATGACACTGAAAGTGATTGAACCGCTGCGGCTGCTGTTTAAGGACGAAGCCAGGGCCGTGGCTGCAGAGCTTGGGCTGCCAGAGAATATAGTGTGGCGGCATCCCTTCCCAGGGCCGGGGTTGGCCATTCGCATTCTTGGAGACATCACAGAAGCAAAAATCAAGACGCTTCAGGAGGCGGATGCAATTTTCATCGAGGAGCTACGCAAAGCCGGTTTATATAAAGAAATTCGGCAGGCACTCGCTGTTCTTGCTCCGATACACAGTGTTGGCGTTATGGGCGATCTACGAACATACGGGAACCCAATTATCTTACGGGCTGTAACTACCGAGGACTTTATGACAGCAGACTGGGCACGTTTGCCGTATGAACTGCTGGAAAAAGTGAGTAACCGGATTGTAAACGAAGTTGCAGGCGTAAACCGCGTTGTGTACGACATCAGTTCCAAGCCGCCGGCCACCATTGAGTGGGAGTAACGCGCAGGGGGAGAGGGGACCGACATGCGTTTCCGGTCGGAAGGGAAGATGACGATTGCAGGTTGAAGAATACCTATCAGCAGAAACCCTGCAGGCACGCGTGCGAGAGCTTGCAGCAGAGATAGAAAGGGATTTTCCTGATCCCGATGAGCCCTTACTGCTTGTGGGGGTTCTTAAAGGTGCTTGCCTGTTTCTTGCTGATATAGTCAGGGCTATCAATCGCTCGGTAGAGATTGACTTTGTAGCAATCTCATCATACGGTGCTGCAACCACCACATCTGGTGAGGTACGAATACTGAAGGATCTTGATGCTGCCGTGCACGGCAAGCATGTGATCATAGTAGAAGACATACTGGATACGGGCCTTACGCTCAGGTTTAGTTACCTGATTGAGGCATTAAAGGCAAGGCATGCTGCAAGCGTGCGTGTGTGTGTGCTGCTCGATAAGCCTTCGCGGAGACGTGTGGATTTACATGCGGATTACAGGGGTTTTGAGATACCAGATGCTTTCGTAGTAGGTTATGGCATGGATTATGCTGAGAAGTATCGTAACCTGCCATATGTGGGTATACTCAAACTGGAAGCGCCAGAGTAAATCGGCAATTGCGAATACACCACATGTTTTTTGCATGCAGGGGTTGAACTGTTCGCAAGCCATGGTATACTAAAACGTGTGAGGCAGTTTACTGATTCCTTACCACTGGTTCAGTTACTTCTCTGGATTTCCTCGCCCTCGGCCAGTAAATGGCACAGTCCATCCATTCCTCAGGCACGTGTCCCTGTATTTTGACTGCTGGCGAATCCAGTTCCTTTTCCATCAAGTTCAACGAGTCGACAGAATACCCGACCGCGAATTAATACCCATTTACCTTTCCGCCGCTGTTAGGCCTGGCCCGGCATCACCCTGTGTGGTGTCTGCGCCCGCTACAGCGCCCCTGCACTTAGCATGTCTGAGTGCGATTGCCCGCGGAAGCGACGTTCCGCACAACGATGCACAGCAGTAAAACCGAGGTGACCAGAGGCATGGAAGAAATCGTCAGCTTTAATCTCTCAGAGCTTGAGAACAAGAGCCTGAACGATCTACAGGATCTCGCACGAGACCTGGGAGCGACGAGTGGAACATTAACCACTCGAAAAGACGAGCTGATATCGCGTATCCTGCAGGCTCAGGCCGACAGAAACGGGATGATCATTGCAAAAGGCGTCCTTGAAATTTTGCCAGATGGGTGGGGCTTTTTACGGAGAAGTAACTTCTCTCCTCATGCAGAAGACATCTACGTTTCGCAGACACAAATTAAGCGCTTCGGCCTCAAAACTGGTGACGATGTCACCGGCCAGGTTCGACCACCCAAGGAGTCTGAGAAGTATTTTGGGTTGCTGCGGGTGGAAGCTGTAAACGGTGTTGATCCGGATGTAGCTCGCAACCGCGCCAACTTTGATGACCTCACCCCCATCTACCCCCTTGAGCGCATCCAGCTTGAAACTACCCGCAATGAAATGACAGGCCGTATAATGGACCTTATTTGCCCGGTAGGCAAAGGTCAGCGCGGTATGATTGTTGCGCAGCCTAAGGCTGGTAAGACCACGATCCTCAAAACGATTGCGAACGCGATTGCCACTAACCATCCAGAATGTGTGCTAATTGTGCTTCTCATCGATGAGCGCCCAGAAGAAGTTACAGACATCCGGCGCTTTGTGAAGGGTGAGGTTATCAGCTCAACCTTTGATGAAACCCCGGACAACCATATGCGCGTAGCCGATATGGTGCTTGAGCAGGCTAAAAGGCTGGCTGAGAGCAAGCGAGATGTGGTTGTGCTGATGGATAGCCTAACGCGCTACACCAGAGCATCCAACCTTACGGTTACCCCAAGCGGACGAACCCTCGCGGGCGGCCTTGATCCTGCCGCACTGTACAGGCCAAAGCGCTTCTTTGGAGCAGCTCGAAACATTGAAGAGGGTGGGAGCCTTACCATCCTTGCTACTGCACTTGTAGAAACGGGAAGCCGCATGGACGACCTCATTTTTGAGGAGTACAAAGGCACCGGTAACATGGAAGTAGAATTGGATCGTAGCCTGGCGGATAAGCGTATCTTCCCGGCAATCTCATTGCGCAGCAGCACCCGGCACGATGAATTGCTGTACGATGAAGAAACGTATAAGCAAATTGGCAAGCTTCGCCGACTTCTGCACGGTCTGGACCCTATGGAGGCAACAGAACTGCTCAAAGAGCGCCTGCAGCACACAAAAACCAATAAAGAGTTCCTCTTGATGGTAGATAAAACCATTAAGGGATCTGGTGATTAGTAGAGCTGCCCACTGACATATGTGTCAGGGCAACGCATGTTTCTGGTTTCTCGGAATGATGTGAAATCCGCGGTCGACTCCCGTCGTTTTTACGTCAGCCGAGAAACCCTACAGCGTGAGGTCACCTCCCGTGGGAAATGATTTTAAAGACTTGTTTGGGGATTGGCCATCAGAACCAAACCCAGAGCGTGGATATGCTTTTGACGACAGTGCGCCGGAGCTCGAAAATAGAACTCCCAGTCCACTGTCTGTTTCTGAATGCAGTGTAGTAAACGTGTATGAAGTTTGCTACGAGAACCTTGACGGAGACACAAAGTCCTCGAGGACAACCTTTGTGTTATTACAGGATGATAATGGCCGAGAACTCCGGATATTTGTAATGCCGGATATTGCCGTTGCTATCCAAAATGCACTGGAACACGTGGAACCTGACCGGCCATCGACACATGATCTTTTAAAGAATGTGATTGAATCGTTGGACGCAAAAGTAACACGCATCACAGTGGACGACATGTGGCATGGAACGCCCTACGCCAAAATCTCGATAAACTGCCATGGTACAGAAGTAGAGATAGACTCCAGGCCGAGTGATGCTATTGCAATAGCGCTTCGGTTTAACGCACGTATTTTTGTAGCCGATGCTGTTCTGGATGCCAACGAGGCAGAGGCTGGATAGAGTGGGGGATGGACCCCACTCTATCCTAAGATGTATTTAGATCTTTAATTCGCTGTAGAAATTTATTGTTCTTTGCTATACGGGTAGTACACGCCTTCCGATTTTTGCGCC
This sequence comes from uncultured Chthonomonas sp., assembly GCA_903859705.1. Classification (GTDB taxonomy): domain Bacteria; phylum Armatimonadota; class Chthonomonadetes; order Chthonomonadales; family Chthonomonadaceae; genus CAIXIX01. The sequence continues at coordinate 49,809 of CAIONQ010000107.1, forward strand.
CTATTCCAATGCACTTCCCGTAATCACGAACGTTGCTGCGAGTCCCGCATTGCTCTTTAATCATGGGCTTAGCCTGGCAAAAGTACTACGATTTACAGCTTTGACCAGATGAACCGTATGTAGCCTCAACATCCACCGTTACAACACGATGCAGCCACTGGCAACCTCACAGATTTCCATTAGCTGGCATCACACAGAATTCAAAGCAGGGGATTGCACATCTTACAGCACATGCAGTAGGTGAGACGTGCACTAGTGCCACGGATCAGTCATGGCACTTCCGCTTCGCCTGCCTCCATGGCACGGCTGAACCCAGGTTCAGAAACTGTGAATTTCTCTGGAATTACAACGTCCGATAATACATGGTATGTGATAATTATATCTGATTTGGAACCTTTGAATGGGTTTTCTTCGGAAAATTGAGTTGATTGTGCCGATTGTGGGATTGCCCTCTCGGTAATGCAGTGATTAGCGTTTATACCGGTATAATTGGGATGTTACGCAGGTTCTTCATTTCTTCCGTCCGTGGCGTTGGAGTGGATTTATGGCGTTTGTGGGATCTGCAACTATTTGTCGTAAAATTGCCTGTACACTTTTCTGGCTTATCATTTTTACAAACCCGTCGCAAGCCCAGGTGCGCGGGCGCATTGCGAATGAAGGATTTCGGGATAGTCCGATTTATGGAAGTTTGTTTTTTGCAGGTCCCGCCAACCCTTCTTCACTGCCTCTGTATTCTCGCCATCCGAAAGATATCAGGTCGTTACAATGGACCGCTAAAGGAATACGACAGACATTAACTTTGATGCGTAATATCGGGTTGAATACCTTCTTTTTATCCTATTGGGGGCATGATGGCGAAACTGATAAATGGTCTCCAACGCTGATGTTCTCCCGCAGGCGATGGCCCGAGGATACTGGTACCTCAAAGTACTCTGATCTAGAACAGGTTACCGAAGTTAGATCGTTTTTTGGGGTAGCTGAGCAGAACCGCTTGTTTGTGTGCCCATTAATCGAGGTAAGTCCGGCAAATCGGTTTTGGAATGATTTTCCAACCAACTTAGATAATCTCGTTTCACGGTGTTCATGGTTGCTGGCTAATATGGGCAATCAGCCAAACTGGCTAAAGCTCTACGATGTAAATGGTGTTTCGAGGGTAGCCATTCGATTGATTGAGACGATACATGATCGTCCCATTGATCCCGATGAGTTTGCGGCAGGGTTTGTACGCGCATCTGATGCCATATTCCGTAAGACGGGCTATCGAGTTGGGTTCATTATTGATCCAAAGTCTTTGCCCGGTTATGGTTCAGAATACGGCCCAACTGTTCCTGCGATGCTTGCATGTTCGGCGGTATTAGCGGTGGCTCCATACAATATATGTAATCAGGGAACGGCCAGACCAGAAAGTGGCGTTCAGATTACTGAAGCTGACAGGTTAACCCATGCTCGGGATTTGTTAGCTAAATGGCAGCAGCCTGGCGTGCCTCTTGTGGTACCCATTATGCCTGGATATGATGCTCGGTATGTTTTCCCGGATGCAGGTGTTTTTGGGTTTAACGATAACTGGCGGCACCGAGAGAGGGAACTTGCAATAGCGTTTGGTACTGCAGGCATTAATATAGACTGCTGGAATGGCTGGTCGGAGGGGTATGGTATCCCCCCTACCCTAGAGGCTGGCGATACGGATTTGAGGTGGGCAAAAGGATGCGTTGAGGCTTTGAAGTTAAAGTTTAAAAAACAAAAAGGGATCTTGCCTTCTAAAGAAAAGAAGGCAAGATCCCTTTGATTATACAAACCGGCTTAAACCCGCGTATGGTCCGAGATTGACAAAGTGCCACTACCCGATAACGCGTGTTTCTATTTCCTGAAGCTTGTCGTAACAGTCCGTAAGAACTTGTTTCAGGTGCCGATGGTCTGTTTCGGCGATGGATTCGTGCTGAATGTCCCCGTTGCGGAACTTCCATAGTGCTGCCGCAGCTACAATACCTGCAGCGGCAGCAGCTATACTGGCACCAATCAGTATGGCCGTTCTTTTTTCAGTTGCCAACGGTCGTTTCGCTTTCCACTAGGGCACAGCATCGCGCCAATCTGCCAGACAACTTAGCTGTTGCTGCTGCCCAGATCGTACACTTTGCTATCGCCATCGCTGTCATCTGCGGAGGAGAAAATTCGCTTTACAAACGTGATAAGTTCCATCGGGTTAAATGGCTTGGTTAGGTAGCAGTCAACACCACTGGACCAGCCTCTGAACACGTCTGCATCCTGAGCTTTTGCCGTCAGCATAATGACCGGAAGGTCTCGTGTTGACTGGTTCTTACGGAGGTTCTGAAGGACTTCGAAACCATCCATGTATGGCATCATGACATCGAGGACCACCAGGTCGGGCTGCTCAGATGCAACCTTCTCAAGGGCATCTTTACCATCAAATGCAGTTACAACCTGATACCCTGCCCGCTCAAGGTTGACTTGAACAAGCCGTACAATATGGCGCTCATCGTCTACAGCCAGAATCTTCTTCGGCATGATTCCCTCTCTTCTCCGCTATTCTCTAACGATATTGGTATTGTTGCCGCAGGCTGGAATACTTCCAGGCTCTCACGGCCAATTCTGTTGAGATATAGTCCGCAGTGGTTATCACTCTGACACGAAGTATATCATAACGATAGATTGGTGTCAATTGAGCTCGGTCGTGTTAAGCAACCGAAGACTTCCTTTTGTCCATTCTTCGCGTCCGTACCGCGTCTCTACCAGCTGGATTACCCTGGATAACTCATCGTTACTCAGGTGGCAATTCCGCTCTGGCTCGTTGCCTCCATACGTACCTGTCCAGCAACCCACTATAGCTTCTGTTAGTTCGCTGGCATTCAACTGCTTCACGGAGTCTGGTGCCACATGTGAGCCCAGAAACACATCGCTGGCAAGCTGTTGTTGATCCAGCTGTAAGCTCTTTGTCCAGAGTGGCACAGATGCCTGAAACAGAATGCTGTCTTCTGAGAGATGCATTGCGCCGCCTAATACTTTAATGCCGCTGGCAACCAAATCTGAACTGGCAACCATGGCAAAACAGTCTCCAGTGGCACTGGCAGCATCCCTTCGGCAATTTAACGAAGTACCGGGTGCAGCCACTACGCCTGCTGCGGCTATTGCGGCCGAAAGCACATCCGTTATCATACTATACAGTTGTTTGATGGGTGGAATTACACCTGGCTGCAATCCTAGATGTGACGTTTTGCACACAACCGACAATGTGAGGTCATCACCGTGCAATATACCTCTTCCACCGGTAATGCGCCTTACAAGTGGCAAGCCACTTCTGGCTGCGGCATCCAACGAAATTGTGCGAGCAATGCTCTGAAATCGCCCAAGGGTAACTGCTGGCGAGTTCCATGTGTAAAGGCGAAGGACAGGGGAATCCCCTGCCCTTAAGCCATTAAGCAGCACTTCGTCCACGGCCATATTTTCCGCGGCACTATCGCTTCCATACTCCAGCACTCGCCACGTTGCACTCAAGTGAGGGCCCTATTCCGTTGCAGTAAAGATCGGCTCATATCGCAGATCCAGATTCTTAACGGCATATGTTTCGTCAAGTCTGGAAACTACAGTGTTATGAGGTGCTGTCTTTAACAGCTCCGGATTGTCTTTGGCTTCTTCTGCAATCTTAATCATCACATCGATGAAGTGATCCAGAGTCTGCTTGCTTTCCGTTTCGGTTGGCTCTATCATCAGTGCTTCGGGAACAATCAGCGGGAAGTAGTTTGTAGGCGGATGAAGCCCATAATCCATCAACCGCTTAGAAATGTCCATTGCGCGCACTCCAGATTGAACTTTCTGGCGCGTTGCCGAAAGTACAACTTCATGCATGCAAACCTGGTTGTCGAACGCAACTTCGTAATGGTCAGCCAGGCGGGCTCGAATGTAGTTTGCATTCAGCACGGCATTCTCGCCAACTTCCCGAATTCCACGGGCGCCGAGCGTACGGATGTACGTATATGCACGCACAGCTAGCAAAAAGGCACCGTAGAATGAGTGGATTCTACCAATGGATTGCGGTCGATTTGCATCGAGCGTGTAAGTTGCCTGGTCCCCTACCACGCTCTTCACCACATGTGGCGTAGGCAGGTACGGCTCCAGAATTTTCTTAACGCTAACCGCGCCACAACCTGGCCCACCACCGCCGTGTGGCGTAGAGAAGGTTTTGTGCAGGTTGAAGTGCATTACGTCAAAACCCATATCGCCAGGACGTGTTAGGCCAAGCATGGCATTCATGTTTGCGCCATCACAGTACACGAGGCCACCAACAGAGTGAACCAGTTCGCAGATCCGGCGGATATCACTTTCAAACAGACCAACCGTATTCGGGTTGGTGAGCATGAAAGCAGCTACGTTGCCATCCAGCGCCTTTTCCAGGGCTGCAATGTCCGTTCTGCCACTATCGTTGCCCGGGATGCCTTTTACCTTAAAGTTACACCGTGCTGCGCTGGCAGGGTTGGTGCCGTGGGCGGCATCTGGGATAACCACGATATTGCGGTGCGCCTCGCCACGTTCGGCGTGGTAAGCCTTAACCATCATCATGGCCAGCAACTCACCATGAGCGCCAGCTGATGGCTGCAGCGTGGTTGCATCCATTCCACAAATTTCAGCCAGCATAGACTGAAGCTCATAGATAAGCTGTAATGCGCCCTGCGCAGTTTCCTCAGGCTGCAGAGGGTGCAGGCCTGCGAAGCCCGGCATGGCTGCCGTCTTCTCGTTCACTTTTGGGTTGTACTTCATCGTGCAGGAGCCCAGTGGGTAGAATCCAGCATCGATGGAGTAGTTTCGGTGAGAAAGGCCAGTGAAGTGCCGAACTACATCCAGTTCACTCACTTCTGGCAATGGCAGTGAAGTTCTCAGCGCCCCTGCGCCAAGAGTCTCGGCTGCATCTACCCTGGGAACATCACACTCGGGTAGATTAGCGCCGGTACGTCCCCGGCGGCTCTTTTCAAATATCGTCTGGTGCGGCAATGTGTTGACCCTGTATCCGTAACTAACTGCTTATCATCCGTCAGGCAAGCGCAGCGGCCAGAGCCGAGGCGAAAGAATCAATATCTTCCCGTGTTTTGGTTTCGGTAACGCAAACCAGCAGGGCGCCACTGCCGAGTGCAGGGTAATACCCCGCCAGCGGCAGGCCAGCTAGAATGCCCTGGGAATGGAGCGACGATGCAACCTGCGTTGCATCTTTGCCATCGGGAAGCAGGATTACAAACTCTTTTACAAACCTGGCACCTGGGAATGCGGCCCGAACTCCAGGAATTTCAGTAAGTTTGGTAAGGCAGTAGTGCGATTTCTGCAGACAAAGATCGGCAACTGTAGAAAGGCCGGTTTTGCCAAGCTCTGCCATATAGACAGTTGCGCATAGCGCAATCAGTGCCTGGTTGGTACAGATATTGCTTGTGGCCTTTTCACGGCGAATGTCTTGCTCACGGGTTCGAAGCGTCATTGTGTATCCACGGCGGCCCTGTTGGTCGATGGTAGCTCCAACAACGCGGCCAGGGAAGGAACGAAGAAACTTCTTTCCGCAAGCAAAGAAGCCAAGAAGTGGACCGCCATAGCCCATGGGGCTACCCAGTCCCTGTCCCTCACCAACTACAATATCCACGCCGTATTCGCCGGGCGGTTTAAGCAGACCAAGCGAGGTTGGGTCTACTGCAGCCACAGCCAGAGCACCCGCACCGTGCGCGATATCCACCAACTGCTGCACCTCTTCGAGCGAACCAAAGAAGTTTGGATGTTGAAAAAGAACGGCTGCGGTTTTATCAGTAACGGCTGTACGCAGTGCTTCCACATCGGTTGCGCCGGATGTTGCCTCCACGGTAACAAGCGTATAGCCTGTCCAACGGAGGTACGTCTCAACAACTTCGCGGTAATTTGGGTGTACAGATGCGGAAATTACAATTTCATCACGGTTCAGGATATTGGTTGCCATCAGCGCTGCTTCTGCAAGGCTGGTAGCTGCATCGTACATCGATGCGTTGGAAATATCCATGCCCGTGAGTGCGCAGATCATCGTCTGGTACTCATAGATGGTCTGCAGCATTCCCTGGCTGAGTTCTGGCTGGTACGGCGTGTACGCAGTCATGAACTCACCACGGCTCATAATTGCACTTACTACTGTTGGGCGGAAGTGGTCATAACTTCCGGCTCCAAGAAAGCTCAGAGTTCCTTCGGCAGGCGAGTTTTTGCTTGAAAGGTTATGCATAAGCCGAACAATGCCATATTCGCTTAAAGCGGATGGCAGGTTAAGTTCGCCTTTAAACCGCAATTCTTCAGGAATTGGTGCCAGAAGCTCATCGAAGCTCTCGATACCGATGGCCTCAAACATCTCGGCGCGGTCGGTATCTGTGTTGCTTACGTAGCCCACGGATTAATGCCCTCCGTGCTCGTTGGCAAACTTCTCATAGTCAGCAGCATCCAGCAGCGAAGCTAGTTCAGCCGTATCTGCGATGCGCACCTTTATAAGCCAGCCACCGCCGAATGGATCCTGGTTTACTACTTCGGTGGTGTCGGCGATACCGGTGTTGGATTCAACTACTTCGCCACCAACAGGGGAGAACAGTTCTGATACAGCCTTTACGGACTCTACTTCGCCGAACTGTGCGTCCTGCTGTAAAATGCGGCCAACCTCGGGCAGATCCAGGTAAACAATGTCGCCAAGTTCAGCCTGTGCATGATCGGTAATGCCGATAGTTGCAACATCACCTTCCACGCGCACCCATTCATGCGAGCGGGAATACTTGAGATCTGAGGGAACAGAAGCCATTGCGGCCACTCCTTTCACGAGACAATGGGCCGTTTTTTGACGGCCCGGTGTCTCGCACTATGATCGATGCCTGTAAAAAATCAGGAGTTCTGAAGAAGGTTCTTTTTCTGCTTTAGAACTGCGGGGATGCGCTTATCGCGCACGCTGACCTCAACAGCAGTGCCGGTTTTCGCATACCGGGAATCTATGTAGGCCATAGCAATGCTGGTGCCAAGAGTGGGAGAGAAAACACCGCTCGTGATTATGCCAACTTCCTCTGAACCTATGAACACAGTATACCCCTGCCGTGGCTGGATTCTCTCGGACGACACCAGGCCCATGAGCTTACGCTTTGCACCATTCGCCTTGAGAGTTGCGATATGATCACGACCCGTAAATTCGCCTTTTTCCAGGCTCACAGCCCACATTAGTAAAGCCTCTACGGGTGAAGTAGTGTCATCAATTTCGTGGCCGTACAGCGGGTAGCCGGCCTCAATGCGCAGGGCATCGCGAGAACCAAGGCCACATGGCACACCGCCAGCGGCAACCAGGGCGTTCCACACTGCCGTGGCAGATTCTGCAGGCACGATCAGCTCAAAGCCATCTTCGCCCGTGTATCCAGTGCGGCAAAACGTGGCTTCTGCGCCAGCAATGGTACCGGTTGCGTAATGAAACCGATCCATATTCAAAAGCTCGGGATTGCTTGCCAATTGTGCCGTTATGGCAGGTGCTTCTGGACCCTGTACTGCAATCATAGCGGTTGCTGCAGAATCATCAAATATCTCAACACCGGCGCCAGCCTTGCTCCGGATCCATGAGATATCCTTGTCTGTGTTAGAAGCATTAATAACCACCATGTATGCATTCTCTGCCTGCCGATACACGATGATGTCATCAATAATGCCACCATCCGGGTTTGTAAGCAGCGAGTATTGTGCCTGCGTATACGCCAGAGAAGATACATCGTTAGATGTAACTGCCTGTAGCAGTGAAGTGGCTTCCTCACCTATTACACGGATACGGCCCATGTGGCTGATGTCAAACAGCCCTATTCCGGTGCGTACAGCCCGGACCTCATCCAGAATTCCAGCGTACATAACGGGCATGCTCCAGCCCGCAAAGTCCACCATTCTGGCGTTTAATGCCACATGTGCATCGTACAGGGGTGTTTTAAGAAGTTCTGACGACATTGTGTTTTACCTTTTTTGTGTGCGTCTAAGCCGCGTATGCCGCGCCTGGTTTTGCCATCGCGGATTGAGGCTACTCGCCGCTATTTTCGTTTCCGAAACTCTCAGTCGAATTGATACTTATAGGTGCCTTGCTTCCAGCAGATGCATTGACGCTTGCGGCGTTAATAGGCACCGTGGCCGAGCCGTGAATATGTACCTGCGAGCCTTCTATCTTTACTGTCTCAATATGCATGAGGCTGCCAAGGTCGAAGTCTCGGTCTACATCCAGAACAGGATTAACGCCAGATAGCAGACGCGCTGCTGCCGAGCCATCCACCGGTTTGCCATTAAGTATCACGGAGCTATCAGAGAGCTCCACGTACCTCCCACCCCGCGGCTTGAGTACCCCATTTGCCTCTATTCGAGCTCTGGCACCCAGCATCCGCACGGTGGCTCTAACAAGCATCTTGTCGCCAATCACTTCAACAGAAACGTCCTGCATAGATTGGCGGTACTTCTTCTCCGTAAACTCGGTTATCGATCTGGCACTCACCCAGATATCTATGGTACCCGTGCCAGCACTTCGTATTTTTAATCTGTTTCGGTTCAACGCCCAGCCCAGATCGTACCGAACATCTGGGATCTCAGCTTCAAGTCTGTCTATTTTTAGGCCCTTCAAGCTGCTGTTCGTGAGGTGTAAACGTAATGTACGGATGGAGCCCTTCCACCCAGATCTCGGGTACTGCTGAAACGGCAACTGCTGAGTAGATACATCGTTGCCGTACAGATCCAGTATCTGAATCCTGTTACCGAACAGGTATGCAGGAGGCTCAGCCACTACACGCGCACGCACTTCTCCACCAACGGGAAATGCTTCACGCATTTCGCGAACTGAGGCGCGCCTGGCACGATCTTCCAGCGAGCCATGTAGCAGAAGCAGGGCAAATAATCCGATCGCCACCGATTTGGCGGTATCGTCCACGTTTGTTACTCTCCGAGGTAAGCGGCCCTAACCGAGTCGTTAGACAAGAGGTTTGCACTGGTATCTGCCAGCAACACACGGCCTGTTTCAAGCACATATCCACGGTTGGCAATTTTCAATGCCTGGTTGGCATTCTGTTCAACCAGCAGCACAGTAACACCCTGTGCATTGATCTCACGAATAATGCTGAAGATGCTTCTCACGAGGAAGGGAGCCAGTCCGAGGCTGGGCTCATCCAAAAGTAATAGACGCGGACGCGCCATCAGCGCTCTGCCTATTGCAAGCATCTGCTGCTCGCCGCCAGATAGTGTTCCTGAAAGTTGGGCTTCACGCTCTTTAAGCCGTGGAAACTGGTGAAACACCTTCTCCATATCCTGCTTAACTTCGGCATGGTGCGATGCACGTGTATACGCGCCAAGCTCGAGATTTTCTCGTACTGTCATGTTGCTAAACACGCGCCGTCCCTCGGGAGATTGGCCAATACCCAGGGTAACTATCTGATGTGCAGGCATCGTGTGGATGGGTTTGCCTTCGAAAAGAATCTCTCCTGAGCGTGGTCGAACCAAGCCAGAAATACTTCTGATCGTGGTACTCTTGCCAGCGCCGTTGGCACCGATCATTGTTACGATCTCGCCCTCTTCCACTTCAAGCGAAACCGATTCCAGAGCATGTATGGCCCCATAATATACATCCAGATTACGTATCTGAAGCATCATTCCTCCGAGCCCTCCTTACCGCTCTCCTCGGTATCTTCCCCAAGGTAAGCCGCAATAACTGTTGGGTTGCTTCGGATCTCTTCCGGGGTGCCTTCCGCAATTATCCTGCCATAATCCAGCACATATATCCTCTCGCAGATGCCCATAACCAGTTTCATATCATGCTCAATTAACAGAACGGTGAGCGCAAAATCATCGCGGATCTCGCGGATCAACGACATTAGCGCTACCTTTTCCTGCGGGTTCATACCGGCTGCAGGTTCATCCAGCAGCAGTAGGCGTGGTTCTGTTGCGAGTGCTCGCACTATTTCCAGCCTGCGTTGGTCACCGTAGGGTAGGTTTTTGGCAAGCTCGTGCTCAGACTTTAGCAGGTTGAAGCGCGAGAGCAGCTCGCGAGCAAACTGGATGTTCTCCTGAGTTTCCTTTTCAAGTCGGGATGTCCGGAAGAGGGCATCAAACAGGTTCGTTTTTCTGCGCAGATATGTGCCAACACGCACGTTTTCAAGCACTGTTAGCTCGCCAAACAATCGAATGTTCTGGAAGGTCCTTGAAATGCCTCGCTGTGCAAATTGGTACGGTTTCAGCCCTGCAACAAACTTTCGCCGCTTTGGAGCGGTTGTAAGTGCCAATATCAAAGCACCGAGCACAAGCAGCCACTTTACACCCGTTTGTATACGCGCATCTTCTGGGGTTGCTATATACGGTACCAGCACGGTAGAAAGGATGGTGCCTATCAACCATCCGCCCGTTACAAATAGTACGGTGTCCCATGCAAGCTTCAGCGTACGCTGCGTGGTGGGAGTTGGAATTACGCCAGCAATGGGTTTGCCCTGGAAATTTAGGTGACCGGCGCTTGGTTCATACACGCCCGTTAGCAGGTTGAACAGCGTTGTTTTACCAGCACCGTTTGGACCGATTAAACCTACCAACTCACCAGGTTTTAGCTTTAGATTTACGTTGCCGACCGCAGTAAGCCCACCGAATTTACGAGTAAGTTCCTGGGCATCCAGCGTGAGGGTACCAGCCGGTAGTGGGGCCGGTGCCGGCCGGTTCAACGGTACAACCTCAGAACCTGCATTCTCTGCGCCTGTGGGCTTGCGTTTCCGCAGTTTGAGTTCACCCTTGCCAAATACACCGCTTGGCCTGATGATCATCAGCAGAACAAGAGCGAGGGCGAAAATAACCTGAAGATATACATCCGGAACCGAGTACTTGTCTCTAATTGGTTTGAGCAGATCTGGGAGTATCGTAACAGCTACTGCAGCAAGTGTCGCCCCGGTGATGCTACCTGTGCCTCCTAGAACGATCATTACAATGAAGTTCATCGAGAGAATGAAGTTGAAAACGTCTGGCTTTATCAGGTGGGCATGCGCATATATTGTGCCGCCAACACCAGCGAAGAAAGCACTTAGCACGAATGCCGAGACCTTAACAGCTGTGGTGTTAACACCCATTGCATCGGCTGCAATTTCATCTTCACGTACAGAAAGGAATGCAAGACCATGCGATGACGACTTCAGGTTCCAGGCGATTACTATCACCAGCGCTGCAGTGCCCGCGATAAGCGGAAATAGGAGAGCAGATTGCGTTAAGGTTGGAGCATCCGAAAAACCTGTGGCGCCTCCAAGATGGAGGCCAGGAGCCATCTCATCGGTATTTTCCAGCAATACCCTGATGATTTCACCAAACCCAAGAGTTACAATTGCAAGGTAATCTCCGCGCAAGCGTAAACTTGGTACACCAACCGCATAACCAAATAGTGCGGCAAGCAACCCTCCTGCTATCATTGCAACCAGCATGATTGGCAGCGTTGGTACAGCCCCATGGGTAAGCTTATCCGATATTTGATACGTTAAGCCAGCACCTGTATAGGCGCCAACTGCCATAAAGCCAGCATGGCCAATAGCGAACTGGCCGGTTAAACCGTTTACAATGTTCAGGCTAACAGCCATGATGATGGCTATGCCACATCGCTGTAAAATATCCTGAAAATAACCCTGCAAGTTATCGTGCACATGCCCTGCGCCTGCCACGAGTATGAGGCCGACGAGCAGCCAGATTAGCTTCCTCATGCCGGCTTTCATTACACCTTCTCCGTTACGTTCCGGCCAAGCAAACCTGTGGGCTTGAACAACAGAACTACAATTAGAATAACAAACGCAATAGCGTCTGTAAACGCATTAAACGCTGAACCCGCAACCAGGTTCTCAGCTACTCCCATAAGCAGCGCCCCGAATACAGCGCCCTCTATACTGCCTATTCCGCCCAGGACAGCTGCGACAAATGCCTTCAGTCCTAGCTGAATTCCGATGTCTGCCTTGAATGGTATTTCGCCAAAGCTGTGGTTCAAAAACCCACCTGCTCCAGCAAGTGACGAACCAATTACAAATGTCAGAGCAATGATCCTATCTGTTGGTATGCCCATCAGAGCGGCTGCTTCGGGGTCGAAGGATACTGCGCGGATGGCTTTACCCGTACGTGTATGCCGGACAATGTACACCAGAAGCATTGTCAACACAACTGCCGTAAAAAGAATCCACAATCGGCCGCTGTTAAAGTTCAGTGTTACCCCACCGGCGCTCAAGTTTATTGGGTGAAAGCCCTGTGACTTGTAAGACCGTGGAGTTGCTCCGAATACAGCCTGGCCCTGATTTTCCAGAAGCAGAGAAATACCGATTGCTGTTATCAGTGCAGTTAGCCGATTGCGCGACGGCATAACTATCCGTCCAAGCCGGGTAAACAGGAGCCTGAGCAGCGGTGTGAATATTGCAAATGCAATACCAGTGACTACAACAAATGAGGTGACTCCGGTTAGGGGGGAATGCTGTTCGACAACTGGCCCAATGAACAGGCCGGCATAAGAGGCCCAAAACAGGCCCCATACCCAACCATCTTGTGGCCCAAGGCCATTTCGAAGTGGCCTATATGCCAATCGTTCAATAAACGCGCCAATCAAACCGCACCCAATCAGACACAGAAGCAGGGCTCCTATATCCTGACCAACAGGGCTCAGGTTAGACAGTACTCCACCCACAGCAAACAAGCCGACATATGCGCCGACCATGTAAACATCGCCATGGGCAAAATTGATGAACTTCAATACGCCGTATACCATGGTATATCCCACAGCTATCAGCGCATATACGCTGCCGGCTGCAATACCATTGATAATCTGCTGAAGTAGGTGTTGGAGGGCTGCCGCCAAACTGCAAAACTCCTTATATGACTGGGGTGGACCACGGCCCACTGAACCAGCAACAATCTGAGATAGGAAGGGGCTGAAATGAAGAGCCGTACTGCCATAAAACTGGCCGTCCATCTCCACAATCCCCTGCCCTTACGAGGCGGCAAGTGGATCGAAGCAATGGACGGCCCAGTCCCGTAATGTACCTATTTCAGAGGCTGATCGGGGTTAGGAACAGTTGCCTGATAGTCAAATGCGCCGCTCTTAACAGCGATCACAACGGCGGATTTGTCAGCGTTACGATCTTTGTTGATCGAGATGCTTCCGGTAACACCGTCATAGCTCTTAGTATCTGCCACTGCGTCTCTAATGTCTTTCTTATCGAGAGACTTTGCGCGCTTGATGGCATCAAAAAGGATTTTGGCGGCATCGTAGCCTAGGGCTGCCATGGTAGATGGTAGTTTCTCCATCTTTGCATCAGAGGCAAACTTTGTGGTGTAAGCCTTCACGAAGTCCTGAACAACCTTTTTGGGATCCTTGATAGACATATGGTCGGAGAAGTAGCATCCGTCCATCGCCTTACCACCCAGTTCCAGCAACTGGCTATCGCTCCAGCCATCACCACCCAGCAACGGAACAGTAATTCCAAGTTCACGCGCCTGTTTGGCAATTGTGCTGGCATCTTTGTAGTAGCCAGGAACAAGAATTACTTCTGGATTAGCAGCCTTCAGCGCAGTGAGTTGGCCTCGGTAATCTGTATCTTTATCGCTGTATGTCTGCTTTACAACGATGGTTCCACCGTACTTAGTGAAAGCCTTCTCAAACTCATCGCGGAAACCAGTGCTGTATGATTGGTCTTTGTTTGTGAAAATAGCTGCGCGCTTAGCCTTAAGGCCATCAATCGCGAAGCGGGCATCCACTGCTGCTTGATAGGAATCAAGGAAGCATACTCGGAAAATGTAGTCACCAATCTTAGTAACCGCCACGTTTGTGGAGGATGGCGATATCATTGGTACGCCAGCCTTCTGGCAGATTTTCCCACCGGCAATACTACAGCTCGAAGCCACTTCGCCCAGAATTGCAGATACGTGCTTCTGATCAATCAGGCGCTTAACTGCAGTTTCGGCATTTTCGGATTTGCTCTGGTCGTCTTCAAGCTCAATCTTGATCTTGTACTTCTTGCCATCGCGCTCTATACCGCCAGCAGCATTAATTTCGTCTACAGCAAGCCGAACGCCCGCGTCATTTTGGATGCCGAACGAGCTATTGTCGCCCGTCATGCTTCCGTACTCGCCAATCAGAATAGTATCGCCGGATACAGCAGAGCCACCATCCGTTGCCTGATTGCCAGGAGCCGTTGATCCTGCCCCTGGCTTGGACTGATCTTTGCAGCCTACGAGGGAGAGCAGGCCGACCGAAACAGCGGCTGCAGCAGTAATTGCCAGCGCGCGGCCAGACCTGATTGGGAAATTGCCATGCAAAGAACTCATCGAAAATGGTCCCTTCGTCCAGAACTACGTGATGTATTAGCGGCAGCAGCTGAAAAGCATGCGCCGAACTTGTAATAAGGTCTCGTTAAGAATACCACACACCGGCCCAATCTCGGGTAGATTGGTCGCCAGCTACCTGGGATCTGCGCTCAAAATGCCATCGAGCATAGCCTGTATAACGTCGATACGGTTCAGAGTGCCGATCAGACTGCCCTGACTATCGGTAACAGGTAGCCACGGGTGGGTTTCAACACACCGGGATACTAAGAGGCCAGTAACAGGTTCGGTATCCTGCACTGCCATAATGTTGGCATCCAACAAATCTGCCACGGTAATGTGGTGCAAATCTGTGTTGTGTAGATTGATTTCTTTCCATGCCCGCTGTGTACAGCCCTGTTCAGAAACGGAGCCCAGTACCTGCCTGGCATCATCAACCACGGGCAGATGTTGTGTCTGATAGACATCTAATCTGTCCAGGGCAGTTTGTAGCGAATCTCCCATGGTCAGTGCCTGTGTATGGGTTTTCATGAGTTCACGAACTGTTATCAATCCTGTCTCCAGTACGGTTTTTTGGTAACGCGGTACAGCCCAACATTAAAGTTTGGCCGAAGCATATGCCGATATGATTGCATTTTATTATCTGGCCCAAGTTCATACGGATAGTGATGAAACCACCACTCTTCTTTCCAGCCGTTTTCATCAAGCACTGCTACATACGCTGGCTTACCATTGTTAGCTGCAAGGCTGTTGATTGGATCGATATCGTTACAAAGGCCCGATATCATCAACACAACACGCCTGCCATTGTCGATACACAGGCCCGGGGCGAGCGCACCAAAAATCACAGCGTCTCGTTCAGTGATTCTACCGATTGTTGCATCTGCAGATGCCTGCCGGTAAGTGATGTGTGTTAGCCAATCTGCACACCATGCAAGATTTATTGCTGCCCAAACTATAACCGTAACAGCCTGGATCCTCCTTGGATGCAATAAGCCAAATCGCCTTGCAATGTGTGCAGGCAGTGCACTATCTCGTCGAAAATACAATGCACATGCCGCAGAAATCAGGGCCGCCCCAACAGCTGGCGGATAGGCAAGCGCGAAGTGTTCTGGCAGCGTTGGCTGCGTCCGATCGAGCAACGCAACAGCCAGGTGATAGCAAACCAACCCGCTGATAATAGCCGTTACCAGGGGCCTTTGTAAAAGTGCCCTCGGCAATTGCGGTATGTGGGCTGCCATACGTGCTGCAAACAGCGCAAGTGGAGGCGACATTAGCACGTAATATCTCGATGGCGAGTAATTTGCGATAATCAGTATTAGCGCCACCGATCCAAGCCACCATGCATTGAATACAGTGACAGCTGTATCTGCCGCTCTGTGCATACTTTCGTGGTTTAACTGAGTGCTTATGGCACCAGTGCTACGCCGTGATTTTAACTCTCCTCGGCCCAGAGCAAACCATGCAAGCGCAAGTAGGAACACCACCGGTGAGTGGTGCAGCATAAACGGCACCAGTCCCCTGCCCTCTCCAAGCAATGCAACAAAAAGGTTTCTGGTTAGTTCTGCTTTGCCTGCAGGAAGCAGCTGTTGGGCGTAATATGCGTTGGAGTGTTTCATTTCAACACGATTTGGCAGGTACCACGTTACAAGATAGATACTTGCTGCCAGTATCGATCCCAACGCGCAGGCAATCGCTGGCCACAGTTCTTTAAACCCTTGTCTAAGAGCACCGGGCGTTATAAGGAACAACGGAAGTAGCATTAAAGGAGCTGTTAGGCCACGTATCCCGTAGCTTGCAACGGTTACAGCCCCAGCCATTGCCAGGAACCAAAATCTGCTATTATTTCTCTTTAGGCAGCCCTTTACAAGCAGCCATAATGCAAGACAAAGCATTGATGCGGCGGGAGAATCCATTAAGGCAAGGCGGTCATACAGAAATCGTGCATGGTCCAAACCTAAAAACAACGTTGCTATAAATGCCGTACGCCAGCCATACAGCATGTTTGCTGCACAGTAGAAGAATAGCAGCCCCATCAGGCTCAAGCAAACAGGTATCAGTCGTGCCTGTACAGTGCCGACACCTATCACGCGGAAAACAGCAACCTGGATACCATGCAGCACCGGCATAATGAGCATATTGTTGAAGCCATCTTGCCTGGCATTGCCAAAAAGAACCGCATTTCTGGCGTTGTGAATATAAAACCCTTCATCCGTAAGTAAGGCGCTGCTCCAACTGAGCGATGGATATGCATCAGAGTGAAGAGCCACCAACCTAACGGCAATGGCGAGAAATGCCAGCACCGCAATGGCAGCCTTGCGGTTGAACTTTAATGTGGGTACGGCATCCTTGCTCATTGGTTGCCGGGTGCCCTTAATTGTCCGCCATTACACTTGCCATTGCCCACGGCAAGAAGCCCCGCAAATATCCCGGCACATAACAGAGATACATATGCTCCCAGCTTTACAGATGCTGGTCTGTAATCCACGCGAACCGCGTGGTTACCCGGCGGTACAGGCAGGCCCATAAATGCTCCATCAGTGCAGATTAATGTTGCTGGTTGGCCATCAATGGTTGCTCCCCAACCCGGGCAGCATGCAATGCTGATCACAAAGTATCCTGCCGATTTCCCTGCTCGGATGTCAAAGTTCCAAACGCTGCCAGAAACGTCTGACCTACTAGTTACAGGGTGCACAAGCTCGGCATCTGGTTGAGGATATTCAGGAAGATTGAGTGCGTTGTGCGGTAAAGGCCTGCTGACAATTGCCAGAGTTCGAGGGTCGAATTCTGGGGCAGAAATGGTTGATACCGATCGTGTTTTACCATCTACCTCTATTGCAGACCGTACTAACCAGCCTCGAGATACACCGCCTGCAGGTTCTGCTATCCGAACGTCGGTGCCACGAGGAAGCGGTTTCTCAGCAAAGTCTGCGCTGAAAATGCGGTGGTAAACCGGCAGATACATATCAGAGGCATCCATTAACTGCATGTAGCTCAGTAACGTAGGTTCGCCGCGCTTGAATGCTATGCGCGCCAGGCCATCCAATTCCGCCTGTGCCTGCAACGGAACGGGCTCATATCCGGCTGCAGTTTCGATGTTTCTTGTTTCTTCTGAATTTGCAAGGCCAGTTGAAAGCATTGCCCGGTATTCACGGTCAGTACCATAATCCGTGTATCCGTCGGAAATGAACCTTTGCCAGTAAACTTCATGTGCTGGTAAGTACGATCGACCCGTGTGCTGCTGTGATACTGCAAAGTGATCATGAATTGGAGATCGTGTTGGGTTCCACTGCACTCCGTAGACTAATAGCGGAATAGCCGTTGCCCAAACGATAAGCGCATTATAAGTAGCCCCTTGCTTGTACTTTAGTTTATGAAGTAGTTGATCACACCCTGCTGCAGTCATCACACACATGCAAATGGTTGTCAAAAATAGAAATCTTGCAGGATCATGAAATGAGGATAGTCCTGGGATTGCGTAGAAAGCCACCCAGAACAAGCCACCAGCCAGCCCTGTAGCAAGCCAGATGTTTACAAGGCCCAGAATGCTCCAGAACCGGAGATTAGGATGCTTTATCGATCGGAAAAGGGCACTAAGGATAAATACAAGTGGAATCCAGCCTACAAAAATGGCTGGCTCCCAAGCATTTCCGCCACCGTGATAATCGCCCGTACCCGGGCTTCCGAATGTGCCAGGATAAATCAAGGTTGCGAGATGCGATAAGTCAAACACAAAACGGTTCGCGACGTACGGCGTCATGTGTTCTCGAGAGCTGACCTTCATCAGCTGTAGCATAGGTATAATCTGGATACCAGCTATACCGACACCAAGCACAAACGCGGCAATAAGTGAGGTAACCGTTCGCCCGGATCTGTGGTGAACGAAATCAGTTTGCGGTGAAGCATATTCGCTGGTAACTGTGCTGCCGGTAAATCTGTTGTTTGCTACTCGCCAAATACCGTAGACCATCGCAATTAGCGTTGAAAGGTATGCAACCTGGGGATGTGCAGCAAGCACAAGGAGTGCTACACAGGTGCTTAGCGCGAGTAATCGCCGTTTGCTTCGTGGATTCGAAATTACCCCATCCAGGCATAAAAGAAGCAGAGGGGCATATGGAGCACTGAGCACCATTGGCGGAAATTGAATGCGAGATACAATGCACGCGCTTCCCATATAGGTAAGCCCGCCAAGAATTGCAGATACTCTGTGTTTAGACCAACTTAATAGGAATGCATACATAAACACGCCGCACAGAAATATGTGCGTAATAGTTGCGATAGATAGAAACACAGGTGCCGACATGGCGGGGGCAAGTAAACTGAGCGGGTAGAATACTGCCATCTGCGGATTGCCAAGAAGGGGCTGCCCACACAGGATATATGGATTCCAAAGAGGCACTCTGCCCGCATGCAACTCGGTATTTACAAGATGCTGCATGGGTTCGAAGTAGAGCCCAATGTCTCCCCAGTACAGCACTCGCCCTCGCAGCAAAGGCCAGAATAGTATCACGCAAAAGGCAAGATAGATGCCAAAAGCTGGTGCGTGTTGTAATGCCACTGAGCGGAGCCTGTGGCTAAACGGCGGATCTGCCAACTGGGCCGATTTTACATGCCTTTGCATGCAGAAGTCTGGCATAACCACAACTGTTTGTCAATTATCGCCGGGTCGCTTAGTCGGCAGTTCACTGCAGATAAACCTACGTCAGAACGGAATAGAACCCATGAGTGGAAATGTTGCTATCATTGGTGGAACTGGATTCGAATCATTACCACCTGAAATATTCGCTGAAGAAGTAATTGTGGATACTCAGTACGGCATCGCAAGGGCGTTGAGTATTTCAAATAACTATGTTGAGCCGGCAAAACTGTACTTTGTTTCCCGACATGGTGCAAGTCATGGCCTTGCGCCACACCAAATCAACTACCGCGCTAATACAGATCTACTCCTTGCTCTCGGCGTAAAGTATGTTTTTGCAACAAATGCAGTTGGATCTTTAACCCTGGAACATCATCCTGGGAAACTCGTGCTATTCGATGACTTTATCGATATGACTCGCAGCCGAGACCGCACATACTTCAGTGATTCAAACTGGAAGCACATCGACTTTACTACCCCCTACTCCCCTATTCTGCGTTCCGCAGTATTACAGGCAGCGACAGAGAGCATGGTGGAAGTTGCGCCCCGTGGAACCTACCTTTGTGTGGATGGGCCGAGATTCGAAACACCTGCAGAAGTTCGCCTGTTTGGGGCCTGGGGAGCTGATGTTGTGGGTATGACGGGAATACCTGAGGTAGTTATGGCAAAAGAGGTTGGTATTGAGTACGCCGCGTTGGGAATTGTCACCAATCCTGGTGCTGGGCTAACAACCGAAGTTGTATCTCATGATCAGGTTACGGATGTGATGGCTAGTAGCATTACCATTGTACGGGAGCTGCTGCTACGGGCCTGTGGCCACCTCGTGCTCTAAGCCATTCAACGCAAAAGTGGCGTTTTGCCTCTGCCTAATCGCAAGAGCAAAACGCCACTTTTATCAAAGGCCTTGCGGCTTACTTTGGCATATGTGGTACTGGCGGCAGGTTGGGTACTGCCGGTGCAGCTGCCTGAACTGGCGCAGTCATGGTTTGGCGAACCTCCCCCTTATTCTGAGCCATGCGGATCAACTGGCGGAGTTCCGTATATGGGTTCGCGTTTGCCAGTGCATCTGCTTCAGTAATAATTCCCTCTTTGAAGAAGCGCAGAAGACACTGGTTCATCGTCTGCATTCCCCAGTACTCTTCCTGGCCAGCCTGACGGATAGCTGCATAAATATCGTCCGATGCGCCCTTTTCGAGCATACCAACGATCGTCGGTGTTACATCCATAACCTCGATGGCGGCTACTCGACCCGTGCCGTCTGCGCGTGGCAGAAGTTTCTGAGACAGAACACCTCTGAGCGATACCGAAAGGCGAAGCCAGAGCAACGGCCTTTCATGCGGGGCATACATGTTAGAAATTCGGTCGAGGGTTTCAGCAGCGGAAGCGGTGTGAACAGTTGCAAAAACAAGGTGACCAGTTTCAGCCGCCTGAAGCGCGATGTTCATCGTTTCGAGGTCGCGCATTTCACCAATCAGGATGATATCTGGTGCCTGGCGAAGTACGTGCCGCAACGCAACGTTAAAGTTATCGGTATCGATACCAATCTCTCGCTGACTGACGATTGCTTTTTTGTCTTTATGAACAAATTCAATCGGGTCCTCGATAGTAATGATGTTTACCGGGCGGTGCTGATTGATAAGGTCGATCATGGCCGCAAGCGTTGTGGTTTTGCCAGATCCAGTTGGTCCGGTTATAAGCACAAGTCCGTTGCGATGCGTCAGGAACTCTTTAACCTTAGGCGGTACTCCAAGGTCCTCCAGTGCGCGAATTCGTGTAGGAATAAGTCGGCACACTGTGGCAACGCCACCGCGCTGCTTGTAGATGTTCATTCGGATGCGGAGTTCTTCACCAACCGAGAACGCAAGGTCCATTTCATGGTGCTGTTCAAACACCGCCTGCTGGCGTGGCGTCATCTTGCTATAGCAAAGGCGATGCACTTCCTCACCGGAAAGGCTAGGGTAGTCATGCGCAACAACGATTTTACCGTGTACTCGCAGGGACGGTACTGAATCAGATTTGACAAAGAGATCCGAGGCCTTGTGGTGGAAGGCGGTGAGGATCATCTCATCCAGCTCCAAAGTCATCAGGTTACCTTTCGTGTTGGAAGGAGATGGCGGCAGATATGGCCGCGTTGCATACTAGTATAGATCAGGTATGAACAGAGATTAGTTCGACGCTTACAATCATTATGGCCCGAATTGCACCTGTATGTATCGGTATTCAGGCTAAAGCGTACATGCCGCACTAGATATTCTGTTCCGCAGGGAATAGATCCTTCTCAACTTGCGCTGAAGGGATGCAAGTCGGCAGGCGTAAACATAGTGGGAATAAGGTGCGATGGGAAGAAAAACGGTGGAAGATGGAGCTGAGGAGGATCGAACTCCTGACCTCTTCAATGCCATTGAAGCGCTCTCCCAGCTGAGCTACAGCCCCATAACGAACAGTTCGGTACGCGGTGGTTGGGATCACCGAACTTCTCGCGTATTATACTCCAGGTTTTCCGGGTTTGCAAGGCGATTTTGCGTTCGATTCAGTTGAGCTTGCACGTCACTATTTAGCACAACCGTCATTCTGTTTAAGCCGGAGGATTTGCCTTACTTCGGGGCGAACTCCTCCCAGAGCATGTTTCACTTCATTTCACTTCTATTCTATGGCGAGTACGCATTTATTACCCACATATGTGCTGATTAGCTTCGGAGTGGAAGCAACATCCTTCATTTCATTTTATTGCGAGGTATCCGTGAGATGGCAATTCTAAATGGCAAGAGTTATACACGTGCAGAGCTGCTTCAACGTGTCGGCGACATCAGTCAGGTGGCTCGCGTAAAACCATATCGTCTGATTGAAGGTTTCGAGGATGGTGTATTCGGAATTGACGTTACAACAGGAAGCGGCCTCGATTTTTCAATACTTCCCTCCCGCGGCCTGGATATCTCCTCGGCATCCTATAACGGGCGATCGATGGCCTGGAGAAGCGCCACTACGGACACACATCCATCCTATTTTGATCACGAAGGTGAGAATGGCAGAGGCTGGCTCCGAGGCTTTTATGGTGGTTTAGTGGTTAGCTGCGGTATGGCGTATGCGGGTGCCAACGGTACAGACAATGGCCAGAACTACGGCCTGCATGGCCGCGTATCCAACCTGCCGGCTACAAATGTTAGTTGGGATGGAGAGTGGGTTGGCGATGACTACGTATTAACCGTTAAAGGCAAGCTTCGTGAGGCTACTGTTTTCGGTGAAAACATTCAGCTTACAAGAACAATTCAGGCAAAGCTTGGAGAACGCAAGTTTACTATTCTTGACGAGGTCGAGAATATGGGATTCAAAGTTACCGAGCATATGATGCTCTATCACATTAACATTGGTTTCCCTGCAGTTAATGATGACGCACGCATCGTTTCTCCCACAATCAGTGCAGAACCGCGTGATGAAGAGGCTGTTTCCGGTTATGATCGGTATACCAAACTGCAGCCACCGCAGGCAGGCTTCAACGAGCAGGTTTACTTTCATACACTGGCAAAATCGCCTGATGGTAAAGTAACAACCGCTATTGTAAGCGAAGGGACCGAAACTGCACCTGGTGCGGAAAAAGGATTTGGAGTTTACTGCAAGTATAACCCGGATCAATTGCCAAGATTCATTGAATGGAAAATGATGGATGCCGGAACCTATGTGGTTGGTATGGAGCCGGCAAACTGCCTTGTAATGGGCCGGGCAGCGGAAAGAAGCAGGGGCACCTTGCTAACGCTCCAGCCAGGGGAAATTCGAAAGTACGAGCTTGAAATCGGAGTATTGAACTCGGCATCTGAAATTGCTGAGCTCGAAACTGCGTGCCAGGCTGCAATTGGTAACATAAGCTGATGCCTGATGTTGTAGGTAACAATCAAGGTAATACACCAGATAGTGCTCAGAGACGGTGGGCAGCGGGAATTGCTTCCGTTGCCCTCTTGCTCACATTCATCCCCTATCTTATAGGTTTGAGCTTTGCAGGTGATCGCAAGTTTCTGTGGCTTGGCTATAATCTGGATGATAGCTGTGTTTACCTTTCCTGGATGCGGCAGGCTGCGGCAGGTTCTGCGCACGCATTAAATATGTTTACTGTGGATGCACAGCATGGAATGTCCATGAATCCGCTGTTCTTTGTGATGGGCGGTTTAAGTGGTCTCCTGCACGTACCGCTGCCAATTGCCTACCACATTTTCAGAATTCTGTTTGGTGCATTGCTTCTTTTCTGTGTGTGGCGGTTGATTGAGCTTTCAACAGAGAATTCTCGTTCTCGGAAATTGGCATTCTTATTTGTTTGCTTCAGTGCCGGGTTCGGGTGGATCCCGGGCCTCTGGCCCGCACCGATCGATGCGTGGCAGCCTGAAGCAATCACCTATTTATCGCTTTACCTATCCCCGCTTTTTGCGTTTTCGCTGGCAATGCAGGCGCTGAGTGTTGTGCTCCTGTTGCGCTCGGTAGCCGCTGGTGGTAAGCAAGGTATATATTTCGCTATCCAATCCGGGTTTTGTGTTTTTGCCCTCGGCTTAACTCACACATACGATGTGGTTACCATGTACGCAGTTTTTGGAGCCATAGCGGTTACTATGTCATTCCGTGGTGCTGCTCTGCTCAAACGCGCGTGGGGATATGCAGTTCTTGCAGGAGCAGTTGGCTTACCCTCTGTACTCTACATTTATCACCAGCTTCAAATTGAGAAGATATTCCATGCACGTATGGAAGTCAAAACTGCTTCTGGGCCAATAATCAATTTGGTTTTAGGTCTGGGTCTTCCCCTGTTGTTCGCCATTGTTTCAACAGCTGCAGCGCTCAGGATGTACCGTAAAGAGGCAGCTTTATCCACGGTTGGCGTTCGGGTTGCCCTCGGTGCATGGATACTTGCCAATATTGCTGTTTCTTACCTGCCAGTAGAAGCATTTCCGTTTCAACGCAAAATGCTTCAGGGTGTACATATTCCTGTTGCCATACTGGGAGGCATTGGTGCGGCAGGTATCTTACAACGGTGGCTCACAAACTCTCCTCGTCGCCTCTATCTTGCAGCAGCTGGTTCCCTTGTGGCTCTTACCTCAGTTACAAATGTACGGTTCATGTTGCGCGATATGGAGAGCTTTGAGATCGACCAGATCCAGACTACTCACATGCATCGGCCCTACATTAATCCTGGTGAGGTAGACGCCCTTGCCTGGCTCGAGAAAAACACTTCGGAAAGCGATGCAATCCAGCCTATCCCATGGGTTGCAGCAAGTGGCTCTCAATTTGGACCAATAGATATGACCCTTGCATGTATTCTGCCTGGTGCCATTCATCGGAAGGTTTATTGTGGCCACTGGGGTGAAACGCCCGCATATCAGGAAAAACTCTCATCACTTGTACGCATAGGGCTTCCGCCAGAGCGAATGCCGGAGGCGGCAAGAGAAGCACTTGTGCGTAGCATGAATGTTAAGTATCTGGTGTTTTCTCAGAAACCCGCAGATGCCTCTGCGGGCAGTGGTGACGATGCCGCACAGAAGCTAATGCCCATCTTTACGGGGCAATTGCCACTGCCATCGTGGCTATCGCGCGTGTACACTAACAAAACGGTTGATATATACAAAGTAGAACTGCCGTAGCCAGTTTATGGCTACGGCAGGATTTTAATGTATTTGGTGCTTCTTGTGTGAAGTTATTTTGAAGCGTTCTTATTCACGAAGTTCACAAGCTCCCGGGCCATCTCTTCATCATGAAGCGGACCAATCTCCCAATAAGTAACGTCCATAGCCTGCTTTACGCGGCCGGTTACTGCAACGCGATGTTTTAGTACAAACACAAGACTCTCATTTTCGTGCTTGGCCGACCACTGAAAGAACCTCGATCTACCTTCCGGCTTCAAGTTTAGCCGTGCAGTAAACGTCTTAGGATCAAAGGCATTGGGTGGGTTCTCATCGAGCTCAGCTCCGCTAAAACTATCACCCAGCAATACCACGGGGCACGCTGCAAGTAGAGATTCTGGCGGAATGGGCAATCCATGGTCCACCTGGCGTCCGCTTCCACTGGACTCACCGGAATCGTTTTCTTCGCCCTTAATCTTCTTTATTCGTTCTGCCTGAAACCTCTGAAGTTGTTCACCAAGCGTTGTATTTTGCGGCGCAAATATTTTGCCACTTTGAACCTGTATGGTGATTGGAGTGGATGGAGATATCAAAGTCGTCCAGTCTGCTCTACCCATAATCTGGCTGATTCCAGCCTTCAGGTAGGGTTCCAGCATACGGTAGGCTGTTTCGTTATCCGTGTTCTGTGCAGAACGGATTGTTTCCCCTATTTCCTGGCGAAACATGGGGCCGTTCTTCTCGTTAAAGATAGTGCCCCAGCCGTATTCGGTAAGTTCAACGCGTGACGTCTGATTTGCAGTAACAATTCTAAACAGGTTATGGTCGTAATCCCGCGAATCGAGGGTTCCTACAACCGTTAATCCCTCCGACTGTGGAGTGAGAAGCGGCCACTGCTTCTGCAGCAAATAGTGATCTTGAACGCGTCCAGTTACATACCATATGCTAACTAAGCCAACAAACCCCAGAATAAGGTTGCGCGTCCCACGCTCCTTTGTAATTCCCTGGTATCGCTTGGGTGTTGGTTCAGTTCCGGGTGCGTGGGCAAACATACCCATAATAATAGTTCTCCGTGCTGTGTCATACAGATGCCCACACGCAGAAACAGCCGGCTTGTGCCGACTGTTCTCTGCCGAAGGCTGGCTGCCATGCCACGTAAGATATCAAAGGCAGCGCATCAGGCAAGAATATGCTTGAGGGCAACTAGAAGCAGGGCAACGTTTCGTCTTGTTGCTGAAGCTCCCATCGTGCCTATTCTCCATACCTTGCCTTTGAGATCGCCAAGACCGCCGCCAATTTCGAGTCCGAACTCGTATAGCAGGCGCTTGCGAACAGCTACCTCATCCTCTACATTGCTCGGCACGTATACCGAGTTGAGGGTGGGCAGGCGATACTCAGCATTGGCAAAGGGCTTAATGCCCAGTTCTGTGAGCCCTGTCATAAGCTGATGGCTTACGTCACGATGTCTGCGATACCGTGCTTCAAGGCCTTCTTCCAGGATTTCCGCAAGGGCTTCCCGCAAGGCAAAGAGCAAGTTCACAGGAACTGTATGGTGATACGTGTGCGGGGCATCATAATAGTTCCTGAGCAGTTTCCAGTCGTAATACCAGTTAGGAACTGGTGACTTTCGACTCTGCGCTACCTGATACGCAGCTTCAGAAACGGTAATGGGTGCGAGGCCTGGCGGTGCGCCAACACACTTCTGTGTGCCGGAGTAGCAGACGTCCACATCGCACTCATCAATGTTTACCGGTATGCCGCCAAGCGAAGTTACTGCATCTACGAGGAAAAGTGCAGATCGATCATGAGCTATTTCTGCAATAGGCTCTAACGGCTGCCGAACTCCTGTAGATGTTTCCGCATGGACTGTGCCAACCAGTTTTACTGACGGCAGTGCCTTCACTGCATCATAAAACTGACCGGGCTCTATAATCTGGCCCCATTCCGCGTTAACTTCGGTAACATTTGCTCCAAGGCGCCTGCTTATTTCGGCCATTCGCATGCCAAAGAAGCCATTGATCCCCACAACGACATTGTCGCCGGGCTCAATTAGGTTCACAAGGCAGCACTCCATCCCGGCCATTCCTGTTCCGGTAAGGGGTATCGTAAAGTCGTTGGCCGTTCCAAACAGAGTTCTGAGGTCAGCCCGCAAATCGTCCAGCAATGTGAATAGCTCGGGATCGAGATACCCAATAGGATTTCTTCCTAGCGCCTCAAGTACACGAGGGTTTACGCTGCTTGGGCCAGGGCCAAGTAATATGCGGGGGCTGGGTAATGCTGTTTCCATAACGCCTTCTTTGTCTCCTGAGCCCGTAATCAGGCAATCCCGAGAATGTTATAGCCGCAGTCTACATAGATTGTTTCACCAGTAATTGCGCGCGACCATGGGCTCATCAAGAATAGTACAACATCACCTACCTCTTCGGCTTCAACACCTCTGCCAAGGGGTGCACGATCGGCAACATACTGCCGCATAGCATCAAAGCCTGCAATTCCTGATGCGGCCAATGTCTTGATTGGGCCAGCGGATACCGCGTTTACGCGGATGTGCTCTTTGCCGAGGTCTACAGCAAGGTATCTCACGCTAGCTTCCAGTGCCGCTTTGGCAACGCCCATCACGTTGTACTTCGGAACTGCCCTATCTGCACCAAGGTAAGTAAGAGTAACAATAGAGCCACCTCCTGCTGCGTTAAGGTAAGGGCGCGCTGATCGAGACATGTTAACGAGCGTATAGGTGCTGTTTTCATGAGCCATCAGAAATCCCTCTTTGGATGTAACAACAAACTCGCCATCCAGCTCATCTTTATTGGCAAAAGCGATGCCGTGCAGCAATCCATCCAATTTACCACCAAAGTGTGCTGCAGTTTTCTGCATCAGCGCTTCAACCTGCTCATCATCCGCGGCATTGCAGTGAAAGATTGGCGCCGAAATGCCGGCATCTTGCATTAATTTCTCAACGCCTTTTTGTTCTCGCTCACCAAATACAGAGAAGGCAAGGTTGGCCCCCTCGCGGTGGAGCGAAACTGCCGCATGCCACGCAATACTCCAGCGATTGCGCGCACCTGTTACCAGAACGCTGCGACCACTCATCACTCCAGACATAAAGGGCCTCCCGTGGGTATCATCGTATCGTAGCATTGGCAGAACCAGATATCGCACCAGCGATTTCGGTGGGCTGCGCAATGCTGTAAAGGTGCCATATGGGGCAGCACCCACTAAAAACCATTGCATCGATATTTGTTTGGAGCGGAACGCGCCCCAGGCGCCGCACATTCTCACCGTCCGCCAAACACCGCAAGCATTGCGAGCAGGTTACATTTCCTTCTCTCGCACATTGTGGCGAAACCGTGGAATTGTCCGGATGGCTATTTCCCGCACAGAAACCACTTGGAAGCATCATCTTGTGTCATGGCCATACATCCGACAAGCGGGAAATGGCCGACAGAGCATTCCTGTTCAGCAAGCATCATTTTACCACGCTGACGTTCGATTTTCGTGCCCGTGGGATGAGTGGCGGAGATGCCTGTACACTCGGTTGGCTAGAACAACTCGATGTGCTTGGCGCAATTAAGTATCTTCAGGCTCGCAACGAGCTTCAGCATCTGCCAATTGGTGCCATTGGAAGCAGTATGGGTGCAGCTGCATGTATACTTGCGGCAGCACAACCATTGGGCGGGGGGCTGGGTATCCGCGCAATTGTTGCAGAGGCATCTTTTGGAAATCTTGATGCGGCTGTACGGCAGAGAGCGGGTTTGTTTCTTGGCCGTGCAGGTAAAACTGTTGCGGAAGAATGCGCGAAGATTGCAAAGTGCCAATTGGACATGGAAATCGGCACCATTTCTCCCGCCGACGCGATACCTCTCGTTGCGCCTCGTCCAGTATTGTTGATCGAAGATGGGCTTGATCTTACCTGTCCTTCGTCCCAGAGTAAACTACTTCAATCTCAGGCAAAGCCCCCGTTTGAAATTTGGGTTGCGAGGGCGGCGCCGCATTCGGGTGCCTTTTTTATGTATCCAGAGCTCTATGTTCAAAGAGTTTGTGCTTTTATGAAAGCTGCATTTACGGCTGGCAGCACATCTTGAGGCGGGCAGGCGGGTAGCTTTATGGAGGAAACAGGGGCAGATGCAGGGAAGAACGTTGTTATCTCACATAGCCGCAAACGGGGTTATTTAACTGGAGTTCGATTTGTTTAAGTACGCAATATGCAACGAAACCTTTCAGAGTTGGGATTGGGAGGCAGCCTGCCATGAAACCGCGCGCTGCGGTTACAGCGCGATAGAAATTGCGCCATTTACGTTAGCATCAGATGTGCGTGATATATCGACAGATACCAGAAAGCAAATTGCATCTACCGCCGTTTCGGCTGGGCTTGAAATTACAGGACTACACTGGTTGCTGGTTTCGCCAAAGGGACTGTCTATAACTGGGGATGATGCGGCTGTGCGCATGGAGACCTCTAACCATCTGAAGGCTCTTGTAGAATTTTGCAGCGACGTGTCTGGATACTCTATGGTGCTCGGATCCCCGGCACAGCGGCGATTGCCAGCATCAGCTGGTGATAACCAGGCTCAGGTACAACTGGCAGAACAGCGCCTGTTAGAGGTACTGGCTCCGGCTCTGGATAGCGCAGCACAGCTTGGTGTAACTATCTGCCTTGAGCCGCTGCCAGCACCAGAGGCCGATTTTGTTCTCACACTTCGGGATGCAGTAGCCATTGTTGAAAGAGCGGCCCACCCTGCCCTTCAGACAATGCTTGATGTGAAATCTGGATGCAGCGACATTGAGCCTATCCCAGACCTCATTGAGAAGTACCACCGCTGGATAAAACATGTGCATGTAAACGATGCAAATCGACGCGGCCCGGGATTTGGCGATACGGATTTTGTGCCTATACTGTCGGCACTCGCTCGCGTTGGCTATACTGGCCCCGTTTCGGTGGAGGTCTTTGATTACTCTCCGGATCCCGTAACCATCGCATCTGGATCTATTGAATATCTGAAGCGATGTGAACCCCTGGAATAGAAGGTTGTTTTCATCACAGGAATTCGGACTTATTGATGATAGCTGAGGCGATATGAAATTAACTCTTAAAGCGGGGCCGCATGCCAGATGGAACTGCCCGGTAATTATTCCTGCCGGGGATGCCGCCAACAATGTAGACATGTGGCAGTCCGAGGCGGGTACTCACTTGCCCGCGCAGCATCTCTCAAATGGCGATGCCGCCATCATAATCCCCTGTATAGCTGCAAATCATGAACTCATTCTTACCCCTGTGCAGTCATCATCTCCCACTCACGGTGAGTCGGGCATGCACTTTGTTGTGTCCGAGCCCGGCGTCTTACAGTTGTGGTTTGGGCAACACCTGATTACAGCATACCGGCATTCTAATGTCGTACGCCCTTACTTCTTTCCCGTGCACAACCCTGATGGTGAGCGCCTCACGCGTTCGTACCCGATGGAGGACGTTGACGGCGAGCATCGAGATCACCATCACCACAAATCCATATGGATAGCCCACGGTGATGTCAATGGAACGGACAACTGGAGTGAGGAACCAGAGCACGGCAGTACCCGGAATTTGAGCGTTTCTGTTCTTGAAGAGGGACCATTGCTTGCGAGGTTTGAAGCGAATGGATTGTGGTTAACAACTGCTGGCGAGCCGCTGCTATCTGAACATTTGACGGTTTCAGCTTGGCGAGGCAACGATGAGTTTACGCTGCTTGACTTTGATATTGCGCTAACGGCCGATCAAACTGAGGGCGATGTCATTTTTGGAGACACAAAGGAAGGCGGCATTTTATCCGTGCGGGTGGCCAGTACCATGGATGGAAGGCACGGCGGGCAGATTGCCAGCGCGTATGGTGGCATAGGCGAGCGCGAATGCTGGGGCAAACCCTCACAATTCTGTAGTTACAGCGGTGCAACGGCCAATGGAATCGGCGGGATCGCTATTTTGGAGCGGCAGGATAGTTTCCGCGCACCGGTAACCTGGCATGTTCGGGACTATGGCCTTATGACAGCAAATCCATTTGGCTATGCGGCGTTTACAGATGGCAGATTAGATGGGACATTCAGCTTGAGTGTTGGCAAAAGCATCTGTTTCCATTACCGGATGGTGCTTCATTCCATTCCACAGGTAACAGAAACGTGCTATCAGCTGTTTGCCGACTACGTGTTTCCGCCGCAGATAACCATTGAGCAACAGGAAGTTGGCTAAAGGCGTCGGTTCCAGATTGAGCCATCCGGTATCAAACCCGTACGCAGTCCGTTTCTTTTGTTAACTTCATCTGCAAGAAGCTTCTTCATTTGATCGTTTAGAGGTGTTGCGGCTTTCTTAGCTGCTTCGTTAAGGTCGTTAATGGCCGAGCGGATGTCGGACGGCATTCCGATCTTCAAACCAGCAACATACGCGGCTCTTGCATCTACCGGCTTATTCTGTACAGTGAAAGCTAGCCCGATGTTGAACTGAACATACGCAAGCGAACGATCAAGAGTCAGTGCTTTCTTGCTGGCAGTTATGGATTCCTGATATCTGCCCGCGCCGTACATGGCCCAGCCCATATTTCCCCAGGTATAGGCATCGTCCGGGGTTAGTTTTATTACCTTTCGGTACTCTTCTATCGCTTCGGTATGACTTCCGCAGGTGTCTAGAGTTTGCGCAAGCCCAGTATGTGCGAGCGGATCGTTTGGAGTGCGAGTAACCAGATCTCGCATTAGTTTTTCTGCCTCGGAGCGCCGCTTTAAGCCTGCAAGTGCGGTTGCCTGGCCAATAATGGCCTGTGCTGCGCCCGGTGCCAGCCGCAGAGCCGCTGAATACTCCTGCAGCGAAAGCTCGTGCTGGTTTAGCTGCTCGTAGACATCCGCCAGGGCCGCGTGGATATCCGGGCTATCGGGAGCGTATCCCAGCGCCGCAATAAATGAGTTTCGAGCATCCTCATATTGCTTGTCTTTAACAAATGTAGATCCAATGCCAAACCGAGATGCTGTATCCTGTGCATTCAGCGCAACGGCATGGCGGAAAGCCTGCCTCGCAGTTTCGGTTTTATTGGAATTTTGCAGCGCCGAACCGAGACCATTGTAGAATGCGCTGTTTCCGGGGCTGAGATCGATAAGGCGTCGGTACTCCTCTGCGGCATCATCAAATTTCCGCAACTGCTGTAGCACAAGCGCCAGCAGAGCATGGCCCTCGATATCCTGAGGGTATCGGGCCGAATATTTCTTTAACACAGTCAATGCTTCTTCAAACTTTTTATTACCAAGCATTGCTCGTGCCTGAGCGATGTCAGAAGGCGGCTGCGTGGTTCCTCCCTGGCCAGTAAACGGATTAACCTGGCCGTGTGCGGCGCTTGATATGGACACACCAGTGCCTATAAGCGCTGCTAATGCAAGCTTTAAGAGATGGCCGGTTCTACCGTACATGAACGCTCCTGTTGCTGTAAGTCGAAACATCCGGCTGCATGGCACGCACGAATAGAAGTACCATTGAGGCCAGTAGCACAAGCAGTGCCGCTGTTACTGATACAGCCGGCAGGGGGCGGGAGTGTGAGAAGTGCGGTGCTTCATGCATGGAAGCTGCTCCATGCCTGGGTAGGATCCCAGATCTTCTGCCGCCATTCAGGAACCCGCCACCAGACGCTTTCCCATTGACTATTGCCTGTGAATTCTCGGTTGCTTGAATCGGCCACTTAATTCTCAGAGTTAGCGCCAGCAACGTAGTGGAAACCAGGGCATCAACCAGTAGCAGGTTGTGCAGTTTAGTAACATCTGGAGATTGCCTGCCGCCAAGAGTCCCTGGCAGCAGTGGCGGATTATCGAGTATCAAGAATGCAACAAACACTGCCAGAACTATAATGAGTGCCTGCCTGAATCTCATACCCTCTCCGATCTGCGACATGTTTGGCCACAAATTGTCCGAATAGATTTGATCCCGTATGCGTTTATTATACATAATGAGTGATCTGCTATCTTCATTTACTTACGTCTGGCCTCCTTCTGGCTGCCAACCGGACAAACTATGCTTCTTTCACGATTTCGTAACACTAATATCTTCATCATACTGTGCTGGCTGTGTTTGTTGGCGCAATTGCCTGCGCAATCGGATCGGAATACAGCCGCAGGGCGGGTTCAAAAAAGTATAGATAGCATCCTGGCAACACCGGTGCTCTCCAGTGGTTTCCAGGGGGTGGCCATCGCTCGGGCGGATACCGGACAATATTTGTACAAAAAACTGGCAACGCATGTTTTTGTGCCAGCATCGAATAACAAGCTCCTTACAGGCTCTGCGGCGCTCTCTATTCTTGGTGCTGGGTATCGATACAAGACAGTGATTAGATCTGCCGGCGAGTTTGACCGCGAAACTGGCATCGTTGCGGGCAACCTGGAAATTATTGGATCTGGAGACCCCGTATTGGGCACGACAGATCTGATTGCGCTGGCAAAACAAGCGGCTTCGGCCGGAGTAAAGACAGTGAAGGGTGCTGTTGTGTGCGATGTAACCCGTTTTGATTCACAGCCGCTCGGAAGTTCCTGGGAGTGGGATGATGAGCCGTACTACTATGCCGCACAGATATCGGCACTGAATGTTGATAGGAATGTAGCCACGGTTGTAGTAACGGGTGGTAGGCAGGAAGGCGACATGCCTACCATTTCGGTATCTCCATTACAGGATATCTACAAAATCAAGTGTGCTGCAACTACGGCTCAAACCTCGGACCACAAAGCTCACCTTGAAATAACTCGTGAGCGGGCAGCGAATGTGCTTGTAATAAGCGGCAAGGTGCCACCCGGTACCTCCAACTCACCGGAACAGATAACCTTTGAAAAGCCAGAGGAAATAGCGCTGCGGGTATTTACTGAAGCGTTGCAAAAGGCAGGAGTAACAGTTGAAGGGGGCGATATTGCCAATACTGGCAAGGCAGGAGTTACCATTGTAGAGCATATGTCCCCACCCCTCTCCCAGATACTTTCTCTAATGAATAAACCAAGCGACAATATGATTGCAGAATGCCTGCTAAAAACGGTTGGCGCGGCAAACGGCGGTGTTGGTACGGCAGGTGCGGGAGGCAGCGGAGCACAGGCTGCCCGCAAGTGGCTGCTTTCGATAGGTTTAGTGGGCGGCCAGTTGAACCAGGTAGATGGCTCTGGCATGGCGCGCCAAAATGCGGTTTCGCCAGATAATCTTGTACGCTTGCTGCTATACTGGCGGAAGCGGCCAGAGTATTCTGTATGGTACAACTCTTTGCCCGTTGCAGGCATAGACGGCACGCTTAAGTCGAGAATGAAGGGGACGCCGGCATATAACAACTGCCATGCGAAAACGGGCTCCCTCTCCCAGGTGAGCTGCCTCTCCGGATATGTAACCTCAGCCGACGGCGTTCCTCTCGTTTTCTCAATCATGACCAACGCTCAGATCGGAAGCGTTCGGCCGTGCATGGCAGCACAGAATAGCATTGTTGAGATGCTTGCATCGCTCAAACTGCGATAACGGTAGCAATACACATCATTCATAGAAAAAGTAGATCCATATGGTATCCAACACGAATGTATCCGGGGTTAGTAAAGCTGCTGTTATGCCGTCGCCAGGTCGCCCGGTAGAGGTTCGAAGTTACAATTTGCCGCCTCTGGAGCCCGGCTCCGCGCTGTTTCGCACAATTGCTTCTGAAGTGTGCGGAACCGACGTGCACTTGTGGCATGGTCGCCTTGCCGGCGTGCCCTACCCTCTTATCCCCGGGCATGTTAGCGTTGGTGTGTTGGAGCATACAGAGGGCGATTTGCGGGATGTCAACGGAACGGCCCTACGCACTGGCGATACTGTTACGTTTCTGGATGTTATTGGCACCTGTAATGCATGCTGGTACTGCCTTGTAGCCCATGCCTCAACACGCTGCCCACATCGCAAGGTATACGGCATCACTCTTGGCGCCGAGGATGGTCCGGGGTTGGCAGGCGGATGGAGTGAAGTAATCTACTTGCGGCCGGGTACCCGTATACTCCGCTTACCAAAAAACGTATCGCCGGATACCTGGATCGGTGGCGGATGTGGCCTGCCAACTGCCATCCACGCTATCGAACTTGCAAGCATCAAACTCGCAGACCGGGTGCTGGTACAGGGCTCAGGGCCAGTAGGCTTAAGCTGTGCCGCGCTTGCTTTACTCAGTGGAGCTTCATGGGTAGGAGTTATTGGTGCCCCTGCAGATCGCCTCGCAGCAGCAGTGCGCATTGGGATAGATTTTACTATTGATGTAACCGCCACAACTCCTGCTGCACGCAAGGCGGCTGTGTTGGACGCCACAGGCGGAATTGGACCGGATATTGTAATCGAAGCATCTGGCAACCCTATGGCCGTGCCGGAAGGATGTGAACTCACGAGGGATGCTGGCAGATACGTTATTGTTGGTCAATACACGGATAACGGAGATGTTGGCATGAACCCACATCTACAGATCAACAAGAAGCACCTTGAAATTCGAGGCTGTTGGGGATCTGATTTTTCACATGTTTATCGGGCTATAGAAGTTCAACGCCGTTTCGACAGGCAGATCCGATGGTCCGAGTTTATCTCCAGGCGTTACGGCCTGGCGGATACCGAGGCCGCTATGAACGATGTTGCCGCCGGGCGTGTAGTGAAGGCCGTGGTAATGCCAGTATAAGATCTGGCAAATTGGTGCTTGAAGCGCCCAATGCTAATACGCAGCTCCATGTGACCGCAGCATACTTACAACTCTGCTCGATCCGGCTTCCTGCCTTGGGCGATCCAGAATAGCCAGATCCAGAGCGGTTTGCCCATTGGAATTACGAGAATTGATGTTTACACCCTGTGCCTGCAGCCACGGTATTACACGCAGATCATCGTTAACGAGTGCCAGCATGATTGCTGTTGTTCCACCAAACCCAACGGCACGCACATCACCACCAGCTACCACCAATTTCTGAATAGTCTCAAGGCTGCAACTCTCGCAAGCCCAAAGTGTCGCTGTAAACTTGCCGGTGTCCCTTGCCTTTACGTCCGCTCCCTGCTCAATGAGCCTGATCACCGAAGCGTCCATACCCTTTCTTGCTGCAATCATAAGTGGAGTTGAACCGTCTTTATCTCTCGCAAGAAGATTTGCCCCATGTTTGTGTAACACATCAAGCTTGTCTGGAAGCGCAAAGAAAACCGCGCTTCTTCCGGAATTTCGGTCCGTGGTTTCAACGTTAATGCCATGAGACAACAGCGTACGGGTATCAATTGCATCTGCATCGAGTAAGGACTCAGCGACTATGGATTCCGGATGCCTTCGCAGAAGTGCATCCAGTACCCTGTGATGATGAAAGGATACTATCTGCCGAAACAGCATAGGGAGATTATCTGGGTGGCGATCCAGGGCCCCGCTTTCTATTAACTTAACTGCAAGTCGCTGAAAAGTGTCCTCTTCAACACCGACTGCGGGCGCATCGAGGCGCGACTCAGTATTTGCCAACCCATAAAGCACATCAATCGATACAAATGGTTTATAGGTATCGGCAGTCTGCCCAGCCGGTGTGGGCCAATTAATGGCGTCTCTCAGCTTTTGTATCACACTCGGTTCGTTATCTGGGTCCCTCTTAACTGCTGATGCATCTGCCCCCGCATTTAATGTATCGAGCGCTGCCGCATACTTACGAGCTTCAATATCGCCAATCATTCGCGTATTCAAACGCTCTTTCCGGTAAACCACGAATGTTATTGAGACGATCATGCAGAGGAATAGTAGGAGCAGTATTCCGGTGACTTTCTGCCATTTCCTGGTTTGCATTACTTATGATCTCCCGGTAGTTCTGCCCCAAGTACCGTAATTTTATGATTGGCACCTGGCTAAGCCAAAACGGGCAATGGAACCATTCCATTGCCCGTTTTGTCATCTTTATATCTGCCGCCTACTCAGTTTCAGCGGTTATGGCACATAGTTGAGATTAGGTGCCAGCCACTTCTCAGTAATTTCCACAGGCTGGCCTTTACGGCGGGAGTAATCTTCCACTTGATCACGGGAGATTTTGCCAACCGGGAAATACCTCGCGGCTGGATGAGCGAAGTAGAGGCCGCTTACAGAGCTTGCCGGGTACATTGCAAACGACTCCGTAAGGCTGATGCCCGTGTTGTTTTCGGCATCCAGCAGATCCCACAGGGTGGCTTTTTCGGTGTGATCCGGGCAGGCCGGGTATCCCGGTGCAGGGCGAATACCACGGTATCGTTCGCGAATGAAGTCTTCGGTGCTCAGTTCTTCTGTTAGCCCATAGCCCCAGGTATCTCTAGCCTTTTTGTGCAGCATCTCCGCAAAGGCTTCGGCCAATCTATCCGCCAGCGCCTCGGTCATGATCGCGTTGTAGTCATCATGGTCTGCACGGAAGCGGGCGGTAATGGCCTCAATCCCCTTGCCCGTTGTAACCGCAAAGGCTCCGATATAGTCTGGCAGTCCGGTCGATTTTGGCGCAACGAAGTCAGCAAGGCTATAATTCACACTATCGTCGCCCTGCTTGTCCGCCTGCTGCCTTAGCGAATAGAGCGTTGTGCGGACCACGCTCCTGGTTGCATCGGTATAGATTTCTATATCGTCGCCAACTGCATTTGCCGGGTAGAAACCTATAACTCCAGAAGCCTTGAGCTCTCCCCCGGCAACCAATTCCTCAAGTAGCTTCAGCGCATCCTTGTGGAGTTCTGCCGCCTGAACTCCCACTACTGGGTCGGTCAGAATGTCTGGGTATCGCCCTCGGAGCTCCCAGGAGTGGAAGAACGGAGACCAATCGATATAGGGCACCAGTTCGCTAAGCGGAACATCCGAAAGAACCTGGACACCGGTGAAAGCTGGCTCCAGCACATCTTCTGCGCGCCACACGATTGGAGTACGGCGCCTTCTTGCAGTTTCGAGCGTAAGCATATTACGCTCTTTCTGCCGGTTTGCAAAGTCTATGCGTAGCTTCTCCTGGTCGATCCGGTTGTTCTGCACATAGGCTTCCTTGTTATCGGTGCTTAGCAGGCTTGAAA
This sequence comes from uncultured Chthonomonas sp., assembly GCA_903859705.1. Classification (GTDB taxonomy): domain Bacteria; phylum Armatimonadota; class Chthonomonadetes; order Chthonomonadales; family Chthonomonadaceae; genus CAIXIX01. Next base: position 87,349 of record CAIONQ010000107.1, read on the forward strand.
CCACGCCAACCGCCCGTGAAGCATCCGTTACGTGCACAACTGGCCCAGAATAGCTTGGTGCAATCTTAACGGCTGTATGTGGCTTGCTTGTGGTAGCGCCACCAATAAGCAATGGTATCTCGAACCCGGTGCGCTTCATCTCGGCAGCAACATGGGTCATCTCGTCCAGCGATGGAGTGATCAAGCCACTCAGGCCAATGATATGAACGCCGTACTCTTTTGCTGCGGCCAATATCTTATCGCAGGGCACCATAACTCCGAGGTCTATCACTTCGTAGTTGTTACAGCCAAGCACCACGCCAACAATGTTCTTGCCGATGTCGTGAACATCGCCCTTAACCGTGGCAAGTAGTATCTTGCCCTGTGCGCTCGTTACCTCGCCTGCCGCCGCCCGTGCTGCTTTTTCGGCCTCCATATACGGCAGAAGCACCGCAACGGCCTTTTTCATTACCCGCGCACTGCGTACCACCTGCGGCAGGAACATTTTGCCGGCGCCAAAGAGCTCGCCAACTATGTTCATACCATCCATCAGTGGACCCTCGATGATGTTTAGTGGCCGATCATACTGCAGGCGTGCCTCTTCTACATCGGCATCTATAAACTCGACGATACCATGCACCAGTGCGTGTGAAAGACGGCTCTCTACGCTTGCCTGTCGCCATGCATCGTTCTTAACTTGTGCTTTGCCTGCCTGCCCCTTTACGGTTTCTGCAAACACCAGCAGGCGTTCAGTTGCGTCGGTGCGTCGGTTCAAAAGCACGTCTTCTATTAAGCCAAGCAGTTCTGCGGGCACATCTTCATACACGGCTAACTGCCCGGCATTTACGATTCCCATATCCAGCCCGGCCTGAATGGCGTGGTAAAGGAAGGCGGAGTGCATGGCTTCGCGAACCACGTTGTTGCCACGGAATGAGAAGGAGATGTTGGAAATACCGCCGCTAACCATACAGCCCGGAAGAGTCTGCTTGATTATGCGAGTGGCCTCGATAAAGTTTACAGCATAGTTGTTGTGCTCTTCAATGCCCGTTGCCACCGTGAGAACGTTGGGATCAAAAACGATGTCTCGAGGTGGAAAACCTATCTCCCGAGTCAGAATGTTATAGGCGCGTGTACATATCTCAACCTTACGTTGGATGGTATCTGCCTGCCCCTGCTCATCAAAGGCCATCACAACCACACCGGCGCCATATAGCCTTACCAGCCTGGCCTGTTCCTTAAACTTCTCCTCACCTTCCTTAAGGCTAATTGAGTTTACAAGCCCCTTGCCCTGAACGCACTTAAGGCCCGCTTCCAGCACTTCCCACTTAGAGCTATCCAGCATAATGGGTACGCGCGAAATTGAGTCGTCCGGGCCAACAAGGTTTAAGAAGCGCGTCATGGCGTCCACGCCATCCAGCATGCCCTCGTCCATGTTTATATCAATGATGCTGGCACCATTCTCAACTTGCTGCCGGGCAATGGCAAGCGCTGCTTCATAATCGCCGGCAAGAATAAGCTTTGCAAATTTTGGAGAACCAGTTACGTTTGTGCGCTCACCGATGTTTACGAAGTTTGTTTCCGGGCGTATTGTTAGCGCTTCTAAGCCACTGAAGCGTGCATAGTCTGTAATGGTAGGAAGTGTTCGAGGTGTAGCGCCTGCAACGGCATCGGCAATTGCCTGTATGTGTGCTGGGGTTGTGCCACAGCAGCCGCCAACGATGTTGAGCCAGCCGTTACCGGCCCACTCTTTCAACAAGGGCGCCATATCTCGAGGCACCAGATCGTAACCTGTTTCCGCAAGCGGGTTTGGTAGGCCGGCGTTGGGGTACGCGCTTACGTAAATAGGCGCGATGTTGGAGAGCTCTTCGATGTATGGCCGCAGTTGATCCGGGCCGAATGCGCAGTTAAGCCCAACGCTTAGCAGCGGTACATGCGAAATAGAGTTCCAGAATGCCTCCAGAGTTTGGCCAGACATTGTTCGGCCGCTCACATCCAGAAACAGGCTGGCCATTATCGGCACTTCTCGGCCACTATCCTTAAAATACTTTTGCACTGCGAACAGTGCAGCCTTTAAGTTAAGCGTATCGAATGTGGTTTCTGCCAGAATGAGATCTACGCCGCCATCCATCAGGCCGCGAACCTGCTCATAATAGGATTCCATCACCTGGTCGAAAGTAACGGTACGCTTCCCGGGGTCGTTTACATCCACGCCAATGGAAAGCGCTCGGTTCATCGGGCCAAGGGCGCCAGCAACAAATCGCCTTCGATTAGAAGAACCCACCGCTTCGTCAACGGCCTGCTTTGCAAGCTGTGCGGCAGTGACATTCATCTCATAAACCAGGTCTTCCATTTCAAAATCCGCCATGCTCACGGAGTTTGCGCTGAACGTGTTGGTTTCGATAATGTCTGCGCCGGCAGCAATGTATTGAGAGTGGATATCCTTAATTATGTCTGGCCTAACCAGCATAAGGGCTTCATTGTTGTTTTTCAGATCAATTGAGTGGTTCTTGAAACGCTCACCCCGGTAATCTGCCTCACCCAATTTGTGTCTTTGTATCATTGTTCCCATAGCGCCATCTATTATTAAAATGCGCTGCTGAAGAAGTTCAACTATGGGGTGAGATCGGTTCACTGCGTGAGGTCCTTCCGAAGGTGGAGAGAAACTGCGGCCACTGTGCCGCCATCAAAACCACTGTTTCTAATACTTGATATACGCGTAGTGCGGAGGAATATTATACCGCAACGCGTGCTCGCGCCACCGAGGCATCAGTCTTCTCAGCGTTCAGCTTGCCCGGCGATCTGATTCGGTAATGGCATATGGCATCACGGCAACGCAGGAACTTATTGTTTATGGAGTGAAACTTCACTCAACGAGGCACCAGGCACAGATCTGTTTCCTCTGTAATATTTCAGCATTGATCAGGTTTACTGCTCAGGGAGAAGATTGATGGCAAAAAAAGTTAAGATCGGTGTTATTGGCACTGGTGGCATTGCAAACGGTGCACACCTACCGGGATACCACAAGATTCCGGACGACTGTGAAGTGGTGGCCATTTGCGACATATTGCCAAATGCACTCAATGACACGGCTGAAAAGTATCCCGATATCAAGCACAAGTTCAAGGATTACAAGAAACTGCTTGAGCTGGATGAGATTGATGGTGTTTCCGTTTGTACACCTAACTTTGCGCATCATCAGATAACCATTGATGCCCTTAAAGCTGGCAAGCATGTGCTTTGCGAGAAGCCGATTGGCCTCAACGCAAGGCAGGGCTCGGAAATGGTGGCTGCAGCAAAGAAAGCGAAACGAATTCTGCAAATTGGTTACAACAGCCGCTTCCAGCCCAGCAACCAGGCGCTTAAGCGGTTTATCGATGCCGGAGAACTTGGTGACATCTACTGGGCACGGGCGCAGGCACTTCGCGTTCGTGGTATTCCAAGCTGGGGTGTGTTTATTGATAAAGAAAAGCAGGGCGGCGGGCCGCTGATTGACATTGGCGTGCACATGCTGGACTTAACCCTGTGGTTTATGGGGCATCCCAAGCCTATTTCTGCCAGTGGAGTAACCTACCAGAAGTTTGGAAAACGCAACGATATCGTTGGCTTTATGGGTCAGTGGGATACCGAGAAGTTTACGGTTGAAGACTTTGCTTCCGCTCTCATCCGCTTCGAGAATGGCGCAACTATCATGCTGGAAGCCAGCTTTGTAGCAAACCTCAAAGCCGATCATCAAAATGTGACTGTGCTTGGTACAGAAGGCGGTGCAGAGGCATATCCGTGCAGCATCACGCAGGAACGGCATCAGAGTGTGTTTACGTTTGAGCCGCGCATACCTGGCGGTAACAACCTGAACACACATCAGGCTGAGATGAAGGCATTTGTTGAGTGTATCCGAGATAAGAAGCAGCCACTGGTTACCGGTGAGCATGGGGTAATGGTTGCTCAGATAATGGATGCAATCTACAAATCATCAGAACTGGGTGAAGAGGTAAAAATAGAGCAGTTTTAATTAGAAACTGTTCGGTGACGCATCTCGTATGGGTGAGCAGACCACGCGAAAACAGGCAGCACTTCCGCATATCTTGGGTACCACACAATGATGCCGGGCAAAAGTGCAGTATACTGTGCAGCGAGATCTGCTCACCTTTTTGTGCATGCAATGGATTTGGATCTCTTTCAATATGTTTGAACGAGATGTTCGTTTAGGAGATGTCCCGATTGACTCCCGTGCCAATAAATGATGGCCAACCACCTCAGGTGCCAGTTGTATCTTCCAGCCGCCTTATACTTGCCGTTGTTGTTGTGGCCGCCTGTGCGGAACTTGCGTACACCACCGTAAACATCAGTGCAATGCCGGTATTTATACGGGCACATAAGCTGGATCCAATCTGGATACAGATGGCAGCTCTTGCCTTCATTTTGATGGAGGGAGTGCTAAAGTCGCCGTTTGGTGTGCTTGGAGATCGCATTGGCAGACGAGCGCTGATTATGGCAGGCCCAATGGTTTCCATTGTAACCTGCCTGCTTACTCCGCATATACAAAATCCACCAGTGCTCATTTTGCTGAGGGTTCTGGATGGGATTGGCGCGGCCGCTCTGTGGCCTGCAGCCTTTAGCCTGATTGGCGACCATGTTCCAGAAGAGCACCGCTCTCGAGCCATGAGCTTTTTTAATCTTGCTTATTTGATTGGCATTGCACTTGGCCCTGTACTTGGTGGCGGTGTAAATGACTTTAGCTACAGGTTTATGCATCGCAGCTTTGTCGATTCCAAGTCAACTTCGTTTTATGTTGCCTCGGTGTTATTTGCAATCACAACGGTAGTCGCAACGGTTCTGGTTCCGAAAGTGCGCCCGGTAGATCATCACGGTGAGGGTGTTGAAGGTGGGCTCGACATTGGTACGTTTGCAAGCATGCTTAAGCGCATGCCAAGCACGCTAATCATGACGTTCACAACATTTCTTGGCATTGGCCTAATCATGACCATTGTTAAGGACTTCTGCCTGCGGTACTTCAACTTTAACGAAACACACTTTGGGCTGTTGCTTATTGGCCCGGCGCTGGTGATTGCCGCTCTTTCTATTCCGCTTGGCACGCTTGGGGATCGTATTGGTAAAGCAAAGGCTGTGAAGATAGGCATTGGGCTCTGCGCAGTCTCTTTCTGGCTGTTAATGGCAACGTTTAGCCAGTGGTCGCTAATTGTATTTGGTTCCACTCTTGGGGTTGGCTTTATTATTGCTTTCCCGGCCTGGATGGCTCTTGTTAGCTCCATTTGCGACTCCAGCCAGCGGGGAGCTGCAATCGGTGCCGTTGGAACCGCACAGGGCATTGGTGCAATCACAGGAGTTGCCGTAAGCAGCCTGCTGTACAGAATGAAGGATGTACATCTCGGCGGTATCGCTATCCCTGATGGTGGCCTGCCCTTCCTATTCTGCGGAATTATGCTTGCCGTATCGCTGGCACTTGCTATAACTACTGTTCACGATCCTGAGAAAAAACCGAGCGCCCTGCGGCCTGATTAGTTCAAGCTGAAAGGCGCCCGGGACAATACAAATCGATTGTATTCGGTTTTAGCTACCGAAAACTGTTCTCAACGAATCCGCGATATGTTTAAGCCCCAGTTCGGGTTCCGTTCGATATCCATCCACTTCACCGGTTATGTACCCGTCGTACCCTACAGCCTCCAGAGCAGCCTTTACCTTGTACCATGCCACATCTCCCTGCAACGGATTGCAGAAACCAGTGATGTTACCGATACCTGCTCGGAAATCTTTAACATGGATCTTCCTTATGCGAGATCCAAGGATCTTGATCCACTGCTCCGGGAAACCATAAACAAGCACGTTGCCTACGTCGAAATAGGCTCCAACATGCGTACTCCCCACTTCATCAATAAAGCGGGCAAACTCCAGCGGAGATAGGAGGAACTTGTTCCACACGTTTTCAATGCCTATCGAAACACCCAGGGCCTCCGCCTCAGGCGCTGCAAGTTTAATAGTTTCAAGTGCGCGTGCATACGCGTCGTCGTAGGCAATATCGGCACTTACAACGCCAGGTACAACCAGAATGGTATCTACGCCAAGCCACGACGCAGCTTTTAGCTGGCTGGAGATATTTGCCAATCCCCTGGCACGCACGTCTGGATCCGCCGAAGTAATCGGGTATTTCCATCCAAGGCCTGTGGATACACTGGAAATCTCTATCCCCGCTTCGGCAGCGGCTACGGTCAAAGCCCTTACATCTGCTTCCGGCGTGTTAGGCGTTAGCTCACCATCTTCAGCAATGTTAATCTCAATGCTGTCGAACCCTGTTCGCTTAACAAGGTCAAAACACTCGCGCAGGCTCAGACTGCCTGGCAGCGTCCAGCGATTGATGCCAATCTTCATGATAAATCCCCTCTTATGCCGCGCACACAAAGGCGCTGGCCGATTCGCTGGTCCACACTTCGACATACTGCCATGTAATTCCGCATATTATCACCCAATCCGCAATATCCTCCCGCCGATTCTACAATCCGGTATAATGCTAGGAATATCAAATGAGTGAGGAAATTGCAACCAATGATGGTTCTGATGCATGCGAACGCCACAAGCGCCGATATTGAGGCTGTAATCGCAAATATTGAGGCGCACAGTATGCAGCCATTGCGCCTGCCCGGCGGCGACCATGTGGCGATTGGTGTAGCAAGCGCTATCCCGCCAGGATTGCGCGAGCCCCTCTTTCAGTCTCTCAATGGCCTCTCCGGAGTGGAACACGTGGTGCATATTAGTAGGCCATACAAGCTCGCTTCGCGCGAATTTCATAATCAAGATACAATAATCAACATCAAGGGTGTGGAGATCGGTGGCAACAAATGCGTTGTGATGGCCGGCCCTTGCTCGATAGAGACCCGAGATCAGATATTTCAATCCGCAGAAGTAGTAAAGGCTGCCGGTGCTTCCGTTCTGCGTGGCGGCGCGTACAAGCCGCGCACGTCTCCATATGCCTTTCAGGGCCTCGGCAAAGAGGGCCTGGAGCTTCTTAAAGAGGCCGGCGATAAGTACAGCATACTGACCATTACCGAGGTAATGGCGCCCGAAGATGTGCAGCTTGTTGCAGAGCATGCCGACATTCTTCAGATTGGTGCCCGCAACATGCAGAACTACCCACTGCTGATTGCCGCTGGCAAATCCGGGCACCCTTGTATGCTCAAACGTGGCCCCAGCGCATCGCTAGATGAGTTTTTGCTTGCAGCAGAGTATCTCCTGTACCACGGAACACCGGATGTAATGCTTTGCGAACGCGGTGTACACCCGCTCGATAAATCCTACACTCGCAACACGCTGGATGTAAATGCCGTTCCGGTGCTCAAGCATGTCTCGCACTTGCCTGTTATCATTGACCCATCTCACGGAATTGGTGTATCGCGCTACGTGCCTGCGATAGCTGGTGCTGGCATTGCTGCGGGCGCAGATGGGCTTATTATTGAAGTCCACCCGGATCCGCGCAAAGCCATGTCCGATGGTGCGCAATCCCTCAATCCAATCGAATTTTCCGATACAATGACTCGGCTGCGTAAGATTGCAGCTGCAATTGATCGCACTATATAGGTAATCGCGGTATTTCGTATGCATGGCGGCCTGGACAAATTTGCACTGTCTAGGCTGCCTTTTTTAACGCTTGATTCTATGCTCTAAATATTGCTTCCGTTATTTTCGTAATTTGCAATCTGTGAACACTGTTTTATCACCTGATGGCAGCATAAAAAGAGGATTACTTTAGCAGATTGTGTAAACCACCAAGCAATGCGGCCCGGCTCGTTTACAGCCAGGCTCAGAACACTATTACCTCATGGTAGGAGAAGTCAACGTGGAGAATCTCGAAACCGCTGATGGCTTAGGCAGCGAGTACTGGAAATCTCAGCGCGACAAGTTATTTGTAGCGAGTTGCGTAGCGCTTATCGTTACTGCAATGTCGTTCGCTATTCGCGGCAATATTATTACTGAGTGGGGCAAACAGTTTGGCCTCGGGGAAGATAAGCTGGGTGTGATCACTGGAGCCTGGGGATTGACTTTCGCAGCGGCAACAGTCATAGGCGGGTGGTTATGTGATGTCCTTGGCATGGGGCGAATCCTGTCGTTTGCATTCATCGGTCACACTGCCGGTATCGCGATAACCTGTGCCGCCAACAAAGGCAATGCAGGCACTGTGCTGCTTATTGGTACGCTTGTGATGGGGCTGGCGAATGGATTTGTAGAAGCCGCCTGTAACCCTCTCATTGCTACCCTGTATCCAGATCAAAAGATCAAGCGGCTCAATTTGTTCCATGCATGGTTCCCCGGTGGAATCGTGATCGGTGGTCTTGTTGGTTATTTCATTGCCGGATCAAAGGCTGGCGGAGATCATAACTGGCAGATTCAGATGCTCAGCATGCTGGTTCCACTGTTTATCTACGGCTTCCTGTTTATGGGTAAGAAATTCCCGGCTACCGAGCGGCAGGCTTCTGGCGTAACCAATTCAGAGATGTTTAAGGCATGTCTGAACCCGCTATTCGTAGTTATGCTGGTTTGTATGACCATGTCGGCAGCAACAGAACTGGTTACCGGCGGATGGGTACCAGATATTCTAACCGTCACCACTGGCTTCGCCGGCATCATTTTGCTGGTGATTCAGAATGGTCTTATGGCGGTCGGCCGCAATTTCGCGGGCGCAATTGTCCACCGTGTTTCGCCTATCGCGATGCTCATTGGATCAGCCACCTTCGCGTCCATTGGTATGTTTCTTCTTAAAACAGCAAATAGTGCGTCCACTGCACTTCTCGCTACTGTGGTATTCGCTGTTGGCGTCTGCTTCTTCTGGCCCACCATGCTTGGTGTCACTTCCGAGCGCTTCCCCAAAACAGGTGCTCTTGGTATTGGCGTAATGGGTGGCATTGGATCGATGTCTGTATCGATCTGGAACCCGATTGTTGGTGCCAGATATGCCGACGTCAAAACGGCAGCCATGTCACATGGTGTTGCAGAAGCAGCCGCAAAAGCTCAGGGAGGCCAGGCCGCTCTCGGCATCCTCGCAATTCTGCCCATCGTTCTGCTCGGCGTGTTCATTGCCATGTTCCTTGCCGACAAGGCCAAGGGTGGTTATAAGCAGGAAGTTTTGGTTCAGCACCAGAAGGACGGCGACGCATAGTAGAGTTATGCGCGTAGCCTTTGCGCATGTTTCGAGCCTGGTTCTGCTGTTAACAAACGGTAGTACCAGGCTCGTGTTATTTGTGAAGCCATCCATGGTGTATCTGCGTATAATCAACAGCGATATCTTTATCTAAGCCCGGATGTAACCAATGAATCTACAGCATACTGAGGAACTTAGGCCAGCAGTACCAGCGCTCCAGACGACGGGGCTAACTGCTAATGAATCGTCTTCCGTGAGGGAACAGCGCATCAATCTGGCTGATTTCGAGGCGGATCCCCCTAAAGTTGAGATGTTAGCCGGGGCTGCGTATGCCATGCTTCCTACAGGAGTTGCCTTCAGCGTGTACGCTCACTGGCAGCTCAATTCGTTTCCTATTGCGTTACTCAGTTTAACGGTGCCTATATTTCTGCTTGCTTTGGAACGCATGACGCGGCAAAATGCCTGGTCGGAGGCTGCGGCAGAAATCCTGGCAAATCATGCCGCCGGCCCAGAAATCATCCCAGATCTGGTTCGTGGCTTACACTCGGGAAACCACAGGCTACGAGCTATTTGCTCACGGGTGCTGGCACAAATGCTCTCCGTTATTTCCGCTGCGGATCTCTCTAACCTGGATCGCCCCATTCGTGATACGCTTTATTCATGGGTTGGCAGCCAACCAGGGAGCCTCCAGGATGAAAAGATATCCATGCTGGCTGCACTGGAGAAGATAGCTGATACAGGCATAATTGCCCATATACAACGCGCTACAACACATTCTGCATATACAAAGCGCGCTCGCAATCTAAGAAAAGCTGTGCAGTCCTGCATGGATAGTGTGCTCAAGCGAGATCGCATCGATAAAACAGCTGCCGAGCCCAATGCCGGGGGGGCAACAACAGTTCCATCAGCTGAAACCAACACAGAAACAGCCGCAGAACGAGAGGCGAAACTCGCAGCTGTAAGGCTTCTTCAGACCAAAGGGGAAGCAACCACCAGCCCATCTATGCGTGCAGGCTTCTTAATGGCAAACTGGTTTATTATTACGCCCTACTTTGGTTATCAATGTTTAGACGCAATTAGAACGGATGGCTATGCACCCAGCAGCGTATTATGGGGGCTTGTAACCATTTCATCTGTCATGCTCTATAAAGTGGCATTGCTGCCCGAACAGATGCGCCTTGCCAGAGAGGCAGCAAAACTATCGGATGTGCGCGCCGCCGGCGTTTTAGCCGAAGCACTCACCTGGCCAGAGATTGAAGCCAGAGTTACCGCCAGAACAGCCCTTATCCGTATACTCAAACTGATGACAGGCGATGATACAGCAATACTAAATAAAAAACAGCGCCGCATTCTGGACTCCATGCTCACCTTTGAAACAAGCAGCAATTACATGGATTCGGAGCTGCAACTTTCGATTCTACACGCATGGACCCACGTAGGAGATGAGGCTTCCCTTGTAGCTGTGCGTGCGCTAGCCGCACAAAATCCCACTGGAGAGCTCCAAACGCGCGTAGTAGTCGCCGCCCAACAGTGCCTGCCTCACCTGGAGCTTGTTGCCAAAAAGAATGAACTTGGGCTGGTGCTTTTGCGCGCCTCAAGCTCTCCTACAGAAACAGGCGCAGCCCGCGAACTGGTAAGGCCGGCCGGTGCCGGCGACCCTGCTCGCGAGCTGCTACGTTCTTCCCATCAGAATGATCAGTTATAGAAACTGAGCGCTGCAATTGCCCAGGCAGTGGCCGTTATGGATATGAACTGATCCTTTACATGCGGAAAACCGCTTTCGAAGTAGGGTTGAACAGGTTTGGCGCGCGTAGTTACATGCCATGTTCCGTCTGGTAACTGTGCCTTCAGCAGGTACAGCTCGGCACGCATCAGCGCCCTATCACCAGGCTTTGCCACACCAGAAGATAGTAACGCATAAACTGCAGTAGCAGTGGCATATACGTCCTCTCCAGCTCCATCGAGCTGAGCCCATCCCCCATCTTTGCCCTGAGTCTTTAGCAGATCGTCAGCAGCAGAAGATAGAGTTGTACCGCGCCCACCTGCCTCGTACAGCCCCATCAGTTTAAACACTCGGTCTTCGTGTTCTGTAACCGGAGTTGCCTGCAACCACGCCATCGCCTTTTCAATTCTGCCCGCTATCTGTGTAGTCTTTGTGGCATCTCCATAGAGCTTCAAAGTACGTATAGAAAGCGCAGTATCGGTAAAGCTGCTGTGCTCTGATGGCGGACGATTGGATCGAGCCTTCCAATACGGCTGATCCGGATCTCGGCGTAGCACGTAGGCAGCCACTGCATCGGTAACGGCGCTCTTCGGCTCTTCGTTGGCAGAAAGTGCCAGCATTGCGTACCCGGCGCGCGATATGCCACCAGGCTGACCGTCGCCATCGGTGTATAGCTTAATGTCGCGCTTCAAATCGTCTCGCGTATGCGCCAGCGCCTTCTGCAGCGGCTCACGAGCCGTTGCATGCCCGGCTTTCAGCGCCAGTCGCAGCGCCAGGCCGGGTGCTCCCTGATGGTGGCAGGAGAAGCAACTTACCTTTGTGGGGTACACCTCAATCGATTTTGCCAGCGGAACGATCGCTCGGTCAATCGATGCGTAGGCGGCAGATACTTTACCGTTAGCAGGTTCTGCGCCGCCATGGCTGGCTATCAGCCCAATTAATCCCACCGAACTAAGTGCTACATTGCACAAAAGATACCTTCGCACGGCTAAACCCCCAGGTTCTCAAACAAAAACAGGCCACTTTTGCCAGGTGCCAGTATATCTGTACGGCTTTTGGATACTATGTGCCCTGTAAATAGCTGCAGACCCGTGCCCGCCTGAGTGCCTTCGTCGATTACATATCGTGTCCAACGTGCAGTCGGTCTGTCATAGGCATAGTAGCAAATCACCAGCGGTTCTGCGGCGCCCGGGTCGTGGTCATGCGCCTTATAGCGCTTACCCGTTAGCACAACCGGCTGGCCCTTGCGTTCGATATCCGCCAGCATAAGTGCATGCGCCTGAGACCAAGTGGTATCTATAATGTGCTCCACCCACTTTTGTGGAGAAGAGGGCGATTGTTGCTGATACCACGCCAGGCCGTATCCGTGCCCACTGCCGATTACAATGTCGTTTCTGCCATCGCCATCCACATCGTAAACCGGCATGCCGATACTTGCGCCGCCAAGGCTAAACTTGAAATCCGGGTGCCACTCCCACTTATCGTGCCCAGCATCAATATTCTCGTACCAGCCATTCGGGCAGATAATATCCACTTTGCCGTCGCCGTTTACATCCCCCCAACCTACTCCATGGCCAGCCCCCTCTTTGCCAACGAAGTGCTCTATCCATTTCGGTTCTTTTCCGGTTTGCAGTTCGTACCAAACCACCTGCCCCGCGCAGTTTGGCAAAATAGTAATTTTGCCTTTGCCGAGTATTGGGGCTGTGATGGTGGTTTCGGCACTTCCCGGCTTAGCTATGAGGTGCCTGGGCCACAGGTCTGAGGTGCCGCCCACATTTTCATGCCAGAAGATCTCTCCAGAGGCATAGTCGCTGGAAACGATATCGATTCTGCCATCGCCGTTGACATCAATTGGGATATCCGCAAAAGATGCTCTGTAGCCGCTCTCTGTGGCGCTTCGGCCCCACACACCAATCTCTCTGAACTTATGTGGCGTCCAGGTTCCATGCTCATACCATGTGTCGCCGCTCACTATATCCATCTGGCCCTTACCGCTTATATTGGCAGAGCAGGCAGCCTCGAAATCGGATGAGGCACTGATTGTATGCTTTTTGAACCGAGCCCGGCTGGCTGCACTTAGCGGCTTAACCGGTGCGGTTTGTGCCAGCACGCTGTTGGCAGCCAGTGCGGCAGCAAAGCCCGCAGCGCTCGCCAAGAATCCTCGCCGGTCCATCCGAGCGTTGGAAACATTGATACGGGATGACATGGAAATCCCTCCACCGTTGGCATGTGCCAACACGATTGATCTTCAGACTAATCTCAGGCGAGCACCGGGCGAATCACTTCACCGCTCACATCGGTAAGCCGCATATCGCGGCCAAGGTAACGGTATGTTAGCTTCTTGTGGTCAAACCCCAGCAGATGCAGGATAGTTGCATTCAGGTCGTACACGGTCTGCACGTTGTCTGCGGCTTTGTAACCAATCTCATCCGAAGAACCGTAAACGGTTCCCCCTTTAACCCCTGCTCCGGCCAGCCATACTGTAAAGGCGTTGGGGTTATGATCTCTCCCGGTAGAACCTTCGGTAAATGGCATGCGGCCAAATTCGGTATGGAACACTACCAGTGTGTTTTCAAACATGCCGCGCTGTTTCAAATCCTTCAGTAGCCCGGCAACGGGAAGGTCTATCTCACCTGCGCGCTTTGTGTGGTTTGCAACCATGCCGTTATGTGCGTCCCAGCTCTGATCGAAAACACCACCACCGCTGTAAAGCTGCACAAACCGAACCCCGCGCTCCACCAGCCGCCGCGCCATCAAGCACTGCCTGCCAAACATCTGCGTTTCCGGGCCATCCAGGCCATACATCTTGCGCGTGGTGGGGCTTTCTTTATCTATGTCAACAGTCTGCGCCGCTTCGGTTTGCATGCGGTATGCCAATTCATAGGTTCTAATTCTGGCCGCCAGCTCCTGCTCTCCGGGGTGCGACCTCAGGTATTCGTCGTTCATCCTGTGCAGAAAGTCCAGCTCTTGCCGTTCGCTTTCCCTGGTCACACCTGTTGGCGGGTTCAGGTTCAACACTGGCAATCCAGTACTTCGGAACTGCACGCCCTGGTAAGATGCTGGCAGAAAACCGCTATTCCAGTTGCCGGCCCCACCACCAACCAGCGCTCGTGGATCGGTCATCACTATGAAGCCCGGTAGGTTTTCGTTCTCGGTGCCAAGCCCGTAAGTAATCCAGGACCCAAGGCCGGGGCGGCCACTTATTGTGCTTCCGGTAAGCATGTGATACACGGCCGGCACATGATTGTTGCTTGCAGAGGTCATCGAACGGATCTGAGCAAGATCATCTACACATGTACCGATGTTAGGAAACAGATCGGATACTGGCAAACCACTTTTTCCGTATCGTTTAAATCCCCAGGGGCTTTTCATCAAATGCCCGGGTGCTGAGCGGCCGCCGGTATCAAACCCCTTACGCCCGACTACGGATTGGCCATCCTGCTTTTCCAGTTCTATTTTAGGGTCGAAGCTGTCTACCTGGCTCAAGCCCCCGAATAAAAAGATAGATATTACGCGCTTTACCTTACCGGGAAAGTGTGGCTTGCGGGGATGCATCGGATCAGCAGGCTCTCCCTGCGCAAGTGCACCATCGCCAGCAAGGAGAGAGGCAAAGGCCAGGCTGCCAATCCCCCCACCAGCCTGATTCAAGAACTCCCGCCTTGCGATAATGCGGTGTGTTTTGTTATCTTCGGTCACGTCGTGAACTCCCTGTCTTCCGATATCAGTCGACGTAAACAAACTCATTCATATTGAGTACTGCATGGCATAGTGAGGTTAGCGGCGCAAGGCCCTCCCCTCGCTTCGCCATAAATGCACGGCAATCTGCCAGCTCTGCCACCGATGGCAGGCGGTTAAATGCCAGGGAAAACACGCGCTTTACCTGTGCAGCCGCATCGCTGCCCGCTTCTTTGTTAACGCGCTCTGCAAACAGAACTGCCTGCCGGTTAGCAAATGGGCCGTTGAGCAATGTGAGCGCCTGGGTTGGCGTGGTTGTTATGCTGCGGGCCGCAACGCTATTGGTAATCTCCGGGCAGTCAAACACTTCCAGTTCTGGCAACAACAGAGATCGTTTAACTTTTACGTAGATGCTGCGGCGCCACGTTGATGGTCCATCTTCGCCATCCTGCCAGTTTGGCCCCTGAAATGTGTCTGCACGCAAGGTAGGGTCTACGGGCGGGTAGACCGCCGGGCCGCCTGTTGACCGGTTGAGGGCGCCGCTAACTGCCAGAACAGTATCTCTGATTGCCTCGGCCTCCAGCCTTCTTACAGGCATACGCCATAGCAATCGGTTTTGAGGATCCACTGCCTGCGGTGCCTGTCGGATTGACGAAGCCTGCCGGTATGCGGAACTAAGTAGAATCATCCGGTGCAGTTTTCGTGTGCTCCAGCCATTACTTTCGAATGTAACTGCTAACCAATCCAGCAATTCGGGATGGGATGGTAGTTGTCCGCTAATTCCAAAGTTACTGGGTGTATCCACTATTCCGTGCCCAAAGTGCTGCCGCCACACGCGGTTAACCCATACTCTGGCAAGCAGTGGATTATCCTTTGTAAGCCAATCTGCAAGCGCCAGCCTGCGGCCGGTGCTGGTTGCACCGGGTGGTGCGGCACCTAAATCTACATTGCCGCCTGGCAGGCTGCAGATAAACCCGGGCTTAACCTCTTCACCGGGGCGGCTCGCCTCACCTCTAATTAGCAGGTGGGAGGGTGGAAACGTTGCAGATCTATCGGTAACAGCCATTGCCTTTGGCAGCGAAGCACGCGTTTTCTCAAGCTCAGCAATATCTTTGCTTAGCTCGGAATATCGTTTGAAGCTCTCTGTAGGCACGTGCATGGCAAGCTGTTCTGGGTTAGGCGCTGCTAAGCCGGCCAGATGGCAAGCGGCGGTAGCCGCAGCAGTTATAGGTGCCAGCTCTGCCAGCAGGGGTGCCAGCTTTGTATCTAGCCTCGCATTCGCTTCATCAGCTGCCTTCCGCTCATTGTCAGTCGGTACATCTATTTCTCGTCGTTCGGAGGGTGCAAATACCGCGGAAAGTCGGTAGTAATCCTTTTGAGTAATTGGATCATACTTATGATCGTGACACCGTGCGCAGCCAAGCGTAAGGCCAAGAAATGCACCTCCTGTTGTGCTTACGATGTCATCCAATTCGTTGGCGCGGTTCTGATCATTGATCATTACGATGTCAACGGGTCCGCATGCCAGAAAACCGGTTGCGACAATGCCTTCTCTGGCTGCGTCGGCATTCAGCTTCATTTCATCGCCAGCAACCTGCAGCTTCACAAACTGATCGTATGGCATATCCCGGTTGAAGGCATTCACTACAAAATCGCGGTACTTAAACGCCAGTGGTCTATCTCTATCGCCCTCAAAGCCGCCGCTATCTGCGTAGCGCACTATATCTAGCCAGTGACGAGCCCACCGTTCGCCATACGCTGGCGTAAATAACAGGCGATCTACAAGGCGCTCATAAGCATCTGGACGCTTATCTGCAAGAAACGCCACCGCTTCTTCGGGCGTGGGCGGAAGCCCTGTTATATCAAACGTTACGCGCCGCAGCAGCGTTTTTCGATCTGCTGCTGCTGAAGGCACCAGCCCCTGTTTTTTAAGCTTCGCAAGTACGAAGGCATCTATAGGGTTACGGATTGGGAAAGTGACCGGAGCAACTCTTGCAACACCTGGCACCGGGGGGAGAACCGGCTTTCGGAAAGCCCACCAGCCAGAAGCTCCTCCGGCTGGCGCAGGTGGTGCGCTCCCGGCAAATGCCGCACCGGCATCCAACCAGGATTTTATGGTTGAAATCTGCTGTGGTGTTAACCTGTCTGCGGGGGGCATCTGCTCCCCGTTTGGGGCCGTAATGCGTTTGTAAATCAGGCTGGTTGCTGCCTTACCTCTTGCCGCCGATCCATGCTTGCCACCTGCCTTAAAGCCCGCTGCTGTTGAGAGATCCAGGCCACCAAGACGAACCGTGGTGTTATGGCAGGATAGGCAGCGATCGGCAAGGACTTTTGTAGCGGAAGCTGCAACGCCTTGCGCTCGCCCTGTTGTTGGCAGCACGCTAACAACAATGGAGACTGCCGAGAAAAGCAGCCATCTAACTGTTATCATTGCCATGCGTTTCGATGTTCTGAGTAAGCGCATTCAGCCTCTATTTCTTGTTCTTGCCCGTTATTACGCTCAAATCAACCAGCAGTTCCCCACCCGGTTTTACGCTACCATCCAGAATTCCTACAGCGAGGCGTACTGCATTTTCGCCCATATAATCCGGGTGCTGTTCCACGGTGCCAATCAGCTCTCCGCTCGCCAGGTACGTCTGCACCTCTTTGATGTTGTCGTAGCTAACCACCAGGGTTTTACCGGCCTTGCCTGCTGTTTTAAGCGCATTGATGGCACCTATTGCCATTTCATCATTTGCGCAGAAAACACCATTAATATCCGGGTGAGCCGCCAGCATGTTCGCCATCACGCCCTGTGCTTTTTCGGTTTTCCAATCGGCAGATTGAGAATCAACAATGGTTAACTTGCCTTTAACCGCTGCTTCAAATCCACGTTTTCGGCTTTCGGCGTTGTCTACACCCCGGATACCTTCAATAACCACAGCGTTGCCTTTGCCGCCCAGCGCATCTGCCAGCGCCTTGCCGGCGAGTACGCCTCCGGCCTCGTTATCGGCGCCAACATAGCCGCCTGGCGTAACGCCCGCGCTTTTCAGTGCTTCGGCGTCCAGGCGGTTATCTACATTGATTATAACGATGCCCTTATCGGCTGCCGCTTTTAGGGCCGGCACCAGCGCTTTGGAATCGGCGGGGGTGATACATATTGCATTGAAGCCCTGCGATGCCGCGTTCTGAACCAGGGCTGCCTGCTTATCTACATCGGTTTCCTGCGGGGCAGCCTGCACCTCGCCGGTTACGCCCAGCTCAGCGCATGTTTTCTTAAATGACTCGACCATCGGCTTAAAGAACGGGTTGTTGAGCGTTTTAACAATCAAAACGATTTTGTATGGTTTCTTCGCTTTCGTCACCGTTTTAAGATCTGCGGAGGTAAGCCTGGGTGCCGCGGCCGCTGGTGCTACAGGCGCTGAATTTGGCTTCGGATTATCTACTTTACCGCCACTATCGGTGGTTGGCTCTTTGCCGCATGCCACAAACGCTATCGCCGTAACCGCAAGCAATGCTGCAGCCAGATGCAATCTGCGCGCCGGGCGAATAGCTGCGCCCCCAGCAGTGTTAAGCTTCATCGATTTCACTCCTGCCTATCTATAAACTAAAGTTTCAGCCTGCTGCAACTACCTTCAAACTGCGCCGTGAGCGCAGCTGATCAGCTATAACAGTAAGCACAATCACCGCGCCCAGCACCACCTGCTGCAGGGTATCTGGCACGTGCACAAGTATGAGGCCAGCGGTGATAACGGTAATTGTCAGCGCACCAGCCATGGCACCCGGAATGGAGCCTTTGCCGCCAGACAGGCTGGTGCCGCCTATAACCACCGATGCTATGGCATCCAGCTCGGCCCCGCTTGCCGCATTTGTACTTGCCTGCCCGAACATGGCGGTTATTACAATGGCGGCAGTGGCGGCACAGGCTCCGGAAAGCACATAGGCCAGAGTCTTGTAAGATATGACGTCAACTCCTGAAAGACGTGTCGCCTGTTCGTTGCCACCAATAGAAAGAATGTAACGGCCAGTTTTGAACCGTGCAAGCAGCACGGACCCTGCAACCACCACACTCAGGGTAATAACGGTAAGCGGGAGCCCATGGCCCAGCGCCATCAGGCGAGGCGAAAGGGCTGTAACGCTTTCGCCATTGGTTGCGTAAAGCGTTAGGCCCCGGGCAATGCTCATCATCCCGAGAGTTACAACAAATGGCGGCACATTTCCTGTAGAAACCACTAAACCGTTAATTGCGCCGCAGGCGCATCCAATTAAAACGCACACGGCAGCTGCAATTTCCAGATGCACGCCACCTGCCAACCCTTTTGCCAGCCCTATTCCCAATAGCGCCAGAGCAATGGCAAACACAGCCGCCGTGGCTGCGAGGCGTGTGGGGCCAGATGGCAAGCGGCGAAACACAAGCAAGGAGGGAATCAACGCAAGTGGAAGGGCGGCAATAGCGGCCAACCAGGGAGGCATACTGCCACCCATCGAAAGGCCCAGCCCTACCCCGGCTAGCGCTGCCACGGAGCCAACCGAAAGATCGATTCCGCCCGTTAGCACCACAAAACTCATACCCACTGCCAATACGATGTTTCGGGCAGATTGCTGAAAGATATTGGGCAGATATTCCGCACGGAAAAACGTGGACCGGAATGTGGGAGAAATCGAAAACAGAGCAATTACCACAAACAGCATCGAAAATTGGCGCACTGGGGCAAACATGCCAGCAACCCGGCGCGCTTGATTAGGTGTAGCATCCGAATTCGGGGAGTAATCAGAGTTCTGTAAACGATTCATAAGGTGAACTAGAAACGGGACTGCCAACTTAATGCCAGCAGCAGATTAAGAGTGATGCAGAGTGATGCAGTATAACAAAAAGTGGGACGGAGGGCAAGCGGAGGACGCTTAGCTGAGCTGGCGGGTGTGACCTGTACGGTAATAATAACCAGTGAGGTAGTTCGAAGAATTACCGATTTGGCGTGCCGAAGGCAGCACCGGACGATTTACTTACACCATTGGAACCAGATGTTCATTTTGTAACACTCCAACCTTGAACACTCTTCCCTTTTGTTCTGAAATGAGGCCGGGGTGCAGATCCATAAGTAGGTGACACAGCCCCACTACATTAGTAGAGTTGTGCGGCAGTTGCTCTGCAATTTTGTGCGCAACCTCTTCCGTGCTGGCACTTCCGCCTGCTTTGCCCACGCTGTAATATAGTGTATCGGAAAGGCCATGCCATATCCCATGTTTGCTGGCAGCTAATTTAAGCAACGCCCTGCGTTCTATTTGCCGAACTCGTTGGGGGGTAATGCCTATTCTGATTGAAACTTCCCTCAAGGTTAGCGCGCCATCTATGTTCTGTTGTGGTCCCAGCTCTGGCTGCGCATCGTACAGCCCATATCGCATACAAAGTACAGCCCATTCTTTGACTTTAAGGATTATTTGCATTGTTATAGCAAGCTCATCCAGTGTAATTGTGCTTGTTAGAGGTGTTACTGTTTGCTCCCACTCGGCAGAAGCATCACCTGAGCGTATTCCAAGCTCTACAAGGCAATCCCAAATGTTTTGAAACGCAACTCTATCAATACATAGCGCTGGTATTGGAGGACTTAACGCATGCAGCAGTTGCTGAATAGTGAAAATGGCGCTGTTCTTCAAAAGGTTGAGGGCGTGTAAGCTCAGGTTAAGTTGATCAACCCTCCGGTGGGTTAACTCAGCTTCAATTGCCTGGCGATCCCGTTGCATATCCATGCCCTGCGCTGGCCCACGGGAAGCTGCCTCCCTCGCTTCAATAGCTATAGTAACTAATGCATTTAGGAGTTCATTGGCGATATCTTCCCCGAGCAATTGCCGTGCTTCGCTCCATGACCAGTTCAGTAGGCAGCTTATATTGTTGCCAGAATGTTTAACAACATCCAAGGCGAACGGTGCAGATATTTCATTAACTATGTTTGTGAGATCTGGAGGGGGAGCTGTGTGCCATGAGTGGAGATCCCACTCATCACCAAGTGTAAGTGGTGTATAGCCGTTACCCAGCAATGCCATTCTTCTTGCATTTACCACCCTGTAGTGGGTGTTCACATTTGTTGTATGTATGCGATGATGCGGGGGCGGGCTTTGTACGTGCTGGATTATCTGCTGTATTGATTCCTGGGCAATCCCCTTTAACTGAAACAATTGCCGTACTGATAGATCCAGTAATTGACCAACCGTTGCAATTAATTCCCAGTTCAGTCGGCGAATAATTCTGTCGTTAAGGCCCAGCTTACTTATCGGTAAGTGCTGGATGCTATCTATCGCCTCACGTGAGAGCTTGAGTGCCACCTTAAGTGGCAGCTTGAAATCTTGTGCCTTTATTTCATCAAACAATTGAACGTACATTATTTGCATGCTTTGCAGTATTGTGTTTGCGAATGA
Organism: uncultured Chthonomonas sp.; assembly: GCA_903859705.1. Lineage (GTDB taxonomy): Bacteria > Armatimonadota > Chthonomonadetes > Chthonomonadales > Chthonomonadaceae > CAIXIX01. The sequence goes on from CAIONQ010000107.1 coordinate 108,264, forward strand.
ATCCAGATTGCGTTAGGAGATATTTTAAACGGTTCTGTACATATGGTCAAGCAAAGAAATGAGGAGTGCCGCCACATACAAATATAGGGCTCGTCAGAACTTTAGCCGCCGTGCGGGCTAATGGAAATCATATGGCATACGGACACTTGCCGCATAAAGCGTTGCTACAAGTTCTGGTTGCCGCTATTGCACCTAAACTAATTAGGCCAACTACCTACCTCACTCGCTAAAAGCTGCGGCCAATCAAACCCCAAATACCCACACCACTGAGGAGCTATGGAGAGGCCCCTTGCGGCTGATTAGCGTTACGCCAGCAGCTTCAATAAACGTTTCTCCGTCCAGGGCACTGCATACCACAGGGTATCGGGCTCTCAGTGCCAGTGCCGCATGTACTTCTGCCGCTCTTACGGTTACCGACCGCGTGCCCCGTGCGCGGGCGGGAATGATGTAAACTTCCATCACATGCTCCCGGATTTCATCTGCAAGCAATGCCATATCAACGTCCCTTCGGGGCTTCGTATTTATCGCCTCAGGGGCGATTGCTGCATCGGCGAACTGCCGACAACCTACCATCAATGCATCCAGAACAACCTATATTGTAGCTGTAAGCTTACAAGTACCATGTAGTAACGGTAAATTACTATACGTTTTATGGCAAAACAATCAATTCATTGGTTTGCAAGTGTGTTTTGGGGTCATTTGAGCGAACTGGCCCTTAACATCCTACCAGGCGAAGCGTACTAACCAGGCGGGGCACATACTTCCCTACCCCGCTTTTTCCTCAGCATGTAGTAAAATTACCTGCACGGTATGTAAGTGGGCGATTTCCTGTGATGAGGTGATTGGCAGCTATGATTCAGAATGTATTCTCGCATCCAGAAGCGGATTCGCGACTATGTGTTCCTTATACGGTTACGGATGCGCAGGCGCAGGCATTTCAGCATGATGGCCATGTACTGCTGCGTGGGGTGTGCAGCCCGGAGGAAATTGCGGAGTTCCGGCCTGTAATCAATGCCGCCACCGAGCGGTTTAAAACGGAAATCCGCCCGATGGAGGAGCGGGATACCTACGGCAAGGCTTTTCTACAGATAATGAACCTGTGGGAGCGCGACCTGGAGGTACGAAAGTTTGTGCTTGCCAGTCGCTTTGCGGGTATTGCTGCACGCCTGCTGGGTGTGCCATCAGTTCGCCTGTATCATGACCAGGCGCTATATAAAGAACCGCATGGCGGCCATACGCCCTGGCATCAGGATCAGTACTACTGGCCACTGGATACTCAGGGCACGCAAACCCTTACTATGTGGATGCCGCTAGTGGATGTTTCGCTTGATATGGGTGCACTAACCTTTGCCAGTGGCACGCACATCGATGGCTTTATGGGCCACATCAAAATTTCGGATGAATCGGAAGCGGTGTTTGAAAGCCACGTGAAGGAGAAAGGGTTCCCAATCGCTCAGCAGGCGATGAAGGCAGGAGATGCCACCTTCCATAGCGGCTGGACCCTGCATTGCGCGCCTGGCAATGCCAGCGATACCATGCGTGAGGTAATGACCATTATCTACTTTGCGGACGGCATTAAGGTATTGGAGCCGGACAATCAGAACCGTGTCGATGACTTAAACACCTGGCTGCCCGGCGCAAAACCGGGCGAGCCGGCCGCCAGCCCGCTCAACCCGGTTCTGTATAAAGTTGGCTGAATAGCCTATAGCTCTTCGGCCACAGCAAGTGCATATAGTGCATGGGCATAGATTTTTGCCGCCTTCACCAGCGAGGTAATCGCAATGCGCTCGTTGGGTTCATGCGCCGGCCCATCGGATCCGCCGGGGAACATTGCCCCGTATGCCACGGCATGCGGGGTGGCCCGGGCATACGTTCCGCCCCCCATCGTGCCCGGCTGGCTCTCCAGATCTCCTGTTTCTTCCCTGTAAACTCGCAACAGAGTGCGTACCGGCTCTTTATCCTGTGGAACATACAGCGGTGGCGCGTCGGATTTGGCATCCAGTGTCCAGCCTGCAGCCGCTATCACCGGGTTAAGGTTGTTCAGCAGCAGATCAAAACTCCACGTTACGGGGTATCGAATGTTGTAAATTAGCTCTATTCTCGCCTGCTCTGTTGAGGCGATGAGGCCAAGATTGCTTGTGAGCGGCCCGGCAACTTCATCGGTATGGGCAATTCCCAGTGCTGCGCCTGTGGTCACCGATGTACGGTTAATCCAATCAAGCGCCGAAGCCCATTCCTTAACCTGGAGCGATGCCAGCGCACGTGCCAGCCGCGCAATGGCGTTATCTCCGCCTTCCGGCCTTGCTGCATGGGCACTTTTGCCACCGGCGTTTACGTGCAGGGCATTTCCCGTGTGCTCGATGCTAATGTTCTTATCCCAGAACCCTGCCAATGTGTCGGAAGCGGATTGCAGTGCATCTGCAGGGCCCGTGAGCACTGCACTTGCAAAATCAGGGACCATATTGGGGCGCCTTCCGCCGCAGAGACCTGATATTGTGAGGCCATTGGAAGCAGAAGAAATTGCTGTGCTAAGAGTGAGACCCGCGATGCCTTTCTCGGCGTAGATAAGCGGGAAGCGGCTATCTGGAGTAAAGGCGGCCACAGGGCGCTCGTTGTTGGCAACCTCCCAGTAGTGACGCACACATCCAAAGCCACTCTCCTCATTACATCCCACCACTACGCGCACCCGCCGGCGTAGCTGTAGGCCAGAGTTTAGAATAGCGGCCGCGGCAAACAGAGAAGCATATGTTGGGCCTTTGTCATCGGATGATCCTCGTGCGTAGATGTAGCCATTGTGGATTTCGGCGCCGTAAGGCGGGTAATTCCATCCATCGCCTTCTGGTACCACGTCCAGATGCCCGAGTGCGGCCACCATCTGCTCACCTTCACCAAACTCCAGGTGTCCGGCATAGCCTGCATCGTCATGGATACGGAAGCCCAGGCTTTCGCCCAGTTGGAGCGTATAATCGAGCGCCTGACGGCAGGTTGGTCCGAATGGGGCGTTTGATTCGGCCGGCGCCTCCAGGCTTGGGATACGAAGAACTCCCTGCAGGGCAGTGATCATGGCATCTGTGTTTTCATCTATCCACGTGTGTAGGAGTTCAACGGCCTGCTGCTCGGTTAGGGATTGGGTGGTCATGAAGGTGGGTGGTCCTTAAACTGGTTTGGTAGCCCGTCCCGCGGGGCGGTTGAAAGGGCATTAACCAGTATTATAGCCCGTGCGCTGCTCGGGGTGTTACAAGGAATTAACTACCTCTGCGGAGAATATACATAGACAATAGAAACGGTGATGGATGAACCAATCGCGTTGATAACAGACACCTTTTTTAGGAAGCCAGTGTGGCTAGCTTGCGTGCTTATGGCGCTGTATTGTGCAGCACCCACTTTTTTGCATGCGCAAACGCAATCTACTCAGCCTACCGACAGGCCTCAATCCTCCGCCGGTAGCCTCCCTTTTGAAGAGGCTGCGGCCGGATGGCTTCGGCCCTTTGATGGGATCACCACGTATGGATGGCACTTTACAAAAGGCCGCCCCTGGCGCGTAACTACCGATGCTGCCCTGGTTTCCCCGCCAGATGCTGGCGCTACCGCCGTGTGTATGCCATGTTTCCCCGATTATGAACTTCAGATGGAGTATCAGCTTGGCCCAGGCGCCGCCGTGGATGTGCTGGCGGGGATAATGCCCGGCAATCTCGATCCCTCTGATAAAACGTCGTACGCGGTGCGACTATCCAACAGCAACGGAGTTGAAACCCCCTGGAAGCGGCTGACGTTGCGGTGCGTACCAGGTGGCATGGCTGTTTTTAGCCTGGACTCTGAACTAAAGGTAGTTAACGCCATCAGGGCGAGCTCGGGTAGCTTTGGGTTCAAGAATTTGCACGGAGCATTTGCAGTGCGTAGATTGCGGTTGAGGCCCGTTATAACAGTGCGCCCCGGATTGGAAGATGCGCGGGCAAAGTTAACTGCGGATCCCCTTGGCTGGCATGGTTTTGAGGCCGTGCTTGGTGGCATACGGATAATTGCCCCGGGCGGTAGTCTACGTACCGGATTGAAGGCACGAGGTGCTCTGATCCAGGCGGATGTTACGATACAGAGCGGCCAGGGCAGCCTGGATCTGCAGACAGGAGCGTTAGCCAGGAGTATCTCGCTGGATAATCGCATAAAGGGAATTGATCATACCCGGCCTGTGGCAATAGGAACGGGCGGAATAAAGGGTCTGCAAAACGCAAGGGAAGTTATCCCTATCGATGGTCAACCGTTTGTGCTCACTGCATCTCTGGGCCCGGATGGTAGTTTGGGAGTGTTTATAAACGGATACATGGTGAGTTATGCGCCGGCGGGCAACATTCAGACCGCTGGGATTTTAACGCTGGCACTAACTGTGGATGCGCCAAAGAGTGTCATCGAGATTAAGAACCTGCGGGCGGCACTCATCGCCGCACCAGCACGGTAAGGAGACGTTAAGCGATGGAGCTAAACGCCAGCCAACAGCGCACGCTGTGCGCCCTTGCAGATAGGATAATACCAGCAGATGAATTTCCTTCTGCGTCGGAACTGGGGGCACTGTCGTTTGCTACCGACCTATTTAGTACTGACCTGGCATCTGCGGGCGGAGCAGTTGTTGCCGGGTTAGACAGTTTACATGGCGAAGCACATGCTATTGGTGGCACAGAGTTTGCTGAACTTACTCAAGAGCAACAGGATGCACTTATCCAGGATTTGCTGCAGGGTAATACTCGGGCAGAATGGAAGACATCTGCCGCAACATTTTTAAGGCTCATGATTGCTGTTGTAAACGAGGGCTATTATGCAGACCCCGATAATGGCGGTAATGCGGAGGGTGTCTCATGGAAAATGGTGGGTTTTGAGGTGCGCGAAGGGATGCGCTTACTGCCCGAAGGTGTAACAGTATGAGCATCACGCCGAACCACAACCACTTTGATGCAATTATTGTTGGAAGCGGCCCGGGTGGCGGAATAACAGCCGGTTTGCTGTGTGATGCAGGCTTTAGAGTGCTTGTATTGGAGCGCGGCCAAGATAGAACATATGATGAAATAGGCCGCGATCATCTGCGCAATCAGCGCATTTCTCAATACGGGCACAATGGCGGCCCGGATATTGAGGGCAATCCGCGGGTTGTAGAGCTGGATCCACGCAAGCCCGGCGAGATGAGTGTTGTGAAGCCCCATCAAGGTGGGTATAGCAATAATGCCGCGATTTATGGCGGGGGAGCGCGGGTTTATGGGGCGCAGGCCTGGCGGTTTATGGAGCAGGACTTCCGAATGGCGAGCACCTATGGTGTGCCGGAGGGAAGCTCACTTGCAGACTGGCCGCTAAGCTATCAAGAACTGGAACCGTTTTATGAGAAAGCAGAGTGTGAGATAGGCGTTTGTGGGAGCGCCGCAACAAACACCAACCGGGCATGGCGAAAATCTGAGTACCCAATGCCTGCATTGCCTGCAACGAAGGCGCATAAAACGTTAAAACGTGGAGCAGAGGCTCTTGGATGGAACACGTTCCCCACCCCACTCGCCATAAATAGTGTGGAGTATGGAGGGCGTGCTGCCTGTGTGCAGTGCCAACATTGTGTTGGGTTTGCCTGCCCATCTGATAGTAAGAACGGGGTGCATAACACTCTGCTACCAAGGGCGATTGCCACCGAGCTTTGCACGGTGATTACCGGTGCGATGTGTGAAACAGTGGACACAGACGGCAGAGGGCGGGTGACTGGGGTATCCTATTTAGTGGAATCTGGCGGTTCTGTAACTCGGCACAGGGCTACGGCTCGTGCTGTGGTAGTTTCTGCAGGTGCAATTGAAACCGCAAGGCTAATGTTTAACTCGCACACGGATGTGCATCCGAATGGCCTGGGCAACCACAGTGGCGTGCTTGGCAGGCATTTGCAGGGGCATGTATATTCTGGTGCGCTGGGGCTTTTCGAAGAGCCCGTGTGGGATTCTATCGGCCCGGGCGTATCCATATCCACATCACAGTTCAACCATGGGAATGCTGGGATTGTTGGCGGCGGAATGCTCTCCGATGAGTTTATAAAGACACCGGTTATCTTCTGGCACCGATGTTTTCCGGCAGATGTGCCGCGGTGGGGATTGGCAGCCAAGGAGTGGATGCGACATGCCTACACGCGAACCATTCATGTGATTGGCCCCATACAGGATATTCCTAACCCGGAATGCCGGGTGCAAATAGACCGTGGAGTTAGAGATAAGTTTGGGATACCGGTGGCACGCCTGAGCGGAGCCGTGCATTCTGAATCTCTAAGAACGGGTGAGTTTATGTTTGAGAATGCGCGTACATGGCTGCGGGCCAGTGGCGCAGTTAGAATATGGGGCGACAAGCCTGGGCTCCATCTCAGTGCCGGGCAACATCAGGCCGGAACGTGCCGCATGGGGACGGACCCCGCGACATCGGTCACTGATCCGTTTGGACGGGTTCATGGGCACGATAACCTGCGGGTTATCGATGCCTCTACCCATGTAACCAACGGAGGGTTTAACCCGGTATTAACTGTGATGGCACTGGCTTTCCGAAATGCGTCTGCGTTGGCAGCTGAGCTAAATCAGCTGTGAAGGAGCAGGTGGTTAATGTTTGTTAGTATGGTGCGCGACGACGATAAAGAGATAGCTTTTAAGCGATCTCCGGGTGTGCGCAACGCAATTCTGCTAATACTGGGTGCGGTAGATGTTGGATCGTACCTTTTCTTTGCCGAACAGATTCGGCAGATACCAATTGGAGACTATGAGAAGCAGTACGTGTGGTGCGTACCAATTCTGATGGTGGTTATCTTCAATTTTCTTGGAATGCGCTACGCTGGCCCCAAGGATTTGGTACTGGATATCGATCAGCAAACGTATACCTATGTATCTGGCTATCCGATGTTTCCTAAGATTGTTAGTGGAACCTTTGGCGACTTTTACGGCCTGTGTGTTCGGCCGATAAAGAACCGAAATCGGAAGATAGTTTGCTACCAGGTTGAGTTGGACTGGAATGCTCCAGATTTGCCTCCATTGGTGCTGTTAAAGACCAACTCCGCAGATGAGGCGCATACACAGCAGAATATGTATGCCCACCGCCTGATCAGCATTCCTGTAGCCAAAGACTGACATTTGGAGCGGTGCCGCCCGGAGTGGCACCCCCTGAGCGGCTACGCATGCTCCCAATTGTGCATAGCCGGAACTATATTTACTGTAATCGCCGCCCTGGAGAACCTCCTTAATGACCTCTGCCGCATCTGAAAATGTTCAGATTACCACCCTGCCTAATGGCCTGCGCATTGTAACCGAGAGTGTGCCTTATGTACGATCTGCCTCGGTGGGCCTGTTTGTTGGGATTGGATCTCGGGATGAAGAGGATGCGTCTGCCGGCATCTCCCACTTTATAGAGCACATGCTGTTTAAGGGCACAACGAAGCGTACTGCCCATCAGATTGCGGATACCATAGAGCAGCGTGGCGGTCACCTGAATGCCTGGACCGATAAAGAGATGACCACTTACCAGACGCGTGTGCTTGCTGAAGACACCGTGTTGGCGCTGGACATTTTGAGCGACATGCTGCTGGGATCTCTGTTTGATCCCGAAGAGATGACACGCGAAAAGGGCGTAGTTATTGAAGAAATCAAGATGTACGAGGACTCACCGGAAGACCTGGTGCATGAGTTGTTTGAGAAGCTTCTGTGGGGCAAACACCCCGTTGGCAGGCCGATTATTGGCACCGAACAGACCGTTACCGCAATAACGAGAGACGATATAACCGCGTTTATTGCGAACCGATATACTCCCGATAGAATTGTTATATCTGCAGCGGGCAATGTAGACCATGCCGAGATTGTTGCGTTTGCAGCAGAGCGTATGGGAGGCCTGGCTGGCCAGACACCAACTGCCAAAGTTAAACCGCCAAAAGCAAGCGGAAAAAGCAAATCTGCGCGGAAGCGAGATACAGAGCAAGTGAATTTCTGCCTTGGATCTCATGGATATTCCAAGCTATCACTGGAGCGATATCCACTCTCTATCCTGAACAATGTGCTGGGCGGAAATATGAGCAGCAGGCTGTTTCAAGAAATTCGCGAGAAACGCGGGCTTGCATATAACATTGGGGCATTTAGCCGTAGTTACCGGGATAGTGGAACGTTCTGTATATACGGGGGCACCAGCCCGGCAACCTACAATCAGGTGTTGGACCTTACAAGAGCACAGACAGAAAGTGTGAAGAAGAACGGTATCACCGAAGACGAACTCACCAAAGCGAAAACACAGGTGCGCGGCGCACTGGTGTTGGGCCTCGAGGGTATGAGCTCCAGGATGAACCGATACGGAGAGTCGCTGCTTTCGCTGGGGCGTATTGTGCCCGTGGAAGAGGTGCTTGTGCGTTACGAAGCAGTGACGAACGAGGCAATAATCGGAGTTGCAGAGCACATCTTTGCAGACGGATTGCAGACAGAGGCGACCATTGGACCCTATCCTAAGAAAGAACGCGCTGCAGAAGTAGTTTAGACATCTACTTACAACTCTTCAATCTTAACTAAGTGGGAGACCTGATATGGGTGATATTAAGGTGGCGGTAACCGGCGCGGCGGGCAGAATGGGCCGCGAGGTTGTGCGTGCAGTGATCGAGGCCGAGGGCCTGGAACTTGTTGCGGCAATAGACCGTGGGTGCATCGGCACCGATGCCGGTGAACTTGTGGGCTGCGGAAATGCTGGAGTTGCGGTTGAGAGCAACCTTGATGAGGCACTTTCACGCACAAAGCCGGATGTGATGGTTGACTTTACGCTGCCAGAGGGGCTGATGGGCAACCTGCGGACGGCGCTTGGGCATGGAACCGCACCCGTGGTTGGAACTACAGGCCTTAACCCCGCAGACTTTGCGGAGCTTGAACAGCTATCTGCCAGTACATCTACCCCAGTGTTTATAGCGCCAAACTTTGCAATTGGCGCAGTGCTAATGATGCGGTTTGCTGCGGCAGCAGCGAAATATATGCCAGACGTAGAGATTATAGAACTGCACCATGATAAGAAACTGGATTCTCCCTCTGGTACAGCGCTATTAACCGCGCAACGCATTGGTGAAGCCCGGCGCGCTGCCGGGGTTAGCCCAACTCCGGTGCCTGCCGGGCGAATAGAGAAGGCTGTGGGAGCGCTGGGTGCTCGCGCTGAGAACACGGGAGACGTGCCGGTGCACAGCGTACGCCTTCAGGGATTTGTGGCACATCAGGAAGTGATATTCGGTGGTCCGGGCCAGGCGCTAACTATTCGCCACGACTCCATCGATAGAAAATCGTTTATGCCGGGCGTGGTTCTTGCAGCACGCAAGGTTCGCGGTTTAACAGGCCTTGTGATTGGCCTTGAAAAAGTGATGGATTAGGCCCTAACAGCCTCGATACTTGCTAAACGAACCGGATGCGGGCGCTGCTTAGCGCCGTATGCAAGCACTCGGTTTGCAGCTCGAACCGGCAGAGCTGGCATCTCACCTGCGTATATGACATGCGCTCCGGCCCCCTCCGACGGGTATAATTAAATTATGTATCAGATCAAAGAACGCTCGGATCGATGGGATCCGTCAAAAATTTATGTGATTGGGCATCAGCGCCCGGACACCGACTCTGTGGCTTCAGCACTGGGCTATGCCTGGTTTCTGAAATCCACTGGCAACGAATCAGTAATGGCAGCCCGTGCGGGACAACCGGGCGAGCAGGCGATATTCGCCCTGAAACGGTTTGAACAAACCTCCCCTTTTCTGTTAACTGGCGTTGCGCCCACGTTTGGGCATGTGGCCACGATGCAGCCGTTTGTACGGCCATCGGATCCATTGCCCGCCGCCATGGCTCGCGTGGCTGAAGGAGACCGTGTTGTGCCCGTTGTAGACGACAACGGCCGCCCGGTGGGAATTGTTACTGCGCTGGCGCTTGCCCGTGCTTACAACGCCCCGATGAACTTTACTGCGATGCTCGCGCAGCCTTGCAAGCAGATAGTTGAGAACTTCCCGGCACTGGATCATCGAGATAGAATTCAGGATCACAGAAGCGGCCTGCTCAGAAGCGAGACAGACGACTTTTTGATTGTGGACGAGAACGGCGAGTATGTAGGTGTTGCAACACGCCGGCGCATACTGGATCCGCCCCGTGCCAAGCTGATACTGGTGGACCACAATGAGCTTTCTCAGGCAGTGCATGATGCTGATGAGGCTGAGATTGTTGGTGTGCTGGATCATCACCGTCTGAACAACGCCTCAACGGCATCCCCCATTCCATTTGTTGTAGACCCGGTAGGCAGCACATCTACGCTGGTTGCTGAACGCTGCCGCGCACATGACCTACGCCCGCCGGCCGGAATTGCGGGTATGCTGCTGAGCGGTATTCTTTCAGACACACTTGTATTCTTATCTCCAACCACTACAGACCGCGACAAGAAAGCTGCAGTTTGGCTGTCTGAGCTTGCGGGTGTTCAAAGCGAAGAGTATGGGCATCAGTTACTTCGGGCCCAGCCCGGGCTTGGTGCGCGCAGTGCGGGCGATATTATGGATACCGACCGCAAGACGTACGAGCACAATGGCCAGGTGTTGAGCATTGGCCAGGTAGAAGTAACCGGCTTGCAGGAGTTGCCTGAGCGGCGTAAAGAGCTGCTTGAGGCACTTCAAGAGCGCAGAGTTCGCGAGGCATTGACGTTTATTGGCCTGATGGTTACCGATGTAGTAACTGGAACCAGCCACATGCTATGCGATGCTGAGCAATGGATAGTGACCGCACTGCCGTTTACACGTCTGGCAGACGGATTGTTTGACCTGGGCGAGATGGTTTCCCGAAAGAAACAGCTGGTACCCATCCTGATGGCAATTATCGAGGAACTGCGCTAAGGGCTGATGGCACTGTCCATTGCCCTTGAGTGCCGTGGAGACCCGGCAAAAAAGACAACTACGAAAGTATTTCAAATCATGACACTTTACAACGTGGCAATTGCAGGCGCCACAGGCGCCGTTGGAACCGATTTTATAAAGTTGCTGGAAGAGCGCAACTTCCCTCTGAAAGAGCTGAGGCTCCTGGCATCCGAGCGCTCAGCGGGTAAAAAGATCGAGTTCAAAGGCAAAGAGCTCACCGTTGAAGTACTCACCGAAGACTCGTTTAAAGGCATCGATATCGCATTCTTCAGTGCTGGTGGCTCGCGCAGTAAAGAGTTTGCGGCAGCTGCGGTGAACGCAGGAGCGATCGTTATAGATAACTCATCTGCATTCCGCATGGACCCGGAAGTGCCGCTGGTGGTGCCGGAGATAAATCCAGGCGATATTAGCGCATCGAAGGGAATAGTCGCGAACCCGAACTGCTCGACGATTATCATGCTGATGGCAGTTGAGCCTTTGCGGCAGCTTGCGCCGGTTCGCCGCATTGTTACCTCTACTTACCAGGCTGCCAGCGGTGCCGGTGCACAGGCTATGGAAGAGCTGTTGGAGCAGACGCGAACAGTGGTGAATGGCGGAACTGCGGCGCCGAGCATCTTCCCCCACCCAATTGCTTTCAATCTGTTTTCACACAACACGAAGATAGATTCCACCGGGTACAACGAAGAAGAGCGCAAGATGATCAATGAATCGCGAAAGATTCTACATGACCCATCTCTGCGTATTTCAGCAACCTGTGTACGTGTGCCTGTTTTGCGAGCGCACTCAATTAGCATAAATGTGGAGTTTGAGGCAGGCCAACGCCCAGATCTGGATGCGATGCGTGCTGCGCTTGCTGCGTTCCCGGGCGTTACCATACAGGACGATGCCGAGAACAACCACTTCCCTATGCCGCTGGAGGCCAGCGGTAAGGACGATGTGCTGGTGGGCAGGTTGCGGTATGACCTTTCGAACGACGATGCTGTTGACCTGTTTGTGTGTGGCGACCAGATACTTAAGGGCGCAGCACTAAACGGCATGCAGATCGCAGAAGAGTGGGTAAGAATTCAGCAGGCCTGAGCTCCCGGCAGTAGCCGCGTGGGGCCAGCCTGTACGTGTACCAATTACGGAAGGATTGATGATGACCGAGCCGCTGTTTGGACAGGTGCTGACCGCAATGGTGACCCCATTTGATGCAGCAGGCAATATAGATGACGCCGGTGTTGCGGGCGTTGTTGAGCATCTGCTGGCAAATGGGTCCGATGGGATTGTTGTTTGTGGGACCACGGGTGAAAGCCCAACACTGAGCCATGCGGAAAAGCTGCATCTGTTTAAACTTGTGAAAGATATTGTTGCGGGCCGTGGACCTGTTATAGCTGGCACCGGTGGCAACGACACAGCTGCAAGCATAGCGATAACGCTTGAAGCTGCTGAGATAGGCGTGGATGGCGCGCTGTTGGTTGTTCCGCCGTATAACAAACCATCTCAGGAGGGGCTTTATCAGCACTTCATTGCGATTGCTCAAGCAGTACCGGGCCTGAAGTGCATGCTGTACAACGTGCCGGGGCGAACCGCGCAGAATATGGATGCGGCAACCACGGTACGCTTATCATACGCTGCAGATAATATAGTTGCAGTGAAAGAGGCAAGCGGTAACCTGGTGCAGGCTGCAGAGATATATGCAAATGCGCGGCCAGGGTTTAATATTTACAGCGGAGATGATGGCCTTGCATTGCCAATGCTGGCAGTGGGAGGCGTAGGAGTTGTTAGTGTGAGCGCTCACCTTGTGGGCAAAGATATGAAGCAGATGCATGTTAGCTTCGCTAATGGCGCCCTGGAAGAGGCCGCAAAGCTGAATGCAAAAATGCTGCCGATTGTGAAGGCATGCTTCCAGCCATCTACCCCCAGCCCTGCCCCTGTGAAGGCAGGAATGAACCTGCTGGGCGTGCCGGTTGGCGGGCTGCGGCTGCCACTGGTGGAAGCAAACAGTGCCGAGAGTGAAATTGTTCGGAAAGCGCTTGTTGCGTATGGTTTAATTTCCGAATAGGTTATCTGCAACATGCAACTGGCACAGATTGGCAGTGTCGGGTGCACCCTGTGTGCGCCAAACCGATATGATAGCGGTTGGCAGGCACTTTCTACGGCCTCATCTGAAACACACTTCTAAGGTGAGGCCATTTTGTTTTCTCTGAGGAATGCATTGAATTCTAAACTGAAGATTATATCCCTTGGCGGCAGTGGAGATATTGGCAAGAACATGCTTGCTTTCCACTATGAAGATACTATTGTGGTAGTGGATTGCGGGGTTGCATTTGCCAACGAGGAGCAGCCCGGCGTAGATCTCATTATTCCAGATATCACGTATCTTCTGGAGCACCGTGAGTGCGTCAAGGCGATCTGCCTTACCCATGGCCACGAAGACCATATTGGAGCGCTACCCTTTGTATTGAAGCAACTGCATGTGCCGCTTTATGGCACGGCGCTTACACTGGGAATGGTGCGCGAGAAACTTGGAGAGCATGGCCTTGCGGCCAGCACCGAGTTTAATGTTTATCCAGAAAATGAACCGGTTGTTCTTGGAGATTTGAGTGTAGAGGCCGTGCACGTTACGCACTCTTTGCCAGATGCGGCCAGCCTTATTATTCGATCTCCCGTTGGCATTGTGGTTCATTCTTCCGACTTCAAGATAGACCAGACCCCCATAGATGGCCGCCTGTTTGATGCGCCACGATTTGCACAGATTGGCGACGAAGGCGTACGTCTGCTGATTTCAGACACCGTAAACGTTGAGAAGAAAGGCTGGTGCCCGTCTGAACGAAACCTCGTGCCAGTTTTCGACAGGTTTATGCGGGAATCAGAAGGGCGTGTGATTGTTGCCACATTCGGAAGCAACCTGCACCGGGCTCAAACGGTTATTGATGTCGCAACACGTAACAACCGTAAAGTAGCAATTTTCGGCCGAAGTATGAGCCAGAATATCACCACGGCACGTTCGCTGGGTCAGCTGAAGATATCCGATAGTCAGCTGGTGAAAGTGGAAGATATAAGCAAATATCCTGACAAGGAGATTGCAATACTTACCACCGGTAGCCAGGGTGAGCCGCTGGCCGGCCTTACACGCATGAGCCGGGATGAGAATTCCAAAATCCAAATTCGGCCATCAGATACGGTTATACTCTCCTCCACACCAATCCCTGGTAACGAGGATATGGTTTGGCGCGTTGTTAACCGCATCTTTCGACTTGGTGCCACTGTCATCTACGATGCAATAACCAATGTGCACGTATCTGGCCATGGATATCAGGAAGAGTTGAAGATGCTGATAAACCTAACCAGCCCTGAGTTTGTTGCCCCTTACCATGGTGAGCCACGGCATTACAATGCTTACAAGCGGATGGCTATGGAGATGGGATATCCGGAAGATCAGGTGCTTATATTTGAAACAGGTCAGTACCTTGAGCTGGATGAAAACGGTGTAACGCATGGCAAAGAGGCCATACCGCACGGCAGTGTTCTGGTGGATGGCATATCTGTAGGCGGTGTGAGCGACGTGGTATTGCGCGATAGGCGGCACCTATCGCAGGATGGAACCGTGATTGTAACGGTTTCTATGGATAGATCGAATGGTGAGATACTATCTGGCCCAGATCTGATGTCGCGCGGGTTCCTGCAGCCGGAAGATAGCCAGGAGATGTTTGACATTGCTGAGGAGCGCGTGGTGGAGGCTCTTGAGGAACTGAACCTCACGGAAGGCTCTGATCTTGATACCGTGCGCGTAACAGTACATGATACGGTAAGCCGATACCTGCGCAAGCGCACGGGCAGGCGCCCGGTTGTTATCCCAATAATAATGGAGATATAAGCCCGAAGGTTTTCTGGTTTATGGAAGCAATACGGCGCGCGCGATAACCACCTGGACTTCGCGCGTGCCGTCATTTTTTGCGTCCTGTGTTGGTTGAGCTTTAATGGCATCCCCACCCTGCAGGGTAACTGGCAAAAAATCGGTTTGAATGCACCAACCTGTTTTCTCCATACGGGATAGGAGTTCCATAGATTGCGGCCGCCCGGGATCCGATAGAATAAGGGTTCCGCCCGGTTTTACTGTTTGCCTGAAGAGTTTTTCCAGATGGTAGTGCATGGCACGCTCATACATCACATCGGCGCCGATAACAACATCATATCGCTCTCTTACGTTCCAATCTCTCCAATCGGCAATAAACTGCCGAATATTTGTTACGCCGTTGGCGGCTGCATTTTTGCGAGCAAGCTCCAAAACACCGGGTTGATGATCAGTTTGATCGACCTGTGCACCGCACACTGCCGCGATAATGCCTGAGAGCCCCACTCCACATCCAATTTCGAGAGTTGATTTGCCATTAACCAGGTGTGGATTGTCCATGATGAATCGCGCCATCCCTATGGCAGATTCCCATAAAAGGAAGCCATAGGGCATGTGCTCTAGATCCTCTACTGCATCAATAAGTGCATCTTGATTGTCTACAGCAAGGAGATTCCAGGTTCGGCCGCCTGCGCGAACCTGTGTGCTTTCTACAGGAATTTGCCGTGCGGCTTGCCCGGGTGTAAGGGCTGCAGGAGTATACGGTGCCATTGGCTGCCTAATTCTCCTTGCGGCTTTCTGCAAACTTTAGATCGCCTTTGCGGAAGCGGCCAATAGACCAGACCGATGCTATGTAGGCAAGGAGTATGGTGGCGATACTAACGGACGTGAAAATGATCAGGCCATCTCTTGGCGTAATACCCAGATCAATAAAGAAGGTGTTAAGCCACGGAATTATGAATCGCAGTGACTGGATAAAGATTTGAATACCTATAGCAAATGAGAAGCGCCACACGCCTGGATTGATGGTGAACTTGGAAATCAGGGCTCCAAAACTGAGGCAGGCACTGGTAACTGCACAGAAAAGCAGAATGCTGCCAGCGCTGATTGCCAGCCAAACCAGGAGTGCCAGAAAGCCTGCTCCCGGGATGATGCAGAGTGAAAGGATGAATGTCCAAACAAACAACACCAGGATGGAAGCAACAGTAGCAAGTATAAAACCTGAGAACTTGCCGCGCACTATCGAGCCCACAGTCATTGGAGTGAGCAAGATAAAGCCGAGCGTAGATTTCTCTCGTTCCACCGTAAACAGCCTGGTAGCACCAAAGCCAGCAAAAGCACATATGCCCACCAGCACCATGTACCAGCATACTGTGATTTCTGAAATGATCTGAATACCGGGGTTGACTATGGTGCCGTAAAGTGCAGAAGCAAAATAGCCACCGATAGTTTCTGGAAATGCCGGCAGCTGAAACAGGCCAACAGTGAGGACCGCCATGAGCACCAGAAGGTTTCTGATGCCGTTACTGCCCATTCTGCCTCGGAGGCGGGCTCTGAGCTCTTTCACAGCCACAGCGTTATCGCACGATTTCTGAACAACTTTAATTATGGCGAGTGCGAGCGGCGTGTCTTCTTTTGCTGTTGCATCGAGGGCGATTGCCGCTTCATCTCGGAATACTTCAGAGCCATATATTGTTGGATCGAGAATAGCATCTTCCCCGCCCTCAATCTCTTTACCCATAAGTGCGCGGAGGCGAAGAAGACCGATTGTGGAAAGAAGTACACCCAGCCCTAGCAATGCGCTGGCAAAGTGAACCCACGTAAAAGTGCCGTAGAATCCTTTGAGGCCGGATTGAGCATACTGCGAAAGCGATGCAAAACCCAGAGTGGGGCTCAGGAGTCCGAGCCAGCGTGCTGCTTCAATATGGTAGCTGTTCCATGCGCCAACGGATGCAATCATCAGAAGGAGACGCGGGATTGCAGAAAAGGTACCCATAGCAGCATCGACGCCAAAGCTGATCAAGCCACCTGCAGCCATCATGCAGATCATCGGCACTAATACCGCCACACAATCGGACCGGAATGGATTGAGGCCCGACAGAACGCTGCAGAGAGCAAATGTTCCGAAAGCACCAATTGCCGGCATGCAGCAGTACCACAGGATCCGCAGAGGTTTGATTGCGCGCTGCGCGAGGCGTGTTTTACGCACATGATCTGCTCTTATCCAGGTAACTGCTTCGCTTGCACGGTTCAGAACTGTTAGGCCAGCAAGACACATCAGGATATAGAGGAACGTTGGAAGGCCGGGCGAAGACCTGATTTTAGAAGCAGGAAGCAATATTATGCTCCCATTGGTTACCATCCACTTCCATGCGTAACCGATTAACGCGATAGAAACAGCCGATCTATAGAAGGCCTCAGCCTTTCGGCGCATGACATATGTTGGGAGCCCTGCAAGGTCTCGGTATGTACCTACCTGCAGGAATTCTGCGGTGCGAACAGCGGAGAGGTAGCGCTGTAGTACTGTAAGCGGAACACAGAACACAATGGGCCATATGTGGAGGCCGAACCATGCAAACGGAGTGGTCATGCTTCTGGCGATGAGGAAGGGCCAGGCAATCATCGAGGCGGGCATTAGCGATAGAATACTATCCGGGAAATACGGCCCAAGTATTGCGTGCATGCCAGCTGCACCGCGGCCCATTGCGAAGCCAAACATGGCAATTGTCATGGGCATGAAAAATGCCATCATGCTCCAGCCACCACTGCCTGTTTGTGCATTCTGGTTTGCGCGGGCGTTTTGAGCTTCCGTACCAGAAAAAGCAGAGGCAGTAGTATTCTGAAGTTTGGGCTGCTGAGTTGGCAGCGTTGGTGCGCTATCGCCAACTCCAGGCTTTCTAAGTACAGGAAACGAGACAGCTGTACCAGCAAAGAAGAGGTAAA
Source organism: uncultured Chthonomonas sp. (assembly GCA_903859705.1). GTDB lineage: Bacteria > Armatimonadota > Chthonomonadetes > Chthonomonadales > Chthonomonadaceae > CAIXIX01. Next base: position 125,927 of record CAIONQ010000107.1, read on the forward strand.
GGCAGAACAGCTCGGTCCAGGTAACCCGTTCAAGTGCGACCATGAACACGTAGAACGGAAGCAAAAGTAAGGCAATGCGCATGGCAGATAGCCATGGATACACCGCGGTTTGCAGCACAATTTGGAAACGGGTAGCCGGCACCATCATCAGGTGCATTAGTGTGCTTGCATTTGCCTCCTGAGCAAACAATAGTAATGTGCCACGTTGTGCGGTGAAGGTGATGAACCAGATGTGAAGGCCAGATACAATGATGAAGAGTGCCAGCAGTGGATCACCGCCCAGCCACCACGGTACTGTGTGGAACTGTTTTAGGGCTGTATCAAGGCCATAAAACAGCCCTCCACCCATCACCATCATCAGCACCGCCATCCACAAAAGGGTTTTGGGTAACTGGCGGCGCTTTCTATCTCTGCGCGCTTCCCGTTTAATAAACGGATTATCAGCCCATGTGCATGGGTCCTGGATGGCAGCACGGTGATCCGGCGGAAGGCTGAATATCATTACTGGCAGTCTTTCCCTATCATGCCGAACAGTATCTAACTACGAATTCAGGGTTTTGCGGGTGCAGGTTGTACCGAAGGTGCCGGTGTGCCTGATTTGCTCTTAAGTTCCTTAAGTGTCGCTCCCATTTCCTGAATGATTTTGCCGTACGCTGCGAAATCACCTTTTTTCAGCGCTGCTGAAGCCCGATCATATTGATCGCTAGCGCGCTGGATGAGCACCGGTAAAGTGCCTGTTGAGGAATTGGGTGCCAACCCGGATGGTTGCGTTACGGTGGAGCCATCATCACTAACGGTTGCAGCCTGTCCAAACACGCTTGCAAGGGCCTTTTCAAGCGTATCTTCCATTGCAACTTTCTGGCCAAATGCTACGATCACCTTTTGTAGCTGCGGCAGCTTAGTCGCCGAACTAGTTGCTTCTACGTAGAGAGGCGCAATGTACAGCAGTGACGTATCAACCGGGATAACCAGCAAGTTGCCAAGCGACGCCGTAGAACCGCCGGAGCGCAACAGCGTTAGCTGGGGTGATATTACCCTATCGCTATTAATATATTGCGCGATTTGGCTTGGGCCAGCTACCGAAACACTTTGTGGAAAGCGGTATAGAACAAGCTCACCATAATGCTCTTGATCGCACCTGGCGCACATCCACCCCAGAATGTTCTGGCCTTCTCTATTAACAGGTGCGAGCGGACTCATGAGCACAAATTCTTCATCAGATTGAGCTGCATCAGCCGTATCTGTGGCTTTAAGCCCTGGCAGCTTCATAATCACATAGTACGGTTCCATACGCCGAACAGGAGCCTGCCCGGTTGCCTGATCTCCAGAGTTTGGATCCAGCGGAATAGCCCACGCGTCTTCCTTCTGATAGTAAACACGCGGGTCATCGACATGGTACATGGCGTAGACAGCCCGCTGCAGGTGGAAGAGATCCTCAGGGTATCGCAGGTGTGTTTTAAGTGAGGTTGGGAGCTCACTTGCAGGTTTAAGCAAGCCAGGATAGATATCGGCATAGGTGCGCGCCATAGGGTCCGACGTATCCATCAAGTAGAGATTAACTGTTCCATCGTATGCATCCACGGTAGCTTTTATGCTATTGCGGATATAGTTTGGCGTGAGATAGTTAACGGGGTTTACTGTCATCTCTTGCGCTGTAGAGTATGGGAACTTATCCGAGATAGTGTAGCAATCAATCACCCATACTAGCCGCCCAGAATCTGGCTGAACAACCATATAGGGATCCCTATCCTGCTGAAGGAAGGGAGCGATTGTTTGCAAGCGTCCGCGGATTTCTCTGCGATAAAGAATGCGGGTTTGAGGCTTGAATCCGTTTTGCAGGAGCATCAGCGGGTCGGAGAGATGCAAACTGAACGCAAGGCGCGCCAGAGGCGAGTCGCCGATTCTGATACCGCCCTTGCCCGTGTAGCTGCTGTAGTGATCCTGCTTGCCGCCGGTTGCAGCGGTTTCTGTAGATGGGTAATCAAACTCCTGCTGGGCAGTATCCACAAATACCGGGTCGTCTGAAAGCTGGCCGTAGTAGATATCCGGCTGTGAAACCTTTACACTTGATGCTTCGGCCGAATTCGTAACTGGCAGGCCAGACAGAAAGTAATCTGGAGCGCCTTCCACAATTCGGTTTACCGGGCTCATTACCACCCCATACCCGTGGGTGTACGCAAGCTTCTGGTTTTGCCATGTTTTAGCTGAGGGCGGAAGGCTATCAACATCAAGTTCGCGGGCTGCCAGCATAACCTGGCGCATCTTGCCGTTAATAGGATACCTATCGATATCAATATCGAAGACTTTGCCGCCTTCGGCAGTGGTTTTTAGGAACTTATAGTAGGGCTTAATTGTTTGTGATTGGCTATAAACTTTGCCCAGATAATCATAGTCCCAGAGGCGAACGTTCTCCATTGTCAGCCTGTTTGCGTTGACTTTCTTCATGGTGAGGCTCTGGTCTGCGGGGAAGCCCCCAACCTCTTTCACATGTTCCAGCCCGAAGCCTTTGCGAGTGAACGCTATGTTTCTCTCGATGTATGGCTTTTCCAACGCCAACTGATTTGGTTCTACTTGAACCTTTTCTGCTACTCCCGGAACGATGCCGCCAAGTAGTACCGTGCAGCCCACATAGCCCACAACACCGAGCACCGGCCATCGAAAATCTTTCCCAGTCTTAATAGAAACCAATGTCATTGCGGAAGCAGCCACAAGTATCAGGGCTGCTGCATTGAGAGCAAACAGGCGGTAATGAACATCGGTATAACTGGCGCCGGTAAATACGCCGTGTTCACTTAGCAGCAGATCGTATGCACTGAGCCGAGTGCCGGCGGCAACGATGAGGCCAAGGGCAGCAATCATTGCCAGAATATGTCCCCGAACAGCAGGAGGAATATCTGGCAGGCCAGCCCAGGATTCTATGGCACGATTTAGAACATGCACGATGATTGCGGCAATGGCACTAAGCAGTAGGTAGGCCAGTGCAAACTCATAAATTGTTGTTAAGAAAGGCAGGCGAAAAACATAAAACGATACATCGTTGCCAAAAACCGGATCCGTAACATTAAACTGTCTACCGTGGAGGTAGTTCAACCAATCTTGCCAGGAAACAGAAGCTGCCCTGCCGGCCCACAGGCTGAAGAATGCAGCCAGTAGCACAATGCCCTTACCGAGCCAGCGATCTACAAATTCGATAACTTCTGGCATCTGTTGATTTACTGCAGTATGCGCAGGTTTGCCGGGGTGGTGCGATATTTTGCGGGCAATTGCGATGTTGCCATAAAAAATTGCAAAGAAGGCCAGTGCGGCGGTTACGAATAAGGTTACCTTAGCCTGGATAATAGTTGAAAATACACCTCGGTATCCAACTTCTCCAAACCAGAGGTAATCCGTATAGATCGGCACACCGTCATGGTAAAGAATGAAGCAAACAAACAGAACTACTGCGAGGATAATTAACCTGAGACGAAGGTTGTAATTCGGCTCGGAGCCTCTTTCCTGAACTACGGGCTCTCCAGCACTAAAATCTATTCTCATAAAACTGCTTCCTCCGGGCGTAAAGGGGCTGCAACATAGTGCGCACACCTCGCTGCCATCAAGAGTATAACACACGGCACACACAATGCTCTTAGGTGCGATGCAGCGGAACTTTTGACCGCGCCACTGCCAATCAAGACGTATGGGATTGTGACTCCGTTTCGCTCGAAATGGAATAGATTTGTAGTATGCTCATTACCTCAAAATTCTTGACAATGGTGCAGGCCACAGGTACACTACGCACGCAGGTATGAGGGCCCATAGCTCAGCGGCAGAGCGCCCGGCTCATAACTGGTTGGTTGCAGGTTCGAATCCTGCTGGGCCCATCCAAATTATTCGTGACGAAGGCCGACCAAACGGCCTTCAAGCACATCCCCAAATCTTGCATTTATACAACTTAACTCCTGTGAGGTACACGTTTACAGCCATGGCAACATATCGTACTCCCAAAATGGTGGGCCTCTTGGCTGCCCCCATCCTGCTTGCAGCCGGTGCTGCAGCGGTTAACGCCCTTTCTGGTCACCATGGAAAGCAGCTTGCGTCTGTTACCGATCCTCGGGAAGTTCACTTCAAAAACGTTAAACAACTGACGCACGGTGGGCAAAATGCGGAAGCATACTTCAGCACCGATGGCAAACGTCTTACATTTCAGGGTGTTCGTGATAACTATCCCTGTGATCAACAATACGTTATCAATGTGGATGGTACGGATCTGAAGCGTGTTTCCTCTGGAACCGGCCGCACCACTTGTGGTTGGTTCTACGATAAAAACCGCCGCGTTCTATTTTCCTCTACGCATGGCGCCGATCCTGCTCCGCCTCCCAAGCCTGATTACTCTCATGGTTACGTGTGGCCGGTATACAACACGTACAGCATCTGGACAGCGAAAGCCGATGGCACAGACCTGCGTTTGCTTTATCCTAAGAAGTTAAAAAAGGGCGAGCCCTCTGGTTACAACGCTGAGTCGGTAGTCTCTCCTGACGGTAAGAAGATTGTGTTCACGAGCGATCGTGGCGGCGACCTTGATATTTATACGATGAATATCGATGGTACCCATGTAAAGCAGTTGACCAACAAGCTAGGTTACGATGGCGGGCCGTGGTGGTCTCCTGATGGAACTAAGATTTGCTACCGTGCCTACCACCCCGAGACAGCAACAGAGATCTCAGATTACAAGTCTCTGCTTGCACAGCATTTAATCCGGCCGACTACCCTCGATATTTACGTGATGAATGCCGATGGTTCAGATCAGCACATGATTACCAACGACAGGAAGGACAACATTGCCAGCTTTGCACCTTCGTGGACGCATGATGGTAAAGCACTGTTGTTCTCATCCAACCGCTCGGATCCCCAGCGACGCAAGTTTGAGGTTTATCGAATCAATCTTGATGGCACTGGCCTGGAGCGCCTGACTTACGGCGATCAATTTGATGGTTTTCCTAACTTCAGCCCGGATGGCAAAAAGATTGTGTGGGCCTCGAATCGTAACGGCAAAGAGCCGCATGAAACGAACCTGTACATAGCTGACTGGACAGAGTAATAATCGCTGAAACCAGCGCAAAATCAGGTTGTGTCAATTATGGGTCCGGCGATATCAGCTTCTGCTATGTCGCCGGACCATTTGGCAGGGCCCGTAGCTTAAGGGAGCGAAATAACCGATGGCAGTAAGTAACTGCATATTCTGCAAAATTGCAGTGGGCGAAATCCCCACAGAGGCAGTGCATGCTTCCGAAGATTTTCTTGCGTTTCGAGACATAGTCCCGCAGGCACCCGTGCATGTAGTTGTGATACCGCGTATACACCGTGATACGATCATGGATGTAGAAGATCCACAACTATTTGCGGGGTTATTGGCGTTTGTACAAGAAACCGCAGTAAAACTGGGTGTGGATGCTGAGGGGTTTCGCTCTGTGATTAACTGCAGGGCCAACGGTGGCCAGACCATATCGCATTTGCATGTTCACCTACTTGGCGGCAGATTTCTGAACTGGCCGCCTGGATAGTAATTCGGCTTGCAGGCTGAAATGGATAGAGAGATTCCACAATATATTTCTGAAAGGGGAAACGATCATGAGCGCGGATATTGAAGATGGATACGAACCAAAAGCCGATGATACTACAGTCGCACCGGATGTAGCGGAAGAGACACCCACCAATTATGATGTTGAAGATGGCCCATCTCCGGGCGGTTTGCCAGGGCCAGACTTCTTATTGAATATGGCGGCTGTGCAAACCGATTGCTTTGAACTCATGAAGCACCTCGTACCGATATTCGATCAGTATGCTTGGGCTGCGATGGGGTTTGTGGCGAACCCAAAAACTGGGGAAACCGAGCAAGACCTGGTTGAAGCAAAAGCTGCTATTGATGCAGTTCAGTTTTTCATGGCACGAATCGAGAGCACGCTGGACGACGCATTACTCAAGGACATGCAGCGCCGACTGAGTGACCTGCGGATAAACTATGTCAATAAGTTGCAGGGATAGAGATCCTATTGGCCGGGGCGTAGTAAGTTCTGGAGTGCCCTATTCCGCACTTTAATTTCGGAATCAGGCTGCGATGACAATTACCGTAGTACTTTCGGAGCCAACTCTATTCATGGTGCCCTTTAGCGGCGGGCCAGCTCTGCCACCATACGCTGAGCTGGCCCGTTACGCCTGCAGCACCAGTAATTTAATGAGTTGGCGAAGTAAAATCGTTATCGGGAAATTTGATCGGCATCGTGCAGTTGATATATACTCTTTCCGCACTGCCCGGTCTCGGGATCGTGCTGTACGTGGGCATCGTATCCATGCGCGCAGGCAGGTAATCCTGCGCAACTTCGATAGCCTCTACGAAAACCTGGTAGACCTTTTGTGCCTCGCCGCACAAAACGCCGGGGGAGAAAGATTTGAACAGCGATATGTTATTCTACGCCGATCAATGATAGCTGCATACAGAGTTCTGAGATCCCGGATGTGTGCAGATGTCCTGCCGGGTGCTATGGCCAGGTTTCCGTTTGATTTGCTGTTGGCAGTTGAGACATTGGATCCGTTAATCACAGATTTGAATACAATGGATCTTATGATTGAGTGCCGCGCTGCTTTGGATAGCGCCCACCAGAGCATGAACGCCGATACACACTGCCAATGAAAATGGCTCTGCAATATCTCCGCTCCCATCCAGTCAACATGTCACGGGAATCGCATCTTAATTTTTCAGGAGTAGCTCGCGGTATTGCGTCTCCCTGGCTGCCCTCTTGCGCTTCCGTCGGACGCTCACGTTCTTGCTTTCGTCACGCTTCAATATGTTCAATGTCAAGTGGCGGATAA
>CAIONQ010000108.1 GCA_903859705.1 uncultured Chthonomonas sp.
CGTTGTACTGGAAGGTATTGGTAGCGCTGGATGGGTAAGTGATGCCGGATACACGGCTCTCATAGTCGTAACTCAGGTTGGTGGTTACGGCGCTCATTCCGCTGCCCACGGTTACGCTGGTGCCGCTGCCGTTGCTATCACACGAGTAGCTTTTGGTGACGCTGCCGGTTACGCCCGTGAGTTTGTTCTGGGCATCGTAAGAGTAGGTATCGGTTACGCTGTTGAGCGTTTTTGTGAGCCGATGAGGGCTTGTGCGTGTCAGCCAGGTTCAAAGTGTTGTTGATAATCAATTTGCTATCCATGACAATAGCAAGCAGTGAACTATTCTAAGGCGGCCGGCAACGGCACATTTACCGCTGCTGTGTGCGAATGGACTCGTCCAACTTCCGCATGAGTTTCTTATTGGCCAATGCCGCAAGCCCCTTTCTGGCATCGCTGTGCCAGCGCCAGTCTTCGGTGCTTCCGCTTAAACTGAGTGCCTTGGTCCATAATAGTCTCGCTACATCGTCTTGCTTCACCATGTGATATTCATCCGCCATCCAAACAAAATATTCCGGTGAGACCCTGTCCAGCTTCTGTGCCTTCCCAATGAATTCAATCGCCTCGGAGTGCCTGCCGAGGCCGCTCATGGCCATTGCAAGGCTCATGTAGTTATACGTCGACGGGTCGATCTTAGAAAGCTCAGTATAATCGTTGACAGCTTCGCGATAGAGTTTGAAGGACAGATGTAAACACGCCAGGTCTTCCTTGGCAACACGTAAGTTAGGGTCTAACCTTAGCGCAACCCGATACTCGATGTCGATTTGCCTGTTGTATTCACCGTTTACTTCAGTTGGAAGGGTCGACGCAAGTGCGAGGTGCGCCTGGGCATTGTCCGGTTGCGCTTTAACTCGCTTTTGGGCTTCATACAAGATTTGATCTTTAAGATGTGCCTTGTATACCGGATTATCCCCACGTGTTAAATATGCTTCCAGAGTTGATCGAAAGGCAAAAATAACAAGTAAGATAATGGTCGATAACGGTATCAAACCACCAAGTCTGGTAACCTCTGCGCATCGGCGTAGCATCATCATATCGCAGACCTTCTCCCAAAAAGTATGGATCCGGGGCGACACCACCCTTATGTTATCGTCGCCCCTTAATAGTGATTGTATCGGTGCCTATATTACAGTTTTGTTGGATCCAACGACATAATTGGATTCCTTTTACCGCTTTCTGGACCTTGAGACGGTATAAATTTCCCATCACGACCCCAATTGCCTTTGCCATTATATGGGTCCGGATATTGAGGATACACTACCATACCTATATTAACAGTTCCGGATGGGCCAAATAGTAATGCCCACTGAATAGGTGTTAATGCCCCAGGATTCTTGATCCATGCGCCCACGTTTCTGTCCCATCCGTCATCGATGTCGATGGCACCACCGCCAACCGTTGCACCGGGGGCAACGGGGAAAAACCCCACGAACCGGATTGTTCTTATTGTCCCTGTTTGTCGGGTAGAACGGCACAATTAATTTCCTGTTTCTCGGGTCTTTACTGGGTACGAGCACGTAAGGTGGTTGCTTGACGAGTCCTGGCACTGCTGGATCGTCTTTACGACGTGGACGTGCTTGCATATCTGGATTCCAGTCTCCTTCCGCAAATTGAATATTGGGCGAATTGTTGGTAACTGTGCCTACGTTAGCAGTATCCAACCCACTCGGATCCAGATGATCCAGCGGATTATTCTCACAGTAGGCGTACCGGGTTCACTGCCGCGCCGAGCGAAGCGAGGCAAGAGCGGTAGGGGGAAGTCGCCAGCATACGCCGGGTCTCTGGAAATAAACCTCCCTATGCTCGCATCGTAATATCTGTGGCCAAGGAGCATCAGGCCGCTTTCGGCGTCGGCCCAACCGCTGGATTCCGGGCAAGCGCCCGGCATGCGAAGCGTGCAACACCTCGCCGCAGGCGCACCAGGCGCCAGTCCCCAATCTTTAATACCCAACTCCGAGCCGGTAGGCGCGCATTTCAGGCCCAACGGGGCGGTATACGACAGCGAAGCCCGATAGGGCTGGAAATTAGAGGTTCAAAAAATCAATCTCCATCCTGTTGCCGCGCCTGCGGCGCGGCAACAACAGGGGGGGGCAGGTTTGTGCCCGATATTACCAGGGCTATCGCCCTTCGCTATCGTATAACGCACTTTCAGTGCTGAATGCATGAGGTCGCGAGGCATCTTCGCTTTCCTCGCTAAGCGAAGTGTCTTCGGCTTCCTAACTGAGCGAAGCGGCCTAACTCTACTCGCCTTCCTCGCTAACCGAAGCATCCTCACACAGCCGTCGCCATCGGTGATATAGTTGCGTGTGCCGCTTGAGTCAATCTTCTGCATGCGCCGATTCTGAGAACATTGGACGCTAAGACTTACACGACATATAACGACTTATACGACCGCTGGCTTCACCGCTAATCCGGGCGGCTGCGGGCGGCAATTCGGGCCGTATGCATCTTTTCACGGATGCCGCCGCTTGCAATGAAGTCACGCTCAACCTTTGATTTCAAGTGCTCCAACAGGTAGCTATCTGGAGATAATTTGTCAGCGTGGTTGCAGCGCCGCTGCTCAAGTTCACTGTATGGGGCATTGCAATGCAATGAAGCCTCCATATAATCCTCAATTAGGGCTTATACGGTAGTTAAGCGGCTTATGGTAAATCAGACACACACACAGAATTTTGGTGAGGGTTAATCGCGAGCCACGGCGGATTTCCGACACTATCGTGTCGCCCCCTGACGTAGCCTCTCCCGCAACTGAAGAGAGGCATTTTATTGCGCGCAGCGCCCTTACCTACCTATCTTTACTACAATAACACGGCTACTTTTCAGGCGCGTGTGGCCGCTTTTAATCCACTTACATATTCAATAACCAGTTGCTGCAGGTTAGGGTTCTCACGTTCCCGGTGGATGAGGTCTACCAGGCTGCTGCCAACCACTACACCATCAGCAAAGGCGGAGATGCTGCGTACGTGGTCTGGGCTGGAGACGCCAAATCCCACGCATACGGGCTCTGCGGTGTGGCTCTTGATATAATCCACTATGCCCTGCAGCTCTACAGGCACATCGGCCCGCGCACCGGTAACGCCTGTGCGGGATACGCCATATACAAAACCAGAGGATATCTCTGCAACTACACGAATGCGCTCTTCGGTACTGGTGGGTGCAACCAGGAAGATGGTATCCAGGCCATTAGCCGCGGAGTAGCGCTTCCAATCCTCGGACTCTTCCGGGGTAAGGTCGGTAACAATGTGCGCATCTGCGCCAGCTTCCGCGGCCGCCTTCGCATAGGCTTCCAGGCCAAAACACCGGATGGGGTTGTAATAGGTCATCAGGATCAATGGCAGATCGGTAACTTCAGCACGTATCCTGCGAACGATATCGAGGGTTTTGGCGGTGGTCATCCCAGTTTCCAGCGCGCGCTGTGAGGCGGCCTGAATGCTGGGGCCATCTGCAAGTGGATCGCTGAATGGAATACCGATTTCAACGGCATCTGCACCGGCGCGTGCCAGCGTTTTTACCAGCTCTACCGTAACATCTGCCGAAGGATCGCCTGCTGTAACAAAACAAACAAGCGCCTTCTCACCCTTAGCCTTCAGCTCCGAAAACCGCGTGGATAAACGACTCAAAACACTGCTCCCGATTGTCCGCACTATGCGAACCTGAAATGTTGGTAGGCAGAGAACGAAACGGACACAACTGGCGTTGTGTCCGATCGAAAGTTCGTCAACCTTGCCTGCATGATACCCGAACTTGAAGGCCGCTGCCCCGCAAGCCCGAGCGGTTTTTAGCTAAACGCGTTCTTGATTACCGTGCCCGCCGTGCCCGTTAACCGCTGGAAGCGCCCGTTATACAGGTAGGTTAGGCGCTCGTGATTGAGGCCCATGGCATGAAGTATGGTGGCGTGCAGATCGCGCAGGTGGTACGGATCCTCTCCGGCTTTGTAACCAACCTCATCCGAAGAGCCAATAACAGTGCCGCCTTTTACGCCACCACCCGCCATCCAAACGGTTTGAACGCCCGGGTTGTGATCTCGGCCGGCCCCACCCTGTGTAATTGGCATTCGGCCAAATTCGCCGCCCCACACCACGAGCGTGTTTTCCAGCAAACCACGCCGCTTCAGGTCTTTCAGCAGGCCAGCAATCGGCTTATCAGTATCCCCAGCATGCTTGCCATGGTTGCCCACTATGTTGCCATGAGCATCCCATGTATCATCGCCATGGCCGCCACCACTGTACACCTGCACAAACCTAACACCACGCTCCACAAGCCTGCGCGCAAGAAGGCACTTGCGGCCAAACTTCTCGGTACGCTCGTTATCCAGGCCATACAGTCCCCGTGTTTCCTCTGTTTCGCCTTTAATATCCACCACTTCCGGTGCATGGGCCTGCATACGGTATGCCAGTTCATAGGCAGCGATTCGGGCCTCAAGGTTGGTATCTCCGGGGTGGCTGAGGGCGTGCTCCTGATTCAGCTTGTTCAGCAGATCCAGGCTGGTGCGCTGCTCCTCGGCAGTGACTGTTTTCCCCGGGCTAAGATCCAGGATAGGAGTACCCTCTGGCCGGAAAACGGTGCCCTGATAGGTGGCTGGCATAAAACCGCTGGACCAGTTTGGCGCGCCGCCAATGGGTCCGCCCCTATGGTCGGTCATAACAACATAAGCTGGCAGATCTTGATTCACGGTGCCAAGCCCATACGTAATCCAGCTGCCAACAGAGGGATAGCCCTGCAAAATAGAGCCCGTGTTCATTTCGAAAAGTGCGGGCGCATGGTTGTTGCTATCACCATATACAGAGCGCAGGAAACACATATCGTCTACGCAGGTGGCGAGGTTCGGAAACAGCTCCGACACTTCGATGCCAGACTTTCCGTATTTCTGGAATTTGAATGGGCTGCGCATTAGTGGGGCGTTGTTGCCGCCGCCAAACGTCTTTACTTCTCCTACATTCGCAAGCGCGGTTTTCAGCGTCTTGCCATCGTACTTCGTAAGCTCTGGCTTGGGATCAAATGTATCAACCTGGCTGGGTCCACCGTACATAAACAGGAAGATGACCGACTTGGCCTTTGTGGCAAACATTGGCGGTTTCGGCGCCAGAGGGTTCAGGTTTTTGGTGCCACTACGCACCGCATCTGCCTCGGCCTCCTGCGCCAGCATAAACTGCAGGGCAAGGCTGCCGAAGCCTACTCCGGCTCGCTCCAAAAATTCGCGACGAGATGCGGCGTTCCGCATATGCGGTAGTGCTGGAAACTGTTTATTGGAATTCTGGCCCATCTTATAACCTATCCCCGTATGCGCTCACTATCCCTGCCGAACGGTAGTGCTGTTGCTGTAGTGCCTAATCCAGATACACAAACTCGTTGGTATTGATCAACACATGGCAGAGTTCTGCGAGGGCAGCCGTTTGTGCCTCAGAAACCGCCGGCCTGATGCTCACAACTGCTCGAACTCCGTTACCATCTGCTGCATGCAGTTGCGATTGCTTCTGCAAAAACGCTTTGGCCAACGCCAGTTGCGATGAATTGGGTTTGCGGATGAGCGTAAGTTCGTATGCCCGGATTATCTGCTTCTCAACGTCTGCACCTGCATCCTTGAGAACCCGTGCGGCAATGTACTTCGACTCGGTACGGCTGAAATCCCCATTGAACAACGCAAGCGCCTGAGGAGCAATGGTTGTGGCAGCACGCCGTGGGCAGGTGTTGTTCATATCTGCGGCATCAAACGCCTCTACTATGGGCAGCACCAGAGATCTGCGCTGGAACACGTAGATAGTTCGGCGCATGCCCTGATCTTCTGCAGAGTTGCCCCACTTGTGTGTGCTGCCCGTGGAAAGCACCTCATCGCTAACCTTTGGGTACACACCCGGGCCAAACATCTCCGGGTTGAGGCGGCCACTTGTTGCAAGAATACTATCTCGCAGGGCTTCGCCCTCCAGGCGGATGCGGTTCATGTGAGAAAGCAGGTGGTTCTGAGGATCCTGCTTTGCGCTTAGCGGAGTTACCTGGGTAGATTGCCTGTAGGCAGCTGATGTTAGCATCAGGCGGTGCATCTTCTTCAGGCTCCAGCCATCCTCTGTAAACTTAACGGCCAACCAATCCAGCAGTTCCGGATGGGTGGCGTGGTCCCCATTCCGGCCAAAATCGCTGGGTGTGCCCACTATGCCTGCGCCGAAGTGGTGCTGCCATAGCCGGTTCACCATTACGCGAGCAGTCATAGGATTGGCAGGGTTGGCGATCCAGTTAGCGAGCGCAGTTCTCCTGCCGGTACTACGGTCTCCTGGCGGTGGGACTACCATGGCTTCCACCTGGTCTTTAGATGCGCAGAGCGACTCTATGAAGGACGGACGGACTTCCTCACCGGGAGTGGCCAGGTTGCCTCTGAGCAGAATGTGTGCGGGCGGGGCGCTCTTCCCACCTTCTTTCACTACCTCTGCAACGGGCTCCAATGGCCTGAGCTTATCTTCAATTGACCGGATATCGCCCTGAATTTCGTCTTTGCGCCTGTGATCCTGTTCCGCACCTGGGAGCCTTGCATCGGTGGCACGGTCGATAGCTCGATCCATATCCCCATCATCAATACGCAGCATTTCACCCGGGCGCAGAGACTTTCGGCGCTCTTCCTCCGCTGCCGATCGATACTTCTCACGTATAGCCTTCAGATCCGCACTAAGCCTGGTTATCTGGTTGTGCCACGGCTCCGTTTTAGCCGCATAGGGGTCGGTACCGGGCAGGCGCGATTCCTCAAGGCGAGTGCTTATGAAGAAGGACTGCAGGCTGTAGTAATCCTTGATGGTAACACGATCGTACTTATGGCTGTGGCACTTAGCGCAGCCAACCGTAAGGCCCAGCATTACCGAGCCGGTAGTATCTGTAACGTCATTAAGATAATCCTGCCAGCGTTGCGGGTGGTCAGTACTCAGCTCATCCCAGGGTGAGAGGCGTGCGTAACCAGTTGCCACTATGGCATCTGCATCGGTTGGGTACAGTTCATCGCCCGCAATCTGCTCTTTAATGAACCGATCGTACGGCTTATCTGCATTAAAAGCACGAATAACATAGTCGCGATAGCGCCATGCGCGGGGGCGTGCCCCATCGTTTTCAAACCCATGGGTATCGGCGTAGCGCACAAGGTCCAACCAGTGCCTTGCCCAGCGCTCGCCATAACGAGGATCGGCCAGCAACCGATCTATCAGTTTTTCGTAGGCATCTGCAGACGTGTCTTTAACAAATGCAGCAGCTTCTTCTGGCGTAGGAGGCTCGCCAACGAGATCTGCAAACACCCGGCGCATCAGGGTGACTTTTCCCGCCTCGGGTGCGGGCTGCAGGCCCTTTGTCTCCAGCTTAGATAGAATAAAGTTATCAATTGGATTGCGTGCCCAGCGGATGTTCTTAACAGCAGGCACTTTCGATTTTACCGCCGGCACATATGGGAAAACCGGGCGGACAACATCAATTTTGGCACCCTGATCTATCCAGGCAGCAATCTGAGCGATTTGCGTAGCGGTTGCCGGAGTGCCGCCAATTGGCATCTGAGGCTGCTTAGATCCCTTGAGGTAGCTGATAAGAAGGCTCTGGCTGGAGTGGCCCGGCACTATAATTCTGGCATGCGATGTTGCGCCCCCTTTAAACAGCTGGGCGGGAGTATCCATCACAAACTCGCCGTTGTGCTTATCGGTGCTGTGGCACGAGGAGCAGATGGCCTTTAAGTACGGTTCAACCTGTTCTCGATAGCTGATGGCAGGCGTGGCAACAGGCAGCTTCTTGCTCTGCAACCGGGGAGCCTGCGCAAATGCTGTGGCCTGAGCAGTAAAGACCAGGAGAAGCGGCAGCGCACACAAATGAAACCTCAAACGCATTCGCTGGAGCCCTTCTAATGCGGTGAAAACGGTGCAGATGCTGGCATTCGCCAGCACAGAATGAGAATGCGTACATTGTACGTTAAAATATGTCTGTAAGACAATGCATGCATCATGTTTGTTACGCTTTACGCGCACAGTAAAGCACGGGTACGTGAGATCAATTTTGGGAGCAGTAACTAATGAGGTTGGCAGAATGACGATTGGTAATAGTGGCAGACGAATTGCACGGATTTGTGTATATTGCGGATCCAGCAAAGGTGCACGGCCCATCTACCGGGAAACTGCTGCTGAGCTTGGGAAAGAGCTGGCAAAGCGCGGAATTGGCCTTGTTTATGGCGGAGCACAGATTGGGGTTATGGGTGCCGTTGCGGAAGGTGCACGCAGCGCCGGCGGCGATGTGATCGGCGTTATACCGGAAACACTGATGATTAAAGAGGTGGCGCATACGGGGCTATCGGACCTGCGCGTTGTGCCGACCATGCACGACCGCAAGGCAATGATGGCAGAGCTGGCAGATGGGTTTGTTGCGCTGCCAGGCGGGTGTGGCACTTTTGAAGAGCTGTTTGAGGTAATTACATGGGCGCAGCTTGGCATTCATGGCAAGCCCTGTGCAATCCTGAACATTGAAGGCTACTTCGCCCCCCTGATAGCCATGCTCGATCAGGGAGTGCGAGAGAGATTCATCCGTCCCGATCATCGCGCACTGTTGCTGGTTCACACCACCATTCCAGAGATGCTGGAGGCCATGGAGAGTTACCGTTCCACTCCAACCGAGAAGTGGGTGGATATATAATTGCCGCCGACCCAAAGCTGCAAATACAGCAATATAGTTAAACATACAAAGTGCAATGCAAAGCGCCCGGGCCGAACGGCGCTATCATGGTAACGGATCCGCCATGACAGCGTTATGGCATAGCCCTGCCACGTGAGAAAAAATTAAGAGGTTTGTGAGTAAAGATCGAGAACTGCCCGGGCTTCCTCAAGAAGTGAGTCTCTAAGGGCCTGTGGCTCCAGTACCCGTGCACGCCTGCCCCACGAAAGCAGTTCTCTCTGAATATCTTTCAGCCCACGCACCATCCCGCAGAGTTTTGCTTCCCCATTTGGCATTTCGGTAAGGGTGCACCCCGCTGGCCAACTGCGCCTACGGGCATACCGCGCAGATTGTTTATCGAAGACAACTTCTATCTGAACGGGGTCGCCAACATTGGGGCCGAAGGCTCCGCTGAGGTAGGAAGAGAGAGAAAACTCTGGATGCGGCCGAAAGTTCTGCCCAAGGGGCTTTGCACCATGGATGCAATCCATACTGAAGTGCCTTACTTCCTGGTTTTTGTGGCAAAACGCTATAAGCTGGCAGTATGCCCCCAGCCAAACAATTCGATAGGGATCCACCACGCGGGTTGCGCGTTCATCTCGCTGAATGCTGTAGTGATCGATTTCAACACTAATCTGGTTAACGCAGGCATTTGCC
Source organism: uncultured Chthonomonas sp. (assembly GCA_903859705.1). Lineage (GTDB taxonomy): Bacteria > Armatimonadota > Chthonomonadetes > Chthonomonadales > Chthonomonadaceae > CAIXIX01. Next base: position 9,355 of record CAIONQ010000108.1, read on the forward strand.
AGAACCGACCAGGGCGCAGCCGAATAGTCTCTAAAGGCGCCCGTTATATGGTCTACTGGCGAGCTCTCCATCAGTTCCTGAAACTTACGTGGCAGCAGGTTCTGCACCTTTTCGTATGCGGATTCGGCGGATTTGGAAAAGGGCATGCCAGCCACACCGGCGGCGGCCTCCCGGGTTGCCAGCAGAGCCAGAACCTCATTCAGAGTGAGGCCGAGTTCCATAGGCTGGTATCCATCTTCGAGCACATATCCCTGGTCCTTATCGGACCGGAACGGAATACCTGCATCCCGCAAACGGTTTAGATCCCGGGCAATCGTGCGTATAGAGGTTGAGCATGCCTCGGCGATGGCAACCTGCGTTAGCCTGCCAACGCCTCTGTTTTGCATAAGCATCAGGATGTGAAAAAGTCTGGTAACGCCCTGTTCGTCCGGCATACTTACCTCCGCACGCAGTAACCAGGAATAGGTTACTATTCCAAATTTACTTCCGCCGATAACCATCCAACAGGCGTGCTACTGCGCCATAAGGCAGCGCTTTTGCCTGTACGGCTTTAGGTTGCCCCGCTTCTGCGAGTATGTACTCAGCGGCACGGTAACCGCTTATAACCGCACTTTCCATGGTTGACGGCCAGCCAGTCTGAGTCCACTCGCCAGCCAGCAAGAGATTGCGCACCGGCGTGCGCTGATCGGGCCTGGCACTCTCGATGCCTGGCACAGGGCTGAAGGTTGCGCGAGGCCACTTAACCACCTGAGATCGAACAACCGTAGCACCCTGCATGGCGGGCAGGGCGGCACGCAGATCTTTAATTACCATATCAAGAATCTCTTTTTGCGGTGTATTTGTGAACCGCTGAGAGGCACTTATCAGGGCGCTGAGATTCGTTCCAGAGCCAGCAGGCAGCCGATAGTTAATGTTCTTGTTGAACACCCATTCGGTGTCTCTATCCAGCAGTGCTATGGCCGCCGGGCAATCAATCTCTTTATCCAGCCACAGGTGGATTCCAACAATTGGGGAAAGTTCGATATCCGCAATAGGCTGCCAAAAGCTACTATCAGAAGTTAGCTCCGCAGGCAGGAGCTTTAGCAGCAGATCCGATTGGAGCGCAAAAACATACCGATCTGCGTTAAGAACATCGCCATTCTGCAGCACGATGCCAGAAACTTGTTGTTCATCCGAAACCAACACGCGATCCACCGTAGTTTTTGGAAGAACCACGCCACCACGTTTCTGGATATAGTTGATTGCGGGAGAGTGGTAGAGCTCTGCCAGAGGGACCGTTGGCACACCAAAGTGGAACGCCTCATGGTTCATCAAGAAGCCATCTCGAAATATCTTGAATGCGTGGAAGCAGGAGATACGATCTATAGATTCGTTACAGGCGCTGATGAGTACCGGTGCCCAGAAGCGCTTTATAGCCCTCTCGGTTTGCTTCATCTCGGCAAACCAGGATGCCATGGTCCTGGAATCTGCATCCGGCATTTGTGGCCTCATCACCATGGCAAGCATGGCACGGGCTATGCAGAGCTTGTCTGCTACAGACAACGATCGAAACAGCAAGAAAGAAAGGCCGGTGTGGCCCGGAGCTGGCATGCCACAGCCCTTTATTACGCTGCGCTTGCCTTCCGAATCCAAAAAATGGATAGCATCGTGATAATCGATTTTATCGTTGACGCCGAAGCGTGTTAGAAGATCGGTGAGGTTGGTGCAGCAACGCATGGTGCCATGCTGGCACTCATCCACAAGCTCCCCGGTTGCCGCCAGCCTGTGAGAAGAAGCCCGCCCACCAAGAAGCGGCCTCTTCTCTACCAGAGTAACCTGCATCCCGGCATCTGCCAGGGCTGCGGAGGCTGCTATTCCTGCAACGCCACCACCAATAACAAGCACCGTTCGAATAGCATCTGTGCCGATAGCAATAACTCCTGTGGCGCGCACGGCCGTAGGTTCATCAGGCCTTAGTAAATCGGCTGGAAAGCCAGGCACCCGATAGTATCGCGAGCTTGCGCGGGGTACTTACCCGGGCTCTGCTGGTAAATACATCGTAGTTTTTGTTCACGATGTCATCCAGAATGCCCCTGTAAATCTTGTTCATAATTCCGTAAGATGGCCTACCATGCGCATGGAGCAGCGGAACCAGCTTTTCAGCCTCGGCGTAGTATGCCACCGCACGGTCTACCTCAAACTTTATAAGTGCACGCACGTTATCCGTGGGTTGCCCGGCTTTGAGCTGGTCGGTGGTAACACCAAACTTATCCAGGTCTTCTTGCGGAAGGTACACCCTGTCTCGCTCGGCATCCTCTTTAACATCCCTCAGGATGTTTGTTAATTGAAATGCCAGGCCACAGCTTTCGGCGTGCTTAATGGAAAGTGGATTATCCTTTTCGAACCCCCACACATAGATGCAAACAAAGCCCACCAGGCTGGCCACCAGGTAACAGTACCTGTACAGCTCCTCGAAAGTGGCATAACGGTTCTTCGTAAGATCCATTTCGGTGCCATCAATCAGCTCGTAAAAATAGTTCTGCGGAATGCCGTACTTCTTAACCGTATCGTGAAATGCGGGCAGTATTTTGCTATCGCCATAATCGCCCTGCATGGCCCTATCCAGTGCAGATCGCCACGCCCGCATTTTGCCCGCTTTATCTCCATTTTCAGCCGCTTCATCAGATACATCATCGGAATACCTGAAGAATGCGTAAATGGCGCACATGGCCGCCTTTTTATCTGGCGGGAGCGTTAAAAAGGAGTAGTAGAAGTTGCGAGCCTGTGTTTTTGCAACATGCTCACACTCAGCATAAGACTGCTGTAAGGACGACATGCGATCAGATTTCCAATCCAGACATTTGCGGTGGCGAAGCCGCAATTAGCGCGCAAATAAACCTGCTGCCACGCGCCCAAACAGCATCTGCATCTGCCTGCCCTTTGACACTGAGGGCCGTGAGGTCAGGACATCGTACCCCTGGGATTCTATCAACCGAAGCACTTCCAGCCCACCACGGGAGAACATCTCGACATCCAACCGAACGCGCCGATCTACCATTTCACCTAGCTTCGCGCCTTCGGCAAACAGACTACGCGTTCTATCCACTTCAAAGCGCATAAGTTCGGCAAATTCTGGCGTAAACTTGCGTTCCAGCAGAGCGGCCTCAGTATACCCGAACCGATGAATGTCCTCGAGGGGGATATACACGCGCCCTTTTGGCAGATCTCGAATTACATCCTGCCAGAAGTTTGCGAGTTGCAGAGCCGTGCAGGTTTTATCCGATAGCGCGAGCCTCTCGTCATCATTGTAGCCGCACAGGTAAAGTACCAACCTGCCAACAGGGTTTGCAGAGTTTACGCAGTACCCCAGCAGATCTTCAAAGGTGGGGTAGCGAGGCGTTGACTGATCCTGGCGGAAAGCGGTAAGCAGGTTCCTGAATGGGTCTGCCGGTATCCCAAATTTAGCGACCGTATCCTGCAGGGCAACAAAAACAGGATGTTTGGGCTCGCCGCGATACATGGCATCCAGTTCGCGTTCCCACCAATCCAGCAGGATAAGCGACTTTTGCGTGTCGTCTATTTCATCGCCGAGGTCATCGCTGATGCGACAATACGCATACACATTGTAAAAGTGCTGACGCAGAGGCTTTGGGCAGAAAACTCCGGCAACAAGGAAGTTTTCATAGTGGCTTTTTGCCAGACGTTCGCAGTAGCCACGTGCCTGTTCGGGAGTGTAATCCCCGGTTACACGGTACGGATGTTCAATCTGTTCGGCGGTTAATTCCAAACCAGTTCCAACTTTCGAAGGGTGGAGTGAAAGGCCAGAGGCTTCACTGTATACCTGTAGATATACCCTAAGTTCGATTCCCAGATATGGTTTTTATGGAGTTACAGCGCACTTAACGATATCGAGGTCGCCGCCAGCCAGGCTTCTCAGCACGCCTGGCAAATCGATAAGTCCACACTGTTTTTGAATAAATAACGCGGCGGGCACATCTCCAGAAATCAGGAGATCCAGCGCCATTCTAAATGCGGCTGGCGTATGGTGAAATGTGCCGGTCAGGCTTATTTCATCGTAGTGGATGCGATGCGTGCTGAGCTCTATAGACGTATCGGCGGGGCATCCGCCAAACAGAGATACCATACCAGCCTTGCGTGCCATGGAAATGGCCTGCTGCCAGGCAGTTGGATTGCCAACGGCCTCCACAACGAGATCGGCACCATACCCTCGAGGCGTGGCCAATCGCACCGCTTCCACGGGGTCTGCTACAGTATCGATGTCGATCGTGATGGCAGCACCGAGCTCCCGCGCGATACCAAGCCTGCTGGCGCGCCTGCCTACGGCTATCACCTCTACACCCGCAAGCACAAGCATACGCACGAAGAAGAGACCGATGGGGCCAAGCCCCAGCACAACTGCGGTGCGTGCATTTACATGCATTAAGGCATCCATGCCGCGCACAACGCAGGCAAGCGGTTCTGCAAGGGCTGCATGGGAAAGCCGGAGACTGGATGGAACAGAATAGAGGTTTTTTTGGACCACGCGGGCGGGGATTACAATGTACTCTGCATACGCACCATTCAGGAAGAGCAGGTCTTCACACAGTTCCGGACAGGAGCGTTCGCAGTAATAGCAATCACCACATGGTGCAGAGTTCGCTGCAACCACACGATCGCCAATATTCCAGCCATTAACGCCATCCCCAATCGCAACAATGGTGCCGGCAAACTCATGTCCGAACACTGCGGGCGGGCGAATCATAACCGCGTGGTATCCACGCCGAAACACCTTTACATCTGTGCCACAGGTTAAGGCGGTATCGATGCGGACCAGTACCTCACCATTGCCTGGCTGAGGGATCGGCATACGCTGTATACGCACATCCTCCCGGCCATGCAGCACCGCCGCAATCATTTCGTTATTAACTGACATGGCTAAAGTTACAGGCCGAAGAATACAAATAGATCGGGAGTGCCGGGCAGCATCCGCGCGCAATCGCACCAACTGACCAGGCACAATCGCTTTCGGCGCATGAAATCGCTGAGTGCCTGCACTTCCCGCCAAATTGCTGCGGCAAGTGCCTCATCTGGTTGTGCGGGCGCAACGTTATACAGGCCAAGCACTGAGACGCCGTTAGTATCATGCGTGCCATAGATATGCAGCATTGCGGGGGTTAGAATTCCGAATCCACCGTACACGGTGCCAGAAACGCCCTGATATCCCAGGCCATCGTACACGCGGGTTCCAGGGCCGAAAACATGGATGAGTTCATCCACCGTTACAACTGTTCCGGCCAGAGGCTCTGGAATGGAGCCGCGCAAGTGCTGAGAGGAGTACCCGGTGCCGGTGCTGCTGCTGTGCCTAATGCTGCGGATGGGTTCGAACTCAGGGTCAATACGAAATTCGTATCGGAATCCCACGAATTCAATCTGACGCCAATCATTCGGAGTAATACGAAGAATGTGTTTGGCTGTGTGGGCCTCATCGGGCTCAACGGCAGGAGCGGACAGATCGATGGTTGGGACCGAGTAAAGAACATCCGCGGCGCTTTCCGGACCTGCAGCAGCCCGTGCTACATACAGCTTAAGCGTGCCGGTACGGCGAAATTCGAAGGCAGAGTTTGGTTCCGCCTTGCGTACGGCCCATGCCATGCCGCCAATCTTAACTGTTGACGAGCTGTCAAAATATTCAGGAAGCTGCGATGCCATTATCTCGGTGTATGCAAGCACATCACCGCTTGAGGCATCCACAAAATCCACATGTATGACCGGATCGGTCGGATAACGCATCGATTAGCTCTCCAGCGAGTGTTCGTAGAACTTTTTATAGTTCCTCGAGGATCGGCCAGCTCGATGTTCTGAGCGCCAACCAGCGGATCAAGGTATTACTATCACCTTGAGTGAGTTCTCACGCGGCCGTCCCGCAACGTCGATCGCGTGCTGAATGTCTGCCAGTGGTACTCTATCTGAAATCAGACAGCGCACATCTATCTGGCGAGAGAAAATTAAGTCTGCGGCTTCCTGCTGCAGATCGATATCACTGCTGTAGGAGCCGATAAGGCTCTTTTCCAGCATGCACACTGCACCTGCATCCACGCGCGTAAGGTCATCTAAACGCGTATGTGCAAACAGCAATACGGTACCGCCCGGCCGCAGGTAATCCATTGTTTCGGCAATAATCGCCGCAGATGGAACTGCGATTACGGCAAGATCCGCACCTCTGCCTTCTGAGAGCTGCTTAATTGCGTGCTCAACATCGGCTCGCCCGCCACCGGAGGATGGATCCACCGCTGCACTGGCGCCAAGTTCCAGCGATTTCTGCCGCCGGAACGGCATTAAATCTGAGCCTATAACGCGCGCTCCAAGTTTCACGCATAGCATGGTAAAGAGCAGGCCAATGGGCCCCTGCCCAACCACAAGCACCGTATCTCCCGATTGAACGCGTGCCTGCATTACCCCTTTGAGCACTGTGTTGAGCGGCTCTATAAATGCCGCCTCTTCACTGGAGATCTCATCCGGTATCAGGATGGTGCCATGCTCTGCACACCACTCCATAACCCTCACATATTGTGCAAAGCCGCCACCTGCGGGTGCAAAGCCAGCGGTTGCCCCGGTTTTTTTGTATACCGGGCACTGCGCATACACTTTGCGTCTGCAGAAATAGCACTCTGGCTTCATGCACGGCACATGATGGTTAACGGCAACCCGATTGCCCGTTTTCCAGCGTGTAACGCCTTCACCAACAGCGGCAATAGTTCCCGCTGTTTCATGACCGAAGATACGTGGAGGCTCTACCAGAGCATGCGCTATCTTCTTCAGATCTGTTCCACATACGCCACAGGCTTCTACACGGACCAGGATTTCTCCGGGGCCGAGGGTTGGAACCTCTACATCTTCCAGTTCAAGTTGTGGCCGGCCGCGATATACAGCTGCGTGCATTCGGGCCGGCACTATCTCTAATGACAACGGACTGTGGTTTCCTTCAGACTCTATTTCTTGCCTGAGACGTCTTTAATCAGATCGTCGAGAGCCTTAGAGGCACGCTCCGATGCAAACGGCTTATCGGGGTCTGCGTTACCACCACCGCCGCCAAACCCGCCGCCGCTGCCACCGGGAGGCGGGCCACCCGGTGCCATGCCGCCACTTCCACCGGGGCGCATTCCACCCATACCGCCGCTCATTCCACCAGGAGGTCCGCCCATCATTCCACCGCCACTGCCACCGGGGCGACCACCCATCATGCCACCGCCGCCACTGCCTCCGGGGCCGCCACCCATCATACCGCCGCCGCCGCCAAATCCACCCCCACCGCCGCCACCACCGCGGCCTCCGCGTTGCGGGGTCATATCGGTAATGAGCTTGGTTTGTTCTGGCGTAAGCACAGCATTTACTGCGTCGAGCTTCTTTTTTGCATCTTCTTCGGGAAGCTTGTCTGCACTCTTGATCTCTGCCAGCAAAGGCGCAAGTTTCGACTTTTGATCGGCGGTAAGGCCTTTACCCTGTGCGGTTTCCACAGTAACGATGCTACTAACAAGGCGGCTGAGAGACCGACCGCTGTTTGCCTGAGACCCGCCACCACCACCGCCTCCGCGGCCACCACCTGCACCGCCGCCTCCCCCACCAACGTTCCCCATCCCTGTGGATGGAGAGCCGGTTTTAGGAGTTGGTGTTTTCTCCGATCCAGTAATACTATACTTGTGGACCATAAAACCGCCCACGCCGCCAACCAGTAGGCTAAAAATAACCGGCGCTACGGTGGTGAGGGTAATGGTTGAACTCTTCGCCATCAGAAATGCTCCTTCTCGCCCGAGATCGGCCGGCCAGGGAGGTGCCGAAAAAGTACCACTTGCATCTGCATGTTTCCACAATTCGTCCGGATTATCCTACGTCCAGTCTGCTAGAATCAAAACGCCTCCGCCCGGTGTTACAGATCCGTGCGGAGGCGAATTATAGCCAGGTTGCAAGCGGGACTAAGGTGCAGGATTTACGGGTCTGCGCTGCCTGCGGCCAGCACCGCCGCCGCTACCCAGCCCACCCAACATATCCAGCAAATCGGTAACCGGTTTGCCCTGAGAAATGTGCTCAGAATCTATGGTGTACCACACGAATGCAATGCACATTTCATCTGTTGTGGCCTCACCCCAGCCCACCTGCCTTGGAGGAGAGCTCGGATTGTGGGGATTGGCTGTGGAGTTATCGTATGTGGCTGCCAGTGCCAGGCTGGAGCCGGCGGGCAACTTTACAGGATCTCTATACATGTAGTTTGTTTGCCAGTTAAAATCCCATGCGGGCACGTTGACCAGCGTTTTACTGCTTTTATCCGGCATGTTGGCGGTAACCACCATCGATTTGCCCAGGAGGTGCATGTGTGGCATTACCTGGATGATAGAGGTTGGGTGCTGAAGCGGAACAATGGAGTTGCCCGTTGTTTGGTAGTGGGCCTCACCAGCAGGAATGTTGAGCGGTGCAAACACCGGCAGAATACGCAATCGCTTATCCACGCCCTTTTTGGCAAAATACAGGCCAATTCGAGATTGATCTGGCTCTACCTTGCCATCGGCATGGTAATGGATCTGCAAAACCACATCGCTGCCCTTCTTAACAAGGGTGCCAACACCCTCTGGCAGCATATGGGGCATATTGCCCGGCGCCCAGCCGCCCAGCGCACCTGTAGGGAAAATACCCAGTCCACCCTGCGCAAGATATCCTGGCTGGCCATCAGTCATAGCGGTTTCCAGTTTTTTGGCGGAACCTGCGGCATCCAGATAGGCAATTACATGGTGCACAACCCGTGTATTGCCCGGATGCACTTCCAACCCCGCAATATAAGTATCTTCTGTAAAGCCTGTTGGAAGCACGAAGCAGCGATACACATCGCCCCCCTCCGCAGCCATTTTGTAAGGCCGAGGCAGCTCCAGAACCAGATCTGGCTTGCCAAGGCTCCAGCCGGTTGGGTTGGCGGGAACAGCGGCTGGTACCTTAATGTGATCGCCTTCCGGCGCACCGGCCGCAGCCCATGCTTTGATCACACCGATCTCCTCAGTGCTCAACTTACACTCATCCACAAACTCACCATGTGACTCGGCATGCCACGGAGGCATGAAGCGAGTAGCCGTTACATCTGCAATCTGAGCCGCTCTCTTTTTTGCATCCGCATAGGTTAGGAGCGAGAAAGGAGCGATTTCGCCAGGCCGATGGCAGCTTGCGCAGTTTTTAACAAGGATGGGTGCCACATCGCGCGCAAAGGTTACCTTTGCGCCGGGCTTGCCACTTGGGGAGGCTGCAGTTGCGTGCCTGGCTGCACCAATAGCAGACAACCCCACAGATGCTGCTGCAAGCAATATCCAAACTCGGTTTCTGGAGAACAGGCTCATTCACAGCTCCTATATCTTGCGGATAGATCTGGTTGTATGCCAATTGATCGCCGTGCCAGATGTAATCTAGCAAGCAGGCATATTTGAACAGTTTGAGTTACAGTGGCGGAGCTATGTAACAGCCAATCGCTTTTGTAACGTGAGATTTTATCTTCTCAGGATGCCCGGAGCTAACTGCATCCAGTGCATCACGAAGTTCGTGTGTGGTTGCCTTATACCGCGCATTGCCAAAATCGACGTTTCGATTATCGATTCTGCCACGGTAAGCGGTAGATCCATCTGGCATAAGGATCGCCACTTCGGGCGTAATCGTTGCGCCACATCGATGCACCAGTTTGTGCCCGGCATCCAGTAGTGCAGGCACCTTCAGGCTAAACTCTGCGAGGTGCTTCTTAACTGCATTTCGGCTAAGAGTTGCATCCGTGTACACCAGATAGAAGCGCACGCCCATAGGGCTGTACTTCTCGTAAATGCGTTCGATTTCGGGCGCATAGGCATTCGCGATGGGGCAATCTATAGTGGTGAAGATAAGCACTGAAGGTTTGCCACTATGCTGTGCCAGATCTACCGGGTTGGCAGGAGCACCATTCATATCGATGGCACCAGCCCGAAAGGTTTGCGGAGGGCCAGCCGAAACTGAAGACCCGGGCACGACAGCTGCAAGAACCATTAGCGCTGAAATTCCAGATAGAAGCCGTTTCATCACACTCTTGCCCAATCCCGGTTGCAATGGCACTGTTGCCATGTGTACATTCCTACTCTCATAATACATCGCAACTCTGAAGAGAGCATGAAGCATGCAGCGATTATGCGGTAGATTTGCCCGGAAGCATGATTACGACCGTTGTTCCTGTGTTAACGATAGAACTAATTGCAAGGGTGCCGCCGTGCGCCTTCACAATTGAATCGCAGATGGCAAGCCCAAGACCGCTGCCCGCATGCCGGGAACGTGCAACATCGGAGCGGAAGAAGCGTTCGCGCACACGGTCGAGATCCTCAGAGCGAATGCCGGGCCCACGATCGCTCACTTCTATGCGGAGCTGATTATTCGCCTCATCCGCCGTTCCAACTACGGTGATGGGAGTGCCGGGTTCCGAATAGTTTAGAGAGTTTACAAACAGATTTTCGAACACGCGCTGCATCAGGCTGTAGGAACCAAAAGCAGCGAGATTGCCATTGACCTGGACACGAAAACGGGAAGACTCCTCTGGAACAAACGATTCGAGAGCGGCTTCGATGATATCAGAAATCTCAATCGCCTCGGGCTCAAACAGCTTTTGATCGGCATCGGCACGTGCAAGCAGCAGAAGCTGATCGACCAGGCGGCTCATGGACTCGGCTGTTATCTGCGTTTTTTCTATGGTAACCCTGTACTCCTCGGCCGTCCTATCCGTGGCGAGCGCAAGGCTGGTATTGCCACGGAGTACGGTTAAAGGAGTGCGCAGTTCATGGGAGGCGTCGGCTGTGAATTGTGCCTGCTGCTTAAACGCATGATCTACACGGGCAAACATACTATTCAGAGTTTCGGCCAATTCGGAGAACTCATCGTTGCTGGTTACAGGTAGGCGCTCAGAGAGGTTTTCGCCGCTAATTCTATCGGCTGCTTCCCGAATATCGCGCACCGGGCGCATGGCGCGGGCAGTAAGAAGATAACCCGCTACAACAGAGACTATAAGTAGCACCGGGATACAGCGCAAAAGATCTCGGGTTACCTCTGAGATTTCTGCATTGTAATCGCGCAGGTCGCGGGCAGACTGCAACACAAAGGGCACCTCATCTTCGCTCTGCACGGGCATGGTAATTACCCGTAACTGCATGCTGCCAATGAAGACTGTGCTGTGTACCGTTTCGCCCTTAAAGGCTCTAGCAATGGCTGCGTGGTCCAGTTGAGAATCGTTCAAACCTTTCAGGTAACTGGTTCCATCCGGGGCGAATGCGCGCGGCCGATAGATGCCGGTAAGGCTTTCGTCTGGCCTGGGAAGAGGCGGTGAATGGGCTGTATCTTCATCTTGCACAAACAATCGGCTGCCAATTTGCCCTGAACCTAGCTCTTCTCGCACCGCATCACGCGCAACCAGGGGAATGCTGTTCCAGAGCTTAACCAGAGCCACAGACCGATCGGTGAGCTGAGAATCCACAAGTGCCAGCAGGCGAACCTTTAAAATTGCTCGGAATAACCCGCAAAAGCCCAGCAGGCAGATGGCCACAATCCCACTGTTCCACAACAGCAGGCCAGCCCTTACCGAGCCTTTGCTGCCAACGGCTTTCATTCCGCAGCACCATTATCCTTACGAGCGGCAACCTCTGTACGAGGCTCCAACAGGTAGCCCACCCCGTATACCGTGTGGATGAGGCGAATATCGTTTCCTGAATCTACTTTTTTACGCAGGTTCTTAACATGAACGTCGATGGTGTTGGACATACTACTGTCATCTCGCCACACTACGTCCAGAATAGCTTCGCGTGTAAGCACAGAGCCTTCCCGGGAGGCAAGTGCTTCCAGAAGCTCATATTCGCGCTGGGTTAGGTCCAGCCGCTTCCCAGCCCGGTATGCTGAGCTCGTTCTGGTATCAATCTCAAGATCGCTAACCCGGATGCGCCGCCCTTTGTGCACCCTGTCTCGCCTGAGCGCTGCCTGTACCCGAGCCAGCAATTCCGAAAAATCGAAGGGTTTGGGCAGGTAATCATCGGCACCAAGCTCCAGACCCTTAACTCTATCTTTAACAGAGTCTCTCGCGGTTAGCATAATTATGGGAGTTGTAATGCGCCTATCTCGCAGTTCTGTGCAAACACTCCAGCCATCGCGCCCGGGCAGCATAATATCCAGAATTATGAGGGCAAAGGTGCGTTCTAGGGCAATACTAAGAGCCTGTTCTCCGTTTGGCGCAATGGTAACGGAGTAGCCGGCTTCTGTGAGCCCGCGGCTAATAAATTCAGAAATCTCTTGCTGATCTTCCACTAGCAGCACACGCATCAAGCCGTCTCCCGTATCGTATCTCGATTCCATTGCGCTCGCGATGGGTTTGCGAGGCCGCTTTGCAGGTGGAAATATAGCGTCTCATGGTAAAATCAAAGCTGGTCTGCCATGCGAGCCGTTGTTCGCTGGCACGAAAGCCTTTTGTTACTACAAGGAGTCCGCTGGTATGTCGGTAGTTCCGCACCTTCACCGTTCAAGCGCCCGGGGGCGCAATCGCCACAGCATTGCATTGCATACGGCAAAAGCCACGGGTGCAGCAGCTTTCGGAGCACTGGCGGTGCTGCTTACTGCGGGATGCAACACCACAGGATCTTCTCATAATTCGGGGGGCAATGTCAAACAGTCTTCCGGCACAAACGGCTGTGCAGGCGATGCCAGCAACAATGAGCCCAACATTGCATTAACCAAGAATGCACTGCGCTATGCAATAAGCTCTGAGCCCACCACTCTGGATCCCGCGCTGGTGCGCGATGGAACTACCATAGATCTGCTTCAGCAGATATATGAAGGCCTGGTGAAGTGGGATATCAGCAATCAGCTAAAGCCCGCCATGGCAGAGAGCTGGACAGTTAGCCCGGATGGCCTTACGTACACATTTAAAATACGCCAGGGAGTTAAGTTCCCCAACGGCAGGGAAGTAACGGCGCAGGACTTTAAGTACTCGCTGGACCGCACCTGTGACCCAACAACAAAATCGCCGACAGCAGATGACTATTTGAAAGACATTGTTGGTGCATCCGATCGTATTCATGGCAAACCTGGCGTTACCGAAGTTGCGGGTGTGAAAGTGCTGGATACCTACACGCTTGAGATAAAGCTGAGCTCCTTCAAACCGTACTGGCTTGGCAATATGGCGCAGCCTGTTTCGTATGTTGTTTGCAAAGAGGCGATTGAAGCAAATTGCGGCCATATCGATTCCGTAAAGTCTGCCGCCGGCACGGGGGCCTTTATGCTGGCTTACTACAAGCCGAACTACAGCATAACGCTGGCAGCGAATGCTGGGTACCACGAAGGCCGCCCAAAGCTGGACTTTATTGTTAGACCCGTACTGCTGGATGCGAATGCCCGTATCGCGAAATACGAGGCTGGCGAGTTGGACTATGTTGAGGTTGCCCCGCGAGATCTGGATAAGATTAACAACAACCCAACCTTAAAGCCAGACCTGAAGAGCTACGCTCGTGCATCCACGTGGTACATCGGCCTGAACCAGGTGGCTCCCGATTCGCCATTTGGTAAGAAGGAAGTACGCCTTGCCTTCGCGATGGCCATAGACAAGAAAGAAACCATCCGAATTGGCATGAAGAACATGGCAGACATTGCCGATAGCGTTGTGCCCCCCATGCCGGGTACCTATCAACCCAACAGCACTGCCATTCCGTTTAACCCGGAAAAGGCCAGGCAGATGCTTGCCGCAGCGGGATACCCGGGTGGTAAAGGCTTCCCCACCCTTACGTTCTCTTACAGGCAGGATATGCCGCAGGTTGCCGATACAGCAACTATTGTTGCCTCCCAGCTAAAGCGTAATCTTGGCATAGAGGTGCAGCTAAAGCCAATGGAGTGGGCAACGTACCTCAATGATAATGAGCACAAAACACAGCCCATCTTCCACATGCGCTGGGGTGCCGATTATCTGGATCCACAAAACTTCCTCTCTATATTGCTGCACTCCAGCAAGAAGGTGAATGGCAGCGAAGACCATCCGGAAAATAACACCGGTTACAACAATGCCGAATTTGACAAACTTTGCGACGCCGCCGACGCAGAGCACGATCCGAAGAAGCGTATGGATCTCTACCACAAGGCGGAGCAAATCGCAATAGACGAGGCTCCCTGGGTTCCGCTGTACTATCAGCGGGATCTGGAATTGGATAAGCCCTACGTAAAGAACCTGCGAGATGGGCTATTTGGCCATCTACCGCACCTCACCACTACTGTAGAGCATTAATCTTAGAGGGAGCATAAGTAACGTGGCGTTAAATCGCAGGCTTGCAGCCGCTTCGGCGGCGGTTTGGGTGCTGGCATCCGGTTGCACCACCGGGAAATCCGGTGGAGGGCAATCCGGGGCCAACAACGGCAGCGAAAATGTAGTTCGACAGGTGATGGTCGCTGAACCGGCAACGCTGGACCCCGCACTGGTGCCAGATATCTACACAGAACAGATGGTATGCCACTCCTTTGAAGGCCTGACCCGCTTTAACGAACAGAACCAGATAGAGCCCTGTCTGGCCGAGAAGTGGGAGATAAGCCCGGATGGAAAGACCTACACTTTTCACCTGCGCAAAGGTGTGAAATTTCATAACGGACGCGTGTTTGAGGCCGCAGACGTGAAGTATAGCTGGGAGCGAGCGATTGCACCCGCAACGGCTTCGGCGCAGGCCAGCACCTATCTGGATGGAATACTCGGCCTTAAAGAGGTGGCAGATGGCAAAGCGAAGGAGCTAATAGGCGTTAAGGTAATCGATGCATCTACCCTGCAGGTTACGCTCAATCGCCCGCGCGCTTACTTTACTGGTATGCTGACAATGGCACAGGATTATGTGGTTTGCAAAGAGGCCGTTGATAAAACGGGCGGCAAAGTGACTATAGACTCCTTTGTTGGCACTGGCCCTTTCAAGCTTACTGCCTACAAACCGGGTCAGCAGCTCTCCTTTAGTGCTTTTGCAGATTACTGGGGTGGTAAGCCCGCCTGCGATGGCGTTGAGATGCCGATTATTCTGGATAAGCAAACCGCGTATGACAATTACCAGACCGGCAAAGTGGATGTATTTCCCAATATGTCTGGCAATAAATTTGCGCAGGATCGGGATGCCGGCAAACTAAAAGACCAGTATCGTTTGAGCCCTGTTTGCTCCTTCACCTACCTTGGCATGGAAGAGAACAAACAGCCTGCCTTTAAGACGGTAGATGTGCGCCGAGCTTTTGCCTACGCAATAGACCGCAATGAGGTAGCCCGCATTGCTTACCGAGGAGTTGCCCCTGTGGCTACCGGGGCATTGCCAACCGGTATGCCGCTGGCGGGGCCAACACCTCCCACGCTTAACTACAACCCGGAAAAAGCGCGGCAGCTGTTAGCAGCGGCAGGTTATCCCGGTGGCAAGGGCTTCCCAGCGCTTACACTCTCGTTTTTGCAGAAGGACCCGGATGTTGAGGCTGCCGCAACCATTTTGCGGCGCAACCTGCACGATAACCTGGGTATAGAAGTTACGCTGCAGGCTCGCGAAGCAGGCGAGTTCTTTAAAGCAGAAGATAAGCATGAAATGGAATTGTGGTACGGCGGTTGGGTAGCCGACTACCTGGACCCACAGGACTTTTTATCCGTGCTGTACCTTTCGGATGCGGGCCTCAACTATCCTGAGTTTAAGAACGCAGAGTTCGATGCCCTGTGCAATGCAGCAGACTCAAGTTCTGACCCGGCAAAGCGTGCTGACCTCTATGGCAAGGCAAATGCCATGGTTATGGATCTGTTTCCAGTAGTGCCATTGGTCAATACCCCGCGCGTTTCGCTGGTTAGCCCCAAACTAAAGGGCTGGCGAGAGAACATGCTATACCTGCTTCCAAACACTGGCACATCCAAACACTAACTCAACACAACGATAGACAATAGCCAATCCATTGCTAAACATCATTCTAAAACGACTGGGCCTGGCCATACCCACGCTGATAGCGGTATCCATGCTGGTGTTTGTGGTGGCGCACCTTGCGCCATCCAGCCCGGTGGATATTATTGCCGGCGAAAAGGCCACGCCAGAGCAGAAGGCCAGGCTGGCGCACGAGTATGGGCTGGATAGGCCTTTGCCCGTGCAATACGGCAGTTACCTTTGGAACATTGTGGCTCATGGTGATTTCGGCAGATCTTTTAGCCGAAGCCAGCAGCCCGTTTCCGAGATGATTAAGAACGACTTCCCTGTAACGGCACAACTCGCACTGCAGGCTATTCTGTTCGCGCTGATTATTGGCCTGCCAGTGGGTGTGTTTGCGGCGCTGTACCACAACTCCTGGTTCGATAGGCTGGCGATGTCTGGTGTAGTGGCCATGGTTTCGGTACCCAGCATAGTGCTTGGCCCTGTGCTGGTGCTATTTTTTGCGGTTCGTCACCCAATATTGCCAGTAAGCGGTTGGGATTCGCCGAAGTACACCATTTTGCCCACCATAGCACTGGGTTCTCGCACCGCAGCCCTCATGGCACGCTTTATGCGAGCATCGTTGCTGGATGTGCTACGGCAGGATTACATGCGAACCGCGATAGCCAAAGGCCTCAGCAAGGGTCAGGCAGTGTGGCGGCATGCCATCAAGAACTCTTTCTTACCGGTTTTAACCGTTATCGGAAACAGCTTCGGCGCCCTGCTAACTGGCTCGTTTATCGTGGAAACAATATTCCAGGTGCCGGGCATCGGATACACATCCATCGATTCAATATCCAAACGCGATTATGCTGTAATACAGGGCATGGCGCTGCTGGTTGCCCTCATCTTTACTGTTGTGAATATTGCTGTGGATGTACTTTACGGCGTGATTGATCCGCGCGTGCGGTCTCAGGAGGCCCGCGCATGACAGAGAATACAACATCGGTTTCTCTCCCGGATGATCATGTTTCTGCCTCAGCGCCCACATCGCCAGCAAAAGATGTGCTTCGTCGCTTACTGCGTAACCCGGCGGCGGTACTCAGCGGCATCTATGTTATTACACTGGTGTTGGTAGCGCTCACCGCGCCCCTGCTGGCACGCAACGGCCATGGCACGGGAATGAATGGGCTGATATCACACTGGAACTTCGACGACATCGATACTCATTATTCGTCGTTGCCCGCGCCACCCGATTCAATCCACAGACTTGGCACCGACAACCTCGGCCAGGACATCTTGTGCCGGTTAATCTACGGTGCCCGCGTTTCTTTATCCGTAGCCGTGCTGGTGGTGCTGATAGAAGCCTTTATTGGTGTATCTCTGGGACTATTTGCAGGCTACGGCAGCGGTATAAGAGACCTGCTGTTAATGCGCATTACCGATGTGATGTTTGCATTCCCGGATATATTGCTGGCGCTACTTGTGGTTGCGGTTCTACGATCTGGCAACCACCCATTGCCGCCCTTATTAAACATGGGGGGCCTGATATTTGCGCTGGGTGTGGTTGCCTGGCCAGGATTGGCACGCCTTGTCCGTGGGCAGGCGCTTGCCCTGCGAGAGAAAGAGTACATAGAGGCCGCACGCGCCTCCGGGGTAAAGGATACTGCCATTATCTGGCGCCACCTGCTGCCCAACCTGCTGAGCCCAATTATCGTTTCCATTACTCAGGATGCGGCCGGCGTTATTCTGGCCGAGGCCACACTATCGTTTCTTGGGCTTGGTGTGCCCGCCCCCTACCCCAGCTGGGGCCGGATGATTGAAGATGCAATCGGGTTTAAAGATACCTACCCGCTGCTGCTGATAGCGCCCTGCTTGATGTTGGCACTAACCGTTATGGCATTTAATTTTCTTGGAGATGCCCTGCGGGATGCGCTGGACCCGAGGCTCCGACAGTAAATCTGCAATCTGCTGGGCGCCGCAGAAATGTGGCACCCAGCAGAACGCAGCTTACTTCTGGCTGCTAAGCAGCAGCATATCCTGAACACTCATCTGGTCGCCCCGTTCGCCTCGGTTTATCATCAATTCTCCAAGATCATACAAGTGGGTATTGTTCGCCTTAATATAGGTTGCCCCACCCAGCTTGCGCGCAGTTTCTCTCCAGCGCATCTTATTCCACAGTGCATTATCGGCGGCATCCGAAGGTGTTGGTACGGATTCTACAGCAACCCATACTGGTGTGTTGTTCCTGATTGGTACAAACTCCGTTCGGTTTAAGCCCAGCGCCTCCATCTGGAAGAGCCCGATAAGATTCTGCTCACCCCCAAAGATATCGGACCAGGTTGCTGCGATATCTGCCGCTTTCGTGCCACCGAAGTTATGGCCTATAAGGTTAATCTGGGAGCCTCTGGGCAGGCTTTTAACATAGGCAATAAGCGCTGCCTGTTGGAACTGCGAGAAATAGCGAACCTTGAGCTCTGGATGCGCGGAAGTGAGCTCAGCGATATAGCTCTTTACATTGGATGCTTCCGGTCCCTCGGCTTCAGAACCAATGAAGATGTGAAACGTATCGCGGTTTAATGGGCGACCAATCTCCCGATGCTTATCGTAATAGGCTCTGTTTCTGCCAAACCAGTTGGTACCACGCCAATTTGAAGGAGGACGTGGGGGCTGTAGGGCCGTAAGCACAGCCTTCCAGTTGCTAACGGGCTCACCTTCAACCGCAAGCTCATCGGAGTAGAGCGAGATGCTGGCGCTGCGTGCCATCAGGTAATAGCTTGGCGATGCTACGGATGCAGTAACCGTTGCCCCGGCCGGCAAGTAGCCTACATAAACAATCGTGCCCTTATCCAGTTTATTGATGCGTGTGCTTAGATTGCTGGCCTCTTGTGAGCCTGCGATAGTTTCATTCGAGATACCAACAGCACTGCTGATAAGCACACCAAATAGATCCTGCAGGTTGCTTTCTGCCTGTATCCTTGCTTTATCCATTTCAAGGCGAGTAAACACAAGGCAGTGGTGCAGATCATGGCCACTTGTGTTTGTAATCTTTATATTGCCCATCTGGGCCGGGCTTGTGCTGATCGTAACGCTTAGCTTACCGTTTGAACTTGCCTGTATTGGGCCGCCTCTGAGAGCAAGAGTTCTAATCTCGCTCTTAGTTGCGAGGGCAGTTTCCTGGGTAAACAGCATAAACGAGAGCGATTTGTTCACTTCGATCTGAGGCTGCGTTCCCATCATCTTCTCAACCATGTTGGCAGCGCTCAGGATATCGTTACGCTCATCTGGAGGTGTTACCAGTGCAGAAAGTAGTTCCCCGGCAAATATCCCGGGCAGTTTGGCTGCCTGCTCCTGAATGGCCTCCCCTTCCCGCTGTTGCTGCTGCTTTGTTAGCTCCTTCAATATTTGAAGTGTGTTAACCATGCTTGCAACGCGTTGCACCTGTGGGTCGTTCGAGGACTTAAGGCGTGTCAGCTCAGTATTATCCATCTTACCGGCTGGCTTGAGCCTGCCATTAAGCTCGTACCCCTGAGTTATCTGTAAAAAGAGATCGATGGCATCTTCGGAAAACCTTGGAGTGGCAGGCTGAGCCATGGCAGAGCCAGCCGCCACCAGTAGTAACGTGGCAATTAGATATTGCAAACCTTTGAACTGTTTCATAAGTCCTCCCCAGAACAATGGTAACAACATAGGCATCGGGTGTTACACCTGAGCGATGAATAATCACGAATGATAGTGGAATGGATATGCCCGGCGGTGGGCACAATGAGGCGAATACAGGGAAACCGTGGCGACTGAATGAGCGCCCCCCCGACACTGGGGTTACCTGAGAATGCTAAACAGATATATAACCAGGTAGAGCAGAATGCACACGCGTAACGCTGAGCGTACAAACGACTCGTGCTTCTTGCGCGCGAGCTCCGCTATGCTTAGTGGGATGGCAAGCATCAGCGCTTTGCCAACAACAAATCCCAGCGGGCCATACTCTTCCAACAGCCAATCAAAAAGTGGGTTACCTTCATGGGCAGTACCCGTTGCCAGCAGGTACACGGTATAGCATAGATCGAGGCCCCCTATCACTACCAGAGCAGTACTCTCGGGCAGCACATAGCGGGCCTCTTTGCGGTTATTTACTTCGGGAAGCGGCTTCATCTCCGGTGCGTTGATTTGCGTGCCTCCGAGTGGGGAACTTACCGGCGCACATCCAGCGGGATGCCAACCGTTATACGATCGTTGAAAGTAACGGCCACGGCAGACTGCTCGCTGCCCTCTGGCGGTTCTACCCAGCGGCCATCGGCTTTTATAAGTGCAACCAGCTCAGAAACACCATTCTCCTGAGATATTCCGGTTTTGACTTCATCTCTTGCGCGGTACAGCGAAATCTTACCGCCGGCCTTGCCAACGTAGCCATAATCGGCATCTGCCATTTCGCCTGGGCCATTCACGATGCAGCCCATTACCGCAACATTGAGGCCTGCCAGGTGGCCAGTGGCCGCCTTAACCTGCCCGAGCACGGTTGGCAGATCGAACTTGGTTCTACCACAGGATGGGCATGCAATGAACTCGGTTTTGGTTCTGCGCAATCCCAGTGCCTGAAGGATGTCGTAGCAAACTGGCAGCTCTGCAACCGGATCTTCGCTTAAAGATACGCGGATGGTATCGCCAATACCCTCTGAAAGCAGGGTAGCGATGCCAGCGGTAGATTTGATGCGGGCATACATGCCATCCCCGGCCTCGGTTACCCCAAGGTGAAGCGGATAGTCCATGCCAAGCTCAGCCATCCGCGCTGCCATAAGCCTATTGGCCTGTTGCATTACAGAAACCCGAGATGCCTTGAGCGAGATGATGATGTTCTTAAAATCATGGTGCTCGCAGATCTTGATATACTCAATTGCGCTCTGAACCATGCCTTCAGGCGTATCGCCATACATAACAGTAAGGCGCTCGGCAAGTGAACCATGGTTCACACCAATGCGCATGGCAACATCGCGCTCTTTGCAGGCATTGATAACGGGCGTTAGCTCCCGATCAATGGCCTCGATCTCCTCCTGCACTTCAGCATCTGAGTAATCTACGGTGCGATCTTTGCGCTTGCGGAAAACAAAAAGGCCAGGATTAATGCGGATTTTATCCACATAACGGGCAACTTCCACTGCAATGTCGCTGCCCTGATGGTGCACATCGGCAACCAGGGGCACATCCATGTACTTTTGCTTCAGCTTTGCTTTTATATCAGCGAGGCAGCGGGCCTCGGCAAGGTTGGGCGTAGTAACGCGTACAATCTCAGAACCCGCCCGATGCATACCGATTATCTGATCTACAGCCGCATCCACATTGTGCGTTTCCTCTGTGATCATCGACTGCACCACGATCGGGTGGTTTCCGCCTATATAAACGCGCGATTCCGACTCGCCTACCCGCACAGCGCGGGTTTTTCGGCGCTGATAGGACATCTCTGGCAGGGTCATAATTCGGCTAACTCCTTACGATCCGGACTAACAAAGTAAACGTTAAAGTATAGCACAATGGGTGCGGAGGGAGAAGAGTGAAGACGGGAACGGGGGAACGGGAAAATGGCATAAGGCAACAAGAGGTAGGACCAGTACTACACGTACGACCATTACGACTTCGGTGGAAATTATAAAACCAGGATGCGGCCCATGGTTTAGAGGGCTGCATCCTGGTTAGTAAACTAAAGCGGTTGTGCGGTGGATTATTGCTCTTCGAGGTAAACCGTTTTTGCCACCACTTCCCCAACCATTTTAAGGGTTTGGGCACTGCACTTATCGGCTGTATCCTGCGTGGTGTGCCAGTAGGTGTAGCCGGTTCTATCGTATGGGTAGAAGGGTAGCGGATGGATTAGGTCTATGGTGGGGATGCCATGTTCGTTGATGGAAACATGGTCGTCACCAACCGATTGGGTTTTGTCTTCCGGGAAGCGTGCTCCGTAACCCAGATCCTTTGCAATGTTGTAAACCTTATCGTTTACGCGTTTTGCATTTTGATCTGAAATTGTTTCCCTCGGGAAGAAGGCGTTTGTGGCACCAACCATATCCAGCAGGATTCCAAAAGAAGGCTGCCCAAAGGTGGGGTTCTCTTTATAATGCTCCGCAAAGTAGCGTGCGCCCAGCTCAACGCCATCGCCAGAATCGTTGTTCGCCTTGAAATCGCCGTAATCTTCGCCATCATCCAGAAGGATGATCACGCCTATACGCGGCTTGCTCTTGTGGAACATTTTGGCAAGTTCAAGCAGAACGGATACACCTGATGCTGCATCATCCGCACCCATAATGGGGGCCTTTGGCCGCCACACTCCGCTGGCAAACCGAAACTCTGTACCGGCTTTGCTTTCTGCAGAGAATGGGCCATCGGCAATGGGCCTTGTGTCCCAATGGGCCATTAAAAGGACGGGATGTGGCGACGGCTTGTTGCTGCCTGCCGGGTAGAACACGCCGATAACGTTGGTGTTGGGCAGGCGGCCATCTGCACACTTGTAATCAAACTTCTGAGTTATGGTTTCATCGGCGTACTTGCGCATTTCGGCAAGCAGGTAGGCCAGGCACTTTTCGTGGGCCTGTGAACCGATAGGGCGAACACCAAACTCGCACTGCTTTTTGAGCGACGAATAGGCTGCATCCGCATCGAAAGCCGGAATTTCTGGTGCAGGGGCAAGGGATGCTTTCGGAATGGTTGCCTGCACGCCAGGCACCGGTACCGATGGACCCGCTGCTGCTGCAGGCGGCTGAGAGTGGCACCCCATTGCGGCTATGCCGCACAGGGAAATGGGGAGCATAACTCCGAGCGCGCCTGCTGCTGCACTCCAGGATAGTTTGAACTTAGCGATGGGTAACAAGTCTTTCGTCGCCTTTCGTCACCGTTTTATGATCGGCGAACCAGGTTTTAAGAGCGGCTTCCACCGTTACATCGGTCTCTCTATCGATGCTGGTTTTCTGCCATATCTTGAAGTAGGCCAGCCCCCCATTTGCCAGGGGTGCGGGCATGGCAACTTTGTATACCTTTTTGGGGTCGAGATCACCGGCATCTGTTTTAATAGATGCCACCCGTTTGCCAGCATCTGCATCGGGCTTAACGGAAACTACCAGCCCGGAAAACTGCAGAAATGCGCTATTGGATTTTGGATACAGAAACAGGCTTTGTTCCATTGCCCGGGTAATCTGTTCTCCGGTGAGCTTAACAATTACCACGTTTTCGCTTTTGTAAACCAGTGCGTCTACAACATCCGTGGTGTTTACAGAGCCCTTTGCGAGCGACACAGTATCGCTGAAAGAAGTAGCGGCAATAAACGCGGCATCGGCCTTTGCCGAGGCACGAATCGCGTCTGCCACCAAATCACCGATCACCGCCTCTTTGGCGCCAATCTCTTTGGTGGTAAGTTCTACATCCGATTTAATAGTGTCCGCACGCCCGGCCATAGAGCCGCACAGCAAGATTGCTGCAAGAATTAGGGCTGGTCGGGTGCTTAGGGAGCGCACCCCGAGTTTCATGCTTCTGCCTCCTGCTTTCGCGTCTGCATCCACTGCAGATAAGCCTGCATAAACGGATCCAGATTGCCGTTCATAACGCCAATCACATCTCCCGTTTCGCAGTTTGTTCGATGGTCTTTCACCATCGTGTAGGGTTGGAACACGTAGGAACGATCCTGATTGCCCCACTCATTTGCTTTGCCTTCGCCCCGCAGAGCCGCAAGTTTTGCAAGGTTCTCTTGCTCTTCGCGGTCCAACAGGCGCGCTTGCAACACCTGCATTGCCATCGCCTTGTTCTTATGCTGCGATCGCTCATTCTGGCATGTTACCACAAGCCCAGTGGGCAGGTGGGTAATGCGCACTGCCGAATCGGTTTTGTTAACGTGCTGCCCGCCGGCTCCAGATGATCTGTAGTAGTCTATACGTAAATCATCGGGATTGATATCCACTTTTATTTCTTCGCCAAGATCAGGCAGAACATCCACCGATGCAAACGAAGTTTGGCGCCGTTTGGCTGCATCAAATGGAGAGATGCGCACCAGGCGGTGAACCCCGCGCTCCGATCGCATGTAACCGTACGCGTTTCTGCCCTTCATTACGAAGGTGGTGTTTTTGAGGCCAGCCACATCGGCCTCTGCCTCATCGATAACATCACACTTGAAGCCTCGCAAGAATGCCCATTTCAGGTACATTTCGCGCAGCATCGTTACCCAATCACAGGCATCGGTGCCACCGGCTCCAGCCTTTATTTCCACGATGCAATCGTGCGAATCGTGTTCTCCAGAGAGCAGGGTTTCCAGCTCAATCTGGTCCATAACCACACGAATGTCTGCGGCCTCTTCTACTGCAGCCTTCAGATCTTCGGATTCGCTGTCTGCTTCTTCGGCAAGCAGTTCCAGCATCACTTCCAGGTCATCTACTCTGGCGCTCAACGCTACGAACGGAGCGAGCGATTCCTTGGCCTGGCTCATGCGCTGCAGTACAACCTGTGCTGCTGCGGGATCATCCCACAGGGTTGGCTGTGCGGCTTTTTCTTCTAATTCGGCAATTTCGGCCTGTCGTCTGGTCTGGTCAAAGATGACCTCCCAGCTCGACGAGCCGGGTACGCAAATCGCGTAACTCACGGCGGAGATCTTCGAGCAACTTCCACTACTCCTTTAGAGCGTTC
Organism: uncultured Chthonomonas sp.; assembly: GCA_903859705.1. Classification (GTDB taxonomy): domain Bacteria; phylum Armatimonadota; class Chthonomonadetes; order Chthonomonadales; family Chthonomonadaceae; genus CAIXIX01. Next base: position 33,897 of record CAIONQ010000108.1, read on the forward strand.
ACACCATCCCGTGGTTCCAGAATAATTGCCTGGCCGGCAGTTTTAGTTCTGATACAGGGAGTCTCAGTATACTGAGGGCGTTGGTAAGAGTCAAGGGACCGGCGGTTTGCGGTAGCCTGGGCGTTCGAGAAGGTAGGACGCCTTCGCTTAGTTAGGAGGGCGAGGACGCTTCGCTTAGTTAGGACGCTTCGCTTAACGGTAGAAGAGGATGCGTGGAACGGAGAAACAGGTATTCCCTGGTAGCCCCAACGTGGCGGCATATGATCGCGAAGCCCGGCAGGGCTGGAAAATGATTGGTCAGTGCTTACCATCGGGGGCGCCCTGAAAGGGAGGCATACGGTAGCATGGGTCGAGGGTAAACCTACAGAGCCCTGCAGGAGCGGGATAAGTTACCATAGCAGCATCTGATTCAGGCACCGTACGTTATCACGCTTGCTCGGAAACACATTGGGTTCTGCCCGCGAACTTTACCGCTAACCACAGCTCCAACCCGTAACAAAACTCTAATGGCGGAAGGCGAGTACCAGCGTGAGGAGTGCTATCCAGACGATAAGTGCAACCTGAATTCTGATATAACTCTTCACTTTTGCGCGCAGCTGCTGCAACTCTGCATTTACTTCTGAGCTTGAGTTGCCATCCATATGTGTAAACACGACGCTGCCGAGCATTTTGGGTTCTGGCCTTGGTGGCACGTTGGTGTACGATGTCATCTATGTCTCCCTACGATAACTGAACGGCTGTTAACTGCAGCCCACCCTGCTGCATTGGTGGGCGGCGTGTGTTGCCTGCAACCTGGCTTTACTTGCGATTCCTGGAAGTAAAATTGTGCCCCCCAAAAGCGATTGGTACCGGGCCATTGGGCTCCGCTTGAGGACATGCCCCCACCTACACCGGCCTGGCCGTTCGTGATGGGTATGGCGACCATAGTCTCCCCCAAAATAGCAACTCCAGGGCGGTATCCAGCCCTTGACAGTTCAGAAACAACTTTGTGAGTAATACCTTGTTCGGTCCATTGCTGTATCGCGCCCCACAAATAGATTAGCACTTTAAACATTGCATGCCAGATAATTTTCATTCCCAAGATACACGGAGATCACCTCGAGATCTACACAGCTTGCAGTATTCGCATCCATGATCCGTTTTGCATTACTACGTGCGGATTTCAACTGCCTCTTATGCTACGTTATCCGTGTGGAGGCTGAATAACATACATTCATGGGGTTACATGCCAATACGTTTTCAAAGAATGCTGCGCCAGTAAAGGCGCAACCGGTACTGCGTATACAGCAAGCGCTACGCGCTAAAGATAGCTTTTACTCTAACTACGGTTTCTGTGGGCGCTGCTGCTGCTGTCTCCATTGCGGATAACGTCATACACGCCGCATTTGCAGCTGGCAAGTTGACTTCCGCGTCTCGCGGCGGCTCACTGCAACGGCTGGTATCTGTTCAGTAGGCATGCCCGAATATCTCGCACACATAGGCGTTGTGCTGGCCCGGCAGAAGTTGCCATTAGAATAGACCCTTGCGCTGCCGAATATCAAAGAGTTTTACGGGGATGGTTGGGTCTCGTTTCAATCCATGGTCTGGCACAATCGGCAACTGTGGAACTGAAAATGGCCGATGCAAACACAAACAAGACAGCTACAATGGCCTGAAAATGGCTGTGTAGCGCACAAACTTTTTTACGCAGGGGTTATACGGGCGTCTGGGCCATGAGTAACCTCCGAATATCCGCACTATTTGTTTTTTCGTGGAATCACAAGAACATTAAGCTAAAGCATCCAACAATGGGCGCTCCGCAATCTTCCTGGATCCGCACCGAGCTACACGCGTATCCTATCACGATCCGGAAGGCATTGTATATCCCGGAATTTCCGTAACTTTTCAGAGCGCGCCGAACTAATTGCTGCATTGGCTTACACGCCAGACTTCATAAGTGTTTAGGGAGCAGCTACCCTGCCTTCTCGGTCGGGGCGTCAGAATCTGCCTCTTGTCGCGGCAACAGACCTTTATCGCATAGATGCAGCACGATACCAGCAATGTAACGCATCCCTGTTTTGTCGCGCAGGTTATCGATGCGGGCCTCCACTGTGTTTTCGGAAAGTCCCAGGGCCGCGGCGGCCCTGGCCACAGTCCCTGCCTCCGCGACAACTCGCAGCACGGTTAGCTCATGCCTTGTAGGTATCTTATCTTCCGTCTTTCGACCCTTTTTGTTTGCCATATGTTACCCTCCCTTTATCTCGCACAAGATAATCGCATATAACGTTAACAGATGCCGGGGCGTGGGTTAATTTGCTCCACACTAACCCCGTGTCTACTCAAAGGTTCCCAGTAAACGCTTAACTCCATCCACCAACCAGTTCAGGCAAGCTACTACATGCACAAAGTGTTACCATAGAATCAGGGAGCTTGGGCTGACATGTAAATCAGCGAAAAACGAGAATCGTAAAATAACTGAGACAGTAACGTCATCATTGCGTTATCAGTCAAGCCGTTGGCGCACTTGGCCGACATACAGGTCGGAAGGTGCCAACAGGTATTGCTGCAAAAGCAACCAGAACACCGTGATCTATGTAGATCAATGTAACTCATACTATGCAATTGTAGGTACTGGTTTCACAAATGTCAACACACTGGGTAGCGATGGTCACGATGTAATTGTTTTCCATTACGGATTGAGGCTGATTCTGAATCGGTGTGGTTTAAGGGGTTTTCTGTGGGCGTTTTTGCTTCGGAATCTGTAGTTGTGCAGCCTGCATAGAAGCAGGGTAAACCGCAGAGGCAATTTTGCGCACCCAGGGGCGCAAACTCGTGTTACTTCTATCCCTGGGCCTTGTGGCCCTATTTCGCTTTACGCCGGGAATAACGGGCGCATAGAACACGCGCAGATCATCGTGCCCCGAAATGAGCAGATACCGCACTATTGTCTCGAAAGCACATGGCTCATTTTATGCGTTCAGATCTGCCACACACCCGCCATGCCTATCCTCTGCGCCAATATGTTTCTAAACACGCTGAGGCTTGTATATCTGCCTGCTTGCCACGCAAGCTATCGCGCACTCTCCCTCTATGGATTGGCCATCAGGAGAATTGCTGCCACCATCAGTATCGGAGTCCAGTATTTTACAGGTATGAAGAATAGCGCATCGTTACGCAATACAATAATTGTTTGCCCCGTGGCTGGATCTTGTAACCGCTTGTTTGGCTGTTTAACTCGCCAGTTGGCTACCGCTTTTGCAATGAGGCCAGTAAATACGCAGGATACCGCGTAGGGCCAGTTGTGCCCCTTTGTGATGGCTTCGCTGCATGCTGCCTCAAGTATTGTAACACAGGCGAACAACGACAGTGGAATTACAAACCCAAGGCCAGACCAGATTAGAAACATTGCGTGCCTCACTCCGGCCGCATTGCAGTGTGGCAAATTGGCCCGGGGGTGAAAATTAGTTTTTTGCATGCGGCTTTAGCAGTAAATAATCGCTATGCGATGATATCTTTTACTATGCGGCCATAAACATCTGTCAGGCGGAAGTCGCGACCGGCGTAGCGGTAGGTAAACCGTTCGTGATCGAAACCCATTAGCCTCAGTATCGTTGCGTGCAGATCGTGGATATGCACCGGGTTTTCAACGGCTTCGTACCCCAGTTCATCGGTGGCGCCATATACATAGCCGCGCTTTACTCCCCCACCCGCCATCCACATGGAGAAGCCGCGGTTGTTGTGGTCGCGGCCTGCTTCTTTTGTTATCTGGAAGCTGCCGGTTAGCTGCGCCGTGGGTGTTCTGCCAAACTCGCCGCCACAAACCACCAATGTGGAGTCTAATAATCCGCGCTGTTTCAAATCGGTTAGCAGTGCGCCAATCGCCTGATCTACCTCTTTCGCTGCGGTTCGCATTCCCTGTTCCAAAGACTGATGGGTATCCCAACCGTTTTGCCAGCACTGCACAAAGCGAACTCCGCGTTCTATTAACCTGCGGGCCAACAACATCTGCCTTCCCTGTGGGCCGGTGCCATACATCTTTCGTACCGATTCTGGCTCTTTGCTCAGATCGAATGCTTCTGCAGCGGCTTGCTCCATGTCGTATGCAAGTTCGAAGGATCGAATGCGAGACTCCATTGCCGTATCTGCCTGAACGCGCTCCCGGTAGTTCTGATCCAGCTCATGCAGTAAATCCAGCTGTTTGCGCTGCTCTGTTCGCGTGGAGACCGCGGATTTAATAAACTCCACTACATGCTCAGCACCCTCCGCAAGCGGATCTACAAACACGCCCTGGTAAATGCCCGGCAGAAAGCCTGCCCCCCAGTTCTGGGCACCGAGCATAGGGTATCCGCCCGGGTTCATTGCAATGTAGCCCGGCAGGCTGGCATTGTGGGTTCCCAGGCCATACATGGCCCAGGCACCAAGGCTGGGGCGGGCCAGGCGTGAAAACCCGGTGTTCATCATCAAAGTTGAGGTTTCATGCGCTGGCTGATCGGTCATCATGGATCGGATAACCGTCATCTCGTCTGCATGTGCTCCAACCTGAGAGAAAAGCTCAGAGGCTTCGATCCCGCTTTTGCCGTAACGATGAAACTTAAACGGGGATGGGAAGGCAACGCCCGTGGATGGCTTTCCGTTTCGATCTGGAAGCTTTTTGCCACTGTGCTTTTGCAGCGCTGGCTTGGGATCCCAGGTATCCAGATGGGATGGACCGCCGCTAAGAAAAATGTGAATTACCTGCCGGGCCTTTCCTGGCAGGGGTGCGGCCTTTTCGGCAAGCATATCTCCGGCAGCAGGGGGCGCGGCGGCCGCTGTACCCTCGGCCAGGGATGCAAGTGCCAGGGCACCAAACCCCATACCGGTTTGCCACAGCATTTCGCGGCGAGTAACGGGCAGAGATTTAAGATACTCCAGATATTTTTCGTCAAACTTCATGCCAGTTCTCCCCTGTCAGTCTACAAACGCAAACTCGTTGGTGCAAAGCATTGTCTGCACAAAGCGCTCCCAGGCCGTAAGGCTGCGGCTGTTGTTATGTGGTCCGGCAAACTCGCTGGCAGCGCTCCACTGTTTGCCGGGCTGCCCGGCATTCAGGATTGGTGCCCAAGTGAAGTTGTCATCCAGATCGTTATCCCCACACTCCACCACAAAATCAATGGTATCTCCCGTGTGAACCGGTATGGCGGCGATATCCGATTTTGCCTCTGTTCCGAATAACTTCCAGCTTGCAACAACACCTGTTGCACTGCTAACCACGGATGCAACAATGCCATCTCCCATTTTGCCAGCATGTTTAACAGAGCCAGAGAGCGATACCGTACAATCAGCAGGTGCCACCCATCGGCGTATAATCGCATGCTCTTTGTCGCCACCCGGCGCGCCGCCGGTACTGCTGAGGAACATGCTGCCAAGCTCCGGATCTGGCAGTGTGGGCCCGGCAGCCCAGTTTTGCCCGGTCCAGGTACGCAGCGGATGAAAGGCTGTTATTTTACCGCCTTCACACTTACCCCAGCCGTATTGCCACACGGGCAGGCTCTCTTTCGTAGTAGCGATCTCTGGAGCTGCCGCCGGTTCACCAGCAAACTGCCCGGCTGCTTTGATCTCTCTTGCAGATGCCGCTCGACCAAATAGCTGCATCGTGAGCGCATTTATGCGTTCTTGCAGTGTGCCCTGGCAATTATGCGCCAGCCTAATTGCCTGCTCTGCACTGAACGGGGAGTTCATAAAGAAGAGCGCCTGCTGGGGCGAAATGGTTGTGTAGCGCTGCGGAGTAAGGGTGTCTGGATTGGCAAAGTCAAAAACTCTGAATAACGGTGGCAGATTATCCCGATCGACATTTCCATATACTGTTCTGCGCCTTGCGTATGGCATTACCAGAACATCGAATGGGGCTCCGCCTGCGGTTCTATCAATCTCGCCACCGGCCGCCAACAGTGAATCTCGCATCTCCTCAAAATCCAGCCGTTTACGGTTTTGTCTCCATATCAATCTGTTCTCGGGATCCAGGCTAGCGCACTCCGGCCGGTTGTCGCTTCGCATCTGGTACGCCTGGCTCAGCATGATAGTGCGGATAAGGTGTTTGATCGACCATCCATTATCTACAAAGTCCAGCGCAAGCCAATCGAGCAAGGCAGGGTTGGAGGGTGCTTCTCCACGGGAGCCAAAATCTCCCGGAGTTTTTACAATTGGCTCTCCAAACAGGTGCATCCAGGCCCTGTTCACAAATACGCGAGCAGTTAGAGGATTATCGGGCGATGCGATGGCTTCTGCAAGCTCTGCTCTCCCGCTGCCGCGAGTAAAGGTGTGCCTCTTAGTGCCAGAAAGTGCTGCAAGATATCTTCTTGGCACCTCTTCGCCGGGGCGCTCAGAATCGCCGCGCAGCAGGATATGTGCGTTTGCAGGCGATGGGTTATCTGCCAGGATGAACGCATGATCTGGTGAGGCCGGGGAGTTTTGCAGTGCAATAATCTGCCTTCGCAGGGCTGCAAGATGGCTCTGTTCTGGCAGAGTTAATGCCTGTTCAATGGCACCTCCCGGCAGGGCAAGTGCGCCATTGTCGGAGTAGAAAACCTGTCGCACACCCTCCTGTGCAGGAACAGGCAATGCCGAAGGCGGCGGGCTGCCATTTTGCCGGGCCGCTTTCAGGGTTCTTTGCCACTGGGCGTCAACATCTGCAAACAGGCGTTGATAGCGGGTTGCCACTTCTGCCAGGTTTTTTGGTGGTGCCCCGGAGAACATCATTGCCACCTGCCAGTTCAGGCGCGCTCTGGTTTCTGAATTCTGCCTGTAGAGCTTCGCCAGGGCCGGGCCTTTTGTTGCATATTCTGCTGGTTTGAGCGCCGCAAAACCGTGCCAGGGTGTGAAGATAGGATCGAGATCCCCTTTTGTGTTCTCCAGCACCTGCCGCCACCGGTTAAGGGTTTGAGGTTCCAGGCCATTGGGCGCGGTATCTGCGGCGTTACCAGCAGGTTTGGTGGCAGCTGCTAGCAGGTAAGCGCCGGAACGGGAGATACTATCCGATTGAATTTTGGCCCGTGCTGCATCGAGATATAGCTGCACATCCTGCTGCTTCCTGGTTAGCTCACGATTAAACTCGGCGAAGCGGGCATCGTCTTTTGCGCCAGTGGTTAACGATTCCAGGCGAGTAGTGCAGCTCGAGAGAATACCAGTTAGCGAATAGTAATCTGCCATTGGCACAGGGTCAAACTTATGATCGTGGCAGCGCGCACAGGTTACGGTAAGCGCCTGGGTACCGCGCATTATCACATCAATCTGATCGTCGATTACATCCTGCTGATTGCCACCAAATCTGCGGCCCAGCGTAAGAAATCCGCATGCAGCGAGATCATCTTTATCTACCGAAATACCCTCTGCCCCGGCGGCTATTTGCAATTTCAGGAACTTATCGTAGGGTAGATCAGCGTTGAGAGATCGGATAACCCAGTCTCGATAACTGTGCGATCCCGATGGCTGATTATCCGGCATGCCCAGCTCGGTAACCGTATCCGAGTAACGGGCAATATCCAGCCATAGCCTGCCCCACCGCTCTCCATAACCACGATCTGCAAGCAGGCCATCCACCAGGCGTTGCCACGCATCCGGGCGAGTATCGGTCACAAAGGCGGTTATCTGAGCGGCAGTGGGTGGCAGCCCCGTAACATCGTAGTAGGCACGGCGGCACAGAGTGCGCCGATCTGCGGGGGGAGAGGGCTTGAGGCCATTCTGGCTCAATGTGGCAAAAATAAACCTATCGAAGGGAACAAGGGGCCAGGTTGGATCCGAAACGGGAGGCAATGAGTAGCGTTGAACGGGCTTGAGCGACCACAAATCTGCGGATACGGGGCGTGCAGCTGCCGGCCAAACGGCGCCGGATTTAATCCAGGTTTGAATGGCGCTTATCTCATCTGCAGAGAGGCGGCCGCCGGGCGGCATCGGTGTTGGTCCGGAACCAGTTATTGCAAGAACCAGGGCACTTTTTTCAGGAGAGCCAGGCACAACGGTGCGCTTGCCGGAACGCATTGGCCGCGCGAGATCGGAGGCAGAATCCAGATGCAATCCCCCTCTGGGGGCTGATCCACTATGGCATGATAGGCACTTTGCAGCCAGAACCGGGCGAACGCGCTTCTCAAAGAAATCGGTAGGGTCTGCATGGGCGGGCAGGTGAATTGCGCATGCCAGAACAGCAGCTACCATGAGGAAGCGGGTGTTGCGCGTAAGAAGTACGGAAAGGTGGATCATACTGGTGCGCCAATCCTCCTGCGTTGCATGCTCAGTAAGCTGGCTCTTCCGTGCGCCACGGGTAGAAATGGTAAACCAGCGCCTGCCATTTGCCATATGGAGCGAAGAACTCATGAACATCCTTATCGGTAACGGGCCTATCCAGCTCGCGGCCAACCATCATGCGCGCCCAGCTATCTACATTCACCCTGCCGTAGCGGCCGAGGTAGATCATAAGGCAACTTGCCGCATATGGCCCCACCCCTTTCAGGCTATTGAGGCTCTTCCAAAGATCGGCATCTGGGATGCAAGCATCCATCCAACTCTCGATTTCCCGCGATTTTGCCACGATATCTGTTGCCAGCGAATGAATAGCCGCGCTTCGGTATCCAAGCCGGGCCTTTTCTGCAAACTCTTCGAATGGCACTTCGGCAATCTGTGCCGGTGTTGGGAAAGAGCGCGGGCCATCTGGGCTGGGACTGTTGAGCGGGCTTCCCCAGGTATCCACAAGGCGTGCCGTCATGGTACGTGTTTGAGCCCACGTAGTGTTGGTGGTAAGGATAACCTTTACCACATCTTCCCACACGGTTGGGCTGCGCAAAACCCTGCCCTGGCGCTTCTGAGATACATGCCCCAATAAGGGGTGCGAATCGCAGTACCGGTGAAACTCCTCTACTGGCAGATCTAACTGAAGCATGATGCGTACAGCTGCTACCAGTTCCGTTTCATCAACGGCGGTATCAGATGTGACCTCAATGGCACCATCCTGATCACGCAGCTCCAGCTTGCTTACGGTGCCATCTGAAAAGCGGTGAATACGCGTGAGCGAAAGTTGCTCATCCACCGAATCGAACGGCTTAAGCCGGCGCCAGCCATGTGCCTGAAGCGTTTCTTGAAGAGAAAAATCTGATTGCGCCTGAATGAGAAGATTCAAAAGGGCGGTTCCTTCACCGTGCGTTTGCAATGAGATCAATACGGCGGTTCTGCATACAGGTTTCATGCACAGAACCGCCGAGCTTTTACTTTCTTAAAAAGAGCTGAACAGTGAGCACCAGCCCAATACAACCCAGCACAATAACGGGCACATACCAGCGCTCAACATACCAGGGCTGCCACTTACAGTAGTAGCACTTTCGGTGCCCGCTGGCCAGAAAGTGCCCACAGTTGGGGCAGCCTCTCCGTTTGGATCCACCGCTTCTTCCGCTGCTGCTTCCGCCACTCTGAGACGCACCCTCTTTTGACAAATCACGCAGTTTTGCGCCAGATACCGTCTGCACGCATCTTGATGTGCCAACCAGTACGCTGTACCGCATCTCTACCGCCTTTCGATCGAGAATCTCACACACGCCCGAGAACAGGGAGTGGTGCCAGCGCGGGTTATTCCCACTGGCACAGGGTTTCTACATAGGCAGCAGAGCCATCTCTCAGCCAGCCATCCAACTGAGCCTGCTCTTTGAGCTGTTGACCACGGCTACGGGGTACTGCAATGAAGCTCACGGCCACATCTGGCAGCGCGCTCATATCTCCCCACAGTTTTTCGAACTGAGTAACTGGCAGCACATCCTCCTGGCCATGCCCCCAGCGCTTTTTAACGTCCTTGATTGTGACATAAGTGGGCATGCGCGATGCTACCTGCCGGATTCCAGCGGTAACGGCAATCGCATTACGTAGTTGACTGCGCGTTAGGCCGAACACCTGCAGAAGTAGATCGATATCGATCCAGGTGGTCATCGAGTTGTAATAGGTGAGCGCAAACTCATCCTCTTCATGTGGCATGGCCAGGCCTTCTACCAGCCGCACCCTGCCATCCACACGGGCGAGGCCACCACCACGATCTTCCAGGCGCCTGGGAGTTACCTCAAAGCTCAGTGCCGAGCCGCTGTTGATGTGCAGCCCCAGCATGGCGGGGTCTACATCGGCACCCACCGTATCGATGTTGTGCAGCATAAGGTACTTAAGCTGAGGCCTTTGCTCCAGAAGATCGGCCAGAGCGCCGTTTTTGATGAAGTTTGGCAGCTCGTACCAGTGGCCAACCGGGTGCAGGCATTGCGTTGCAAGATTATCTGTGTAATCTGCCCCCTCCCCCATCGATTGCGCCCAACCTATAAGGGCTGCACGCACACTCTCTCGCATTTTTTGAGCGCGCACATCCAGTACCTGTTGCGGCATCTCCTCCCATGCAAAGCGCAGGTCGCGCTCCGTTGGGATCATACGCAATCCGATAGAGCGGCCACGAGAGAGGACAAGGGGGCCGGGGTAGCCATAGTTATCCACACTTTTCAGCAGGGCTTCCATTGCGCCATGGGTGAGATGGCTGGTGCTGAATATGTGTGGAATAGAGGCACCATATCGGGTGCCTATTTGGCGACTTTTTGCAAGGTGCGTTTCTACAAAAGTTCTGTGGCAACTACCAAGGCGGGCAAACGGGTGCAGTGCTTTTACTACGCCCGCACCCTGGGTCCAACGGCTGCCAACCCCCGCTGCCAGGGACATAACGCCAACCAATCCCTGGCGCAGTGCCTCTTCTCCCAGCGATACAACCTCTGCAGGAACAGAGCCGATACCATCAAGAACATCGCCGGGAAGCACGTCTTTGATTTCGGCATTAATCGGAAGCCGGTTTTGGGCCAATCCAATTCGGCCAGCCTTCAGCTCAGAACGAATAAGCTCATGGCTTTCTGAATCAAAGCCGTTTTCCGATAGCAGGGCTTCCAACTGCTGCCGACCCTGCGAGGCACCGCCAGATCTGGGCAGCATGTGATCGAATAACTGCTGCACCATTCCGGAGAACTCTTCACGGGTTCGGCATGCAGTGCCGAAAGCATCGAGTTCCGCACGCCTGCCTGCCGGCAGATCGCGCAGGCTTTGCTTTAACAGGGCTGGCACGGTTAGCGCGTAGTAACCGGCCGGCAGAGGCGCAGATCCGGCATCCAGAAGTTCGGCACGGGTGCCATGCTCGTTGATTGCGAAGTTGTAAACAACGGGATCCATGGCAAATGGCAGTGAATGCTGCAGGCGCTGGCGTTCCGCGTTCATGATGCGGTGAAGGTGATCCTGCGCTTCCTCTTTCCGAGCCGGATCGCAGATGAACCCCATGCCGCCACCGCTCATGCCGCCGAGCATCCAGAAGCCCCAGAAATCGTCGCCGAGCTCCTTTTGCATAGATTCAATGAGCGTGGTGGTGTACAGATTGTCTGCCCACGGAACAATGGTTTGAATGGGGCCAAGGTAGTTGCGCGTAGTTGCAGCGCCCAGGGCTTTGATATCTCCGCGCTTCAGGCAGCCCAGAATGTCATCCAGAATGCTAAGGGTGTTCGCTCTGGCATTCCACTCTCTTTCGGATCTGAGCAGGTATTTTTCGGTGACCATTTCAAGTATGGGCCCGACGTTTTGTGCCATACCGCCATGCACCAGGATAAGGCTATCCTGCAGCTTCTGGCGAGTTTCATCCGAAACTTGCTCTCTATCCAGAATGGTGTGAGAGGGCAGAAGGCGGCCGCGGCTAAGGCCAAATTCTGCATCTCCCTCGGAGGCTGGCTGACCGGTGATTAGCTTTATACCGGGCCACACTCCCCCCGAATCCTGCCATCCACCACCGGAGCCGGCAATCCATTCCCCCAGGATGGCGCGCGCCGCAACAAGCCTGCGCTCTGGCTCGGTGAGTGTGCCTGTTACGCTCTCGGTTTGAGAAGTTGCACGCATACAAACGGAAATGAGGGATGCAAGTAGGTTTGTGGAGACCGCTAACCTGCTGCCCTTAGGTATGCCGTTTACGCAAGAGATAAGTTCAATGCCCCGGCCCGGGCCATTGCCAAGCAGCCTTGCAAGCAGATCGGAAAGCTGCTGGCCGGAGCCTTCAATACCGGGAGGAACCAGGCCGGATGCGATGAGCGCACCCTTGAGCAGCCCCAGATAGTCGCGTGCAAAATCGAACAGCTCTGCAAGATCCGTAATATCTGCGCTTACTCCCAGATCCACACTGGTAAGGCGAACCACGGGCTCTTCGATAACTCGAAAATACGCCTCTACCGGCGGGCGAGGGTGCTGATCCCTGCCCCGAACAGCAAGATCAATAGATACATTGAGTACCTTTGCGCCTTCCGGGTAGTCCATACCCAGAAAGAAAATATCACTCCAGCCGCTGTGGGTCATATCCATGCGCACAGGGGTGGACTCTTTAAGGATTGGGGCTGGCGCCCCCTCTGTAAGGGGTGCATAAAGCTCAGGACGAACACGCAATGGCTGATCGCCAGGATGGCCAACGCGGAACATCCACTGATTGCCCCGTACCTGCCGTACGCTGGAGCGAACCTGATCGGCCAGAGTTTGGAACGCCAGGGCGTGGTAGGCAGAAGCCAGCGCACTGCTGAGCCCATCGCCTGGCCCCTGCTGCTTCTGAGCGATTAGAAATAGCTCAATTGCCTCTTCAAAACGGCGCCCTAGCAAGTGGACATATCCGTGATAAGGAATGGAGCTATTGGCGTGAAGGCCGGGCCGCTGCGGAATTTGAAAACGGTGGATGGAATACAGGAAGAAGCATGCTCGAACACGATCATACAAGTTTCCACTGGCATGCCGGAATGCTTCTAACTCTTCTGCATCCTGAATTAGCTGAGCAGCTGAGCGGCCAGCGCATAGCTGATCGATAGAGCGGCTGCGAATGGCAGGATCTGAAGACAGAATGGTTTCTACAAAGGGGCTGGTATTCATAAGAGGGCCTTACCTTCCCACTTTGCCAGAATCGCGCTGAGCAAGAAGCTCACACAACATGGCCAGCACCTCTTCACGATCTTCGCCATCCAGGCCCAGTGCAAGCTGTGCTCGCAACAGGCCATAGCGAGTATCCAGCGGATAGCGTTTACCGCTTACTTCCAGCGCAATGTAACGCTCGTGGCTTGCCAGTGCATTGAGAACAGGCGAAAGCTGAACGCTGGTGCCGGGCTCGGCGGATTCTACCGCTGCGGTAAGCAGGGTCATAACTGTAGGGGAAAGTAGGTGGATACCAAACAGGCCAAGATAGTGGCCTGCGCGCAGCCCGGGAACTAGCAGTGTTTGCTCTGCCAGGGTGGGCGTTGGCTTCTCGGTAACACGCTCTATTTCATACAGTTGTTCAGAGCCGCGGATGCGCTGACCACCTATGACGCCGAAGTACGGAAGCAGGTTTTCGCGCGTAGCCTGAACACCAGATACCGAGCAATCGTGCAGTTTTGCGGTTTCTACAACCTGCTGTGCACACCCCTGAGTAAGGGACGACACATAAACATGATCGCCGATCATATGCAGGAACGGAGCATTGCCTACAAACTCACGCGCACAGTAAATTGCGTGCCCGTAGCCGGCAGGCTTATCCTGAACAGTAAACTGCAACCGGCCAGCATAGCTCCCTGCTGCCTCTTTATATGCCGCCTCATCGCCGGGGCAAACCACAACGCAGATATCCTCGATGCCCGCCCGGCTGGCTTCCTCTATCAGCACCTGCAGTACTGACTTGGCTACGCCATCACGATCAACAAGGGTTTGCAGTGCCAGTGTGCGCTGGTCTCTACCTGCCGCTGTAATAACGGCTCTGGTTGTTTTCAATGCTTCGCTCCCGAAAGAAATGAGATAACTATAGGATGGCAGATTTTTGGGTGCCAAACAGAACCCCCATTCGGCACCTGTTGTTACACGGGGTGACGAATGGGGGCTGATTATCGAGGCCAGGCAGTACTTACCTGCCAGCTACCTGCTTCTGAGGAATTCCGATAAGATCCATCAGAATTCGCTCTGTTTCAAGAAGCGTGGTGTCGACATTGGCTGCAGAGGCTGCAACGGGATCGGCGGGCTCATCTGCCGATTCGGTAGCCTTCTTTTTATCCTTTGTTGGATCGTACAGCGGTGGTAGCCCGGGCACATCCGCAAGCTTCAGCGTGAACTTGTAGATCTTTTCACGGCCGGGTTTGCGGGCAAGCATCGCCTTCTTAACCTCTGCGAGGCGGGCATCCTGCTCGGCCTTCTCTTTTGCGCGCTGCTTTTCGTTCAGCAGAATAGTCTTCTGAGTAAGCACACGCTTCTCTTCGTCGATTACTTTCTGTAGGATCGCAAAATCGGGATCCTTAGCAATACGAGCGGCAGACAGTTTCTTGAGTGTGGGAAGAGCAGACTGTACGCCAACAACCTTATCGAAAGAAGAGGTTGGAACGGTATCCCAGTTCATTGCGTATTCCAGCGTTTGCTCACTGTACTCGTTCACCACCCCGGTGGTGGATGGAAGTACGATATCGGAAGCAACACCCCGCATTTGAGTGGAGGAACCACTTGGGCGGAAGAATTTCTCGATGGTGTACTTAATCTCACCCGGGTTGGTATCTGGCTTCGCTCCCAACTGCTCCATAACCGGCCCAAGGGGCTCTACCGTTTGAACGGTGCCCTTGCCGAATGTGGAGGTATCGCCAACAATTACAGCGCGGCCATAATCCTGCAGGGCACCAGCAAGTATCTCAGAAGCGGATGCACTGTAGCGGTTGCACAGCACAATCATTGGCCCAGAGTAGAGGACCGGTGCATTGGGAGAGCGGTATACGCTGGTGGCTCCGTTCGACTTCTTAACCTGAACCACAGCCGGGTGTTTTACAAACAGGCCGGTAAGGTGGATAACCTCTTCCAGTGATCCGCCACCGTTGTTACGCAGATCGAGGATAAGGCCTTTAATGTTCTCTTTCTGAAGCCGAGTAACCAGTTTTGCCACATCGGCCGTGGTGCTTTTGCGCTGATTGGAGTTATCTGAGAAATCTGCATAGAACGAAGGCAGATTTACATAGCCCAGTCGCAAGTTCTTACCATCCGTTGCCGGAGTATCGATAATCTCTGCTGTGGCCTCTTTCTCCTCCAGCTTAACCTCATCTCGCACCAGCGGCACCACTTTACGTGTTGCGCGATCTGCACCTGCAGGTATGATTGTGAGGCGAACTTCAGTGCCCTTTTTGCCGCGGATGAGGCCAACAATCTTGTCGGTTTTCATCTCTACAACGTCTACGGGGTCGCCACCGCCTTGAGCCACCGCCACAATGCGATCACCTACCGAGAGCCTTGTGCTCTTTATGGCCGGGCCGCCGGGCAGTAGTCCCATAATCTTGCAGTAGCCATCGTCATCGGCCTGAAGGCTTGCACCGATGCCTACGAGGGAAAGCTGCATCTCATCGTTAAACCGATCCATCATGGCTTTTCCGAAGTAATCGGAGTGCGGATCGTATGCATGCGCCATTGCATTGAGATATCGCTCAAGAATATCGTCCGTATCATTTTCATGAACAGTGCGCGACATCCGAGCATATCGCTTGGTAAGCGTCTTTACAATATCATCCGCCTTGGCCTTGCTAAGCTTCTCCTGCAGATACTCATACCGAAGGCGCGTGCGCCACAGCTGGCGTGCATCTTCAATAGTTTTTGGAGCCGGCGCAGTTTTACGATCCAGATCCAGCGACTCGTTGCCTTCAAACGTGAACTGCTCATTCTTGAGCATATCGTTTACATAGGCAACGGATTCATCGAAGCGCTGCTGGTACCGGGCATAAATCATACTTGCCAGTGCGGAATCCCCGCTATCCAGCACCTTATCAAACAGTGAGCTCTTCTCTTTAGCAAACTCATCAACATCGGATTGCAGCAGATAGTAGTGCAATGGATCCAGGCTCTTGATATAGAGCGAGAACATCCGTTCTGAGATCTGTTTGTGATCCACATCTCGCAGATAGTGCCTGCGCTCCAGGATTTCGGCCGTTACTTTGGCAATATTGCCCGCATCCTGAACCGAAACCGGATGCGTGCGGGGCGAGCCGGATTCTCCGGGCGCACCACCACCGCGCAAATCGGCAATACTGGACCCACCCACGGAGGTCAGCGGAGCGTTAAGCCCATGGCCATGGCAGCCAGCAATGGCGGCGAACGCGAGGGGTGCAAGTAGCTTGAGGCCAGCAGATGTATATTTCATGCTATGGGAAATCCTCTATGGGTTGCCATACCGGTGTTCGGCGGCGTGGATTTGCTGCCCGGCGAATAGTAGCCAGGCATACCATTACAATTCAGAATGGGCGGAATTTAACCGCTTGAATTCGATTATTCTAACACAGAATACGTGAGCACGCCACCGAGTAACGCCCGCAAGACAGGTGAATCAGGTGCGACAATGGACTTTTAATCACAAGCATGCATTTATGGCGGTTACGCCAGCACTCCAGTAACCACATCACCATACACATCCGTAAGGCGCATGTCTCTTCCACTGAAGCGGTATGTCAGTTTTTTGTGATCCATTCCCATGAGATGCAACACCGTGGCATGCATATCGTGAACAGTGGTTTTGTTCTCGACAGCGTAGTAGCCATACTCATCGGTAGCGCCATAAACGGTGCCGCCTTTGATGCCGCCGCCCGCCATCCAGATTGTAAAACCATACGGGTTATGATCTCGCCCATCGCCCTGAGAGTTTGGGGTGCGGCCGAACTCCCCGGCCCAGAGCACAAGGGTACTATCCAGCAAACCCCGTGATTTCAGATCTTTGAGTAACCCTGCTATAGGACGATCTACAGCACGTGCATTGTTCTCATGGCCAGATTTAAGGGAACCGTGCTGATCCCACCTATCCCCACCAACATTGGGGCAAAGAAGCTCGATAAACCTTACCCCACGCTCAACCATTCTTCTGGCAACAATGCACTGGTGTGCGTACGTAGCCGTTTTAGGATCGTCCAGGCCATATAGCTTGCGCGTAGCCTCGGTTTCTCCTTTTAGATCCATAAGATCTGGAACGGCCATCTGCATTCGGAACGCAAGCTCATAATTTGCAATGGCTGCCTCAATCCTATCATCGTGCCCAACATGGTTCTTACCTGCGGCATCCAGAGCATGCATCAGATTGAGCTTTGCCTGTTGATCTGCGGGAGAAGCCTCAGTGCGCTGGATGTTGGCTACGGGCACAGCCCCCTGCCGGAACAGTGAGCCCTGAAAGGTTGCGGGCAAAAAGCCATTCGTAAAACAGTCTACGCCGCCGGGCGGGATCATCCCGCTGTTTAACACAATGAACCCTGGCAGATCTCGGCACTGTGAACCCAAACCATATGTGGCCCAGGCCCCCATGCTTGGGCGCCCCTGCATGCCAAACCCGCTATGCAAAAAGAAGTTGGCGTTGGTGTGCTCTGGATGATCTGAAACCATGGAGCGAATAATGGCCATATCGTCCACACATGTGGCAACGTTGGGAAACAGTTCACTAACTGGAATACCGCTCTTGCCGTAGTTTTTAAACTCCCATGGCGACTGCATGATGGCGCCATCCTGCCCGAACTGCGTGGGCTGTGTTGGAATTTTGAGGCGCTGGCCATGCTCAGCCTTGAGGCGTGGTTTTGGATCGAAGGTATCTACCTGCGAGGGTCCACCATCCATGTAGAGAAAGATTACGCTCTTCGCTTTTGCTTTGTAGTGTGGCTTTTTTGGTGCCAGCGGATCTACTATGCCGCCTGCCTGTGGCTCAGCGCCGTAGGCAGCATCGCCCAGTAGGCCGGCGAGGGCCATTGCACCGAAGCCATTGGCGCATTGCCCAAGCATATCTCGGCGGGTGATCGGCGCTTTTCTAAATCGATTGCAGTGCATCGGTAATCTCCAGCAGAGAAAGCTCAGCGAACGAAAATAAACTCTTTGAGGTTGAAAATAACATGGCACAGGCCCGCCCATGCTTCCACCTCGGCAGGTGAGCCTACAGTGGCACCCTGAACAAAGGCAGAGGCTGCGGCCAGTTCGCGGTTATCTGGCAGGCGCCCAAGTGCCGTTTGGTAGGCAAACTGGATGCGATTTACGGTGGTGCCAGGTTGCTTTAACAGCTGCTTGGCCCATACGGTTGCCTGTGATACCACCAGCGGATCGTTCAGCAGGGTAAGCGCCTGAGCCGGAACGCTGGAGACAGTGCGGTGCCCCATGGTGGTGGCTGGTACAGGCATATCAAAAGCAGAAAGCATGGCTACCGGGAAGCCACGGCGCACGCTGATATACAGGCTCCGGCGGCCAGCGCCATCCAATGGCCCGGAGGAAGGTGCCCCTCGGCCAATAGTGAAGCTGGTGAGGTAAGGCATTACCGAGGGCCCGCCAACAGTAGAATCCAGGCGGCCAGAGACTGCCAGAATGGAATCCCGGATACTCTCAGCTTCCAGCCGCTGGATGGGCATTCTGTGTACCAGCTTATTCAGGGGGTCGGCGGCATCCGCAGGCGGGTTGGCGCTGCTATCCATACGATAGGTGCTGGAGAGAAGCATCAGCCGATGCATCTTTTTCATCGACCAGCCCTGCTTCACGAATTCCGTAGCGAGCCAATCCAGAAGGGGCTGGTTGGTGGGGCGTTGGCCCATAACGCCAAAGTCATCTGGCGTTCTCACAATGCCTTCAGCAAAGTGGTGCTGCCAGATTCTGTTTACCATAACGCGCGCAAATAGCGGATTGGATGCAGATGCCAGATTGGATGCCAGTTCCAGCCGGCCACAGCCAGTGGAGGATCCATAGTCCTGCTTGCCAACCACGGCTTCCAGAAAGCGGCGTGGAGCGGTTGCACCCAGATTGCGGTAGTTGCCGCGCAGGTGAACCTTTTCATTCTCGCCAGTACCATCTTCGGCAGCGAGTGCGAGCGAAGGTTCTTCTATCTGACTCTCGGCCTTTGTGCGTGCGGCTTCAGTTTCTGCAATTTCTTTACAGGCCACATCGGGCAGGGTAGCGTAGCGTGCCGCCCATGCCGCCAGGTTCGCCTCTTCGGGAGTGCGGGTTGCATCAGGTGCCGTTAAGGCCTTATCCAGGACTGTTCGGTAAGCAGCCAATAGGCTGGCCCGATCATGCACAGCCGGATCTAGAATTGCCGCCGTCAGGCTTGGGAGTGGTGCTTCTGCCGGTGGATCTCCCGCGGTAAAACCAACCTTATCCAGCGCGATGTACCCGGGATCGATATCCTGGAGTTCAATATAAGCGCGATGACCAATCCAGTGGCTAACATCCTGAACGTACCATCGCATGGGCTCGGAATCGCTGCCGATGAGGAGGCCACCGTACAGAGGATCTCGCAGGATCTGAAGGCCATCCACAATCAATCGAAGGCGCGCCCCCTTACCTGCCATGCGGTACAGAATGCGCGGGCGAGTTATGGTGAACGTTTGAGATTGCAGTGTGCCATGCAGCTTGTCGGATAACACCCCGCTATCACCGGCGGCTGCCGCCAGGGCTCCTGCCACCTGGGATGTTGCTCCGGGTGTGAAGTGAAGCGAGATAGTGTTGCCACCACTGGAGGCGAATGCCTGCCCGGTACTGCTCCACAATGGAAGATTTTTAGCTGCACCCTCCCCCGGGCGATACCAGATTATGCCTGCCTGAGCGGCCCGAGCTTTTTCCTGCTGATCCTTTAGCTGAGCACGCACACGCTCAAGTGCGCTGGCAAACTGATCTGCGGGCACATCCTTAAGTTGGGCGGCTGCAAAGCCGGGTGCAGAAGCATCTACCTTATCAGCGGTTAGTGCCGGTGCCCATGCAGCAGCAAATACTCCATTTGGAGAAGCGGTGGCCGTGCGTGCTGCGTTCAGCACGGTTGCCCGCTCTTTAGCTCGGGCTTCCGTTAGCTGCTTCATCACCGAGGCAGAGGGCGGGGCCCCAACCTGTGCAAACTGTTTTCTGGTGCTGCGAATGATGCCGTACAGCCCGTAGTAATCCTTAACGCTAATGGCATCAAACTTATGATCGTGGCAGCGAGCACAGCCCAGCCCTACGGCGAGAAATGCCTTGCCAAGGGTATCGATGTCGTTATCCATGTGGTCTGCCTGATCATCCATCAGGTCCACAGGAGAGTGCGTGCCAGACCCAAGCCAGTAGAAACCGGTTCCGAGTACAGATTCGTTAAAGCCCTTTTGAGAATTTAATCTGGGATTTGGGATGAGATCGCCTGCGATGTGCTCCATGGCAAACTGCCGGTAGTTAACGTCGGCATTGAGTGCGCGAATAACATAATCGCGATAGTGGTAGGCTCCGGGCTTTTCCAGATCAAATTCATGGCCATCGGTTTCCGCAAACCGCACAAGATCCAGCCAGTGCCGGGCCCAGCGCTCGCCATAGTGGGGCGATGCCAGCAGCCTATCTACCAGATGAGCGTACGCATCTGGCGACTTATCATTCAGGAAGTCGCCAATTTCGGTGGGAGTAGGTGGCAGGCCCGTTAGATCGAAAGTTACTCGGCGAATAAATGTGAGCCGATTAGCGGGAGGAGCGGGCTGCAGGTTCTTTGCCTCAAGCCCAGCAAGAATGAATCGATCAATGGGATTGCGTACCCAGGCTGCGTTTTTGACAGCTGGCACGGCAGGAGGCACTACGGGCTGCCAGGCCCAGTGCGAGGCACGCCGGGCAGCAAGGTTGAAGGCCGCCTTAGCAGCGCCCGGGGTTGCCTTGCCTGCTGTGCTGCCTGCTTTGCCGGCGTTCCAGATTGCGCCGCGTTTTACCCACTCGGTTAGAACTGCAATTTGTGCATCCGTTAACCGCGCACGCGGCGGCATGGAGAGCCCTTTTTCTGTGTATGTAACGGCTTTGATAATCAGGCTGGATTCTGGATGCCCCGGCACCACGGAGGCTCCGCGTACGCCACCCTTTAATAGATCTGCTCTGGAGGCGATGCGCAGCCCACCGTTGGAAGCACTGGCGGGCCCGCCATGGCAACCAAGGCATTGATCGGCAAGCAGAGGGCGCACTTGTTTCTCGAAGTACTCGATATCTTCTGGTTTTGGTTTTGCATCATCGAGGGCAAATGCCGCTACAGAGAAACCGAGCGCTACGGCAGACAGAATGGAGACAGAGATCGTCCTGATGAAAGTCATGCTTGTCCTGATTATCCTGCGTGTGGTGTGGTATCGGATGCGAGTGTGCTTCCGGAGGTGAGATCGAGAAATCTGGTTTTGAGCTCTGGCGTTAGCATCATGCATGCCGCAGCTTTGCCAAAGAATTTGAGTCGGTTTCTGGCAATCAGGCGGTAAACCCCATCGCGAATTACTGGCGGAACTGCCAGTAGCACAGTGCCCAGAATTGAGTACGGAAACCCGAGAAGGATACCAATGCGCAGTGCCGCAGCGGAGCGCAAATACAGCGCTTCGCCGGTTTGAAGTACTACGGTGTCTGGCATCGGATCCATGGGCAGCAGCCCCCGCAATCGCTCTCGCGCAACATCGGACTGAAGTGCGCAGAATCGAATTCTGGCACTGCGGTCCTTTTTTAGCACGAATTGCACCGTTCTGCTGCACAATCCGCACTCGCCATCATAGTAGATGATGGGGTTATCTTCCGGGCTCAAATCGGCTCTCCTGTGTGGTAACGATCGGCGAGCCGTGGAAGGCCGTCTGAAGCCGGATTGGGAAAGCAGTTTGGCCGTACTAGTGCACGCCTTTCGGGATCGGTTTGAACCCGGGAAAGCAGATCTGGCATGGTACGCAAAACCGCCTGGTAAACTACCTTCTCAGTTGTGCTGCCAGGGTTGGTTTCCAGCACGTCTCGGAAGAGAGTTAACGCTTCAGCATCCCCTATTCTGCTGAGGCACTCTACAACGGCAACCTTTGTGGCGCAAGCTTCATCATCGTCGATAGCCCACCTTATCAGATTTTTGCCGAAAAGATCAGGCGATGGCGGCAGAATGTAGTAACGCAGGCGTGCCTGGCGATACTCGTCCAGATAAAAGGCAGGGTTGTCTCGGCCAGCTTCGCGAAGCAGGGGTGTGAGCTCTCGCCGCACGGATGCGTGCACGGGGCCAGGCGTGTTGCTTAGCCTATCGATAAGTTGTTCGAGCCGCATTTTCGCAACTTGTTGCATCGATTACGCCTCTGTTTAGTTCCGGCGATCCTGATCTCGCACCTGTTCGGCCAGGATTTGAGCCGGCTGCAGTGCCTCTGGCAGAGAGAGCTTCCAGCGGAGTACCACAATGCGGATAACAAAAATTGTGATGATGGTGGAAACACTCACCACTTCTTGTGGCATGCCAGCAGCATGCATTGCAAGGTACAGCGCTCCGCCGGCGATGCATGCCGTTGCGTAGATATCGCGACGCAGCACCATGGGTATTACGTTACACAGAATATCTCGGAAGATGCCTCCCGCAACTCCTGTGATGACTCCCATCACGAGAGCAACAATTGGCGCTACGTGTGCCGCCAGTGCCTTCTCGGTACCTACCACAGTGAACAGGGCAAGTGCGCCTGCATCTGCGATAAGTAGGGCATTGCGAGCAGATTTTCCCGGGCTGCTTGCTGCTACAAAGGTAATCAGCGCCGCAGAGATGGCCACGATAAGTGGCATCACATCATGCACCCAGAACACTGGCCCGTGCTGCAACAGGAGATCTCGCAGGGTGCCGCCTCCCAGCGCGGTAACTACTGCCACTGTGGTTGCCCCGAAGATATCCATCTGTTTGCTGCGGGCCTCCAGCGTACCGCTGATTGCGCCAACAGCCACACCCATTTGACTGAAGATTACTGAACTGTTCATGGCATGCAGGATACCACGCTGTGCACTGTTGTTAAAGGATTTAGCCTTGCGTGGTTACGCTCGGATAATTTCCTTTATCACTTCGCCATGCACATCGGTGAGGCGGCGGTTAATGCCATCATGCGGGTAGGTGAGCCTTTTATGATCGATGCCCAGCAGGTGCAGAACTGTGGCATGCAGATCATAACAGTAGGTTGGGTTAACGGTCGGTTTGTAACTCCAGTCGTCGCTTTCGCCATAACTGCTGCCTCCCTTCACGCCACCGCCAGCCAGCCAGGATGTGAAGGCGTAGGGGTTATGGTCGCGCCCTTTGCCGCCCTGGCTGCAGGGCATGCGTCCAAATTCAGTGGTCCAGATGATGATGGTATCTTCCAGCATACCGCGCGACTTCAGATCCTTTATAAGCGCGGCAGCACCCCTATCCATACTGGTGCCCATATCGTAATGATCCCGGGCGAGATCCTCATGCGAATCCCAATTTCTGCGTGGGAAGCCATTATCCGCCCCAGACCATATTTGAACAAATCGAACACCGCGTTCCAAAAGCCTGCGCGCGATTAAACAGCGAGAACCGAACTCTCCTCGGATGGAATCATCTACCCCATAGAGGCTGCGAGTAGCGGCCGATTCACCATCGATATTAAGCACAGATGGAGCGCTTAGCTGCATTTTTGCGGCCAGTTCATAAGACTGTATTCTGGCGTTGAGGCGGCTATCTGCCGCGTGCTGATCGCGATGCTGAGAGTTTAAGCGGGTAAGAAGTTCCAGGCCATCCTTTTCGCTCTGGCCCGTGATTTCTGGCGCAGCTGCCGGAAAGAGATCGTGGATGGGCTGCTGTGCGCCAACTTTGATGGCTGTGCCCTGAGTGGAGGCTGGCAAAAAGCCCGATCCCCAGTTGGCGGGGCCGTTCGGAGGAACTCCTCGCGAATCCGGAAGCACAACAAATGCTGGCAGATCAGAACTTAAGCCACCAAGGCCATAACTTATCCACGCGCCAGCGCTGGGGTAACCGGGCAGGGTAAAGCCGGTGTTCTGCATAAAGGTTGCGGGGCCGTGCACATTGGATTTGGCAACCATGGCATATAGAAATGCCATCTCGTCTGCACAACTAGCCAGCTCAGGCAGCAGGCCACTAATCCATCTGCCGCTTTGCCCGTGTTGTTTCCACTCCCATGGGCTGGCCATTACGCTGCCGGGGGAACTTTGAAACAGCTCGATTTTGCCTCCGGGATCAAACTTATGGCCATGCTTTTTAATAAGCAGAGGCTTATAATCAAAGGTATCGCACTGGCTGGCTGCGCCAGACATAAACAGCTGGATTACGCGCTTGGCCGAGGCACGATGGTGCAGACCGCCATTTAGCTCTGGCCTGCCTTTTCCATATTTGGAAGGGCTTTGATCAGCAAATGCCCCATCCTCCCCAAGAAGGCAGGCAAGCGCCATGCCCCCCAACCCACCTGTTTTCCACAACATTTCTCTGCGGTTCATAGAATCAGCCATAGTGCTTCCGGGATCGCCTCAATCCACAAACACAAACTCATTGGTGTTGATTAACATGCGGCACATGTTGGCAAGGCCGTTACGTTGTGCGTAGGATGCCAGGGCCGCCTGTTCTGTATGGCGCGCATTGCGGCCATATATCAGTCTGCATGCCAGATCAATGCGAGCTGGCAGCGTGGGTGCAGCTTTTTCCAGGCGGGCAGCAAACTGCTCACTCTGGCGTATAACGAACGGATCGTTGCGCATAGTGAGGGCCTGTAGCGGCGTGAGAGTGGTGTTTCTTACCGGTGTGAGAGCGTTTGGATCTGCGGCATCTAGCGTTTCCAGAAATGGATCTGGAACCGATCTCACAATAAACTCATACACCGTGCGGCGGAAAACGGCCGGGTTGGTTTGTTTATCTGCCGCCGAATAATCGTAGATTGGCGAGTGATCATCTTTAAACCGGAAGGGCTCAAAACCAGGGCCGCCAGCTTGTGTATTGAGGGAACCGCTTACTGACAGGATGCTATCACGGATCTCCTCTGCTTCCAGTCGGCGCCGGTTCATTCGCCACAGAAGGCGGTTATCCGCATCTAGTCTATTTCCGGCTGCGCCTGTTGCAGAATCGGAACTCTGGCGGTACACTGCCGAGTTCATAATGAGGCGATGCAGCGATTTGATAGACTGGCCGTTCTGCAAGAACCAGGAAGCCAGCCAATCCAACAAATGTGGGTGGGATGGTGTGCCGCCATTGTTGCCAAAGTCGTTGGGAGTTTCTACAATCCCGCGTGTAAAGTGATGCTGCCATACCCTGTTGACAATGGACCGCCATGTGAGCGTGTTTTGTGGCGATGCCAACCATGCCGCAAGGCGGCCTCTTGCCTGGCCCTCACCGCCCGGTCCACCGAGATCGGAAGGCTGGGTTACCATGCACGATAGTGCTCCCGGGCTAAGAAGTTCGCCTTTTTGTTCCACATCACCTCGCTTAAGCAGCCATATGGGGCGTGGTTCGTGCGGAACGGCAGCGTAAACCATGCTTGCGGCAGGAAGCGCCGCTATTTCAGCATCTACGCTCTTCATGGCAAGAATGGCGCTATCTCTCGCGAGTTTAACTTCGGTGGGTGCCATTCTTTCCAAAAGAGCTATTCGGGCTGCTCGGAGGGACGCTCGTTTCGCTGCCAACAAATCTCTCTTCACTTGAAGCGCTGCCAGCCCTCCTGTATTTAAATCCAGCAGTGCAAAGCGGCTATCGTAGCCATCCGTGAGGAATTTAACCGACCATCGGCCCGCCTCGATGCTCTGATCAGCGGTTACCGCACAGCCTGCCGCGGCATTTCTGTTGCCGGATATAACCTGCATCTCAGCAAGCGCAAACACGTAATCGCCCGTGCGCTTCCAAAAGCGGGTTGCTGTTAGCCGTACATACCTGGCTTCAACTGCGGAGGGCAATGAGATGATAACGGGGCTATCCCCGGGGTTCGGTACATCCGCTGCCGTTTCATCCCGAATGATGGTTTGAGAGCTAAAATCGGCGGTATCGGATACAGCAACACGGTAACGAACAGGGAAACCGAAGCCGGGTGTATCTGCAAAATCGGTGGGACGGGCTGGCAGAATGCGAATATGATCTACAGGCACGCGTGTTCCAAGATCGATCTGTACCCAGCGGGATACATCCGCCTTATCTGAAATATCGGAATGAAACCCATTGGAAGGACTGGCTGCCACTGGTGCTGCTGGCAAAACGATGGCGTTAAGATCATTAGCAACGCTCTGGATAGCATCTTCCATCTGCGTTATCTCAGCGCTTTTCTGGCTCTTAATCTGCTCATCCAGACTGTCTCGCTGTTTCACCAGGGCCGCGCGTTTGGCGCGCAATTTTTCACCCTGGATCATGTGCGACCGATCGTAATAGGGCCTATCCCCACGATCTATGCCCGAGAAGACGGCCTGCAGGCGGTAGTAATCCCGTTGATTGATGGGATCGAACTTATGATCGTGGCAGCGAGCACAGTGTATGGTAACGCTGTTAAAGGTGCTGATGACGGTAGCAACCATGTCATCACGATCGATAAGGCGCGTTTTGTCTTTCTCAACAGTACCTTCTGCAAGCTCTACATTCCCCACAAAATCCCATGGTCCGGCAGCCAGCATGCCAGTGGCGATGGTTGCCTGGGGATTATCTGGAAAGAGTACGTCGCCAGCTACCTGCTCTTTTATAAACCGCGAGTAGGGTTTATCGGAGTTAAAAGCGGCAATAACATAGTCTCGATACGGCCACGCGTGTTCACGCTTTTTATCTTTGTCATAACCATGCGTATCACCATAGTGAACTACATCCAGCCAGTGACGGCCCCAGCGCTCACCGTATGCCGGGGATGCCAGCAGGCGATCGATTAGCCTGGCATACGCAGCTGGCCGAGTATCATTCATATACTCCCGTGTTTGCTGTTCTGTGGGTGGCAGGCCAGTAAGGTCGTAAACTGCGCGCCGCAGCAGTGTCCTCTTATCGGCCTCTGGCGATGGCTTCAGGCCTTTTTTGGTGAGCGTTGCAAGGATGTAACGGTCGATAGGTGTTTTGGACCAGTGATCTCCGGGGATTATCGGAGGAGATTGAGGCTTAATTGGCTGCAGTGCCCAGCCAGTTTTGCGCAAAGGTACGTGAGGCGTGGATGGCCCTCCTGCCGGATAAGGTGCTCCCATTTCGATCCATTTGGTGAGCACTTGTAGCTCGCTGGCGGTAAGCATTGCACCGGGCGGCATTGCGGGCACACCGTTTGCATGGCGCACGGCACGAAGAAGCAGGCTGGAGGAAACATCCTTGGCCGAAATTGCAGCACCAGAAGCGCCGCCCTTAATAAACCCCGCTGCAGTATCCAGCGCCAGGCCGCCTTTTGCCATGGGGCCGGAATGGCAAGCCAGGCAATTTTTGACAATCAAGGGGCGAACAGAGGTTTCGAAGAACTCTGTGCCCTGTGAAGGGGGTGCCGCATTTGTGGCTGAAGCAACAGCCAGTGTGGCTGATACAAGCAACATGGTAGGCATTATGAAATGGGATTTGTGCGGGTTTTTGGGTTGCATGGTGTGGTTTGCGCGAATAAGATGCATGTTTATTCCACACTTTCTGTGTTACTCCTGCATTGTTGATGGAAGCCAAATAGACCAGGGGTCCGCACATCGCCAGTTTCCCGGCAACGTGCAGACCCCTGAGTTCCGAATGCACCCGCATGCAGGTTGTTTACTTACCCTGGCCGCCCTGAGGTGTTTCTGAGTTTCGCGTATCGCCGCTGCGGTGGCCAAGTTGGCCACTTGCCGCCGCTTTGCGGAAATCGTACATACCGGGCTGCACCTGAACGTCTTTACCAGGCGCGGACTCATGACCACCGAGGGATCGCCAGCCAATAAAGCCAACCACCAGCACGGCAATCACTATTCCTACAGGCAGAGCCCAGACTGGTAACTCCGGGCCTTTGCTGTCTCGAGCCATATCTGTGTTGCTCCTGTACGGTTAATTAGTCGTTCAGGCCCCAGCTGCCGTCTGCACGCTTGTAAGGGATGCCCCACAGCTCATCACGATTCTGGTAAGGGCCGCCATCCGTGACAATCCAGTCCTTGATTGCAACGCCATCGAGCTGATTGCCGCCAAGCTGATTGCCGGCGCCATCTAGCGCTGGTTTACAGTGAACGTTCTTGGCATGTCCGTCAATAAACACCGCGTTCACGATGCCGCTGTGGCGTGCCTGCACCGGGGAGTTAAACAGGCCGAAACCTGCGGTACCGCCGGGAAGGGTTATAACAGAGTCTGAATCCAGGCTTGTTTCCACAGGAAAATCAATGGAAGCAAGGGATTTCACACCGCGTGTATCGCCAGGGCCAAATATCGGGTTGGGTGCACCATCATCGATAACTGCGTAGTTTGGCTGATAGCTTGCAAGCACCAGTGGCGGGGATGTAATGCACGGGGCTGGCATACCAATTGTAGCCATACCGGTGATGAAGTTCAGCGGTTTTGTATCGGACGGGCAGATTACGATCTGGGAGTTCTTCTGGTAAGGTTGAATCTCCTGATAGAACGTCATGATACAGTTGCCTGCACCACCAAGGTACAGGTTGATCGGAAAATTCTCATCATAGTCCTGTACATACATTGCTGTACCCAGGCCCGTCTGTTTCAGGTTGCTGAGGCAGGAAGTCTGGCGTGCCTTCTCCCGTGCTTGAGCGAAAACTGGAAACAGGATGGCTGCGAGTATTGCGATAATCGCAATAACAACGAGCAGCTCAATGAGCGTAAACGCACTCTTCTTCTGCATTGTGCATCTCCAAGAAATTGCATTCGGATTGAATGGGGCCTACTTCATTGTTAGACCGGAGATAGCTTTTGCGAAAGGTACACCAACTCCTTCTGTAAAAAGCATGTTTCTGTCATTTCAGCCACATCTTCGGAGTATTTCATGTCAATACGCGTGATGACGCGTTATTTTTGCGTCATCACGCGTCAATTGAGCAAGAAACTGTATCTGCACAGGAGTAGGAAAAGAGTTACTGAAGTTTGATTGCTCCGGTGAGAATCCACATTCGCCGTTCTCCGCCAACACTTAAGTATGATTCCATCCGATACACACCCGGGCCAGGAGCTGCCACTTCCAGTGAAGTGCCTGAGCCGTGGGCAATCTCAACGCCATCCCGCACTATGCGGGTTTGGGCAGCGATTGGCGTGTGTGCTTTGAGCTTCATTCCGCTAGAGCAGATGGCTGTATCGCCAATGGTAAGGGATGCCGCAGAGCCAGGCGTATCCACGGTGAACGTGGTGCCACGGGGATCTGCAATCCAATCGAACGCAACATAGGTTCTGGCATCTGCAAGTGCCTTGCGCAGCGAGGCCTCTGTTCGTTCCGGCGCAAGAACGTGGGTATTTACATAACCAAGGCTAACTGCATAGGGATCCAGCTGGCGTCGGTACAGCTCTTTACCTGGCACGGAGGGGCCGAACAGCAGCTTTATAATAGGAGTTTTCTCAGCATCCAGCAGTGCCAGTTTCTCGCCGAGTGCATCCTCTAGCTGGTATTTGCCATCCGCGGTGCCCTTTACAACAAAGCCAACGTTTTGATGCGAATCGTTACCGGCAACGGCGGCAAGCACCTTTGTTTTGCACATGTAATCGTAGTGTACAAGGTTATCTGGCTGAGGGTCCGTAATGGCAGCTATGGCTTCTCTGGGATAATCCTTCATTGAGTTAAGGAGCTTTAGCATGAGGCCATATTCGCTGGATTTTTTGGGCTGCAGGGCGCCAAGCAGTGCCTTTTCATCCCGAAAATCTGCATGTGTATTGTAGATCTCCATGCCCGTAAGGTTCTTCAGGTTCCAATCTGAATGCTCTTCCGGATGAGCAATAAACAGCATTCCGTTGGATTGTTTTATCTCATTGCAGATATTCTGCTCACCAACATTCAGCTTTGGCAGTGTGTAGTTACCCGGATACAGTGTGAAACCATCTGTTTCGCTACCTGGTACAAACAGCACCGAATTGAAGATGCCATGTGGACCTTTTGCCACCACATCATAGTTTGTGCGCGGGTGGTCAGACATAAAAATACAGTCTATACCAACAGAGCGGGCGGCAGTAGAAATGTCTTCAATGGTGCCCCTGCTATCGTGCGACTGGTAACAATGGGCATGGATAATGCACCGCCAATCGTGCATATTGGCAAGATGGGCTTCATCACGGGGAAGCTTCGCAAGAGCGAGAACATCCTGATGCAAGCGCTCAAGATAGGTGTTCTCCATCCGTTGGAGGGTGGGTATACGCGCAGGCTGTACCGTTGGCGCTTGCGCCAGGAGATGCGAAAGAGCGAGAATGGGAAGCAGGTTCACTTTACATACCAGGTTCGAAGTATTCTGCGGAGCAGCTACCCCGCCACTGCCAACTATAACGTATTGTTGGCCCAATTGCAAGGCAGGCATCCGCATTTCATCCTCCCGCGCCCGAGCCAATGCAAACCGGTATCAGCTTCATCCGTCACCAATGTCCCATTGGTCCCCGGGCAAAGTACAACCGGTGGTGGGAGCCAATGACGTGGGACAGGGCAGTGCACGTAAGTCGGAAGCCCCAACGGGGCGGTATACGAAAGCGAAGCCCGCCAGGGCTGGAACCATGTGTTTACCACCAGCCAAATTCCACTCTTGTTGCCGCGCCTACGGCGCGGCAACAAGAGTGCGTTACGTTTGTGCGTCGTGAAAGCGGCAAGGCAAACTGAAATAGAACCCAGTTCTCCAATTGCTGTACTGGCACTGTTAAACGTCGTTCGCAAGCTCACAAGTACAGTTCGGCTGGTGTTTATGCGGATTCCATCTGGTTGCCAGAGTTGTTTTGTTTACTTTTTTGATTTCCACCAACTTCTGTAGGCTTTGTATAGGTCAGGGCCAATCGGAACAAGTACGACTTCGAAGGCCGCCGTGCTACACTACTTGTAGATCCCCGAGATTACGTTATTAGCATATTTACTTACATAGGCGTTTCCGTCTTGTGCCAGGTCATGCAACAGTGCCGTAAAGGCCGAGACAGGAAAAATGCCACTGGCGGCATATGCCTTCAGCGTTGCAGTTGCCTGTACGCGGAGAACCTCTGACGGATCATTTCGTGCAATATCTTCAAGCGGGCCGTTTGCGCGCTTATCCTGATGATACATGAGCTTTTCTATTGCGTTATATCTAATATTCGATTCTTTCTCGGCGTTAATTTGCGCAAGGTAAGCCTGAACAGGACCACTGCAATGAGAGTCAGGGTTTTTTTGACTCGCCGCCCAGTTCCGCAGTTCGTCAAACACCAGGTTAAACTCGGATTGTGGTGCCGAGTTAATGATGGTATGACTGGGGGAATTTACAGACCGGTAAGGAAAATGGCAGCTTGCAGCACTGGACAGGTTGCGAGAGTTGACTGGAGCAAAATTGAAAGTTACACCGATGCAGTCCGCCCGACTGTATTGCACTACAATCAAATAGTCTCCATCGTAAACTGTATCAAAACACTTTGCCCGCACAAGCAGGGCGCAGTTGCGGATACATTCGAAAGCATGTTTGTATTGGGAAGTATCTGTCATGGTACTAATCTCTCCTTTAGTCGGCTGCACCTGGCTATCACATTCCATTTTCGGGTGGTAACAGCCAGGTGTAAAGGTGATGATATTCACCCACAATTGTTATCTGGAAAGTTGTGTTACTTTTTATACAACTTGCCGGATTCTAAAAGACTGCCTATTGAACCCGGCAAGTAATATTGCCGACCACCGCCTTCACCGTGGCGGCCTGGTACGTATTTTGGCCAAAACACTTCACTTGCCATCCCTTGCTGCACATCCAATCCGCCTTCCCCGACTGAGTATCGAGTCCCTGGATTATTCCACGGGCCGTCATAATAAGGTGGCAGGGATATAGCGTTTCTAGATACCCCTGGGTCAGTAACGAACCGGCCTCCTTCGCCACCGTACCTGATGATATCCGTACCTGCTGACAGAGTAACGGTTTCGGGATTTCCTACGAATCCATTTCCACCTGGGTAAAGATTCCCGTCACCTCCAGTCACGAACTTTGTTACAGGATAATCAGGCGTTGGAGACAGTGCACCGGTAGCAAGTAACCTGCTTCCGATACTCATGACATTTACACTTGCAAGTAACCCAGAACCAACAGGATCCTCGGTGTGTCTTATCGCGCCGCTACCTGCACCTCCGATAAACGCAACCAAGCCGCCCCCAACTAGAACTGGAACTGCAGTGCCACCAGAGCCGATGATAGCCACCACCGCTACAAGCCCAATTGTCATACCAAGCGCTACATCCCATCCATCCTTTCCAGTAGGATCAACCGTAGTTAGCGGCTTATTCTCACAATAACTGTACCGGGTTCACTGCCGCGCCGAGCGAAGCGAGGGAAGAGCGGTAGGGGGAAGTCTCCCGCATACGCCGGATCTCTGGAAATAAACCTCCCTATGCTTGCATCGTAGTATCTATGGCCAAGCAGCATCAGGCCGCCGGATACACCTCTACCCCGGGCGGTTGCGGGCGGCAATTCGCTCGACATGCATCCTTTCACGGATGCCGCCGCTTGCAATGAAGTCACGCTCAACCTTTGATTTCAAGCGGTCCAACAGGAAGCTTGCCTGATGTATTACAACAATAACAGTTTGCGGTACCCACCATGAGCACTTAGAATTGGCCCAGTTTCCAAATTTGCACCTCGTGTAAGTCATATACGTCGTCTATGTCGTTGCAACAAGAACAACTAAAACACCTGCCTATATTGCAAAAATAACCAC
>CAIONQ010000109.1 GCA_903859705.1 uncultured Chthonomonas sp.
AGACAGAAAAATCGACAAAACGGTCACCGGTACGCTGGGAGTACCCACGTAACGCCAGAATGGACGGCCGGAAACGCAAACGATGCGCTCGAACAGCCATTAATTGCAGGTATGTCTGAGATTCATGAATAATCCGGGCTAGGGGAATTGGCATTGCCCAGCCAGATGTTACGACAGTAACATTCCGCCACGTGCTGCATTGCCTGCTACCCTATATTACGGGTTGCGCCTTACGGCCAGAACGCGTACGTTGGGATCTTGAAAATGATGCCGATGAGGGCCCATACGCTGCCGAAAACGCATTCTGCAAGGATTACGCCGAAGAAGAATGGCAGCGCTTGCCGATAGGCTTTTAGCCCTCCATACCTTAGCAGGGTTAGCTTGATGCCCCAGGCTATCATTAGCGGCAGCCACAGCAGGCTCATGCTCCAGGAGCTGGATACCGCGTACCCAACAGGGTGGAATGGGAACCAGGGCAGCCGCAGCCGCAGCATGTTCATTAGCAGCGTAAACAGCAGCCCGAAGCCTATCGCTATGCGGTTGTTGTACTGCTGCTGCACGCTCAGCGGCGCTACTATCCAGGTGCGCATTCTATCCCACGGCTCGCCACCGAACACCATCATTACATTGGGCGGCGCAATCTTTACCGAGGCTCCATACCGATACCCCTGATCGATGTTTGCCCAGAACCCGCAGATGGCACCCAGCGCAATAGCCCCGAGCATGGCAAATAGCATCGGCCGATATTTGCCGCCCGCACGCTCTGTTATCTTGAAGCCCTCTAACTGTATGGGCATGGGGTGGCTGCGATAGGCCCTGTTGAACCCATAAAACAGCGAGAACATGGCAAGATCTTGCCTGCCCATATGCCCTGTGCCAGATACCACCGTGATAATACTATCCGGACCGGCGTGGTGAAGATCGTGCGCTGGCGGGCCAAGCTCCGCCCTCATTCTGGTAATGGCGATGGCAAGCGTAAAGTAGATGGTGAAGAAGATGGCTATCATCAACCCACTCATGCCAGCTACCCGGCAGAACCAGACGATTGCCCCCGTGCCAAATAAAATGCCCAGTATCGCTACCCGGTATGGCAAGGGCTCGTTGGCATCCTGCAGATCCACGCTGCGATCGAAGAACGATTTGAAGATGAAGATGAGGCGGCTGCGGCTGGTCCACAGGGCGAACAGCGCAAGGCCAATGTAGCACCCGAACGACTGGGATTCCGTATATGGGAAGCCCGGAATGTCGTTGAAGTTGTACATGGCGCCAATTACGCGTTCGAAGCGCCACACCCAGGAGAAGAACCAGCAGGAGAATAAAAGGTCTACCGGCAGCAACATACCAAGCGCTATGCCAAACGGGTAAATTGCTATCGGGGTCCAACCCATGGCATTCCAGGGCGGGCTGGTGATGTAGGTGTTTAGATCCTGCATGGCGCCAAAACGCTTCAGTGGCAGCATGGGGATGGAGGGATACAGGTAGGCAAGCCCGTTCCACATCTCCAGCACGGCCGAAATGGCAACACCATACCAGAAGAGATTTGAGCGGAACATCTGCGTTTTGGGATTAACCAACTCCAGTGGGAGCTGCACCAACGGGTATGCCAGGCGCTCATTTTCGGTCCACTGTTTGCGCAAAATAGTGTTTATGCACAGCATAATGAAGCACAGGGTGCTCAAAAATGCCGTCCATATAAGTACCGGCCCCGCCCAGGCAAGCAGGTTGTGCGGCTTGTACAGGGAGCCGGTGCCCAGGTAAAACTGGGTAATGGCATCTTTATCCGATACGGTTAGCCACTTCGGCACATGCGGAATAATATCGGATATCCAGCCATTTTCGGGGCGTGCAAAGTAGTGCACATGGGCAAGGATGGGGGTAAGCACTTCTATCATATCGTGCCCGGTGATGGCGGTTGCCAGCGCCAGCATGATATAAACAGTAAGAAGTTCGCCAGAATGCAGGCCAAGCTTTGGATGGATGCGTTTTGCAAGCCCGTTCAGGGCAAGCAGCACCGCAAACACAAACACTACGTTAAAGAATACGGAGATGGTGGTTGGGTGGCCCTGGTAGCGCGTTACCTCCATGGTAACCACCCAGAAGGCGTTTATGGGGATAAGCAGTATAGATAGAAGCATACTGCGCAGGGTAACCATTGGCGCCGGAAAGCGCCTATCGCCGCCTGTGGGAATCGAAGGAACGGATGAGGAATCATGATCACCATGAGCTCCGCCCACACCGTTCTCGGGCCGCTCATCCTGTACCGGCAATTCTGCAGGCAACGCATACTCCTGACATCAGTGTCGTTGGCTCAAACACCTTCGGCAGGCCCAATTGCAGTGCCGTAAAGTTAATCGCCTGTTTATCAACCAGTCGACCTGATTTTAAGACTATTAAGGACAAAAGTCAACAGATGCGAAACGATTGTGCATCGTGTAATTTCTCCAGACGTACTCTGGCCTCCATTATTCTGCTTTGTAGCATCTGTTTTTGCATCGCTTTGGAAGCCACGGGCATCCGGGCAGGCGCACAAACTCCCGCAACAGATGCTTCCGCCAATGCAGATTGGCTCAAAAGCCTTCAGTTTAAAAATGCTAGCCTGGCATCCTTCGGGGGCATTAAGGTGCATCACACACCGGGCGCCACCAGCCCGGTAACTGGCAAACAGTACTTCCGGGTTAGCCCCTATTCCGGTAATCTGG
Organism: uncultured Chthonomonas sp.; assembly: GCA_903859705.1. GTDB lineage: Bacteria > Armatimonadota > Chthonomonadetes > Chthonomonadales > Chthonomonadaceae > CAIXIX01. Next base: position 2,700 of record CAIONQ010000109.1, read on the forward strand.
CCGTAAGGAGCCTGCTGCTTTCCCAGCAGCCGGGCAGCGTTGCAGTTGCAGAGCGGTGGATCCGCTGGTACTTCGATCATCTCAACCCAACGTCCGCCGCAGATGGCGTGCCTTTTGAGCACTTCTACCTTGAAGATGGCAGCGGAGAAACCGTTACGGTGGTGCCCGGCGATCCCCGGTTAGACCGTTATAACGATGCAACCGATAGTGCTGCGGCAACCTTCTTCAGTGTGCTGCGTGCGTTTCTGCACGCAGGCGGCAGCAAGGCAATATTGCTGGTACCAGAGAGCAAACTGCGGCTGCACAAAATGGCGGGTGCCCTGTACGCACTACAGCAGCCCGATGGGCTGTTCTGGGCGAAGGCCAATTACCGGGCAAAATACCTGGAAGATAACTGTGAAGTGTTTGAAGGGCTGGTTGCCCTGAAAGAGATTGAGAACCAGGTGTACTACGCAAACCCGGCAGGTGTTGGCCGGTGCGAACTGGCCCTTCAGAAGCTGAAGCATGGAATTATTACGGAGCTTGGCAGCCCAGATGGCATCTGGAAGGTTACGAAGTTTGAAGACGGTAAGATTCAGACCCCGGACACAGACAGGTGGTATCCAGACATGCAGTGCCAGCTGTGGCCCGTGCTGTTTGGAGTGGTAGATGCGGCAAGCGCCCCTGCACAAAAAACTAAGATCCTGTTGCAAACACGCTGGGGAGGCAACGGCAGGCCAAACTGGTCTACTGATGCCCTTACCGTCAATGGCGGGTTTGTGAATGCTGATGTTGCCTACGGTGCCGCGCTGCTTGGACTGCGATCCGAGGCACGTACCTACCTTAAAACTGTAGAGGCCGCAAAGTTCCCGGGGGCGCAGGCTCCACAGCGCTTTGCCTGGCCCTTTACTCCGCTGGATGCAGGCTGGATGCTTCTGCTGTGCAATGCCCTAAATTCACCACATTAGGTTGCCGCGCAGGGCGTGCAACGGCCGAAAAGGTATACTCAACGCACTGGAAATGGGAAAAGTAAATTCATTAACATGACGGGATCAGCGCCCTTGTTTCAACTTTCCTCCAACTCTCTAAAAGCCCTGCTGCATCTGGCCAATCTGCAGTTTACGCCGCGTATGGCCAGCACCCTGCTAACCTGGTTCGACTGGCAGCCCGAGCGGATTTTTGAGGCACCCGACTCAGAATTCGACCATATCCCAGGGTTTCTATCCCGGCAGCTGATTAAGCTGCGAGATCCTGCGTATGAGGCCACCGAGCGGCAATGGCTGTGGATGGAGAAAACTCAATCCACCGTGCTGATGGCCAACAGCCCGGATTTCCCGGATGCCCTGCGGGATATCCCGGATGCCCCTGCATTTCTGTTCTTGCGCGGCACGCTAACCCGCGAGGATCTCTCCGGGGTTGGCATGGTAGGCTCCCGCCATGCAACCCCCTATGGTATTGGTGTGGCCGAGAAGATATCTGCAGAGCTGGCAGAAAACGGGGTTACGGTTATCAGCGGTGGCGCGGCTGGCATCGATACCGCGGCACACAAAGGCGCTTTGAATGCGGGTGGCCGCACCATTGCTATCCTTGGCTGCGGGCTGGATGTGGATTACCCGCGGGAAAACCGCATGCTGTTTGAACGCATTGTCGAAAATGGCGCGTGTATCTCGGAGTACAACCTGGGTGCTCAACCAGAATCCTATCGGTTTCCACAACGCAACCGCATTATCAGCGGTCTATCGCTGGGAACGCTGGTGGTGGAAGCGCCCCGGCAAAGCGGATCGCTCATTACGGCGCGCTTTGCTGCCGAGCAGGGAAGAACCGTGCTAACAATACCTGCCAACATCGATCGCCCAAACTCACTGGGATCCAACGATCTGTTAAAAGAGGGCGCAATCCCAGTTACAGAAACTGCAGATATCCTGCTTGCACTTCGCCTGGTGCAGGTGCCGGCTCGGAAAACCGATCAGATTACCTTTGCCTTTGATGCGGACGAAGAAGCTCCTTCAGAAAGTAAGGCGGCTGCATCCGAAGGCAAAACCATGAAGAGCATTAACAGGCTGCTTCAAGAACTTCCGGAAACGCAAAAGAAGCTGGCCAGCCAGCTCTCCGAAACCCCGAAACATATCGATGCCCTGGCAGAGGCGGCCGGACTTAGTGCCGCAACAGCGGGCTTCGAAATGACAATGCTTGAACTTGCCGGAATTGTGCGGCGCATGCCCGGCAACACCTATATTCTGGCTGTATAGACTTTCGAATTGCGCCAGGACCCTGGCGGGAGTTTTAAAGATGGCGACGAGATCGAGACGAAATGTTCTGGGGACGGAACTGCGAAGCTGCAGCGAGGCACCGCTTACGGGCTTTTATAGAACTGGCTGCTGCGATACTGGCCCGGAAGATATTGGCCTGCATATTGTGTGCATTGAGGCAACCGCCGAATTTCTGGCGTTTAGCCGCACGGTGGGCAATGATCTATCTACCCCGATGCCAGAGTACGACTTTGAGGGCGTGATGCCCGGCGACCGCTGGTGCCTGTGCGCTCAGCGCTGGCAGGAGGCCTTTGAGGCAGGGTACGCACCGCCCGTAGTGCTGGAAGCCACCAACGAACTGAGCCTGGAGTGGATAAATCTGGAAGATCTTAAGAGCCTGGCGGTGCCATTCTAACCCCTGCTTTAGAGGAAGTGCAGAGCTGCGGATAGAATTCAACAGGGATGGCAGACACTCAGAGACTGTGCTGCCTGCAACCTGTGATAACAGCAAGGAGATGCGTTGAGTTCAGATATCATTCTTGTTACCGGGGCAACGGGTAAGGTTGGCCAGGCATATATAAAACGGGCACTGGAAGAGCGGGCAAAGGCCGGCGGCGGCCCCACCATACGCGCCCTGTGCCACAACCGGGTTTTGCCAGCGGCAGACGGGCTGGAAGTGGTACGTGGCTCTATCTCCGATAGAGATGTGGTGCACACTGCCCTGCAGGGCGTTACGCATATTGTGCACCTGGCCACCTGCAAAGAGACACCGGAAGCCGTGATGGATGTTACGGTTAAGGGCCTCTTCTGGCTGTTAGAAGAGTGCAGAACTCTGCCGCAATTTAAGCGGTTTGTACTGCTTGGCGGCGATGCCGGTATGGGCCACTTCTTCTATCCCCATCCCGATCCGGTTACCGAGGCACAGGGCCACTCCGCCTACCCGGGCTGCTACGCTCTTTCCAAAGTTCTGGAAGAGGTAATGGTAGAGCAGTACCGCATTCAGTACGGGCTGGATGGCTGCTGCCTGCGCGCACCGTGGATTATGGAGAAAGACGACTTTAAGTACACGCTCTCCTTTCGGGAGGATGTATTCGGGGGTCCGCGCTGGCGAGACCTGGTTGGAGCCGAAGCCGCAGACGAGTTTGTAAAGAACGGCACTGTGCCGCTGATGCTGGATGCTGCAGGAAAGCCGATGCAGCGAAACTTTGTTCATCTGGATGACCTGGTGGAAGCCATCATCATTGCGCTGGATTCCCCGGCGGCGGCATCTAAAACCTTCAACATCTGCATGGATGAGCCGGTAGATTACGGCAAGGTGGCGGCCTATCTGCACAAAACGCGTGGCCTTCCCTGCGTTAGCGTGCCCACTCAGTTTCACTCCACCTGGCTGGATAACTCCCGTGCCCGCTTTTTGCTGGGCTGGCGGCCAAAGGTAGATCTGAATACCCTCATAGACCTCGCTTACTATTATGAGCGCGCACCAGATGATCCGCGCATTATCTGGTATCCGGGTTAGTTTTACACAGTTTCACTCACCATTATCTGTACAGAGGGGGTTACAAGCCTGAAGCACGTGGCCGATGGCCCCATCACAGAAAGGAACGCATGAATACGATGAATCGCAGAGAGTTCGTCGGCACCTCTCTCACTGCCGCCACCGCGGCAGTTACGACGGTAACCGCATCTGCTCAGGATATTGGCCCGGCCGCAAACCGCCCCAAAAAGGCCGTTATGTACACCATGCTGCCCGGCAACCTCAGCCCCACCGACAGGTTTAAACTGGCGAAGGATGTTGGCTTTGAAGGCGTGGAGTGCCCACCCGTGAGTGAGCAGGAGGCCGAAGTGCTTCGCAAGGCATCTGATGCAGCCGGTATCCGAATTCACTCCGTAATTTTTGGTGGCTGGGATGCCCCGCTCTCCAGTAATAATCCGGAAGTGATTGAGCGAGGCCTTAAGAACACCGAGGCCGGGCTGAAGGCGGCGCATATTATGGGCGCCGACGACATTTTGCTGGTGCCAGCGATTGTGGACCACAACACCCGCTACGTTGAGGCCTACAAGAACTCTCAGGAGAATGTACGCAAGCTTATCCCGATTGCAGAGAAGCTCAAGGTTATGATCCTCATCGAAGAGGTGTGGAACAACTTCCTGCTAAGCCCGCTGGAGTACTGCGCCTATGTAGACAGCTTCAAGAGCAAGTGGGTGCAGTCTTACTTCGATGTTGGCAACGTGGTTGCCTTTGCCTGGCCAGAAGACTGGGTTCGTACGCTTGGCAAGCGCATTAAGAAGGTTCACATCAAGGATTACAAGGGCGGCCCCGGCCTCTTTGGATCTCGCGGTGGAAACTTTGTAAACATTCGGGAAGGCAGCATCAACTGGCCGGAGGTTCGCAAGGCGTTTGCAGAGATCGGTTACACCGGTTATATGACCACCGAACTTGGCGGCGGCGACGAAAAGTACCTCCGCGATATCGTTGCACGGTTCGATAAGATTATTGCCGGAGTATAACGGTAACCAATTGCCGGATAGGTGCGCTGTGCATCTATCCGGCTTTTGATTTTGTATTTGCAACTTCGGCGAAAGGAGAGCTGTGCAATGCATAGAAGATTTATGGCAATACGGGCCACTGCGCTTGCGCTGGCGATATTTGCCACCCAATTTGCCGGAGTAAGAAGCTCTGCTGATGCCGCTGGAGATAAAAAGCGCGCACAGCTATTGCCCGTAAAGCGCCTGTTAGTGGTGCCGCCATTTGTTGCAACCGATACACTTGGCGAACTGCCACCGCTGGTTGAGCCGAAAGGGCGGCCAGTTCCGCCCCTTACCGATAAGCGCAAGGCGGAGTTAGAAACCTACACGGGTGTACTGAAACAGCTGGAGGAGTATGTGCGGGCTCGCACCTACGCCCGGGCCACTGTGCGGCTGCCATTCAGCATCCTGAGTGCCACGGAGACGCAGGCAGCGCTGAAATCTGAACTATCCTCGGTTCCCCAGCTGTTTGCGACGGGAGGCAGGCTTAAGGGCCGTAAGTTTGATGAAGCCGATGCGAAGAAAGTTCAGAAGCTGGCAGAGGCTGCACATGCGGATGCCGTGCTGATTGGCTCCCTGGATGAACCCCGCAAGAGCAATGGTCACTACTACTTTGATCCCCTCGCCGGGGCGGGCTACGAAAGCCCGAAGGTTTCGGTGCGTGGAGAGTTTGCACTTTATCTGGCAAACGGAACCCTGGTGCTAAAGCACTCACTGGAAGAGTTTCATCCTGTTACGCAACTGGGCAAACAACAGTTCTTACTTGCGGATTGGATTGAAACCGAGGAGCTGCTTGTTGAGGACCTGATGGATGAGATTACGCGTTACACACCCATCAAGCCCACAAAATAATCAATCGCTATTCAGCAGTCGGTGCTGCCAGGTAAAAAGGCAGATCACCCACCGTAATGCTCACACCACCTGCAGTTCGCAGCTTAGTACCAGCAACTCGATGCTCATGCCGTAAATAGCCCATCGCGATCGATGCGCCATCTGCGGCTGGCGAAGACGCCACAACAGAGGTTATCCAGCCAAGTTCCGGGCCGCCTTCGGCATCTCCGAACAGTTTATCTCCCGTGGCAACTGCGGCGGATTGATCGACTACAAAACCGGTTAATGCCCTGTTTGTGTGGCCGCGAGAATCTATGCGGGCAATAATCTCCTGGCCAACATAGCAGCCTTTGCCCAGGCTAATATGCGTGGGGCCCAGCAATGCCTCCAGCGCAATAATTCCCTTATCAACATCGTGGCCATACAGCGGGATGCCGGCTTCGATGCGCAGCAGCTCCTGCACATCTTGATCTACCGTGGGAACACCCAGCGAAACGCATGTACTAAAGAAGAGATCGGCGGCCGCGGGCTCCAGAACCAGCGAGTATCCCCCACTGCCTGTAAGATCTGCCTCTGTTGCGGCGGTGCGCAAATCCCAATCCAGCTTCTCCAACACGGCCGCAGCATTTGGCCCCTGAAGGGCGCAAACGCGCATTGGCACCGCTTCCAGAGTTACATCCTCGGTAATCAGGTAATTATCCAGATGCTGCAGAAGGGCAGACATGCCATTCTTCGGCGCCTCTAACATCAGTGGTGCTGCGAGATCTTGCGATGCCGTTAGCGTGATCATGGAGAGCACATGCCCTGTTGCATCCAGAATGCAGGCCGGGAGCCTGCGCACTGTTCTAGAGCCCAGCTGACGCGTGTCGTTGCTAATCATGCCCTGCAACCAGGTAAATCGATCGTTGCCGGATACGGCAGCAACGGCAATATCGGTGCATTCGAACACTCCGGCAGCGTTTCGAACGGCTTCGTAGGCTAACTGTGAAGTTGTGGGCATTATAGCTTGCGTGCCGCCACGGTGGCAGATGCCTGTGCCAGTGGCTTGATTACAATTTCATCAATGTTTACATGTGCAGGGCGGGTTACGGCCCACACAATGGCATCGGCAACATCTTCGGCCGCCAGCGGCTGCAGGCCCTCATAAACTTTTGCTGCCCGCGCCTCATCGCCACTAAAGCGTACGATGCTAAACTCTGTTTCAACCATGCCCGGGGCTACTTCCGTAATTCGGATGGGCTTGCCAACCAGTTCCAGGCGCATTACTTTTGTAATAGCATTTACGGCAAATTTAACGGCGTTGTAGCCGGCTCCGCCCGGATAGGGCTCGCGGCCCGCGATGCTTCCAATATTAACTACATGCCCTGCCCCAGACGCTTCCAGCACGGGAAGGAGGGTGCGTGTTACCCTCATGAGGCCAAGCACGTTGGTATCGTACATGCGCTCCCAGTCGGCATCTTTTGCATCGGCAAATTTATCCAGACCCAGTGCGCCCCCAGCGTTGTTAACCAGCACATTTGCCTGCGGGATTTGGCTGCAGAATGCGGCAACACTGTCCGCATCTGTTACATCAAGAGGCAGGCAAAGCGCTCCAAGCGGATCGCCGACGTCATGCAGTCTATCAAGCCTTCTGGCACCAAGTACCAGTTCGAACCCTGCGTTGTGCAGCGCTACTGCTGCTGCTGCGCCAATACCACTGCTTGCGCCCGTTACGACGGCGATCCGCTTACTATCCAAAGAACTCTCCTGTTATGCGAGCTCTGATGCGAGCTGCGTCATGGTGACAAATCGGGCTCCAAGTCCCTTTAGATAGTCTACCACTTGCGCCAGCACTGCTGCATTATCTCCGCAATCTCGAAGTGCGAGGCTCAGCACGTTTGTTTCTGCCAGGGTAGCATCGATGATCGCCTTGATCTTTTCGAAACCTTCCTCGATATAACCAGGTTTTCCGTTGAGATTGGCTACGGGCAGAACAAGCAGTTTGGCTTCGCCGGCAGATTGCGTGTGGGTGTAAGAGGGATGGTAAGGGGCTTGTGAGCTTCCGGCGGGGCGGCCGGCAGAGGAACCAGGGGTGGAGTCGGCGAGGATGCCGATATCTTCGAGGGCAGCGATATCTGAGGCCTCCAGATCGCCTCGTGCCGCTCGGAATGCGGTGGGCTTAATGGAGTAAGCCTTTAAAATATCTTTGCCAATCCTTATCAGATCGCCGCGCTCAACGGTGTTGCCTGCGCCAGTATCAAACGTTATGAAGAGACCGAGTTCGTGCCATGCGGGGATTTTGTGGAGGTATTCGTTGTGGTACAGCTTTACATTCGTCATGGGGTCATGCTCGGTTACTCCGAGCAGCCAGGTTAGTGGAATTGCTTTGTTTTCGGCGACCTCAACGATCTCGGAAACATAGCACCTTCCTTCAGCTGCGCAGACACAGTCTACGCTGATCACTACGGTTGGTGTGGGCATTGGTTTTCCCTCCCTGTTTTGTTGTAAGTGCCGGCCCCGGTATTACGATTTGGCACGGCCACTGCACGTCGGTCAATCGACGTTTCCCTGTTGAATCCCGAGTCTCCTTCTTATTTACACGCAGTAAAACACAAATATCCCGCTGTGCCAGAAATGTGCAGAAACTGCCTGTTTCTGGGCTAAATCCACCCTGTTTTGTGCGGATTATTGATCGGCAGCTTATTAAAACAAATAAGAAACGGGCACCCTTGAAATCGGATAAACCGACAACAGAGGTGCCCTCATCTTAACTGCGCCAGTGGCGAAGAAACTAAGCCAGGTTCAAGTGGAAACCATCGGCCATAGCCACTTTCGGGCTTACACCACCAATGTTCTCTTCAAACCGCTCCATGTTTCCCAGGTTGGAAACGCAGGTGTGGAAGATGGGCTTGCCATCCGGGCGCTTCTCATGCATAACTTCGCGAATGAGGGCGCGGCCAACAAGGCCATTGGCCTTCATCTCGTCCATCTTGGCAACATCGGCGCGCATCTTGCCATTGCCATGAGCATAGATCTTCATGGCGCACATGGCGATACCAGCTTTGCTTGCACGGGCGAAGGCCTCCATTACAGGCTTGGGATAGCCGTAGGAGTACCATACCTGCATAGAATCTACGAGGCCAGATTTAACTTCAGCATCGATAAGTTCTGCATACTGATCGATAACTTCCGGGTTGCCGGGCTTGCTATCTGCATAGGGGTGCTGGGATACGCCAAAGTACTTTACTTTGCCCTCTTTTTTGAGGCGCTTGAACGCGCGGTAGCTTGCGTTATCCCCATTATTGAAGGAGGCCAGGTTGTGCCAGCCGTAGTGCGCTCGGAAAACATCGTAGTACTTCAGGCCATTGCGTTCTAGCGACTGAACTACCTGATTGTAGGCCTCTTCCTCGTTATCGGCGTTGTGGCCAGGAGAGGTGTTGTCTACTGTGGTATCGGTGTAATAGGACTCTCGCGGCAGCTTCTTAACGGCTTCGGGAACGTTGCCGCCCCAGTAGCCAGCCTTGTGAATGAAGTTAACACCCATATCGATGGCGGGAGCGAAGAGCTCGCCGTTCCAGTCGGAGGAGATGCAGATTGGGCTAACCATCATGTTGCCATGGCGAGAACCGTACTTCATTTTTGGAAGTTTGCCAATGCCATCCACAACAAGCTCAGCGGCCTCGGCGCGCTGGCTGCGGGTCATAGATACGCCAGAAAGCGCAACGGTGGCCAGGCCGGGGCCGGCTGCCGAAGCGACGGTAAGAACGCGCATAAAATCTCGCCGGGAAAGCGGCTTCTCACGAGACATCAATTTCAGATTCTGGATTGAATCATCCGAATGCATGGGTGCGGCTCCTTTTCAGTGTTGCCTTGCTGGCGCACATGGCGCTTGAACGATTATGTTGGTGACGAACGGTGCGAACGAACAGTTAATTGCACGAACCGAACAGCGGTGTTACACGGCCTGCGGCACGCAACCAGCGCGCTTCAGCACGTGATCGAACTCAGTGGATTGGAGCATGCGGTTCATCCTCTGAAAAAGCGGGATGGGCGCAAGGCTGCGGGTTTCGCCATCGGCGTCTCCCGAGCGTGCGTTGAACCGTGCTGGCCAGGTTCCATCTTCGGCCTGCATGATGGTTAGCAGATGCCCCACATGCAGAGCACGGCCAAGGGCCGTGGTATCCCACTCTGTGCATGTATCCACATGGGCCTGCAGTACATCTATTACCCACTGCAGATCCAGCAGTTCCTGATCTTGTGCTGGCAGCGGAAAACAGCAGCAAGACCAGTTATACGGTGCCCAGATAATTTCATCAGGAGGACGGCTCACGAGGGCCTCCAGGTTGCATGGAGTTAGACGGGGATGCATTCGATTCCTGCAATCCCCGCCTTTCTCGCATTAATTGCCCGGATTCGGGTTGTAGGTGCCAGGAGTGCCACCGCCGCTTGGGCCGCTGACCGACTTGTACTTTTCGAGCTCCTCTTTGATGGGAGCATAGTACTCATCTTTGCCAACGTCCTTGGATTTCTCCCAGTCTCCCCGGAAGAAACCATCGAGCGGGCGCTCTTTAGGCGGCGCGTAGGTGCCAGCCTGTCCCTGCTTATCCTGTTCGCCCCTATCCTCCTGGAAGGTGTAAACCACAATGGAGTGATCTGGCAGAACGGGGCAGTGGTATTCGCAGATTCCGCAGCCTGTGCAGAGCTTTTCGTCCACGGTAGGAACGCGCTTAACACGGCCACGGTTATCCTCTTTGCCGGCATCGTTCTTATGATCGATTGGCAGGTTAGGATCTTTCGGAATGGTATCGTCGAAAGTATCCTTGAAGATAACTGCAGAGTACGGGCAGACTTCGGCACACACAATACAGTCTCGGCCGCCATTCCACGCAACGCAGGTTGAGCGGTTAACGTTTGCCAGGCCCATCTTGAGTTTGTAGCGCTTATCCTGCCAGGTAAAGGGCCGGATTGCGCCCGTTGGGCAGGCATCGCCACAGCTTGTACACTTTTCGGCGCAGGGGCCGATGCTGGGCACAAGGATGGGGGTCCAGAGGCCCTGCAGGCCCGTTTCAAAACTTGCAGGCTGAAGTGCGTTGGTTGGGCAAACCTTCATACACTCTGCACAGCGGGTACATGCCGCAAGGAATTCGCTCTCCGGCAAAGAGCCGGGAGGGCGCATAGCCTTGTTATTGTGGTTGTAGCGGCGCATGGCACCCTGGTAATCCGAGGCGCTGCCCTTCGCTGCCGAGCCCCAGAGCATGCCTGCACCGATGGCGGCCACAACGCGCCTGCGTCCCAGATCGATTTCGGTCTGCGGTTCTGGCCGTGGTGCGGTGCCCTTTGGTGCCATGCCGAGGCGCTCTTTGATGGCTGCCGGCACTTTGGCCTGAATCTGGATTACATCGGTTGGGCAGATGGTTTCGCAACGGAAGCACTGGATGCACTCGCTAATGCTGTGCATCTCTTCGTAGGTTGCCTTTTTATCCAGGTTATCGTAACAGCCCATGCGAGACTGCACTTCGCACTTCTTGCAGTGGATGCAGCCTTCCATCTTGATATAGTGGCGGAGCCAGGATACACGGGCCACCAGGGCAAGCAGGCCGCCGTAAGGGCACAGGTTGCGGCACCAGAAGCGCTCCTGGTAGCCAGAAAGCCCGATTACGCCCATGAACATGAGCAGAACGGGAATGCCATTCCAATAGGTAAGGTTTTGCATATGCAGGCGAGCAAGGTCGCCGCCCATGTTGTACACCGCATGGCCAATGCCTACCTGATCGGCGGCGGTGAGCACGCCGTTCCAGATATAGGCAATGGGGGCATAGAAACAGAATGTGAAGGTTCTGGTAATAAGCGAAATAGGATCGCCGAAGGTGAGAACATCCACTCCGAAAACAAGGGCACCCAGGCCAACCAGCAGGTAAATGTACTTCCAGTTTCGAAAGCGGCGCGTATCGGATCTCTTCTTAGTGTAGAAAAGGCGCCCTTTACGGAATAGAAGCACATCGCCAATATCGATGGAGGTACCCAGCGGGCAGATCCATCCGCAGAAGATGCGTCCACCCCACGCGGTTAGCAATAAAATGAAAATGCTGGGGCCAAGGGCATATACCGCAACATGGTGCGATGCGATGCCATTTTTGAGCGTGTTCAAGAAGTCCATAGTCATGAACAGGTTCTTGGGCACGCCCCCCGCATACTGGCTTGTGGCCGTGGTAAGGAAGAAGAAAACCACGAACAGCACAAACAAGAATATCTGGATAGACCTGCGGATAAGCACAGTGCGTGTGGCGGCCGGGTTGCCGGGCGCCTCTTTCATGCGCTTTTTCTGTTCTGCAGTGAATTTTTCGGCGAGCGCAGCGGGATCTTTAACTGCAGCCTCGGCCATCAACTTCACATTAGAAGTGCGCTCGTCACGCCCGATGGCGCCACGCAGTACCGTTCCGATTTGCCCGAGGCCGATTAGGCCCGCAGCACCGGACTTCGACCCACATCCACCCCCGCTTCCACTGGAGCAAGCGCAGCCAGAGCCGCACCCCTTTTGCCCCACCAGCCCGCGCGGTGAGAGCGGTATATCCGCCATAGTTATCTCTCCTGTGGCTGGCCGGTCCCCCATCCTGCTGATCAGGCAGAGGGCCGACAGAGCCAAAAACTATCAAAACCGGATCTACGCGCCTGTTGGCCCAGCAATCTCTTTCACATTCAGCTGGCTGGTATCTATCTGGCCACGTCCCAGGCTGCTGGCAAGCACCAGGTGGTTCACATCACCGGGAGAGATGCTCTTGGTGGTGAGGAACCGGCAGCAATAGGAATCGAGTGCAACGGGATCGATACCTGCAACAATTTTGTGAGGAGTTGTTACTTCCCCGGGGCCTTTGGGGCCGCGTGTTTGCAGGGCTCTGGTGGCATCGGTTACGATAAGCGTTGGCTTGATGAAGCAGTTTAGCTCTGCGATGCAATCGTGAAGGCCATATCGATGATAGTCTTTGCGGTTCCAGATACAGCCCATCAGCTTTTTCATGGCGATGGTAATGGTTGCCGCCTCGTGATCCTTTACAATGGGGTTCACGATGAAGCAGTCTGCTTCCAGAATATCGTTGGGAATATGCTGATCGATCTGGTTGAAGTGGTGGCGCGCATCGTAGGATTTGCCCTCAGAAGTGCGGATTGGCACTGAGGAGGGAATATCTACTGCCTTGTACATGGCAACTTCGGTGGGCGAAAGCAGGCGTGCCTTCGTGCCCTTTACGGCAGCATTTGCACCGCAAACTTCGAAGGAGAGCTTCCAGTCGTCCAGCGTATAGTCGATGCATGTAATGCGGGAAGCGCCTGCACGTTCGCAGAGCTGAACCAGGCGTCGTAGCACATCCGGGTGGGTGGCGGCCGCCTGTTCTGGCGTGCGCATCCAACCCATATTGGGGCTAATGACAACCTTATCGCCCTTTTTAACGAACTTCTCTATGCCGCCAAGTTCGTTAATGGCGCGCTCAGTGATATCCCCATACGTTTGAGGATTGCCCTCTACGCACACAATATCTGGCGTGGTTGCGGTTGGCTTGGCTGGTGCACGCAGATTGCGCGGCATAGCAAAGCCCTCTTTGTTAAACCAGCTAACGCCATATACACCGCCGAGAAGGGCCGTGCCGCCCGCCATCTCTATGAATCGGCGTCGGGACTGTTTCTTGTCTTCGGGCTCGATCGGCGCACCGGTAACAGATCTCACGTCGCTCATGATTTGCTCCACTATTCCCTGAACGCTTGCCCTACCTGGCTTTTGCAACTGCGGCTTTTACGAGGCCTGCAGCGGCGGTTTGAAAACGCGGATCGGGGCCGACATTGCGGATGCCGATGAGCGTTTTGCCTTTGACGGCGGAGATCACAACTCCTGCGTACTTCGTTTTCAGGCTAATGGCCTTTTCCCCAAGCCCTGCTGGCTGTGTAACAACGGCCCCCACAGCCACATTGCTGGGCTTGGTGAGGTATGCGGAGTACTTGGTGAAGGCCTCTTTTGCTGCGGCAGCGGTTGGGTAGATTGCAACAAATAGCTCTGCCTGTTGACCGGCGGAGGGGTATTTGGCAACCATGCCATTTCGGATGTAGCTCTGGGCAGCGATGTCTGAAAGTCGATACTGTTCGGTGCGAGGTGTGTAACCGTCTGGAAGGGCTTTGACGATATCCGGCACGGCTGTAGAGCCGGTGAGCCGAGAGGCTATGGCTGCTGCGAGTTTTGGCAGAGCTGCCTGGAACGGACCCTTGTTAGAGGCCGTAATTGCGAGGCGTACGTAGTATGGGCCTTTCCAGAAGTTGAGCGCGGTGTCCTCTTTGTAGCCTTCGGCCCCTATTTTAAGGAACGTGGCGTGAGGGCTGCGCTGGCTGGAGTAGAGTCCATACGCTTCGGTTGGGGATCCAAGCTGGAATACATCGGCGGTCATGAGCTGGTTGCCCTGTCCACCCGGTGCATATTCGGCATGCGCGGCTTCTTTGAAGTTGTATCTTCGAATAGCCTCAGCCTCTCCATCCAGCAGATTTTCGAGGGTGCTGGGGGTGAAGGTTACAACACCAGTTTTGGTGGTTTTGAACGTTTCTACACCCGCCGGAAGCATTGCCTTGATATCTGCATGTGCTGCGCCGGTGATCAGGCAGGCTGCGGCCACAGCAGCATAACGGAGAACGGCCATGGGCCGAATGCAGATCTTCGCGCGATTACTGGATACCATCCAAACGCTCCTCGTTCCAGGCAACAGCCTGCCGCACGGCAGCTGTGCTTGCATATTAAGTGTGGTGGCACCTGAGGGATGCGCTCGAACGGTAAATTCGGGCCACCGGCACGCTGCCGGCACATCCATTCTGGTAGACACCACTGGTGCGCAAAGGTTGCATCTGCAAAAACAGAAGCTGGTACGCACCCAATGATATTCTACTGATTATGGGGATGAGTGTCAATGTGCAGATGCGCAGGGACAAAGGAGAACGGGTAGGGCGCTGCGCTTAGGTAGGAAGGGAGGGCGCTGCGCTTAGCGAGGAAGGGAGGGCGCTGCGCTTAGGAAGGAAGGGAGGCTGCTGCGCTTAGCGAGGAAGTTAGGGCGCTTCGCTTAGCGCGGAAGTTAGGGCGCTACGCTTAGCGAGGAAGGGAGGGCGCTGCGCTTAGCGCGGAAGTTAGGGCGCTTCGCCTGGGTAGGAAGTTAGGGCGCTGCGCTTAGGTAGGAAGTTAGGGCGCTTCGCCTGGGTCAGCGTGAGGTGGCATTTGCGCGTGATCACATATCAACCGTCTGAAAACGCCCCGGTTAGCACAGCCATCCAATCACCGTGAGCACCGATCCAGAAATGCAATTCTCGCGCAAGCAAGCGTAGCGCGGTAGAAATTACTTTTCATAATCATCCCGATCTGCGCAGCGCGGTAGAAATCGCTCTTCATATTCTTCCAGCCACCCGCCATACGGTACCGTTGCCGCCATAACTTCCTCTCGGGTTGCCTGCGCGTTGCGATAGCAACTACGGCGTAGGGGCGAGGAACGAGCCATCGGC
>CAIONQ010000110.1 GCA_903859705.1 uncultured Chthonomonas sp.
ATTATTGAAATCGACGGTGAGTCGCATGATGGCACCGTTGAGGAGGACGAAATACGCTCTACGGTTCTCTCAGAACTGGGTTATCACGTAATTCGGTTCACAAATGAGGACGTGCATTCTAACTTGGAAGGTGTATGGCAGCTTATTTACGACACTTGTGTCCAGCGAATTGTTGGTAAAACTTGCGGATAACGGTAGCGAGCGGGGGTGCCGGAGGGTGGTGGGCCTCTCCTTGCCTCTCCACTTAGCTCGTTCCTCGCGTGGAGAGGAAGTTGTAGCGGAAGCTATACCGTTGGGCGGAGGTGTAGGGGTGCTGGCAGGTGGTGGGCCGGGCTGCTGACTTCTGAGATTCCGGATTGAACAGGGTGGCGCTGTTATACGCCCCTTGCAAGCTCGCGGCTACAGCGCGGGTTGCTCTTGCTGCTTTGCCGGTATTTTATCGACAGATCGCCGATGCTCGTTCCTCGCCTCTACGCCGTAGTTGCTATCGCAATGCGCAGGGAACCCTGCAATGCGCAGTGAACCTGGGGAGAGCACAAGATGCGCGCCTGCCGGATTGGGGGTGAATGGGACACTGGCGACAGTGAAGGCTCGCGTGGGGCAAACACGAAGCGTCCTATCTAACTGTGGCACCCTGCGCCGATGCTTTATGGACTGTCTCCGGCGGCCTCAATATCCCATTTGCCAGGAGTGAGCTCTAAGATATCGGTGACGGACCGGGTTTTTTGACCGGTATTGCCCGTTACTGCAGTTACGCGTAGGCCAGATGGTAGTTTAAATGTGGCTAAGGTGTTTGCCGGTATCTCAAGCTGAAACCTTACCGTGCGCCCAATCGATGTATCTGTTTGCTGCCATGCGGAGCGAAGGACTCCATATGGTGTGCGATAGGCGGACCGGATGCTTGTTAGCCCTGGCAGCAGTTGTGGTTGGAGGATTGTGTGCTTGAATCCCGGCTGCGCGGGGTCCGGGTTGATGCCTGCAAGGCCCTGGTAGAACCAGGCATCGTAGGCGGCTTGCATCGGATGGTTTAGCGATCTGGCACCCCATTTCTTATCCAGTTCGTCTTCGCCCCAGCACTCCCAAAATGTGGTTGCACCCAGCGAAAAGAGGTTGCCTATGCTGGGGTAGGTGGTTTGATGCAGTACTCTTGATGCCACATCTCCGTGCCCATATTTTGTAAGCATGTCAAACAGGTATCTGCTTCCGAAGATGCCGGTGGTGTGGTGATAACCGTGTGTTACTACATCTGCGGCAAGTGCGTCTGCCACCGCCTGTTCTGAACCGGGCAGCGCAAGGCCCATGCCAAGGGCCATTGCATCTGCGGTCTGGCTTCCAAAGCTGTGGCGCTCGGGCTGATAGAAACGGGATCGAAGCGCGTTGAGGCTTTCAGCCCGGATCTCTTCAAACCGGGCAGCCTCGTTGGCTTTACCGAGTGCTCTGGCAGAGTAGGCTGCATACTCTGCCGTGCGTATTAACCAGGCAGTAGACGTAAACGGAACGGGCGTTGCAACCGGTTCTACACTGCCCGGCGGGCACCAGTCGCCGTATCCATTTGTGATGATCCCGGCCTTTGCCTGTGCGGAGAGCGCGGTAACAAAACGGGCCATGGATGGGTAATCGCGCGTAAGTTCTTTTCTGTCTCCATAGTAAAGATATCGGTACCATGGCACCAGCACCACGGCCGCACCCCAATCTGGATTGCCGGAAGGGCCGGTTCCTCTTTTGCCCGGGGCTATTTGAGATGGCAATACATCTACCCAGGAGGTTTCGATATCGCCAACATATTTCGACCAGAACGTGGCCATATCAAAATTGAGGGCCGACATTTCGGCGGCGCCATGCGCATCTCCCATCCAGCCGCAGCGTTCTCTCGCAGGGCAATCGGTGGGCTGGCCGTGCAGGTTGCTGATTAACGTCCAAACAGCGGCGTGGTGAATGCGATTGAGCATTGGGTCTGAGCATTCGAACGAGCCAATTTCCGGAACATCGCTATGTACCACCACACCTATAACTTCCGAAGGACGCGCACCGGCAGGCAGCCCGGTAATCTCTGCGTACCGGAAGCCGTGGTATGTAAAGTGCGGCTCCCACTCCTCGTTACCGCCGCCCCGGCAGGTGTATGTATCCACCTGCTCCACTCCGGTTGCGAACACGCCGGTGCTTGCCGTATCAATCTGCCCCGATTTTCCGCTCTCTTTGCTAAGCGCTTCTGCAAAGCGCAGTTTAACCGTGGTACCCGCCGGTGCGTTCAATCTGAGCTTCAGCCAACCAGCAAAATTCTGACCCATATCGTAAACCAACACTCCAGGTTTAGGCGTGGTAACGTGTAAGGGCTTTAACGTATTGGTTCGGCGAATGGGCGGGATCTGGCTGGAAACGATGCTGCCGACAGGTGATGCAGGTAGAACCGATGCAAGATTTAAGTTCGATGATGCCGCCAATTCTGCGGAGGCAGCGCGGCGCGCGTCGTAGCTCTCCCCGGCATAGATGTTATCTGCCATGATGGGGCCACTTCGCCACTTTGTGGCACTGCCACTGGTGCACTCTGTTGTAAAGCCATTGGGATACTCCAGCACCAGGCGAAACTTTATTGCCGGTTTACCATAGCTCATTCCGCCCCAAACTCTATCCTGATTGAACCAGCCGTTGCCCAGGGTAATGCGCAATACGTTGTGCCCTGGTTTGATACTGCCGCCAGCCCGATAGGCGCTGTAAAATGCTCGCTTCTGAAAGTCGGTTTGCGCGGGTTCCAAAACCCGGTTATCCACCGGTTTGTCGTTAATCTCTGCGGTGTGGTAGCCAGCACTGCAAACAAACAATCTGGCCGCTATCCAACCAGGCTGCGCACCAAAGGTGGTTATAAACTCCGGTGCCCCGGCGGGCTTATCTGAACTTAACGCGGCAATCCAGTGTGCAGAGCCCCAGGCATCTGGCGTTGGCAACCCGGTATCCCAACATGCTGTTTTGCTCCACGCTCCTGGCTTCGTTCCGCTGGTCCAAATACGTACTCGCCAGTAAACGGTGGAAGCTGGTTTTGCGTGTTTACCTGCATAGGGCTGCCATGCGTTGTGCGATCCCATGACCTTCCCAGAATCCCACAGATCTGGCTTTGTGGCATTCAACAGCACAGGCGATGTAGCGGCCTGCGCTTGCCAGGCCGTTTGAAAACACTGGCTGGCACTTGATGAAACTGGTAATTCCCAGCTGAGGCGCGGCGCAGCGGTATCTATGCCGGTGGGGTTTGTACTGCCCTCGCACTTCAGATTTGAAGGCGAGCCTGCTGGCGCGATGTGCAGGGCAGCGTAGCCGGGTTCGGCGGATGCAGGCCGGGCGGCAGGCAAGGCTGCAAACACAGTGGTGGCGAGTACAGCACAAGAAATAGAAGAAAATATGAGTGGGCGCATAGGAGAAATCCTGAATTGGGAAGAATTTACAGTTGCGCTGGTTATTATGTTGGCAGGGCACCGATACCTGCTTTTTGTGTTAAGGCATTGCAGCCTGCCATCTTTCGGTTTGACACGTATCTGCCTGGCTGCTAAAGGTATCGTGGTAAGAATAAGCAGCGTAATTGCCAGTTTGAATGCGCCTTGTTTCATGCTCTTGGGGCAGTTGGCGACAGCAGATTGCTGCAAACGGTGGAGATATTGGATGCCGGAGGCGGCCGGAAGATCTCGCAAGGCTCCCTTGCGGCTGCCCGTGAATGCTTGCCTGCATTGCGTGCCCTTGTTGCCAGCCAGGCATCCGAAGCCCAACTGCTGCGTGCCTCCAGTGCGGCTACTGCCGTGGAAACAGGAGAGCTCCTACGGGCAAGTGCCGAAACGGTTAACAGCCGAAGTTCTGCAGAGTTGCTTCGGCCAGGCAAATGAGATTGTGCTGCGGCACGGATAATTGCAACAGGATTTCTCAAACCATGTAGGCTGAACTCCGTATATTATTCTAATAGCACAATCCACTGGAGTGTGAAGCAATGGCGCGACTGCAGCATACAGAACAAGAAACCCCGGAGTATAAGAGCGCACCTGTGCGTGCATCCACATATCCTACGATTACGGTAGCTGATGGCATGCCTACCGAGGATGTGTTAAGATCAATCCAGAAGTCGCTACTCAGCAACGATGATCAAGAGAAGCAGGCGGGAAGAGTACGCCTCCTCTCACTTGGCGATGCTGGCATTGGCGCTTATTTCACATTTGAACACACAACAAGAAAACGCAAGCTTAAGATCCTGTTAGGTGGCAGTATTGGCGCCGCCATCACTATAATCCTTGTGTCTTTTATGGTGCGTGTACCGAGTGTTATCATTACTTTCAGTGGATTTGGAGCGGTGGTAGCGGGTGCTGCGGCTTATTCCAGAAGTTACCGGGCCGCGATTCTGGCATTGGCCGACGTAAAGAACCTGGATGCCCTCTCGGAGTTGATTAGTACACTTCAGGCTCAGGACGCTGAGATGCAGAATTCCGTTATCAATAGCCTTGCTGAACGGTTTGCGCTTGTAACCGAGCAAGATTACAACCGAATAACTCCGGAAGCCAGAAACACCCTTAACAATTGGCTACGGCGCAGGTACAGGTTTCGCGGAACAGATAGTGTTTCTGCCGATAAGCTGGATCTTGCAGTTCTACATGCGCTTGCCTTAATAGGCGATAGCCGGTTTGTGCCAACAGTAGAGGCTATTGCATCCGGTGTTGGTCTGGGGTCTCTGGATATGCGGATAGAGGCAGCAAAAGAGTGTTTGCCAAAACTTCATGAGCTGGTAGCTCGCCAGCAGTCTGGCTCTGAACTGTTGCGGGCTTCGGAGCGAGACACAAGCGAAGAGCGCCGAGACCTCTTACGCCCGGCAGAAGCGACTGTGTTGGATCAAAGCGGTGATGAGTTGCTGCGCCCCGGACGATAGAGCTCACACAAGCATTCTGCGGGGTTTTGCCACGGTAAGTGCCTGAACACATTGGGAAGCCACGATGCAGCTCAACCACCAGACAACTGAAGATCTGCCAGAACCTGTAGTTCAGCCCCAGCAGCCCGGGCAGGAACTGCATTTGTCTGCCTCCCAGCTCAGGCTTATACTTGCAGGCTTCAGGCTTCCCGGCAGGCGCAGGTCGTTGAGATCAACAGCCATTCTGGCTTTACTTTCAGCGCATGAGTTAGAGCTGGTAAGGCGTGCTGTATTGCAGCGAAAATGGCGCCCGGGCATTTTTCTGATTGCAGTTGTTCTGCTCGATCTGATCGACCTGACACACGCCGTTACGCTCAGGCTATTGTCTACAATAAACGCACTTGCCGTATGGGGTTGGATGTCTGTAAAATGGCATTCAGGCTTAAAATCCTCGATAATTGAAGTGTTGGACCATCTACTGCAGGTAATGGGAACAACTGAGCAGTTGGAAACTCAGTTGCCAGCTTTGGCCCTAACATCTGGCACTATGCATCAGCGGGCAGTAGAGCGTATATCTGTTTTGATGGATAAGCTCTCTGCACAGGATCTCAGGAAAATTAACGCAAGGTCACGGGGTTACCTATTGGAGTTCTTATCAGCAAGCATTCGCCGCGAAAAACGCGAGGATGCTCCGGATCTGAAGCTTGAGGCGGCGATAATACGATGCGTATATCATGCCCCAGACCTGCGTTTCGAGCCGTGCATGCGCATGCTGGCAACTGGAAAGTCTGGGTTTCGTGAGCAATCCGTTCGGGAGGCCGCGGCAATTGCAGCCGAGAGCCTTTTAGCAGCACGGCAGCGCGCCAGGATTTCCGATCAGCTGCTGCGGCCCGGGGCACAGCCCACCGATGGCACAGATCTGTTGCGCGCATCTTCAGAAACCACGGTGCCTGTGGAGGAGCTGTTGAGAGCCACAGAGACACGCACGGCAGAAGTACTTGAAAACAGGACTTAAGAAGAAACAGTGGAAAGTAGTAAGGCAGAAATCATAGATAATCAGGAAGAAGCTGCTTTCAAGAAATATGAAGTGGCGCCGGAGGCTGCTACTGTTGTGCCTTCATCAACCTCAGATCACATGCCGTTTCGGGAGTTTCGGCCTATATTTCGCAAGGCAGTGAGCAGGAACACAGTGCGAAAACGGGAGCTATCTGAGTATCTGGCAACCCAAACGCCGAAGACGATCTCCCTGATCTCCAAGTCGCTCGAATTTACGTCCGCATATCGATGCGGGTGCTGAGAGTAGTTGTTATACTCCTGGTAAGTGGGCTTGCGGTCTTTAGGATCTATGGCAGCCAGTTTAACCTGCGAGTTGCCTGTGATGTAGTTTATTACGCAATATGCATCCCTGGAATTGAACAGCCAGTTAGATGTTGGTTGCTTCGGCGCGCAACAAAAGCGTATCTTGCCGTGAATGAAAGCCAATCTGCTCATCAGCTTGAGTTGTGCGCACGTACCTTCGCGGTAACGCCGGAGCGTGATCGTGATCTTATCAGAGAATCGATCGTAACCGCGTTGCAATCACAGACCGACGAGCAGATCGCGGCTATATCTTTAGATGCAAAGAGAGCTCTGGCAAAGCTCGTTGAGGATCAATGGTTTCAAAAGAACATAAGCATGGCCATCTTGCAACGGTGGCAACTGCTGGCATCACCGGAACTGCTGAGCGTTGTAAAAAGCATGGCTGCCAGGCAGAACACCAGGCACCCATTAATTGCAGTTGCGACCCGTTGCCTGCCAGAACTCGAAAAACTTGTTAGCAGCCAGCAGGAACAACAGCAGTTGCTGCGTGGGGTGGCCGCTCCAGAGGCTCCTGCCAGCCTTGATCATTTGAGAGCCACTGAGAGCCCGGGACCAGAGCAAGATCCGTGTGAACTGCTAAGGCCGGGTAATCACCAACGAACTTAAGAATGTAAGGCCGCAGAGTGGCGCGCTTCGCGCGGGGTTGGGTGTTTGGGAGGCGAGAGTTGAGGGTTCCGGAGGCGGAGTTCGGAGTGAAATGTGCGCCGGCCGGCTGGGTGGTAATGCACATATCCGGGAGTTTATGCGTGCCTGGCCACAAGGATTTATTGAGAGGGTAGCGCCTGGTAGTGATGGCTATAGATTCGGCAGCAGATGATTTGGAGCCTTCGGTAGGGCGCCAGGCAGCTGTACAAGAGGTGTATTGACCTGTGGAAGAAATACGGCTGACAAAGAGAGAAATACTGCAAATAGCCCGTGGCTTAAAGAGCAGGAATGCAGTTCGAGTAACGGCGGCAACGGAAGCACTACTTGCGGTTAGCCCGGAGGAAATGGACCGACTGCTTTCGGAGCTACATCCGGATCGGCGTGTGGCAGCGCTGGTGTTTGCGGTTTATTTACTGATAGTTGCCCTGAGCTTCGCCCTGTTTCAGCGAGGTTTCGGGCTGATTGCACATCTTGGTGGACTTATTACAATAGGCATCAACGGATGGTATCTGAGGCACACTCATAACCGGGTTGCCCTGGCACTTGAGGTACTGATTACCGCACAGCGATCTGCGGGCCTGAAAGATTATATTCTGGCATTGCAGAGCTCAAGAGATGGCGCCGTTAAGGCGATTGTGCCAGTTGTGATAAATAGGCTGAAAGAAGCGAGCGATGAGGAGTTGATTTTGCTGCCTTACGAGGCAAAGAGGATCCTGGCGGAATGCCTTGAACACTCCTCAAGCGTGAAGAGTATTTCCGGGTTCTACAACAACGGATCGGCCGAGGAGGCGGCCCTGTGTCGGGACCTGGACCTTGCCATATTGGTCAGAGCCAGCAAGCTCTCGTCCGAAAAAATGTTAACTGCGGTGTCCGAGATTGCAGCGTCGTATCGCAAGCCCAGCCACCGCACGAATGCTGCGAGGGCAGTGCTGCCACAATTGTTGGAAGCAGAAGAACGGCGAAAATCCGGGGCACAATTACTCCGAATTCCCAGCGTACAGAAATCCGATCAGCCAGAAGAACTGTTAAGGGCCGTTGACGACCCGCCGCAACCAATCGTCGGGCGCTCTGGCAACAGGTAACTGCCACTCGGTTGTAGAACGCACTCCTAACTCTCGAAGGTTATTCAGTACCAGGTTTCTCGACCTATGGCGAACAAGAATTTAACAGCCAAGCAGCTAAATCGCATTATTAGGTGCATCCAAAGCGACGATATAGATCGCGCCAACGCCGCAAAGCAGCGGTTGATCAGGCTAAATGAGCAGGAAGTGCGGCGAGTTCTTGCCAGCATGAGGCCCAACCCTCGCGCTCGATATGCAGTAACTTTCGGGCCGATAGTAATTTTCACACTGTGGTGCGCTATTTTTGGCTGGCGGTATGCTTCGGCCGTACCACAGCTCGCCAGTTTGATCTTTTCGGCGATTCATGCACTGTATATCCGGAAGAGGAAAAACCAGTTCGCCTACGCCCTGGAGGTGCTTGTAAGTGCTCAAAAGCCTGCCATCCTCCCGGATAGGATACGTGCACTTCAGAGCTCCGATACGCGAGTTATAAACGCGGTGATTCCGGGGGTGATTGAGGGCATTACACAAGCATCCGATACTGATCTAAATCTACTGTCCACAGAAGTAGTGAGTGTTCTCACAAACTGCCTTTTACACCAATATACACCGCGATCCCTTGTAGATTACTACACCAGCACAGAGCCGCTGGACCTGGAACTCTGTAACAAACTCGATATCGCCATTCTTAACAGGGCTGTGGCTATGCCTTCAGCACGTATGGTATCGGCTGTAAAATATGTTATCCAGAATGGTAACGTGATTAGCGAACGTAGGAACCTTGCAAAGGCCGTTCTGCCACAATTGCTGGAAGCAGAAAAACGGCGGAAATCCGGCGAGGGGCTGCTCAGGATTCCACGAGACCATGGTGTTGAGCCAGCCAGTGAGTTGTTGCGGCCGAACACTGAGGCTGAGCAGCAAAACAGCGGGAGAGGATAATTGGAAACTGAGGAGCTTACGGATTTTGGGCGCGACGAACCGTATCGGCTTCCTGTTGCTGAAGTAGAATTAGCACCAGAGCGTTGGCCACTAACTCAACAACAGAAGATACACCTATACAGGCTGTGCAGAAATCTGAAATGCAGAAACAGGGCGCGCAAGGAAAAGGCTCGCCAGGAGATCCTGACACTTGATGATCAAACTGTTCGTTGTTATGCGGCGTGGTTGAGGCAGATAGCAGGGCAGCAGAGCATGACTCTTAGTAAGTGCTTTACCCTGGCGGCGAGCATATGCGTGTTCAACTATATTGGTTGGGGACATATTGGCATAGGTGTGAGTATCCTTGCGTTTGCTATTGCAGCAACTGTATCAGGTATTCAATTCTCACGCCGAAAGGGTTACGATCAGTTTGTACTTACGGTGTATCAACGCCCCGGCATTGAGTTTCTGGAGGCAGGAATCCATGCATTGGATACTCACAATCCGGAACTGCAGTTGCAGTTGCTTCAAACCATCTATCCTGAGTTGAGCAGGATGAGTGAAGATGAGTTGATGGCCCTAGCGCCAGGCGCCCGCCGCCGTTTGATCGATTGGTTTGTGCGCGATATCCATGTGCTGGAGTTTTCTTCAGAGATCTCAAGAGAGCTGGATGTTGTTTTGATGCGTAACTACATGGTGTTTGCCACCCGAAGAGTGCTGCACCAGGTGAGGAAGCTTGCAGAATGCGCCAATTTGTACCCAGATGACCCGGCAATTGCGGAGGCAGTGATCTGTTTGCCGGGAATTGAGCTGTTGGCACGAGAGCGAGATGGGCGCAGGCAGCTGGTGCGTGCCTCAAGTGAGGCAAACAATACATCGGAATTGCTCCGAATAACTCTTGCCCCGCAAGAAACCCGTCGGCAGGAAGAGTTGGTGCGGCCAGCCGTTAACCCGTGTTATACCCAGACTCCGGATGCAGCAGAGACAACTGAGGTAAAACAAGGTAGCAATTGACGATCAGGTAGAAGATGTGAGCGACCTAAAGAATAAGACCACACATTCGCAGTATGATGCCGCAAGCACACCAACGAAGCCCGAATTGCGCACGGTGTATCGTGGGTTACGGAGTGGCAACTCTGCACAGATATCACGCGCACGTGCACGCCTCCTGGCGTGGGATGATCAGGGCATCGCCCTTTATGTTGCGTTTGTAAACAACAGGAAGTTTCTACCATGGCTGCCAGCTGTACTCTCCGGGTTAATCGTAATTACCGATCTACTGGCTGGCCACCACGTTGTTGCACTGCATATCGCAACTCTTCTGCTGTTTAGCATTACCGGCATTGCCACTGCAAAGCAAATACGCTCAAGTGAACATGCCCGTGCAGTTGAGTGCATTGTGGAGCGTACTGGCTGGGAAATAGAGCAACATAGAATCGCCGCCCTGCAAACGGATAATGCCGTTGTTCGCCAGCGCATTGTATTTGTGGTTACGCAATTTTTGAATACTCTTTCGGATCAGGATTGCCGACAGCTTAACCGGCGCTCGCGCCTGGTGCTGCGAGGTTGGCTGGAAGGGCGGCACCGCTACCCGGCGCTGTTTCCCGGTGCCGAGCTTGCCCTTGACCTGGCAGTGCTGCGCATTGCCCCGTTAACCGGCGACCCGGGCTTTACAAAAGGTGCTCGGAAGATTGTGAGACGTACGGAAGCCACACCCGAAGATCCGCGGTATGTAGCCAGCCGAGAGGCTCTTTCGGCGCTAGTTGCGATGCGAAGGGAGATGCGGGGAGATTAGGGAGGACGCTTCGCTCAGTGAGGACGCTTCGCCGACTGAAATGCCTCCAGATTTGGCCAATCCAGTCAGGGGTTTATGCTCATAAGTAATCCCTGAAAATAACAATAACAAACAAAAAGAGCCCACCCGGTAAGGGTGCGCTCTTTTTGTTTGTGTGACGTTTGTGCGGATGTCAGTAGGCTGCATCTGCTGGCGGATATGCCTCGGCGGGATGTGTGTGATGCCACAGTACTTCGGTCAGCTTTTCGGGGTCGGCGCGGTCGGCATCGCTGAAATCCAGGGATGCAGATATCTCCGCGGCACGGCGCTGAATTCCGGTGGTTTTCGGGAGAGATGGGTTCTTGACATTAAGTGCAACCCGGTTCTTCAGGAAGGTGAAGGGAGTGTAATCTGCCTTCTCCTGAAACACCGATCGCATTGGTGCCGCCGCCGCATCAAACTGGTTAAGCGGCTTCAGGCCGAGTATTACCTCAATGGTACGCATAACGTTTAGCTGATTGAAGTTGGTGCTAACAATCTGATGCCGTTTATTAAAGGGGCTGATTACAAAGCCGCATGTACGGTGCCCATCCACATGGTCCAGTCCGCCCTGAGCGTCATCTTCTATAATGAAAATTGCCGTTGGTTCATCATGCCAGTACTTCTTGCTGTTGGTAATAAATGATACCAGTCGGCCAACTGCCAGGTCATTATCTGCTACGTCGCTTTCTGGAGACCATGAACCCGGGCGAGTGCCAGATGTATGGTTATTAGGGAACCAGATGGTTGTTAGGTCTGCAAGGCCCGGGTGGGCATCCTTGCCATCGCCCTTTACGTCGCCAGTAAGATCTGCAAGAATGCGCTCGCAGTGGGCAACGTCCTCATTGCGGTCTTCGGTAATCTTAAAGGCAGAGTTGTACGCATGATCGGAATGGCGCTGAATAGAGGGCAGCGGGTGGAACTCGCCATAGTTGTAGAACGATTTGCCCGCCTGCATTGCCGCTTGCCACAGGAAGGGGTTGCCAGCATATACCAGGGGATCTGTGCCGCAGCAGGGGTAGGAGCGGGGATACACGTTCATCATACGCTCAGAGTAGTCTGAAGCAAAGGCTTCATTGATCCAGTGGTGTCCATCTGCGCTTATGGTGCCACTGCAGTAGATGTTATCGAACAGGCCAAACTCTTTTGCCAGAGCGTGCTGATTGGGTGTGATTTTGTCACCGAACATCACCAGCTTAGGATCACCGCCAACATGGCCGGAGGGAACAGGCAAGTCGCCCAGGATCTGATCGTAGGTACGATTTTCTTTGATAATGAAAATCACATGTTTGAACCGGTTCCAGAACGGATCTGGAGCGTTGTTCAGGGCTGCCGACATCCTATCGAAGTGGGCATTGCGTGCTACCTGTGTGGTGTACTGTGCCAACTGCTTAGCATCCGGCACACTGATAACGCCGACACTGCCTTTGATGGCATAAACGCTTTTACCAACAAAGTTGCCGCCATCCACAACGCCGCCGGGCCCCATTTCCGCGGTCATTACACCGTTGTTGGATCGTGGCCGGTCCACAATCGGGCCAATAGATCCGAAGCCCTTGCTATTGGCGACATAGAGTGTTTTACCATCCTGCCCGGTTCTTACCGCCAGTGGGAACCATGCGGTGGGTATTAGCCCGGCTATTGCGGTTTTTGACGCGGAGCCGCCGATGCCGGCACCCAGTTGCAGTACCTCTATGGCATTATCGCCGCCCAGCGTAACGTAGAGGGTGTTGCCATCCGGGCTGAGTGCAAGCCCGTTGGGGCTGCTGGCTGCCAGCTTGCCAGGGGCAGGGCTCGTGGGGATGGTTTCGCACACCGTATCGGTGGCAGTGCTAATAACGCTTACCGTTTCTCCATTGGCGTTTGCGGTGTACAGAAACTTACCGTTGGCAGAGATGATCATATCCGATGGGGATAGGCCAACGTTGATGGTGGATGTGACTGCATGTTCGGGGTCGGAAACCAGGGCTGCCGCGCTCACAACAGAAACAGTTGCTGTAGATGCTTTGTAGGTTTCGGGATCCACCACAACCGGGTCTGCAAAGTCCTTAGTATCATCGGCATCCGGCACTTTTCCGCCCCGGTTGCTAACATACACCTTGTCGCCAGCCGGGCTAACCACCACTTTATCTGGAGAGCTGCCTACAGGGGTTTCAGTAAACTTTGCATCACCTGTTTCAGCATCGTAGGTTGTTAAGTCTATTGCTGCAACCGATGCGTTATTGAACAGGGCAACATACAGGGTTTTGCCATCCGGGCTAATGGCCACTGAACAGGGGGTGCTGCTTTTTGCCTGACCATTCGGCCCAATGCGAGAGTGCAGCGGAATGGCGATTGGTTTAGATGCCGTGGTATTGCCTGCCGCATCTACATGCGTAACAAAGATGCTGCTGTTGCGGCCACTGCCAGTGGAGTAAAGAGTTTGGCCATCTTTGGACCATGCTATGCCGCCGAAGTTGTGTGCCTGCTTTACGGTGTTGGGCAGAAAGGTGCCTGTGGCAGTATCCAGAAATTTCGTTTCACCAACAAGCATTACTGCAAGCAGTTTGCCATCCGGGCGTAGAGCAAGATCCAGCGGGCGCCCATCAAACTGGAGGTTTTTGCCAACTGGTTGAACAACTTGCCCGGTTGGCACCAGGTAGGTACCCGTGCCGATCGGCCCCACGGTTGCACGCTCAACGGATTTTGGCCCCGGCACTGCAGCCAGGCGATGGGCCGTATACCCGAGTGTGAGCACCGCTGGCAGAACGATGGCTGCGATGCGAACTCTGCGATTGGAGAGAAAACTCATAACGAAGGCTCCCGGATTGCCAGGACGGCGCATAGGCGTCCATGCAGATCTGAAATAATCGTGCAACAAATTGCTACTTGTCGCCAACTTGTGGCCAATTGGCTGCTGCCCGCCCGCCATCGGATGGGATTACCGCGTAAGATCTGTACTCTATACCTCAAATAGCTGTTAAGATCCTTTTAAATAGCAATCTTAAAGAGTTAATAGCTGTGATATTGGAAATTGCTCAGATATAATCTTGCCATGACGTTAAAGGATTTGACACAGATATTGAGTTCGCTTGCACCGGCAGTCGGGCCACTATGTGCCTTTTGCATTATAGAGCCGTGCAGGCTAACGGCAGTTCTGCCAGAGTTAATTGGTATGTATGCGGAGGCGGAAGGCATAACCGGTGTTCTGCCTGTTAATGCTGCAGAAGCACTGGGATTAGAGCCTGTAGGTATTTTTCGGCAAATTACGCTAAGTGTGTATTCGGATTTGCATGCCGTTGGCCTGCTTGCGGTTGCTTGCACCGCCCTGGCGAAAGCTGACATATCGGTAAATGTGATTTCTGCAATCAACCACGATCACTTGTACGTGCCGGAAGCGCGCATGGAAGAGGCAATGGCTATTCTGCAGGCCGTTATTTAAAGAAGCCCATGTCAAGACATCCGCACTGTAGGTTCGTTTAATGAGTTATCCATGGTAATGTGTGGCTGCAAGAGAGCCATTCTCCCTTTGCTAACTAGCCCGGCTGTTATGCAATATTCACGCTTCAAATGCGTTCCCTATATCGTCTAACAATGGAATGGAATGCAATGTAGAGGAATCGCAAGGGGTTCAATAGAACAGGAAGCGCATCACCGCAGCTATCAGGCAAGCGTGAATTGCACCTTTTGCTGCCACTTTTCGGCAGAAGATGCCACATACTGTACAAGCATGGTGCTGCTTCTGGCACCTATCATACTTCGGTTTTTTATGAGGTAGTCGCAGATGACCATTTCGCAACAGCAAGTGCGAAAGCTCAGTGTTCTGGCAATGTCGGCAGTTGCTTCCATTTCTGGCAGCATCGTAGCCTATGCATCGCCCCCAGTTAAAACTGGAACCCCCGCAATACCTACCCGCATTCAGTACAACCGTGACATTCGGCCAATCCTTTCGGATAACTGTTTCAGCTGCCATGGCGCGGATTCTGGGGCTCGAAAAGCCGGGCTGCGCCTGGATAAGCCAGCTACCGACGCGGCCATCAAGGATGGTTCTGCTGCCATAGTGCCGGGTAAACCAGAGGCAAGCGAAGCAATCAATCGCATCCTGGGTAAGGGGCCGCTGATGCCGCCTGCATTTACCCACAAAACCCTGAAGCCAGAGCAGATTGCTCTACTGAAGGCATGGGTAAAACAGGGCGCACAGTATCAGCCGCACTGGGCTTACATTGCTCCGCAGAAGCCTGCGCTGCCGGTTGTTGCGAATACCGCCTGGGCAAAGTCTCCTATCGATAGGTTCATCCTGGTTCGCCTGGAGCAGGCGGGGCTAAAGCCTGCGCCAGAGGCAGACCGCCGTACGCTGGTTCGCCGCGTTTCCCTCGATGTTACTGGCCTTCCACCAGAGCCTGCCGAAGTGGCAAGGTTTGTGAACGACTACAGCACCGACGCGTATGAGAAGATGGTAGACAGATTCCTTACCAGCTCACGCTATGGCGAGCACCGCGCACGGTACTGGCTGGATGTTGCTCGCTACGCGGACACTAACGGTATCCACTTTGATAACTATCGCGAGGTGTGGGCGTACCGAGACTGGGTAATTAACGCTTACAACAAGAATATGCCGTTCGATCAATTTACGATTGAGCAGCTTGCCGGCGATCTGTTGCCGAAGCCAACCCTTCAGCAGAAGATCGCCACAGGCTTTACGCGCTGCAATATCACAACCAATGAGGGCGGCGCAATCGACGAAGAGTATCGGGTTCTGTATGCTCGAGATCGAACCGAAACGGCTTCTCAAATATGGATGGGTAGCACCATGGGGTGCTGTGTGTGCCACGACCACAAGTTTGATCCCTTCAGCATGAAGGATTTTTACTCCATGTCTGCGTTCTTCAACAATACGACGCAGAACGCCATGGATGGAAATGTGAAAGATACGCCGCCGATTATGTTTGTGCCCGCCGCGCAAGATACGGCCCGGTACACAACGATAGCTGCGGATGTTGCCGAGGCGCAGAAGGCTGTTGACGCCCGCAAGGCGAATGCACGTGCGGATTTTGATTCCTGGATTAAGAGCGCGAAGCCAGAGGCTGTAGCGAATACTGCCGCTCCGGCAGGGCTTGTTACCTCCATCCCCCTTAATGAGGGTAAAGGACGGAACCTGGCTGCCAGTGTAGCTGGCACAGCTTACACCCTTACGGCAGGGGCCGAACCGGCCTGGGACACTGGCTCGGTTGCAGAGAAGGCGTTTACGCGCACTGCAGGCGCCTCGGCAGAGTGCCCGCTTATTGGCGATTTTGATACCACCCAGGCATTTTCGTATGCAGCCTGGATCAAGATGCCCAAGAACGGCGTTGGCGGCGCGGTGTTCGCTCGAATGGATGACGAGCACGACTTCCGTGGTTGGGATATGTGGCTGGAGTTCAACAAGGTTGGCACCCACATCATCAACAAGTGGCCAGAATCGGCACTGAAGGTGGTTACTCGCCAGCCGCTAAGCACCAATCAATGGCACCACGTCTGCATCGCTTACCCGGGCACGGGCAAAGCGGGCGATGTGCGTATTTATGTTGATGGTAAGCTGGTAGATACAGATGTCGCATCTGATAATCTGCGTGGCACTATTAAAACTACCGTTCCATTTAAGATTGGCCAACGGCATACTACTGCAGGTACAGATGGCCTGGCAATTCAGGACATTCGGCTTTACAACCGGGTGCTGGATGCCCGCGATGTTACCCACATAGGCTCTGGCCCACGCACATCTTATCTGGTGGCGAAGCAGGCAACCCTTACGCCGGCCGAACGCGATGAAGCATTTAATTGGTGGCTATCTTCGGCAGACAAAGAGTACACAGCTAGTGCGGATAAGCTTGCAGCCCTGCAGGCAGAAAACGCAGCGATAATGGGGCGTGGCACAACGGCGCATGTGGCAAATGAAAAGCCATCACCGGCTATGGCGTTTATCCTGAACCGGGGCGAGTACGATAAGCGCCGCGATCAGGTAACACCCGCAACCCCGGCATCCCTCCCGGCCATCCCGGCCAGTTTCCCTAAAAACCGACTTGGCCTTGCCAAGTGGTTCTTACTGCCAGAAAATCCGCTTACGGCACGTGTTACCGTAAACCGAATGTGGCAAGAGATCTTCGGAATTGGCCTTGTGAAATCTGCTGGCGATTTTGGTGTAAACGGCGAAATTCCGTTAAACCAGCCACTTCTGGATTACCTTGCAGTGGACTTCCGAGAGCACAACTGGGATATGAAGAGAATGTATCGCCAGATACTACTCTCCTCGACTTACAGGCAGTCTGCTGCAGTTACCGCAGACAAGAAGAGGCTCGATCCTGATAATCGGCTTGTTTCCCGTGGTCCGCGCTTCCGGATGGATGCCGAAATGATCCGCGACTACGCCCTGGCTGCCAGCACGATCCTAAGTTCCAAAGTTGGTGGACCCAGTGTGCGCCCGTATCAACCTGCCGGAGTGTGGGAAGCAGTTGCGATGCCGGAGAGTAACACCCGCAACTATAAGCAGGATATGGGTGAAAGCCTGTATCGTCGCAGCATGTACACCTTCTGGAAGCGCGCTGCACCGCCTGCATCGATGGATGTGTTTAATGCTCCAAACCGCGAAACATGTACGGTTCGGCGCGATCGCACCAACACACCGTTACAGGCACTGGTTACCCTTAACGACATTCAGTTTGTAGAGGCTGCCCGTAATCTGGCGCAGAGAACGCTGAAAGAGGGTGGTAGCACAGACCTCTCTCGCATCAACTTCTTATCCAACCGTTTGCTGGCGCGGCCATTCAGCCCGGCTGAACTTGCGATAGTTCAGAAAAGCCTGAAATCCCTCGCGGCACACTATGCTTCTGATGAGAAGGATGCAAAAGAGCTTGTGATGACCGGAGAGTCCAGGCCGGACGCTTCTATTCCTGTTACCAAATTGGCTGCATGGACCATGCTTGCCAACCAGTTGATGAACCTGGACGAGGTGCTGAACAAATGAGCGATTTCAACATATTCGATAAACGATCCGGTGCAGTGCACCCGGTTGTTGAGGAATGGGTTCGCACCGAAACCCGGCGACAGTTCCTGCGTGGTGGAGCAAATGCTCTTGGTATGGCTACACTCGCCAGCCTGGGCATGGGTGCTGAAGCGGCCCCATCCGATGCCAAAACGTATCCTGGAATGCTGAAGACGCCTTTTGGTGCGCACCACCCGGCAGATTTTCCGACCAAAACAAAGTCGGTGATCTACCTGCACATGGTGGGTGGCCCGCCTCAGATGGACTTGTACGACCACAAACCAGAAATGGGCAAGTGGTACGATAAGGATCTGCCAGAGTCTGTTCGCAACGGCCAGCGCCTAACAACCATGACTTCCGGGCAATCGCGCTTCCCAATTGCGCCCAGCCGGTACGCGTTTAAGCAGCACGGCAAGAGTGGCATGTGGGTTAGTGAACTGCTTCCATGGACCTCCAAGATGGTTGATGACATGGCGTTTATCCGCACCATGCACACCGATGCCATCAATCATGAGCCTGCCATTACCGAAATGCAAACAGGCAACATGATAACGGGGCGGCCTTGCCTCGGCTCGTGGGTATCTTATGGACTGGGATCACTCAACCGCAACCTGCCGACATTTGTTGTGTTGGTTGCTCAGCCAACAAATAAAGATCAGATTCAGGCGATCTCCGCACGCTTATGGTCTTCTGGTTACCTGCCAGGTGAGCATGCAGGTGTATCCTTCCGGTCTACGGGCGATCCTATTCTGTACATCAATAACCCTCCGGGAGTTGATTCAAAGGTGCGCCGAACCACACTGGATGGCCTTAAAGCGCTTAACGAAATCAACTACCACACGGTAGGTGATGAGGACACACATACGCGCATCGAGCAGTATGAGTTGGCTTTCCGCATGCAATCCAGCGTGCCAGAGCTTACCGATATCAAGAGTGAGCCGGCAAGCACATACGCACTTTACGGTGAAGAGGCCAAGAAACCGGGCACATTTGCCAACACGGCACTTCTGGCTCGGCGAATGGTGGAGCGCGGAGTGCGCTTTGTGCAGATCTATCTCAACAACTGGGATACGCACTCAAACGTTGCGGGTCGGCTACCCAGCCAATGCAAGGATATCGATCAGGCCTGCTATGGTTTGATCCAGGATCTGAAATCGCGTGGAATGCTGGATGATACCCTGGTAATATGGGGCGGTGAATTCGGCCGCACCATCTACTCTCAGGGTGGCTTGAGCCACGAGAACTATGGACGAGACCATCACCCACGCTGCTTCACGATGTGGATGGCTGGCGGAGGATCTCGACCTGGTGTAGTTTATGGCGAGACGGACGACTTCTCGTACAACATCGTAAAAGATCCGGTACACGTGCATGATTTTCATGCGACCGTACTCCGCATGCTCGGCATCGATCATGAACGATTTACGGTGAAGTACAGTGGCCTAGATCAGCGCCTTAGCGGTGTTGAGCCCTCGAAGGTCATTAAAGAGCTCATGGTTTAGCGCACCCTGGCTGTTAGTAAACAAATCGCCCCTCCGTTCTGGCCGCACAACATGCAGCCGGAAACAGGGGCTTTTTTTTATGATTGGCAAACTAGAACAGATTTTACTCGTGATGAAATGTTGAGATACACATCCAACGATACTTATCAGCCATGCCGATGTACCACGATCCTAACTCACAAAAATCCATCAAAACAGTGCCCGGCTGGCCTTTGGCCACCGCACTAATGCTGTGCCTGTTGGCAGGCAGTGCGTGTGCTCGGCAGGCCGCGAAGGGAAACCGGCCATCCCGCAGTTCGCGTATTCTGGCCATGACACCGGA
Source organism: uncultured Chthonomonas sp. (assembly GCA_903859705.1). GTDB lineage: Bacteria > Armatimonadota > Chthonomonadetes > Chthonomonadales > Chthonomonadaceae > CAIXIX01. The sequence continues at coordinate 19,491 of CAIONQ010000110.1, forward strand.
ACAGTACAGCCGAGTGTACGCAAATGTGCACGGAAACGATACGCCTTGCAATGCAGATTACGCCAACGCACTTTACGACTATGCACGCCGTATGCACGCGAGAACTACCTGGAGAGCACACAAGCTCTTGCCTGCACAGAGGCAAGAATACACGCGTGCATCGCAGTCGCTCACATCCTGGCATGCCGCATATGTTCGATGGAACGCCCAGTTTGACCTGGGGGGAACCTACTGGACCAGACCGATGGCAGACCAAGAAGTAGAACTGGAACAGGTGATAAGTGAAATAGAGGCTGGCCTTGCGAAGCGCCCGGGGAAGGTGATGTCCAGATCCCACGTACATAATTTGAAGCTGTTGTCTCAATCGATTGTTCTAGAGACAAACGTGCATAATCGTGAGGCAGTCTATTATGACTCTGAGAAGCCAAAGTATCCCCGCAAAAAGCGGCAGTTTATTGCCACCGGGCGTGCAATTGCTAATAGCTTCAACAAACTTCCAGATAGCCTTTATTCGAACATAACCGATTTCATTAAGACAGACAGAGAAACCGTAATGAAATGCATGGAGTGAACGACTTTCCGGCTCAAGGTTCGCTCGGTATTTGCCTTCTGCTGGTTCATGAAGTATTGCAGGATTTGCCCGGAACGGCGCACAACTCCAATACAATGTGCCGGGGAGGATTACGATGAGTTATGGCGGTTTCTCAGACGACGTAATTGATTACGTTCGAGATTTGTTTGCTCCGGAAGACGATACTTTTCGTAAGATAACGGAGGCGGCACATGCCGTCGGAATGCCGTTAGACTGGGAGATATCGCCGGACATTGGCAGACTTTTTCAGATGTTTTGCGCAATGACAGATGCAAAGCGCGTGCTTGAGTTCGGCACATTTGCCGGACACAGCGCCCTGTGGTTTTCGCGTGCATTACCGGAAAATGGCAAAGTGGTATCGATAGAGCTCAATCCGGTTTATGCGGATTTTGCCCGTGGGCAGCTTGCGATGGCCGGGGTTGGGGAGAAAGTTGAGGTGCGTACTATCGGGGCTCGTGAGGCACTTCAGCCACTTGTAGATGAGATTGCGGCCGGTGCGGAGCGGTACGACATCGTGTTTCTTGATACAGAAAAGGCGTTTTACCCATTGTTTTTGGACTGGGCTCCACGCCTTTTAAGGCCGGGTGGCGTTTTGTTGGCAGATAATGTTTTGCGCAGTGGCAGTTGGAAGGGGCAAACCCTTCTGGATCCAAATTCCGATGATGCCCGCATTATTGCAATTCGCCAGTTTAACCGAATGCTTGCAGAGCATCCAGATTTTGTGAGCACCATTGTGCCCATGCGAGCCGGTGTTGCCGTTGGCGTGTATAGCCCTGACAAGAACATGTGACACGATACTTGATGGTCCCTGGCTTATCTTGTGGTCAGATTACTATCCACAGGATGATCGTTAAACGCGGGGCCAAAGCGCAACTGCACCAGATATAGGGCCGCAAATAGCTGCGCTCTGGTTACTTTTGCTTCTGGCTTGAAATTGAGCGTGCCATCGCGCCTAATTGCGTGCACTCCATCCCACAGAATGGGGTCTATACCCATCGCAAATAGCCTGTCGGCATCATCTGGTCCCGCCGAAGAACTTGCAGGGCTAAAGTGGCGTATGGCCGCCACTTGCTGATCTATGTGCCACGGGAAAAGGGCGGTTAGCGCCTTCGCAAGTGCTGCTCGGGTTAATAGTTGGCCTGCTGGCAGCAGCGATGGAAGCGTGGGTATTACACTTGTTTTCACCGGCGTGCCCATCTGAGCTATCAACAGAGGATCCAGAGATTCGGGGCCAGCATCTGTGGCCTTTGTTGCGCGGGCAGCAAGCAGCTGAAGAAACTGTAGGCATTCTTCGTTAGTAACGCTGGCGTTGGGTTTAAACTGGTCGCCGGGATACATAAGCCCTCGGGAGGTTAGCACCATAATAGGGCGGTACTCGGGCGCCTCCGGGTTCAAGTCTGTAAAGTATGTAAGGCGCTTTGCGTGCTCAGGTAATCGGTTTGCAGCATGCGGCAGGAGTTCATCCTGAACCTGGCGTGTGGGTAGCTGATGGATGTTGAGGCCGTAGCGCAAACAGAGAGCGGCGTACACCGCTGCTGTTTGTCCGAACGTCATTCTTACTGGCTCCAACCGATATGTGCCAAAAGATACATGGGTGGAGGATACAGATGTGGTAACCATCACGTTCTGTAACGTTTTGGGCAGCAGAATACCTGCGGGTAGCTGGTGAACCGGGGTTTGGCGGTATAGCCACCATTCGCCTTCGCCCATATCTGGCGTGGACCAATCGGTTTTGCGCCGTACCGCATGCGAATCCATAGGATAATCACCGAGGCCGATGCTCCTGGGGCGACTGATGCTCCGAGATTGCTGGACGTCCGATTCATCCAGCAGTTCATCGCCAATAATTCTTCGCCCTTCACGAACATAAAGCAGGGGCGGAAAACCACCGCTATCCCGGTACTCATCATCCGGTAGGCCAACTTGCTTTTGGCCCTGTTCGGTTTGAATGTAGTACAGGTAGCCAAGCACATGGTTTCGGTATGCCGCATCAATCTTTGCCCTATCGGCATAACCCAGCAATGGGTACCGGTAGTTGATCTCCTGAATATCTCCACCCTGGGGATGCTGATTGAGCTCCATCTTGGAGCCCGGCATTGTTCCGGAGGTAACAGCCCACGATTTGAGCCACTCAGGTGTGTGAACGAAGTCTTCTTTGTGGTACCCGGCAGGCATTGGAATTGTTTTATCCTGCCCTTTGCCGTAATCCTTAACCGTTAGCAGGTAGGAGTACGCCTGAATGCGCCGGTCGGCTTTGCCGGTGCTGCCCGGCAATGGCTTGTCGCCGGCTCGATCGTAATAGATCACTCCATTGTGCGGCTCACGGGCTGATCTTGCTTCTCTGCCCAGTCTGAATGGCGCTCCGGCCCAGGCAGCCAGGTCGCCACAATCGGTGGCATCCACAAAAAACTTTCCGCGTAAGCGAGCTTTTCTGCCGGTGGGGCTGCCATCTGGTTTCAGCTCTTCAATAACCACGGCATCCACAATCGTGCTCCCTGCACATTGCGGATCTTCATGCTTTTCAACTCGGCTCAGGCGAGCTCGCCGAAACAGCGTGATTCTCTTTTGATCGTACAACAGAGATTTCATCGCCTGGTTGGCAACACGCGGCTCATAGCTGAAGCCATCCGCTTCCATGCCTTCGGCGGTATACAGTTGCTTCACTCTGTTTTTGAACTGAATGAATATGCCCTCTGCATGCTCCGGTCGGCGTAAATCGGTAGCGCTCAATCCATTTCCGGGCATGCCACCGATGCGCGTGGTGGGTTCAACAAGAGCTACCTTTAAGCCTCGGCGGGCGGCCTCTATGGCTGCTGCTGTGCCGCCGCTGGATGCCTGCGCAATTACTATATCGAAATCTGCGGTTGCAAGCCGTGATGTGGATGAAACCGGCCATTCAGCAAAGGAGCGCTCGGTGTAGTGGCGATATGTAGTGATTGGTGCTCCAATGGGGCGAATTTCGTAATGGTGCAGGCTGTCTGCCACCAATCCACGATCTGAGTATCTTCCATCCGCGCTCTTTACCCGGGAAAGCAGTGTTCCGTCACGTACAATTTCACACTCAGCTGGGCCTGCTTTTGGTGGCAGCCAGTACAGGTCTATCTCGGTTGGGGAGACTGCCAGAGCTTCAAAAGATCTTGGAGCCGCGGCCGAAGAAGCGCTTTGAGCCTTTGCTGAATCCGCTCCCAGGGGCAGAAGTGCGGACGAGAATACGACTGTGAATGCGGTAAGGAAACGGCGATGGTCTGCGCTCAATAACTTACTCCGGACATTGGTTAGGGAAGGGAAGGTGCTCCACCCTTTGGATTGTGCTTTCGCAGGAGTTTACCCGATAGATGGCGAACCCGAAATCTGATAGGCCGTACAGGCTATACGATATAAGACAATTTGGAGCTGCAAAAGATGCATTACCTGGCCGGTGTGGATATAGGAACAAGTGGAACGAAGACCATTCTGGTAGATGAAGTTGGCAATGTTGCTGCGCGGGCCATGGCAGAATATCCACTATACTCTCCTCGACCGCAATGGAGCGAGCAGGACCCGAACGACTGGTGGGCAGCAGTATGTACCACTCTTAAGGCGGTTATCGCTTCTTCTGGAGTAAATCCTGCAGATATTGTTGGCGTGGGCCTTTCTGGCCAGATGCATGGCTCTGTGTTCGTGGATGGGGATGGTGCTGTATTGCGCCGGGCACTGCTCTGGAATGATCAGAGAACACAGGCTGAGTGCGATTGGATTACTAATACGGTTGGTAAAGAGCGCGTGGTGGAGCTCATTTCCAACCCGGTGCTCACAGGTTTTACGGCTGGTAAAATCATCTGGCTGCGAAACCATGAGCCAGAAGTGTACGCAAAAGTAAAAAAAGTTCTACTCCCGAAAGATTTTGTGCGATTGCGGCTAACTGGCGAGTACGCCACTGAAGTATCGGATGCTTCTGGAACTGCTTTGTTCAATGTGAAAAAGCGCGCATGGGCAGATGAGATGCTGGATGCAATTGGCATTCCGCGTAGTTGGATGCCTGCCTGCTACGAAAGCCCAGAAATCTCTGGCCGCATTAGCGCGTCCGCGGCAGCCGTCACTGGCCTTGCGCCAGGCACACCGGTAGTTGGCGGGGGCGGAGATCAGGCAGCAGGCGCTGTTGGAAATGGCATTGTATCCACCGGCATTGTCTCTTCGACTGTTGGAACCTCAGGCGTTGTATTTGCGTTCAGTGATAGCCCTATCGTTGATCCCCAGTTGCGTCTGCACACGTTTTGCCATGCCGTGCCCGGAAAATGGCACCTTATGGGGGTAATGCTATCGGCAGGCGGATCGCTGCAATGGTACCGAGATGCCTTCTGCCAGCCTGAGAAAGTAGTATCCGGCGCACTAGGTAGAGATCCATATGAGCTCATTTGCGAAGAAGCTGCTGGCGTGCCTGTTGGCAGCGAAGGCTGTATCTTTCTGCCGTATCTAACCGGGGAACGTACCCCTTATCCAGATGCCAATGCCCGGGGTGTGTTGTTTGGCATTACTCGCCGAACCGATAGGGCGCAAACTGCACGTGCAGTGTTGGAAGGCGTGGCCTACGGTATGGCCGATTCGTTTAAGATTATGGAAGAGATGAACCTGCCCATTCAGCAGGTGCGCGCATCGGGCGGTGGCGCGCGCAGCCCACTGTGGCGAAGCATTCAGGCTGATATCACTGGCTACGATCACGTTACCATTAATGTGGATGAAGGTCCCGCACTGGGTGTGGCACTCCTTGCTGGGGTTGGGGCAGGGGTGTATTCCAGTGTTGAAGCCGCATGTGAAACGGTTATCCGGGTAAAAGATAACTGTGCGCCCAATGCACAAAACCACCATCTGTATCAGGGCTATCATGCGCTTTACCAACGTCTCTATGCTCATCTGAAATCTGACTTTGAGGAAACCACAAGGCTGGTTCAGGCTGAGTAGTTCAGCCTTAGATCCGAAATAGGTGGGCGAATACAACGGCTTCTGGAAGCAATACTTCCCGAAGCCGTTAATTCTTGAAACGCAAGGCAGTGTGGAAAGGTATGCAATATGATTATCAATCTCCTTTTTCAAACTTTTTGAGAGGTAATTATGGCAAACCGCAGGCGGAGTATTTGTGCTGTTGCATTTTGCCTTTTGGCGTGTGCCATTGCTATATTTCCGATGGGCCATACCCGCAGTCAAGATTCTCGACTTAGTGCTGCTGTTGCCTTCACCAGTTCGGGTACCAACATAGAGCGATTCCTCCAAAAACCGGGCAAAGGGTATGTGCAGGTTTATTTGCGTTTTGGCACGGATATGGCGGACGACGTGATCATGACAATTGATCAGGAATTGCTGGAAGGTATATCTCACCCGTTGAGTTTTAAGGGTGCAGATTGGATGGCTCTCGTAGGTGTTCAGCGGAGTGGGATTGTTTGGGTAGCAACCGGCATGCAGGAAACCGAACGAGGCGTGCCAAGCAAAGATAGAGCCTGGAAGATTTTTGATCTCAAGTCGCGCCTTCAGCCAGATACCTGGTACAAAGTCCGCACCGAGGTCGATTTCAGCAGGCACCACTTCCACAGTTTTACTATAGAAGGTCCCGGTCTAAAGCGCGTACTCGACCTAAATAACCTAACCCTGGATTACCCAAATTACATGCCATTTGACAGCCGATCTATGACCTACTACGTGGCAGCCATACGAGGTAGGTCAATGATGAAGCGGGAGGGTACTCCCATAGTGTACTTTGATGATGTAGAAGCCGGCATAGAGGCGGCGAACGGCCAATGGGATATGGTATTTACGAATGATTTTGAAAAGCAAAAGGAAGTAACAAAGCAGCCAGTTACCCTGCCAACCATTAAAATCGCAAATTATGAGCAGGGCACGTGGTATCTGGAGCGAGAAGAGGCACTGTTCAAGATCGAAGAGGCATCCTTTGCCCATTCTGGCAAGCACATCGGTGTTGCTGATGTACATCTTGGCAAGTAACACAGGCTGCAGAGGCTGCACGCGTTGAGGCCTCAGAACACAAGCTGGTGCCTGTTGACAGCCACACTTTGAAGCAAGCCAATGCAGTACAGAGTAACCAGCACATTACTGCCACCTGCCGATACCAGCGGCAACGGCACACCTGCAACAGGCAATATCCCTATGTTCATGCCTATGTTTAACACAATATGAAACGTAAACATAGCCACAATCCCGGCCGACATTAGCTTGCCAAGCAGATCTTCTTCTGCACAGGCCATAATCAGCACGCAACGCAATAATAGCAGGCTGTACAGCACGACGAGGCCCGTGCAGCCTACAAAACCTAGCTCTTCACCAACGGTTGTGTAGATAAAGTCTGTTTGGCGCTCGGGAATGTAGCCCCCGTGCACCATTGAACCCTGCAGCAATCCCTTGCCGAGAAACTGACCAGATCCAATAGCAGTTTTTGCCTGAGAAACGTGCCACCCAGATCCAGCTTTG
>CAIONQ010000111.1 GCA_903859705.1 uncultured Chthonomonas sp.
ACCTGAGTTGTCTGCACCCGAAGTCGGTGGGGTAACCGCAAGGAGCCAGCCGCCGAAGGTGTGGGGAGCGAGGGGGACGAAGTCGTAACAAGGTAGCCGTATCGGAAGGTGCGGCTGGATCACCTCCTTTCTAAGGATGTGTAGGTTCGGTAATGCAGAGTTCACCTTCGGGTGCTGTATTACTCGGGCTGCAATCCCAGGTCGGTATCCATACTCGATGTTACTATTGCCGCAGGCAAAGTTACTACAGGGTCCACATAAAACGTTACTCGTGACTGAATATTCATCCAGAAAGCACCGGAGGCTACTGCCTACCGGTGCTTTCTGTTTCTGTGCCATTATAAGATATTCTGAACGGAGGCGATCTTGCTTATGTACTCTACTAACCAGTTCCCCTGCCCCACCCAACCCCGCATATTGGCGATGGCGCTTGTGAGCCTATGTATTGTTTCTGGCAACGCCGTGAGAGCCGATGATCGCGCAGACATCACCGCTCTCTACACAAAACTTCAGGTAGCGCAGAAAGCACAATCTGTTGAAGACACATATCGATTGCTTGCGCCCGATTTCCACCACACACTTCGCAGCGGTCAACAGCTAAATGCCAGGCAGTTTGTTGAATTGATTGGAACCCAGAAGGCAACTGGTAAGCAAATTAAATCAATGGCGATCAAAGTGATTAAAATTGACCAGCAGGGAGATCGAGCAAAGGTTACCAATAGCTTTGATTGGAGACTTGAGTACTCAGATCCACCGTTAACTGCGGGTAAATCGGGCATGAAACATACTCTCACCTCTGCAGGCACGGTAACAAACGAAATTTGCAAGACCTCGCGAGGATGGCGCTTTGTTACGTTACAAACGGTAAGCGGTAAAATGACACTGGATGGCAAGAAACTAAACTGAGTGTAGGTTACGCGGGCCAGTTTGGGACCTCGTAGGGTTTTAATTTTGTACGAAAGCATTACGGGTTCACTCCCGCTGGAAGATAAAGCAAGAGCCACGGCCTCGCTTGAAACGCTGCGTGGCCGCGGCATTAGTGATGATGAGCTGGTGCCACTGATTGGGGCGCTTCAGGCGGCCCTGGCTGGCTCTCCCGATCCGGATCGTTCAATCAACTGCTTTGTTTCATGGTTTTTGGCGCTTCCTTCACCCAGGGCATACCTGCGCCAGCTTACTGCTGCTGGTTCTGCTCTTGGATTGTTCTGTTATGTAACTGGCTGCAGCCAATATTTTGCAGATCTAATTGTAAAAACGCCTGAGTACTTCTCAATCCTGGAAGAGCCGGGGGCACTTGGCGGCACACGCTCTTCTGCAGCGATGTATCGGCAGATTTCAGGTTTGATTCAGGTGTGTAAGAGCGATGCACTTAAGTCCAGCGTTTTGAGGCGCTGGAAAGCCGGGCAGATGCTGCGGATAGGTGTTAGAGACCTTGCTGGCCTGGCAGATATGCCTACCACCGCCCGTGAGTTTTCACACCTTGCAGATGCCTGTGTAGAAGCTGCGCTGGATATTGCCATTAACCTGTATCCACTGGCTCCCGATTGCCCTGTGCCAGGATTTGCAGTTATTGGCATGGGTAAGCTCGGCGGCTACGAATTGAACTACTCTAGCGATATCGACCTGGTATTTGTACATGCAGACAATCTACCCATGGAAGTCGTACGTGATGATGGGCGAAAACAGGAGACAATTACATATCTGAACCGCATCGCCGAGGCACTCATACGAATACTGCGCGAGGAATCTGCAGATGGCCATGTATTTAGAGTGGATATGCGCCTGCGCCCCGAGGGGCGATTTGGGCCACTAACCCGCTCCCTGTCCGGTTTTAGAGCTTATTACGAAAGTTGGGCAGAAGGCTGGGAGTTTCAATCCCTTATTAAAGCCAGATTTATTGCGGGCGATCATACTGTTGGCAATCAGTATTCGGAGCTAATCACACCGTACATTTACCGTGAGCGCGTATCCGAAGCCGTGCTGACGGAAGTGCGCGAAAACAAGAGGCGCATTGAGCAGAAGTGCGATATTGAAGGCGAAACAGAAACCAATGTAAAAACGGGGGTTGGTGGCATCAGGGATGTGGAGTTTCTGGTTCAGGCGCTTCAATTGGAGCATGGTGGTGCCCACCCAAGAGTGCGCTCTGGCAGCACGTTAACAGCTCTACAGCGTTTGCATCGGGCGCATCTGCTTGGAGATGACGATGTACATGCCCTGGCCAACGGTTACATTTTCATGCGAAATCTTGAGCACAGGCTCCAGCTACTGAATAGCTTCCAGGTGCAGAACTTGCCCGCTATAACCGATACTGCAGAGCGACGCAAAGTTGCGCTCAGAATGGGTTTTGCATCCGGAGAAGCATTTGAAGAGGAGTTAACCAATCACAGAACATCTCTCCGTGCCATACTGAACAGGCTCTTTTATCAGCAATTGGTTTCCCGGCCACAGGCCGGCGCGGCCGGCGATTGGGCAGAGTTGCCTGTTCTGCTAGATAACCTGGCATCCCCTGCTGCAAAAGTACGAATCTCCGATCTGCTTTCCTCAAATGGATTTGTAGACCTAACCACGGCGTTTCAGGCACTCCAATTGCCGATGACAGGCAATGACTTTGGCGAGATGCCACCCGATACGCCGATAGCTTTTAAACGAATAGCGCCAGAGTTGCTGGCGATGTGTGCACGCTCCTGTAATCCAGACGCGGCACTGGCTGGCATCGAGCGGCTTGCTCTTGCTGTGCCAAATCGTGCACAACTCTACACGGCATTTGAAGAGAGCACAGACATAATGGACCGACTTGTGCGCCTTGGTGCGGGCTCGCCGCCCCTACTACAGCGCCTTGCAGCCCACCAGGAGTGGCTGGAAGCTGTCCTGAGCCCCGATGAGGGATCCAGTATCCAACCATCACCGGTTCCTGGTGCAGTAGCACAACTTCAGCTTCGATCCGAAGAATTGGCCGCAGAGATGCGCCGACGCCGTAAACGCAATACGGATCCACGGAAACATATTGATGCCATCTCGGCTGTATTCCAGCGAGAGGCATTGCTGATTGGGGCAAGAGAGATCTGGGAGGATACAGATTCTCGCCATGCTATGCAAGACCTTACAGCGCTGGCAGATGCAACCCTGCAGGTACTGCTTGAAATGGCATCCGAAACGGTATCTGCGGCACTTCCGCCTTCCGATGCCAGGCTGGGCGTGCTGGAGAGAGTAGCACTCATTGGCCTTGGCAAGCTTGGCGGCTGTGAACTTGGCTACGCCAGCGATTGGGATATGATTGTTGCTTTCGAGCCAGAAGACTGCAACAATGAGAGCTCACAAACCAGCGCTCAATCCGAAATTGTTGAGCGATTGGTATCGGTGATGACCGATTATGCCCAACAGCTGATTACCCGTGGAGCACATGCTGAGATAGACTTGCGGCTTCGCCCCTGGGGTCGAACCGGTGCACTGGCACTTACGCCAGCCGATTATCTTGAGTACTATAATTCGTCTGGAGAAACGTGGGAACGCCAGGCAGCAGTGAAGGCACGATTTGTGGCGGGCAACCGAATGGTAGGCGGCCGCATCATGCGCGTAATGCAATCCACAAGCTTTGGAAAGGGACTTTCTGCGGCAGAGGACTCGCAGATTGTAGCGATGAAAAAGCGTATTGAGAATGAGCGCCTCAAACCCCAACACATCCACAGCGATGTAAAGCTTGGCCATGGCGGAATGATGGATATAGAGTGGTTGGCACAAAAGCTGCAGCTTGCTTGCGGTCCGAACCACCCGGAATTAAGGACACCAGAGACACTCGTAGCCATTGGAGCTCTTGCCGCGTCCAACCTGCTGGACAACCAGGAGGCAGATCTCCTCACGGCGGCCTATGGCCTGCTATTCCGCGTTCGCAATGCGCTCTGGTTACAGCTTGGCCGCAGCCAGGATACCCTGCCGGAGCCCGGCCCACTATTGCGCACTATTGCTCTGCAGCTTGGCTTTCGGCCGCTGCGAGGCGGCGCCGCCAAAACGGCTGAAGAGGCTTTGCACGCAGAGTTATCTCACTGCATGTCTGAAGTGCGCGCTGTGTTCAATAGGCGTTTCAACGAGCCGTTCGCAGTTCTTAGTTAATTTATACCGGGGCGTAGTGAGCATGAGGCTCGCTACGCCAGGCAACAGGAAGTTCGATGTATTCTGGATACCTATTACTAGCTCTTAGCTACCTGCTTGGTTCCCTGCCTTTTGGGCTATGGATAGCCTACAAGGTAAAGGGAATTGATATTCGCACGGTAGGCAGTGGCAACATTGGTTCAACCAACGTTGGCCGTATCTGCGGGCCGTTCGCCGGCGGCGTTGTGCTTACCATGGATGCTATGAAGGGGTTGCTGCCGCCGCTGGCAGGTATTGCTCTCAAACTGGGCTCACCATGGATTATCTCTTCAGCACTCATCGCTATTATTGGCCACAATTTTTCAGTGTTTCTAAAGTTTAAAGGTGGCAAAGGCATTTCTACAAGTGTTGGTGCCTTGCTGGGAGTATGCCCACCGGTTGCTTTCATTGCTGCAGGTCTGTTCATTCTGGAAGTACTTACAATCGGATGGGTATCTCTGGGATCGTTGCTTGGGGCGGCATCTCTGCCCTTTAGCATGGCTTACTTCTATCCCCATGACGCGTACAGAATGGCATTTGCCATTGCAGCATGTACCATGGCATTTGCAAAACACTTACCAAACATTAGGCGCCTGGCAGCAGGCACAGAGCCAAAGGTTACTCTGCGCAAGTCTTCAGACGGAAAGAGCTAAGATGCCTCGTCGCTCCGATTCTGACATAAGCGGCCCTGAGGGCACACACCTTTCTCTCTGGCCAGAAGATCAGGCTTCGCATGTTCTCGGCCCAATAATTGCAGCAGATGTTGCCATTGATATTGACGCGCCAGATCTGCAGAACAACTACACTTACAGCATCCCGGCGCCCCTGATTGCTCAGGTAATCCCCGGTGCCTGTGTACACATTCGGTTTAATCGTAGAGAACTGCTTGGGTATGTAACATGCGTAAAGATACTTCCGCCATCAGATCCACTGGCAGGTAAGTTATCCCCAATTTTGGGAGTGCTTGCTCCTGCCGATGGCATCAATGAGGAGCAGCTGAATACCGCACTGTGGATGCAACAAACGTACCTGTGCGATCTCATCACAGCCATCAAGTGCATGGCCCCCAGCCTGCTGGGCCGCACTATCGAAACTATTTTCAGGCTCTCTCGCCCCGAACTGCGCGGTTATCAGGTAAGCACATCCGCAGAACTGGCGCACATTGTTGATACCCTCAGAGCCCTGGGCGGAGAAGCATCTGAATCTCAGCTTGAAACCGAGTGCGGCCTTCCAAACTTCAAAAAAGCGGTTAAGGGGCTTGTTGTTACCGGAGCGCTAATACAGAGCAAAACGCTCTCACACCCCAAAATTTCGGAAAAGCTTGTAACCGTATATGCCCTTGCGTCAGATGCAGATGTAAAGCTAACAGAATTTAAACCTGGTGCTGGCCAAAAAAAGGTGTTGGACCTGTTTGTGGATCGCCTGCAGTGTGCTGCAGATGGGCAGGCTGGCGCGTTGACTGCTACCGAGATATGCGCACTTTGTGGGGCAACACCGGCATCAATCAAATCACTTACCGATCGTGGACTTCTTGTAGCAGTGCGCAGAGCGCAACGAAGGTCTCCATACGCAGGTATGCTCACGGGCATCCCGGCTCCCGTGCTTTCTTCTCAACAGAGAGCGGCAACAGCAGAGATAAGATCCGCAATCGCCACGGGCGAGCACAAAACACAGCTTCTCTTTGGCGTTACCGCAAGTGGTAAAACCGAAGTTTACCTGGATGCAATAGCGTGTGCTCTGCAGGGTGGCAGAACTGCAATTGTGCTTGTGCCCGAAATTGCCCTTACTGCTCAGGTAGTTGAGATATTCGTTGGGCGCTTCTCAGATCAGGTGGCAGTGCTTCATTCCCGCTTATCTGATGGAGAGCGACACGATGAGTGGCGCCGAATTCAACTGGGAGATGCCCGAATTGTCGTGGGAGCTCGCTCAGCAATATTTGCTCCCGTTAAGAACGTTGGGTTGATTATTCTGGATGAAGAGCACGAAAGCAGCTACAAACAGGAAAGCCACCCGCGTTACAGTGCCAGAGAAGTGGCGGCAAGGCGCGCCAGTTTAAGTGGTGCCGTGCTGCTGCTCGGCAGCGCTACACCATCCGTGGAAACTTACTGGCAAACGCACAATCCCGGGCCGGATGGACGCTTGATACAACGGATAGAGATGCCAGAGCGCATCGATCGGCGTCCCCTTCCCCATGTAGAGATTATTGACCAGAGGGCCGAGTTCAAAATACGTCGCTCGTTGTTCTCAGAACGCCTTACCGATGCCATTGGCAACAGGCTCAAGATTGGCCAACAGACAATCTTGTTTCTAAACCGCAGGGGTTACTCTCAGTTTGTACTCTGTAGGGATTGTGGCTGGACTGCTAAGTGCTCCAACTGCGCCGTTTCGCTTACGTACCACAGCGGTGCGCGCTGCTTAAAGTGCCACCACTGTGGGCTTGTTTGCGCCGTGCCATCCCAGTGCCCTACCTGCAGTGGCGCTAATGTACGCGCTTTTGGAGTTGGTACCGAGAAAGTGGAAGAAGAGGTGCTGCGCATCTACCCTTCGGCGAGAGTTGCCCGAATGGACCGCGATACAACAGCACGAAAAGGTGATCATGCGCGCATTCTCAAACAGTTTAGAGAGGGCGAAGCAGATGTACTGATAGGTACCCAGATGGTTGCAAAAGGGCTGGACTTCCCTTCTGTTACTCTGGTGGGAGTAATCAGCGCAGACACTTCGATTAACATGCCTGACTTTCGGGCCGCAGAACGCACTTTTCAGCTGCTAACGCAGGTTGCCGGGCGTGCAGGGCGCGGCAAGAACCCGGGGGAAGTAATAATTCAAACCTTTAGCCCGGATAACTATGCCGTCCAGGCTGCTATTCGGCACGATTATGTGCGGTTCTATCTTCAAGAGATAGAGTATCGCAAAGAGCTTGGATATCCGCCCTACTCTCGCCTGGTGAACCTTGTTTGCTCGCACGAGTTAGAAGCTGATGCAGAAAACCAGTGTGGCGAAATTGCTAGAGCGCTGCATGCTGTTAAGCCAAAAGCAGTAGAGCTAATCGGGCCGTCACCCGCACCACTGGCGCGCCTGAAAGGCCTTTACAGATTTCATGTGGCGATCCGCTGTGCAGATAGCAACATCTCGCTGGCAAATCTCGTGCGAAGTGCTCTTGCCAAAATGCCATCTGCGCACCGGCGAGGGTTAACCATAGACATGGACCCACAGAGCATGGCATAGGCTAATTTTTAAAGAAAATGAAAACGCTCCGAACAGATGTTGTGTGTACTGTGTCGGTATCGATGAAGCCCTCACAACTTCTGTTTCGCAAGAACTGTAAGAAGGAGTTACACCGATGTCGAAACGTCGTCCGCGGATTGCGATGCCCACTCTTTGTTTGCTTGCTGGCGCAGTTTTGCTGCCACACCCTGCACATGCTCAGTTTGCTCAGAGCCAGCATTCTTCGTCAGAAAACAGCTATCTCCTCACCTCAGATTTTGCTTGCATTATAACTCCACCCTACAGAATTGCCGACAATGTGGAGACATTCAGCTGGTCTCCAGATGGCCATCGGATCCTCGCATTTGCGTACTCTCCGCAGATATTCAACCCGGAAAAGCCACAGCCGGAAAGCGACTTAATAGTCAACCGTTACAGTGCCGATACCCACACAACAACAACCGTTTTCAAGCGTCACTTTGATACGCGCCCCGCACTGGCAGGTGAAACAGCATGGGTGGGCAAATCCAATACGGCCGGGCAGATGGTTTTCTGGCAAGAAGTGAAAGTAAGCACTACGCCAGATGGTAAACAAAACCGAGAATCGATGATGCATCAGGCGCTAATGTGGATCGATGCATACCGGGGCACTGTGCGAATGCTGCCTGCAGAACAAGGTGACGAGATACTTGCATCCCCCACATCCAATGCCGCGGTTCACATGCACAGATTTGGCGGAAGCATAAATGGGAGCACTGTAACCTCAATCTTGCCAGATGGCACTCCCGGGCATGTTGTTGCACTGCCGAGTGGCACGCAGATTGTGCAGACGGAGTGGCTTGCAGAAGGCAAAGCCCTGGGGATGCTACTATTTTCTGTACCATCCGCTGTTAGAGGAGACACTAAGACCAATCCGGCTCCCAGGCCACCTCAGTATGCTGTTTTCCATGTAGATAGTGAAACAATTACGCTGGTGGATAGGAATAAAATCACCGCTTATCGGCCTACTGCTCCGCAGACAAAAGGAACGCTTTTTACTAAATCAACATCGCAGCATGTAACAGATTCCGGTATTGATAACATTATCCACCCCCTGTGGCTGGCCACAAAAGATGCCACCGAAAAACAGCAGGCAATGCTTTCCAGTGATAGTGATATGGCACGTATGTCGCCCAACGGGATGTGTGCCGCCTATCGGGCAAATGGTGCCGCATGGGCCGTAGATGTTGTTAAAATCTCTGCAGCTGAGTTCAAGTCTGCCCGTGCCGCGGCGCGAAGGGCAACTGTCCTGAGCCAGGGCAAACAGGTAGCTCTGGCCGCGATTATGTGGGCCGCGGATCATGATGACACGCTTCCATCAGCAACCAACCTCAACGACGAATTAACCCCCTACCTTAAGAACTCGCAGTTGTTTGACGGCTTGAACTGGACCTACGCCGGCGGGCCGATGTCTGCCATTCAATCACCTGCAGAAACGGAGCTCGGGACTATCGATGGCGGAGAAGGCCTGGCTGTTATGTATGCTGATGGGCATGTAAAGTGGCGAAACAGATAGGCATTCTATCAGAGGTAAATGCAGCAGCTGTGGAGGGCGCATTAAACGTACCCCTGCAGGAGGCTCATGCCGTGGTGCCAGCCTCTACGGAAATGGAGATCCGCGTACACCGCGCCATTTCCGGGGACAAGGAAGCCTTTGAGAGGCTGGTGTATGAGCACCGGCCCAGGGCTCTTCGACTCGCGAGTTCTGTTCTGAAGAATTCTTCAGAGGCCGAAGACGTGGTGCAGGAAGCATTTCTAAGAGCCTGGGCCAATATCTCAAGCTTCAGAATGGATTGCACGTTCTATTCGTGGATGTCCCGGATAGTGATCCGGCTGTGCCTCAACCGCCTGCGCTCACCTTTCTGGAAGCGGCAAGATCTTTCGATGTTCGAGACTGCCGTGCAGGGACACATGGTTACCCACGCGGATGCATCAAATGCTCGAATAGTGGTGGCTCAGCTGCTCAATTCGATGTCACCGCCACTCAGGGCCGCCCTCATACTTCGCGAACTGGACGGCATGGAATACGAAGAAATTTCGTTCGCACTGGGCATTCCAGTTGGCACAGTAAAGTCCAGGCTAAACGCTGCCCGTAATCGATTTGCCGGCCTTTGGAATGCGATACAGAAGGAGACAGACAGTGTCTGAAAAAATCCCGTTAAACGATGAGGGCGCGCAAGTAGACGGGTTGTCGCCTGTAGCAGCAAGGGCACTGATCGAAGGTTTGCAGGATGCTCTGCCTGTACCAGATCCAACCGGATCAACGGAGATCTCAAATATCATTCGCGGTGGGAACGACCTCAACCCATTGCCGCAGCAAATCATGAAGAGAATCTCCTGGATGGCGCTCCCGCTACTGATTGCCTTTGCCACCACAAGCCTGCTTCTTGGGCATGCTGCTATAAAGCCTGTTCAAGTTCCATTCGTCTTTAACCCGAACGTAGCCATGCTCAAGGAAGAAGCGGTGCAGGCGCCAGAACCCACCCTCACTTCGGCCGAAATGCAGCGGTTGGTGGCCACTGTACAAAATATCCCTACCGACGATAACCTCACGAAGTTGATCGGAGATTCTGACGATGCCAGCGTATTTACGCCGCTAGACTACCCGCCATCATGGTGGATTACAGCCATTGATAAAGAGAAATCTCACCGAGTGCCAACCAGCAAAAACAATGCCTCATACAAATACTATGGGAGCGGCAAATGAAACTGAGTACACACTTAACTTCAGGGAAAACTTCGTGGCAGGTCCTGGGTGTCGCAGCCGGAATAGTGCTGGGCCTGTCCACCAATCCACATTTACGTCCACTTATTGTATCGGCATATAGGTGGCACAGTGCAGGCCCACAACTTGATCTTGCATTGGCCCCAGGGCGCTCAACTTCTCCCAATGCCAGGCAAGAACTGTCGGCTCGATTGCAATCACTCATCTCTAATAAAACAGCAGACCCTGCAGTCGCTGCAGCCGCCGCTCCTGCAGCGTTTGCAGCAAGCTCTGGTGCATTAGAAGACCGAGTAGTGCAGAGTATTCCGGAGGCGTCGCTTTGCTGGTCAACAATGGAGGAAAGCAGCCGAGCACATATTGCGCGGGTGATACCGCTGCAAACCGTATTCCACTCTCACCGGAATAGTCCTGTTGTCGCTGCTGCTTTAACCAGAGCAATAGTTTGTGCAGTAAGCGATTTCAAACGCGCAGATGCGGCGTTTGTGAATGGTGTCTATCCTCGTCCTGAAGATAAGTATCATTCAGAAGCAAAGTCCGAAGCTCGATTGGGGCCGCTAAACAGGGCACTGCAATTACGATTACTGGCAGTCACGGCGGCTGGCGAAGCCCTGGAACCTGGTAATGCTTATTGGCCACTGTGCGCAGCACTGGGGCATATGGGGCTACGGGATGATCGGAGTATGATTGCAGCAATGGACCGCGCACACCGCTGCACACATTTCAACGAACACTCGAGCGAGCTTCTATCTGGGGCATGCACTCTATACGGTCTCCTCAACCCCGGGCGCACCACTTCGGCTGAAATGCTTAAAGTTATCGACAACCAGCCATCAACCGTAGTCTACTACCTCTCACTTCTCTGGACGGAATGTGCATGGAAGTCCGTATTACTGGAGCATCAGGGCAACAATGATGCAGGTTTTGCCATTCGGTTGCGATTGGCAAAAACCGCAGCACTGGTTGCATCAAACGCCGCTTCACTCGATTGCCGCTTGGTTTCAGATTCACTCGTTCTAAATTCAATGGTCGCCATCGGCGGTAATACTGCCGGAATTGCTACTGGCCAACAGCCAGATGTAACGAGAGCACAATCTTACAGTGCCGCGGTCAACCATCTGGACGCTTTAGGCGAAAAGCAAACGGCAGATTGGTTTCGGTTCGCAGGTGGCAAGGCACTCCGGCATCACGAATGGTTCTCCAGAGGCGCCAATGTGTATGATCTGGACCTTAGGGGAGTAAACACATCGATTTTCTATTGTGCTACTCTGTGGATTGCAGGGGGACTTTTTGTGGTGGCTGTGCTTGCAGCCACCGCCACACTGGCCAGAGCAAGAACCAGGTTTATGGTAGCAGAGCCGCCGCCCTGCCTGGCTGAAGCGAAACTTGGAGCAAATGCTGCAATCTGGTGTATGGTGCTCGCGCTTGGGGCAATCTACTCACATGTGTCCAGAGTGTCGCTCGTGGCCTGTATCATTACCGCGATAATCACAGGTAGTGCGCTGGTGGTAAGTAAACGAAATGTGCGCCGCCCTGCCGGATTGGGACACGGATACTGGGAAACAGCCGGGTGGGCTTTCTACACCGTACTGCTTGCACTCATAGGTACCTGGCAGCTCGGTGTACTCTTTAGCCCGGATGGTGAAAGTAGCATGTTTGCATCTGCAGGCACTACCATGCTACAGGCCCATTTCGCTGCTGCCGCTACCCAGCTGCCGTTTGCGTGCTTATTCTGGTACCTTACATTTGTGATGCAGCGCATTAAGTACATAAGCCCCAATGTGGCCGTATACCGGCTGGCAAAAATTGGCGCCATCCCTGCACTCACGTTGATCTTGTTGTGCTTTGCCCTGCTCTCCTGGAAAACAGCATCCTATGAAGCCGGGTTCCGGGCAACAATGAACAAGGTAACCGCCATTAATCTGCCCGCCGAATAATAACAAATGAGGTTTTAGGAGGCAGGGGAACCTGCCTCCTAAAACGAATTTGGCCACATGCAAAATGACTTACGCCAACTGTGGGATCTTGAGCAGGGAGTTATTATTGTCCCGAAACTTCAGATGGCAGCATCGGTATGGCAACGAAGTGCAGGATTACTGGGCAAGAAATCGCTGGATACAGATTATGGAATGTGGATCGCTCCCTGCGGGAGCATCCACACCTTTTTCATGAAGTTTGCCATTGATGTGGTGTTTATTAACGGCAAGGGCGAAGTTACGCATATTATCCCGGATCTACAGCCCTGGCGAATTGGGGCTGCTCCCGCTAAAACGCGCGCTGCTCTGGAACTGCCAGCCGGTGCCTGCTCACGCATTGGCCTTAAGGTTGGCAGCCGCGTGCTGGTAACCACTTCTGGCACTCCAGATTTCAAGGGATAGTCAGTAATTTAAGGGTGTAGCGGTTCTCCAATAAATCCAATCGATACCCGCAATCGAGGACGTGCCCGTCCATTGGATGCTGCCGATACCCGAACCCGAGTTTGCCCCGCACCAATAGGAACGGCCTGAATGCCCTGGAGGTTGGTTAGCACAGCACCTGTTCCAGAGTAAACCACCGCCGTTGTGCCTCCATCATACTCCACGCAGCCACCGGCGGGCACCTCGCACGGAAACCGCAGGGTTACTCCCCCAATTATAACTGTGGGGTTCTTAAGAGATAGGTTTTGCAGCGGCATCGCATACACGGAGCCGATCTGAATTTCAGTTGAGCCCTTAGATAAGTTGTTCAGCCACATGCTGAACTCACCTATCTGGCCATACTCAGTAGACTCCCTGTAAATCGAATACGGATCTCCATATGGCCAGCTATACTCCGCCCATCGGCGCCCCTCGGGCTCAACCAGCTCAACCCACCGCCAGCCCGTAAAGTCCAGTGTCACGTAATGCTCACCAATGCCGGCCACCACATGAGATGGGCAGCGTAATTGCAGGTTCAGCAAAGCGCCGCTGCCATCGCCCTTAACCCACACCCCAAGCCCTTCGCGCCCCTTCAAATTGCGCACTTCTGAGAAAACTCTCTTAAACTGAACCCAGGAACCGGTTCGCGTTGCGCTGCTGTTTTCGGCCTGAATAGTGGCAACGGCCTCTCCACCGGGTGTTAACGTGCCAGCGGCAGATATCCTCGCAGTTATGCCGGGCGCAGCCTGTGCCAGTGTCACCTCTCCTGATGCCGGATCAGCCAGACTAATTCGGTCTGCTGCTGGGCCTGCTTCCCCGGCCTGCTGCAGGGCTTCGATACGCAGCCTGTAGTGTCCCGTTTTAGTTGGATTATTAACTACTGTTGTGTCAGATACCCACTTATCATCACTTTGAGTAAATTGATCTGGCCAAATTTTCGCGGTGGAAACAGGAGAAAAGCTCCACCCGGCCTTCAAATCTCCAGTCAGTGTGAACTCGGAATTTGGCTGGGCCAGTTTCTCT
This sequence comes from uncultured Chthonomonas sp., assembly GCA_903859705.1. Taxonomy (GTDB): domain Bacteria; phylum Armatimonadota; class Chthonomonadetes; order Chthonomonadales; family Chthonomonadaceae; genus CAIXIX01. The sequence continues at coordinate 13,510 of CAIONQ010000111.1, forward strand.
CGCATTGATGTCGGCACTTTCCCGGAGTGGCGCAGATCTTCGTAGCGCTTTATAAGATCGGCGTACCGAGGAAGTGCAGGTACCTTTTGCATCATTGTCGGGTCTATACCCATCAGCGCCAGGCCGTTTCCAGTACCCAGGCACTTGCACAGCAGGTACTCCATATCATCTGAGTAGGTAGGCTCACCAGAGGCTCCTGTCCAGGTACGGATCGACCACCAACCGAGTTGCCCCGGAAGAAACATCCGGGCACACTCCTCGTTCGCTTTGCAATGGATATCAATGAACTGCTTATGGCTGCGAGTGGGATGATCCCACGCCCCCATACGGCTCCTTACGTACCACAGGTGGTGATGAAACGTGCTCATCTCCATCAGTGCAGATTTCCTAAGGCGCTTGTTTATCTCCCACACAAACTGAGATCCATAATGCCATGCCAGATCATTGCCACCAAGAATTCCCTCCCCATCCAACGCATCCAGGTAGATCATGTCAAACCCACACTCGTTGAACATTGAGGCGGTACTGCCAGCAACTTCTGCAAACAGCGTGGTATTCGGATCTGGAACAAAGAGCCCAAAACACTCTTTGAGGTGGCGAAGATTAGCACCCTTTTTGTGGGCAGCAACGTGGGTACCGAAGGCTCCCCGGGTGCAGTTAGTAAACGCAAACTTGCCATCTTTTTGAACACCACTGTAGTTAATTAGCTCATCGTCCACCATCAATGTAATGCTGTTGAACACAAAGAACCCTGTTATGGCGTTCATGTTTGCTGTGGTTTCCAACACGGGAACTGTGGTCGATGCCGCATCAAGGTCGTCTGCAAGCGTGAATTCAGAATCGTACGCAAGCCTCTTATCCGGCACAGGGGTAACCCACTTGCACTTCTTATCCATAAAAAATGCATAGGTGTGAAGTCCGGCCTTTATGCCAGCTGCATGCAACTTATCAATAACGCGTTTGAAGCTTGCACGTCCCGCTGGGTAAGTTTGCGGGTTCGGCACGCAGTCGCCAAATCGAAATGAACTTCCTCCATGAAAATCGATCTGGTTAAGGCCGGCACGCTGCGCAAGGGCAATCCACTCTCCTACGTTCTGTTCTGTCATGCCACCAAAGTTAAACAGGTAGCTGCCGCTGTTAATGGCCTTGCCAAGTGCGAATGGGCCACCTATCGATGAGTGTGGCAACTCCGGCGCATCCAAAACCGCCGCCTGAAGTGCGCCATGGAACTGCTTCGTTTTGCTCACAACAATGGATGCCGCCGCCCCTGCAAAACCAAACTTCGATATCGCGTACGCCTTCAACTGGTTCGTAGCGCGTGGAACTTCCTCTACATTCGTTTGAAGGTTAAGTGCAAGCGCACATGCAGAAGTTGGCTCGGCGGGTATCCCCTTTAGTGTGAGCGGAATGTCAAACAATACCAGGCGATCGGCATCGGTCAGCCTTGCCTCCTTAACCTGGAAAGTGATGGCCGATCCCTTGGTTTTTACTCTGATGGATACCGTGCCATGAGAACCATAATCGAGCTCCAACACACCCTGTCGATAGATCGCATGCAATGGCAGCACTGGCCCAGACTTTGTTGTAAGCTGCCCAAGCTGCCCGGCTGCCCCCGCAATACTCACCCCGCGCGCCCTATCCAAAAGAGCAGTAACATGCCCCCTGGCATCGGCTTCCATTCGAATTGTGCTGTTTTGCAACACAATTTCTTGCGATGTGGCTTGTACGGTCATTCCAATGGTACAGGCAGCAAAACCAAGTGTAATCTGCAGCTTGGCAGCGGCATTCATCATCCTATCACTCCATCAAACAGTGTGAACATTTTAGGCTCTGCATCCTCCTTTCGGCCGCGCAATGCGTTTTACCTTCCAAACAACCTGAAGCTAATTTCATTGCCACAGAGCGCTAGTCCAATGTGTCATAATAGCGAAACCTAAATTCGCCTGCAATCCACATAATGGCCCGCGGGCAACAACAGACAGGGCACAAACCATGTTTACTCCTTTTGAAAATGAAACATACGTAAACTTTGCGGAGGAGACCCCGCGCCGCAAAATGGAAGAGGCGATTACGCTGGTTACCAGCCGCCTTGGCCGTACCTACCCGATAGTAATTGGTGGGGAGCGCATTACGGATGGTAAGCTGGCGGAGAGTGTTAACCCCGCAAGGCGTTCTCAGGTTATTGGCGTTACACCGGATGCAACCCCGGAGTTGGCAGACAAAGCGGTGGCCGCAGCCAACGAAGCCTTCAAAACCTGGCAAAAGGTGCCAGTGGCTCAGCGCGCACGTTATCTGGTACGCGCTGCCGCTATAATTCGCCGCAGAATATACGAATTTTCGGCCTGGATGGTGCTTGAAAGCAGCAAGAGCTGGCTGGAAGCGTATGCAGACGCTGCCGAAGCCATTGACTTTCTGGAGTTTTACGCCCGGGAAGCGGTGCGCTGGTGCGCGCCTCAGCCAACCACAGATTTTGCTGGCGAAAGCAACATGGTTCAGTACATTCCTATCGGAGTGGGCGCGGTAATACCACCGTGGAACTTCCCGCTGGCAATCATGGCGGGCATGACCATGGCAGCGGTAGTTACGGGCAACACGGTGGTTCTAAAGCCCGCCGAACAATCCCCCATTGTTGCTGCAATATTCTTCGAACTACTGGAGGAGCTTGGCCTGCCAGATGGTGTTGTAAACTTCCTGCCCGGCCCAGGGGAAACAGTTGGAGAAGCGCTAACTGGCAGCCCATATATTCGGTTTGTTTCGTTTACGGGCAGCAAAGATGTTGGCCTTCACATCAATCAACGCATCGCAATCACTCAGCCCGGCCAGAAGTGGATCAAGCGCGGCATCTTTGAAATGGGTGGAAAAGATGCGATCCTCGTTGATGAGGATGTGGATCTGGACCAGATCGCCGCAGATGTAGTGCTTGCTGCCTTCGGTTTTCAGGGCCAGAAGTGTTCGGCATGCTCGCGTTTAATTGTACACAAGAACGTTTACGATGCTCTTATTGAAAAAGTAGCGGCCCGCGCCGATGCACTTGCAGTTGGCGATCCAGCTGCTGGCAACTTCATGGGTGCAGTAATTGATGGCGATTCCTTTGCCCGAATTCAGAAGTATATAGAAATCGGCAAATCGGAAGGAAACCTGGTGCTTGGCAGCAAGAATGCCGATCCTGAGGTCTCTGCCGATGGCTGGTTTGTGTATCCAACCATCATCAAAGATGTGCAGCCTGATTCCCGCCTGGCTCAGGAAGAGATCTTTGGACCTGTTCTTGCCGTACTCAAGGCGGAGAGCTTTGAACATGGCCTGGAAATAGTGAATGGCACACAGTTCGGCCTTACCGGTGCTGCCTACTCTAACAACCGATCGCGCATTGAAAAAGCTCGGGAGGAGTTTCACGTAGGCAACCTGTATCTGAACCGCAAATGCACAGGCGCTTTTGTAGACGTGCAGCCATTCGGCGGTTTCAACATGAGCGGAACCTGCAGCAAGGCCGGCGGAAGAGAATACCTCGGCCTCTTCTTGCAGGCCAAATCAATATCCGAGCGCTGGTAACTTCGGCGTATTCACACTCAAAACATGTGTCTGGGAGCCTGTTCTATGCACTGGATCGTTGTAGGACGCAAGCAGCTGATTGCCGCTACCATTGGCCTCACCGCTGCAGGAGCACTTTTGCCTGCCACTGCACTTGCAGGTGCACCAGTCAAGGCTCCCAAACCCATCTCGCCAGATTTCAACCGGGAAGTTCGGCCAATTCTTTCCGGCCACTGTTTAAAGTGCCATGGTCCGGATGAAAAGCAGCGCAAAGGCGGACTGCGGCTGGATCAAGCCAATGCCGCCGTACGCCTTGCTAAGGGCTCAGCCAGCGCAGAAACTACCGAGTTCGTACAGCGCATAGTTGCGCACGGGCCGGAAATGATGCCGCCGGTTACTGCAAACAAGCCTCTATCACCTGCCGAGATTACAACCCTCAAACGCTGGGTAGCGGCGGGGGCACACTACGAGCCACACTGGGCATTCGTCCAGCCCCATCAAGCTCCCCTGCCCCAGGTTCACGCTGCAGCCTGGGTGCGCAATCCCATCGATAGGTTTGTATTGTCTCAAATCGAAAAGGCTGGTCTAAAGCCTTCCGAGCAGGCAGATAAATACTCGCTCATTCGGCGAGTCTATCTTGACCTTATTGGTATCCCGCCAACGCCCAAACAAACCGAAGCGTTTGTGAACGATCATCGGCAAGATGCCTACGAGCGTGCCGTGGATCAGTTGCTCGCTTCGCCCCATTATGGCGAGCGCTGGGGCCGCAAATGGCTGGATCTGGCTCGCTATGCAGATACAAACGGCTATGAGAAGGACCGTCCGCGCAGCGTCTGGCCTTACCGAGATTGGGTTATCAATGCGCTGAACCGGGACATGCCATTTGATCAGTTCACTATCGAGCAGATTGCAGGGGATATGCTCCCAAACGCCTCAACATCCCAGCGTGTAGCAACAGGCTTCCACCGCAATACAATGCTGAATGAAGAAGGCGGCATCGATCCTCTGGAGTTCCGTTTCTACTCCATGACGGATCGCATGGCAACCACCGGCACTACGTGGCTGGGGCTTACCACGGGGTGTGCCCAATGCCATAGCCATAAGTACGACCCCATTACCCAGAAGGATTACTACCGCACCATGGCCTGCATGGATAACACCGAAGAGGTGACCATGGAGGTTCCAGATCCCGCAACCCAGGCAAAACGTATCTCCGTTTTTTCTGAGGCAGATAGGCGAGAGAAGCATCTGGCGGATATGTTCGGGCGGCAGGAAAAGGTTGACTGGCAGCCCACGGCAATCTCCAGCACGGTTACGCGCTCTGGCGCAACAGCCAATAATAAGCCAGATGGATCGGTCTTAATTTCGGGCACAAACCCGGAAACAGACCAATACACAGTTGCAGCCACGGCAACGGCCGGCACCGTCAACGGCATAAGGCTCGAAACCCTCACAGATCCTTCGCTTGGCAACACCGGCCCTGGCCGCACTCCACACGGCAACTTTGTGCTCTCGCACTTCACGGCGCTCCTCAAAACGCCCGCATCCCCTGCCGGAACTCCCGTTAAGTTCACACGGGCAGAAGCGGATGTCACTCAGGATTCGTTCGCGCCAACTAACGCAATCAGCGGGGTTTCTGGCTCTGGCTGGGCAGTTGCCGTTAACGGAAAACTGAACAACAACCATCAAATCGCCTTCTACACGCAAGCACCCATTATCGTACCTGCTGGTTCCACGTGGGAGTTTAAGCTCTCAATGGAGTTTGGCGGTTACCATACTATTGGCCGCTTTAGATTTAGTACCGGCAAAACAGAAGGCACTGCCGCCGATTCCGCCCAACGCATACGGACAGCATATGAAGCGGCGCTAGCTGCGTGGATCAAAGATAAGTCTGCAAAAACTACCGCCTGGGAGATCATTCGCCCAGGCAAAATGGATGGTGGCATCCCTAAGCTCAACCAACTGCCAGATGGTTCGATTTATGTAACGGGCGACCAGACCAAGCTGGACGTTTACAACCTCACACTGCCCTCTAAGCGCAACAAGCCAATCACTGCAATCCGAATTGAAGCAATGCCCGATGACCGCCTTCCAGGCAGTGGCCCGGGCCGCGTATTCTATGAAGGATCTGCTGGCGATTTCTTCCTCAGTGAAATGGCACTGAAAGCAGATGGCAAAGACGTATCTTTTGCAGCAACCGTCCAGAACGGGGGCGATGCCTCTAAAGCCATCGATGGCAACAAACAAACCGGCTGGTCAGTTGGTGGCCGCCAGGGGAAATCGACCACTGCAATATTCAAACTGAAAGAGCCCGTATCTGCAGACAGTCTCAACTTGCGTATGGAGTTCGAACAGTACTACTCAGCGCCGCTCGGCAGGTTCCGCATCTCATACACATCAGATGCCGGCGCACTCAGTGCAGATCTGCCCGATGACGTAGAACGAGCACTGAGAACCGAGCCAGCTGATCGAACTAGGGCACAACTCGCTGCAATAGAATCGCAGTTTCTTGCAACAACACCGGAGCTACAGGCCGAGCGCGATGCCATCGCAGAACTCCGGCGCAGCGCTCCCACGCCGCCCACATGCCTTGTTTTCCGAGAGAGACCCGCAGACAACCCACGAAAAACCTTTGTTCACCATCGTGGCGAATTCTTGAGCCTGGAAGAGCAAGTAACGCCTGGCACACCAGTTTTTCTTCCTGCAGTGGATAGGGGACCAAATGCCAATCGCCTTACACTGGCAAAGTGGCTCGTATCCTCAACCAATCCGTTAACGGCGCGAGTAACCATGAACCGGCAATGGTCAATCCTGTTCGGGCGTGGCATCGTAAAAACTACTGAGGACTTCGGTTACCAGGGAGATCCGCCAACTAATCAGCCGTTACTCGATTGGCTCGCCGTCGAGTTTATGAAGCGAGGATGGTCGCTCAAACAGATGCACCGCCTCATGGTAACAAGTGCAACCTACCGCCAATCATCGCACATAACAACGAAGAAACTGGAAACCGACCCGGAAAACAGGCTGCTGGCACGCGCTCCACGCGTTCGCCTTGAAGCAGAACAGATCCGTGATGCAGCACTTTCTACTTGCGGCCTACTTTCTGAGAAGATCGGTGGCCCCAGCGTTTACCCACCCCAACCCGCCGGTGTTACCTCAGAAGGTGCATATGGTGCCTTGAACTGGAGTGTAAGCATGGGCGAGGATCGCTACAGACGTGGGTTATACACGTTCAGCAAGCGTACAGCACCATACGCCATGTTCCAAACGTTTGATGGCCCCAGCGGAGAGATCTGCGTTGCACGGCGAGAAGTTTCTGATACACCACTTCAAGCGCTAACTCTCTTGAATGATACGGTGTTCATGGAGGCCGCACAGGCCCAGGGCAAGCAGTTTGCAACCATGCCAGGCACCGATGGAGTGCGCGCAGGCAAACTGTTCATGCGGATGATTTCTCGGGCAGCATCAGCAAAAGAGCAAGCTGCACTGGCGGCATTTGTGGGCGCACAGCGCACCCGGTTTGCATCCGGCGAGCTGGATGCTAGAGCCGTATGCGGCCTCCCCGCATCAGATAAGTCTGCTGATCTGCCCGAGCGCGCAGCATGGACAGTCGCAGCGCGTGCGTTGCTCAACCTTGATGAGTTCATAACCAAGCAGTAGGGAAGTGCCGCTGTAGTTCAGCGGTCAACCGTTCTGGGAGCATTCTAATGGATCCAAAGAAACTGGTGGAAGCGTATAAAATGCACGAGGGCCGGAGACACTTTTTTAGAGAGTGTGGCCTTGGTGTGGGCAAAATTGCGCTGGCGTCTCTCCTAACCGATGCATACTCATCGTCCGCTGCCGGTGCTGCGCCTCCGGGTGTAAACCCGTTTGCCGTAAGAAAGCCGCACTTCGCGCCTAAGGCAAAGCGGGTTATTCACCTGTTTATGGCAGGTGCCCCCAGCCAGCTGGATCTGTTTGATTACAAGCCAGATCTTATTAAGTACGAAGGCAAACCGCTTCCACCATCCGTTATAGGCAACCAGAGATACGCTTTCATCCGGCCAGATGCTGCGGTGCTTGGCCCTCGCTTCAAATTTGCGAAGTATGGCCAGAGCGGTGCAGAACTTTCGGAGATGCTCCCACACCTTTCTAAAATAGTGGATGACATCTGTATTGTGCGCTCTGTTAGCACAACCCAGTTCAACCACGCCCCGGCACAAATTTTCTTCAACACCGGTTTTTCACAGCCCGGCCGCCCGAGTTTTGGTAGCTGGACCATTTATGGCCTGGGTGCCGAAACGCAAGATCTGCCTGCCTTCGTTGTTATGTCTACCGGCGCTGGCATAAGCGGCGGTGCCGCAAACTGGTCCAGTGGCTTTCTGCCAAGCGTCTATGGCGGCGTGCGCCTGCGCAACCAGGGAGATCCCATTCTGGATGTAACGCGCCCTGCTGGCGTGGATGATAAACTTCAGCGAGACACACTGGATCTGATTGGGCAGTTCAATAACTCTGAGCTTGCCTCTACCGGTGATCCGGATATAGCAGCCCGTATAGCGGCATACGAAATGGCCGCGAGGCTGCAAACCTCCGCACCGGACCTGATGAACCTGCACACAGAATCTAAAGAAACTCTGGCTATGTACGGTGCCGATCCAGAGAAGCCATCTTTCGCAAGAGCCTGCCTGCTTGCCCGCCGAATGATCGAGCGCGGCGTGCGCTTTGTAAACATCTACCACGAAGGTTGGGATGCACACTCCGATGTCGTAGGCAACCTCAAAGGCAACTGCGGGGCCACCGATCAGGCATCGGCCGCGCTGGTTATGGACTTGAAACAGCGCGGATTGTTGGACGACACCCTTGTTATCTGGGGTGGCGAATTCGGCCGAACTCCTATGGGCGAATCCAACTCCGGGCTCGGCCGCAATGCCGGCCGGGATCACCACCCATCTGCATTTACCATCTGGCTGGCAGGTGGCGGTATCAAGCGTGGAGTTTCGTATGGCAAAACCGATGACCTTGGCTTCAATGCCATCGAAAATCCAGTACACATCCACGATCTGCAGGCTACGCTTCTGCACCTACTCGGTCTGGATCATGAGCGCCTTACCTACCGCTATGCTGGCCGAGACTTCCGCATTACCGATGTGGAAGGCGAAGTGATTAAAGGCCTACTTGCGTGAGTGAGAACGCAGATATTAGCAAGTTACTTTGGGCGCATAGATCCATCCGCAGTTTTACCAGCGAAGACATCGCTCCAGAATTGCTGAATTCCATACTCACCGATGCGGTTGCCGGTTCATCCTCTTCCGGCAACTTAAACAGCGTAAGCATGGTAGTTACGCGCAACAGCGAACGCAAGCAGAAGTTATTCGAACTGCACTTTGGCCAACCAATGGTGTTAGAGGCACCGGTTGTAATCACGTTTTGTGCCGATTGGTACAGAACCCGCCAGTGGCTGAAGCTGCGCGGAGCTCGTGATAACTTCAACAATTTCCTTGGCTACCATGTGGCCGCGTTTGATGCCATGATTCTCTCTCAATCTGTATGCCTCGGCTTAGAGGCAAAAGGAATGGGAATATGTTACATGGGCTCCACGCTTAGCAGCATGCGGGAAATCGGGGAGTTGCTCAACCTGCCAGAAACATGCGTGCCAGTTACAACCATTGTTGCAGGCTGGCCAGCAGAGAACCCGGCAAAGCGAGACAGGCTTCCCGTATCCGCCTTAGTTCACGAAGAAACCTATCATTACCCGGATGACCGTGAACTCGCCGAGATATTCGAAAGCCGAGAGCGTAAGGGCTGGGAACGATACATGAGCATTCCCGAGCTCAAAGCAGAAATTGAAAAGCGTGGTATCACCTCACTGGCGCAGTTCTACACCAGTGATGCAAAGTACCCACCCGAAACCTTTGTAGAAGATTCCTTACGAATAATTGAGTTACTTAACGAAAAGGGCTTCTTACCTTCTACTAGCAATCACCCATCTCGAAGCGCCTGAAGCGCAGCAATGCAGGTATCCAAAACCCCATCGCTGGCAGCTAGGATCATACCAACATGTACGAATGCAGTCCATGCATCCTCCTGGTCTGGACGCAGGCGGATGCGCTGGATACACGCTTTGAGCGCACTCTCGGCATCATTCAACTCCAAACAGCATCGCATGATAATGCTAAGCGCTTCAAACCGTTCTTCAGTACAATTTAACGAAGAGAGTGCCCTGCCTGCGGCACCTACGGCCTCGGCATGTCTCATGCACTCTTCCAGGGCTGCCGCCAGCCGTAACCACGCGTGCGGGTTTTCTGGAGCATAGGATACTGCACGCTCTAACCACACCACGCACAGATCCCACGCGCCCTGCTCCGCAAGCGCTTCCGATCGCTCTACATAAAGCTCCGTAAGGTCTGAAAGCGGCTGACTATCACCACGACTTGATGAAAAACGCATGTTTGTGGCACCTTCTTGCTTTCCATGGGGTCCAATCACTGGGGTTGATGTTGGCCGCATACGAGCAGTCTAAGTGCCGAGCATGTGAAAAAGGCATGTGAAATATCTGAACCCGCAGCATAAATAACATGGCCTGGCAAAATCGCACGAATTAGTGCTTCACGGAGTTCTTGGTGCAACGATGCTTGTGTATATAAATGGGCAGGACAGAATGCGTCTGAAAGCCAATAGCTACATGCTTCCATCGCGTCCGCAGGCTCAGGATTTGGCCTGCAGGCATCCTCAGTTTGCGATCCACTTATCGTCAGGCATGCAAGTTGAACTCAAATAGCAATACAACCCGCCCTTACCGATTTGTACTCACAGGCAAGTTTGAATTCTGTTCTCCCCGGCCAGTGGCATGGAGCGCACCCAAGAGCGCCGCCGTACTTATAGCAATGCTATGTGTGAGCGGCGGCAAACCGCTTTCTCGTGCCTTCATTGCTTCTTCACTTTGGCCAGAAACGGCCGATACCATTGCAAGAGACTATCTGCGCCACCTCCTCACAAAGCTGCGGGCAGCGCTTGGGCCCGGGCAGGATATTCTCATCTCTCATCCAGATGGCTCACTGTCGATCGAATTCGAGCAGGTTAGTTGTGATCTTATCGAGATCGAGGCACTCGTAAATGAAAACACGCTGGATTCATTAACTGCCGCTCTTGAAATGGTTCGTGGGCCGTTATTAAAAGACTCTCAGGCGGAATGGGTAGTTAGTGAGCGCCACAGGATCGACGCGCTAATAAGTAATGCCGCAGGGCAACTTGCAGATCTGTGTATTCAAAACCGGAGCCCGCTAGAGTGCCTGGCCCAGATTGAGCATTGCTACAAAATGGTGCCTCATTCGGAAGCTGTTGTGCGTTGCGCCATGCGGATACTGATGGCATGCGGCCGCTTAACAGATGCGTCCGATATCTACCAGTCTTATAAAACACGCCTTCGCAAAAGCCTTGGAGCGAAACCAGAGGAAGAATCAGCCAGGCTTAATGCCGAGATACACAAGCTTGCTGCCGAAAAAATTGCCCCGGTACTAAAACGGCGGAAGATCCTGCCGGTGCAAAAAGGCAACTTACCCCAGCCCATGGGCACCCTGTATGGCCGGGATGCACTCCTACGTGAGCTATGCACATTGCTGGAAAGCGGTAGGCTTGTAACTCTCACAGGCCCCGGAGGGATCGGCAAAACACAGCTTTCGCTGCACGCCGCAGTTTTCTCTCGTGAAGACTATACGGATGGAACCTGGTTTGCAGACCTATCGGCCGCAGCAAATGCAGCACAAATTTGGCAGGTGATTTCTGCCACACTCCAGGAGGGTCAACCAGCCAATGCAGATGTCAGCTCGCTCGCAATAGCGTTTCCGGTTACTGCACGTGCACTGTTGATCTTAGATAACTGCGAGCACATCATAAGGGAGTGCAGAGAAATAGTCCCTAACCTGCATGCAGCTTGTCCCGGGCTAACTCTGCTGCTAACAAGCAGGATCGCCCTTAAAGTACCTGGAGAAAAAGAAGTTAGATGTAACCCATTAGATCTGCCACCGCCGCGCATTACTAAGAAGGTAGCTTTTGGAATGCCATTGAGTGCAACTGGCACGTCACCAGAAGTACTATTAGAGTATCCATCGATTGCTCTGTATGCGCATAGAGCACAGCATGCCACGCGTACATTTGTTTTGGATGACTATTCGAGTCTGGCAGTGGTTGAGATTTGCCAGATGATGGATGGCATACCTCTTGCCATCGAGCTTTGTGCCGCCTGGACCCGATGCCTTACGGTACAGCAGATTAGAGACCGGATCCGCGAACGCCTTAGTCTTGCCCGCACGCCCGATGCCGCCACGCCAGTTAGGCACCAAACGTTACAAAACGCCATAAATTGGAGCTACGAACTGTTATCCCCAGGCGAGCAAGTGCTGTGGCAGATTACTGCCCTGCTGCCAGTTGGGTTTACCCTGCCAACTGCCGTAGCATTGATGCGTAGTTTGTCACCACAAGTTGCATCGGAAGATGCTTGTCTGGATAGCATACGCTCACTTGTAGATAGCTCTATACTGATTTTTCAGGGTGCACCACCTGGCAATTCAACCGCTGCGCGTTACAAATACCCGGATACCATACGCAGATTTGCTGTAGAAATGGAGCACTCGCCAGCGTATGGCCGCGCCGTAGTAACCACATACACTCAGCTTGGCCTGCAAGTCGAAAAGGAGCTGGCTGGCCCTGGCCAGGCAGAATGTATGCGCATGCTGGATGCAGAGCATTTGAACTTTAGAGCGGCTGCATCGCTTGCAATTAACCTTGAAATGGGTGGCGCTGCGCTTGATATTGCCATAAGCCAGTGGCGGTACTGCTACGCACGCGGTACGTTTTTGGAAGGATATAGCTTGCTAGAGGCTGCGCTGAAGTTTGCGCCTGGCACCGCTTCGTTAGATAGGTGCGCTGCTGCCCATGCCGCCGCCGGCAACCTTGCCCTCCACTGCGGTCAAACAGACCACGCTGAACAGCACTTTATATTATCGGCTGGAATTCAAGAGCAGAGGTGTGATCATGCTGGCATGGCAAGTGCTAAAGGATCTCTATCACTAATTGCCAGCGAGCGTGGAGACTATGATGCCGCACGGGAGCTGTTAGAGAGCGCCAAATCCATTTTCGAAAGAATCGAAGACACACGGGGTGTATCAGTATGCCTTGGCAATCTTGCAATTGCCGCATCCCACCAGGGCGATTTTGAAGCGGCGAGTGGCTATTATGTTCAAAGCCAGGAGCGCTTCAAAGCTGCCGGTGACATACAGCGGTTGGCACTTGGATATGGAAACCTCGCCGGGCTATATATCAGTATGTTTAGCCCAGAGCGTGCGGTACCCGTAGTTATTGAAGGTCTTGAACTTAGCATGGAACACTTCAGCCCTGCAGTAGTCGCGCATCTCCTGCTCTCCGCTCTTGCCATTTGTGATCATCACGGCAATCACATTGCATCAGCAATAATTGGTGGAGCAGATGCCCGCCTGCGTTCAGAGTATCATCTGCCACTTACCTCGGAGATGAGTGCAGAGCAGAGCGGCCTGCTTCGTAATTCTAGCCAGGCGCTTGAAGATGAGGTGTTTCACCATCAGTATGAACTGGGCGCACAGCTTACAAACGAGGCACTGCTTGAATGGCTTAGAGACACTATGAGGCTCTATCCATAGCCATTGGCGCATCTACTTGTATCAATACCATACAGCTGACCTATCGCCGGCGGAAACAGATATACTTAATCAGAACTCCTGCCTGTATCCATAATCATCCTTTGTGGAGACTGAACTGTAATGAACCAACGCAAGTCCGGCACCTACAGCAAAGATACCCAGTTGTCTCTGTTTGATGAAGCAGAAGGCTGGGCGTCCGAGAGTCCTGAGCATAGGCCAGTGTGGCATTTCGAACATGAAGAAGATGTGGACTACATTGCAGACGAACCCGTAACAGCCCATCTTTATCACCTTCAAGACATAAAAGACATATCGCGGGATTATGAGGCAGACCTATTTCGCGAAGTGCTGTTTGCTTTAATTGGCCTGGCAGATCAGCGAACAAAACAACGAAGAGACTGTAAGTTCACAGTGTTTTGTGGAACCGTGCCGGGCAGAAGCACCTACGCCATCTGCATAGCCACACAACAGGAAGACGTGTTGGAGCATCTTGCCGCAAGATTGCGTGGATTGCCCGGGTGGTACCTGTGGCAAGAAGGCCTCTCCACAGATTTCAACCCCATATTTCGATACGATACCGGAAGCATCATACAATACGTAACAGACGAAACCGGTGGAACAACGATAGTAGACGGCAACGAGCGATTTGGAACCGGAGCCACCATGCACCGCCGGCGCTGGAAACCCGCAGAAGCCGTCGGCTCAACAGTATCCATCTACGCACGGCGCATCAACCATCAGGCAGGTTCGGCGATCTGCCGATAAAACACCAGCAAATCAACCAGGGTCGGCGGCGTTGTAACTGTGAGGCACGAACAGTGTATAGCAGCGCTGACAACAAGAGAGCTCAATCAGTAAATAGCAGCGCTGGTTACAATCATCATCCGCAGAGCTGGCAAACACCTACCAGCAAATACCAGCAAGCCTAAAATTGACGGGTGGTCCCCGTCGATTTTTAGCGCGGTAGTAATCGCCCAAACGGCACACGTAGGGACAGCCTGCTTGTCCCCACCCGAGCTCCCAGCAAGCGAAAGCCAGGCAATCCGGAGGTGCGCATTAGTTCCTCTCCCCAGGGTTTAAACACGATCATACTAAGTAAACCTATCCGCCTCCTTAGGTGTTAAAAACCGAGTTCGGGAGAGGTTAGGTGATTGCGGTGCAACACACAGGGGAACGAGGGAACAGGTAGCTGGGGTAATGGTCTTACGGGTCGTACTGGTCCTACCCAAACGCCTCCAAAACACTTCCAATAGGATCCACCATTTTCTCTTCGCGATTGCCTCGTCCCTCTCCAAGTTATTGACTTTATACCCATGCCATAGTACAATACCTTCCGTCAGCATTGCCGACATGGCTCAGTGGTAGAGCAGCTGTTTCGTAAACAGCAGGTCACCGGTTCGAATCCGGTTGTCGGCTTCCCCCTCCTCTCTCTTGACCTCGTTTTTTATTATCGAAGCCCGCGATGCAGGCACGCGGGAACAAGAGAATCAAAATGACAAACCCCGGTGTGCAATCCCCTATTAAACAGATAGCTCTGGTAACGGTAGTGTGCCTGGCTGCAGGTGCCCTGTTCCTGTCACGCGGGCACCGCTCCTCGTCTGCCCGTTACACGGTAGTGGATACTGTAGATGGTTGGGTCTATGTTTACGGAAATCACCTGTACCAGCGAATAAATGATGAAGTGATGCTGCGCAAAATTGGCGAAACACACGCACTGAAGCCTGACGTAAATAAACCAGCCTTAACGGCCGAGCTGCCCTCCGATCCCGCCTTCCCAGATCTATCTGGCAACTTTCGACTCTGTTTTTCGATTACTCCTATCAAAACTACCGGCCAATTAGGTTCAGCCGCTGGTTCCCCGGGTTCTGTATCCATGGGTGGATCACCAGGCGTATCAAGCGCAGTAGGGTCTCCAATACCGGGCTCAATACAAATAAAACCTGGCAAACTCCCTCAAAAACCAACGGACGAACCCAATGTATCTCGTATGAAGTGGATGGGCTCCTTCAGTACAACTACCGCAGCGCTAAAACCGCCCCCTGGTATTGTTGTACGTCCACTCAAGGCCAATGCCAGGTTTAACGGAAGCACAAAGGCACCTAACCTGGCGTTGTACCGCATAAATACAGATGGCAACAGATTAGGACCCGATCTCCAACTTACTTCCCCGCTCGCGGTAACTTCTGCAAATAGAGTTTACTGGCTGGAAGACAAGCCCGATTTAATTGCCCAGACCTCTAACGGCAAACAGTATTGGAACTCCGTAATCGGATACTCAAAGCTCTGGTGTAGGGATCTTTCTAAACAGGAATCAAAAGCGGTTCTACTTCGGGAAAGCATCTCAGATTACATTCCATTGTTCGCAGTAGACGGCGGGGCTGTGTGGGTAGAACAGAACCCATTTCCAGATAAGTCTCAAACCCTCTACTACAGCCGAGCATCCGATGGTGTGTACTTTAATTGCGGTATTAGCCATGCTACTGGCCGAACTGGTATGGCAGCAGCAAATGGTAATGGCTGGCTGGCGTGGCTATCGGCCTCCGAAACGGTAACCGAAGGAACGCGAATAGCAAAACTTGCGAACGAGCTGGTACTGTGCAAACTATCAGAACCTAAATCGGCAGGAGAGCCTGGCATAGGGCGGCAATACTCGGTTCCAACCGAATCTGTAGTTGCCCCCACTGGCGAAACGCTGAGCATTCGAGACTCCAGACTATTCTGGGTTAACAACAAGCTGTTCTGCACTGCCGTAACGAATAAGAGTGGTGTGCACTGGTATGATCAAGACCAATATATTTGCCGCGTACACATTCCGGATGAAGGAAAGAGCTATATCGAACCTGTCCAAATGGTGCCAGGTGTCGCACAGAATATCCAGTTGAACGTCGATGGCATCTGGTTTCAGGTGTACCGTGAACCTGATGTTAGCGGAACTGGGATAAGAAACAAACTTGCCAGAATGGATTGGATGCTGCCTGTAAAGCAGCCTTAGTTGTAACTGCCAGCGTCAATACTTGAAGATGAGTCTGTCATGGATGAGGACACATCAATGGTTGCACTGCTATCGGTCATCCAGGAACCTACATCAAGAATGGCGCTATTGTCTGATACTGGCATGTTAAAGTCGTGAGATACCGAGCTATCAATTTGATGTGTGGCATGAGTGTGTGTATGGTCATGCAGATCGGTTGTGGCTCTAAGGAGTTCGCTTGCGGTATTTGCGTCTTGATGTACGGCCCGGACCAGAACATCGCTATACTGGGTTCCTTCAGAGGCCGGCCTCAGTAAGCTAAGCATCTCCAGCGAGTCCAAATGATACATTGGCTCACCATTAACATCATAATCGGGTTCTATTCCTTCTGAGTGTAACACCTCTGTAAATTGGGTTTCGCTCATTCCCAACTGGGCGGCCGCCTCGGACCTCGTAACTGCTTTTCGAATTACCATAGATTCTCTGGTAATCCACAATCCAACGCCAACAAATAATATGCAAAAGCAACTGGTAAGCAACATGCTCACGATGGCACCAACGCTGCCATCCAGTATCTTTTCCCATGTGTTGCTTAGCATTGCAATAGTAACAAATATGGGAATTGCAGTAAGAATCAACCCGAAGGTTACAGGTGGCCGGCCACGGAAGTCACCCTCTATGAAGACGGTGTTGTGCTTGTTGCCTTTTCGCGTATTGGTAGAAAATCTCATGTTCCTGTTCTCCATACAGAAAACAGAGGCGAGGCAGGCATTGAGCCCACCTCGCCACAATACCCGGTTGGTTGTACGATGCTACGGAACCACAGTAGCCGTTTTGATGCCATCGAGTTTCGGGAAGTTCTGATCCAGAAACTTGTTGCCACCTTCCGCAATCTGTCCCTGTAGCTGTGTTAGCCCCTCGGCATATCCGTTGTAGAGTGCATCCACAACTTCCATACCCTTCACAATTTTACCGAACGGTGCAAACTGCATGCTATCGAGGTTAACGTTATCTCGCAGGTTGATAAACAGCTGTACCGATCGGCTATTGGGCAAGCTGGACTTGGCGTAAGTAAGAAAACCCCGTTTGTTGGACTGAACAACCGGATCATCGTTGATGTTGGACTGGAGCCACTTGGTAGCGATGGATGGATCGCCGTGAATACCAAACTGCACTACGAAGTTAGGAACAACGCGGAAGAACTTTACGCCATCAAAATAGTGGTGCTTAACCAGGGTGTAGAACCTATCTGCCCCGGCAGGAGACCATGAGCGCGTTACAGATACAACGAACTCTCCCTTGCTGGTTACGAACTTTGCATTGAACTTTGCGGGCGCCTGCTCCTTCAGATTTGCAGGATCCTTGAGGGCCGCTTTAAGCTTAGCGATATCGGCATCGCCAGATTTTGCCGCCTGCTTTTTCTGCGCATGTGCGCCAGAAATGCAGCCCCCCAGCACCAACGCAGCCATGGCTGTGGTCAAAACTCTATTCATGCTTTCCTGTGTACTCCTTGAGTTATTGCATTCGTGGTGAAATTGTGTGCCCATTTGGACCTATTTGTATTATATCACTTAACCCAAGCATCAATCCGAGGATGCGAGCTGTTCTTGCGATGTGTTGGCTGCATCTTTAATCTGCCCGCGCAGCACCTTCTTATCGATTTTGCCTACTGATGTTCTCGGCAAGGCACCCACAAAGTGGATATCCTTGCTGCGTGGTAGCTGCCACCTTTCGAAACTGTTGCGCAGGTGAGAAATCAGCTGGATGGCTCTTACAGGCTGTGCCTCCTGTTTCAATACGACAAACGCGGCCGGGGCTTCGCCCCGAAGCTCATCTGGCCGGGCAACAACGGCTGCTTCTAGAACCGAAGGATGCGATGCCAGGGCATTCTCCATGGCTATCGAGGCTATCCATTCTCCCCGGCTCTTGATCATATCCTTTGATCGATCGGTAATCAGCATATACCCCGAGGCGTCGATAGACGCCACATCGCCCGTACGGAACCAACCGTCTGAGGTAAATTCCGGGTCCTCCGGGCTGCGTTTAAAGTACTGTTTCGCCACCCAGGGCCCTCTCACAACTAGTTCGCCGAAGTGGTTGCCATCTGTAGGCAAATCGCTACCTGCGTCATCCACAATCCGCATCTCAACGCCGTTAACGGGCAGCCCCTGCCGGGTTTTGAGGGTGATACGCTCCTCCAGAGGCTTATGAAGGTCTGCCGCTTTCAGAACACATGCGGAACCGACGGGTGATATCTCCGTCATGCCCCACGCATGCAGAAACTCCACACCAAACTGCTGTTCGGTTAGTTCTATTAATGCTCTGGGTGCAGCCGCTCCTCCGCAGATAACGCGCTTCAGGCTACTGATATCGTGCTGATGATGCAGAAGATGCTGAAACAACAGGTTCCAAACTGTTGGCACACCGGCACCACAATTCACCTTGCACCGCTCAATCAAATCGGCAACCGGGCGCGCGGCAATGTGGCTGCCCGGGAACACCAGCGCTGCTCCTGTCATCCCCGCGCTGTAAGGCAATCCCCAGGCGTTGGCATGAAACATGGGTACCACAGGCATAAGCGTTTCGCTCTCGCGCACGCCCAGCGAATCCGCCATGCAGCAGGTGAGGCTATGAAGGTAAAGCGATCTATGGCTGTAGAGCACACCTTTTGGCTCCCCGGTTGTGCCAGAGGTGTAACAGAGGCTGGCAGCGCTGTTCTCGGAGATATTCGGAAACTGCTCGTCAGCATTCGATGCTGCCAGAATGGCCTCGTAGTTGTGCGCTCCGCACGGCACATCGGCGGTCAGCGTTGGCCCCTCCGGCATTACCACAACCTCTGGTGGGTTCGCCATTCCCTCCACTGCTTCAATTACTGCCGCGAGCAGAGATTCATCGGCAAACACAACCCTGGCCTCGCCATGTTCCAGAACATATCTGCGTTGATCCGGGAAAAGCCGAATGTTTACGGTGTGCAAAACAGCACCGATCGAGGGCACGGCGTAGTACAGCTCAAGATGTCGGTGGCTGTTCCAGGCGAAGCTGGCTACTGTATCACCTGGGCGGATGCCAAGCTGCGTGAGTGCGGACATAAGGCGCAATACACGCTCGTAGAGATGTGCGTTTGTGTGGGTGGCCACCGTTAAATCGGCACATCGGGATTGGATGGTTGTTTGTGGGTAAACCGTGGCAGCCCGCTGTAAAATTGTTGGGACCGTTAACTGCGAATCCATCATCAGGCCCGGGACAAACTTGCCTATGCTATGTGCCATAAGAGCTCCTGTGCTCCCGCAGTGCGTTGTTTTGCATCTGACGTGGATTTAATTTTATGCACTAACATACTCATTGCATGTGTGTGTGTAGTTGAGTATGTTAGGGCCGGTATGATTTCCACATTGCAGCACCGAATCCTGCTGTGGAGTGAGGTGCCGTGATCAGGGGAGTTATAAACACGTTCAATTCAAATTATTTGCAGGGTGCGTTCGAGATAAGTAGGTAATCCAAAGAGGAAATAGTAATGCCATCCCATGATTCTCCATTGTGCGTGTCGACCAAGAAACTCACAGGAGAACAAGAGATGGCGATGGATATTTCGACAGATGCGGTTAAAGACCT
>CAIONQ010000112.1 GCA_903859705.1 uncultured Chthonomonas sp.
CCTCCTCAACGGTGCCATCATGCGACTCACCGTCGATTTCAATAATCAGCCAGGCTTCCAAACAGGCAAAGTCAGCAACAAAACGCGAGATCGGCACCTGACGCTTGAACTTGAAACCTCCACACCTTCCAGCTCGCAGCACAGACCATAACTGTTGTTCTGAAGGTGTAGCATTTCGGCGCAAGTTCTTTGCCAATGCCAACCTCTGAGCGGCTAAACTCATTCGCCGATCGTGATTCACCAGGTTACCTCCGTTGCCAATTCCACACAAGGGCTACACTGCTGACGCTTAAGTCGCAGCAGAGGCCCACCACCTGCCAGCACCCCGAACCTCCGCCCAACGGTATAGCTTCCGCTACAACTTCCTCTCCACGCGAGGAACGAGCTAAGTGGAGAGGTCAGGAGAGGCCCACCACCCACCAACTACACCACACCTCTGCCCAACAGCACCACCCTCATCCGTCCCATCCGTCCCATCCGTCCCATCTGTCCCAACCCATTGAGCGCGCTACCGGCCCCGCGCTTGCGCGCTCCCTACTTCCCGTCCAACGCCTTCACCTTAAACCGCACAGATAAAATATACGGCTGCTCACCTTCCGTCCAATGCCCATACGTAGTGGCAACAAACGTACCATCCTTCAGCATCACCAGCCCCGGGTACGCACAATCCGCACCATAATGGTTCTTCCCCAGCAGCATCCGATACTGCCCCTCCGTGCCATTCACAATATCATCAAACGTGCCAACCCACGCCACCCAGTCACCCTTCGTAACACTCTCTCGGGTCGTATCCCTGAAGGTAATCAACAGCCGCCCATCCGGGCAATAAATCGCCGTATGCCGGTCGCCCGTAAGCGCCGCCGGCAGCTCACGCGGAACGCTCCAACTACCCGCCTCATCATCACTAAAAATCACAAAAGAGTTACGCCGCCGCGAGTTCTCACGCAGCAAAACCGCCAGTCGCTTACCATCCGGGCTCCGGATAATCCCCGGCTCACACAAATGCACCGCACTGGAAGAAAACACAGCAGAAGGTGCCTGCCACGTCAGCCCACCATCATGAGAAACCGTCTGGTACAGCGTAAACACCACAGGCTTCTTCGGCGCAGCCTTTTCCTGAAAATACCGACCATCATCATGAAACATACAAACATAATCGCCATTCTTAAGCCGCATCATACAGCTCATGGCAACAATGCCCCCAAAATCGCCAATCGGCTTCAATTCCGTCCAGGTCTTGCCCTCATCCTCACTCACAGATTCCCGAATCGGGTACAACCCGGAAAACAGCACAAGCCGCTTCTTGCCAGCAGCATCCACCGTCGGGAAAATAGTCGGCACCTCCAGCGAGGTAGCCCAACTCGCAGGCGTTCGCTTACGTGCACTCCACGTTTTGCCCCCGTTATCGCTCCGCTTCAGCACAATCGCGCCACGGCCATGCCCCTTCGGGTACACCGCCAGAATCGATCTGCCATTCTCCAGCAACACCGTAGTCACATGCCCCAGATACTGCCCCGCCTCACGGTCAACCACCGTATACCGCGAAGCATCCTTCGTCAGGTCCACCACCGGGATTGTATAACCGGCAGGAAGCGGCGCATCATCCACGCGCACCGCAGCAAGCGCAGCGGCGGCAATCAAAGCAAAAACAGATGTAAACATAACGGTTTCCTCACAGATAGGTGTGAACTACAGCTACATAAACAAAAACAGCCCTGCGGGAATATTATTCCTACAGGGCTGCTTCTGTCTTTAAGAAAGGGGCGAATGATGGGGCTCGAACCCACGACCTCCAGGGCCACAACCTGGCACTCTAACCTACTGAGCTACAATCGCCGTGTACACCTACCCCCGGTAAGGTTCGAACTTACGGCCAATCGCTTAGAAGGCGATTGCTCTATCCACTGAGCTACGGGGGCCGGAAAAGAGCGGGAGACGAGATTCGAACTCGCGACTTCCAACTTGGAAGGATGGCACTCTACCACTGAGTTACTCCCGCGAAACACGCAAGAGTATATCACGGCTACCTGCCTTTCGTCAAGGTAATCAGAAAGGTAAGCAGCAAGGTAAAGGTCAGGCAAAAGCTTCACAGAAGCATCGGCCCAACAGCCATCAGCGATCCAACACACGCTCACCCAGAGCACATTCCAGCCGCTGCACCGCTGCATCTGGCAAAAACTCCGCCAGCGCAGCCGCAGCACGCAAACACACACTATGATACCACTCCTCATCGCCCAAAAGGCGCCGAACCATGGCCGCAGCCTCATCAATTGCAAAAATATTTGGTACCGTCAACTCTGGAAACAGCGCGCAGGAGTGCGCCGTACTCACAGTCGATATCACAGGAACCCCCAGCGCCGCTCCATCCAACACCCAGCGAGACCACGTATACCGCGGATCCAGATTGATCCACACCTTCCGGCGAGATCCAACCCTCCAGGTTTCCTCCAGGCCACACTCAAGCGCGCCATCAACACCAATCGGTCGCCCATGGCTTGCCAGATCCCGCATAAGAACATCCTTGCCAACATAACGGTGGCTGGCAAACACGCGTGCATTACGAAGCTGCCGGCTCACGGTCGGCACAAAACAAAACGCATCAACACCACACAGCTCCGCCACCTTCCAGGAAGGCTCAGCATCCCGTTTAGGGCAAATAAGCACATCACCGCACCGCTCAGCATAAGGAACTGCAAACTGTGCAATATCCTCACCAGGGTACGGAACCCCAATCCAGTGCACCGGCGTGTTAGTGAGGCTCTGCAAATAAGCGGTAGTGTGCCGATTAATATTTGAAACAACATCTGAAGCATCCAGCACCGAAAGCAAGTCAGCATCCGGCGCCAGATAATCCCCACCCCCACCCTCAATCGTACTCACCCAGCGCACATCGGAGGGCCTCTGCCTGATCAACTTACTAAAACCGGGCAGCAGCTTCCGATCCAGATTCGCAAGCACCAGGTCATACTCACGCAGCAGCTCAGGCGGCGGCACACCGCCGCCTTTAAAGTCACCGCGCAGCGCATAGGCCCACCCCTCCGTAGAGTTCGTAACCCGGTACGGCAAATCAGAAAAGCGAAACTGCTCATCGATCACAGAAACAACGAGCACACGCAACCGGCTCTTGATAGAAAAATCATAACTGAGAGATTGATTAGCCAAATATGCACTCAGAGTACGTGAGAGGGGAAGATCACACGGAGAAATGCCAGCCAAACACCGGCAAGAAGAGAATTAACAAATATTATAACACGTCCCCACCCACCAAGCGAAGCGCGGTAGGCATCGCCCTTCATAAACATCCTCTTCTGCGAAGCGCGGCAGAAATTACATTTCAGAAGCTACCTCTTCTGTGTTTCTGGAAATCACCGGTTAAAAAGAATCCTGAGCCCTGAAAGGGCGGCATAGGATAGCGAAGCCCGATAGGGCTGGGAATATAACCCCATAAGATTATTTCTGAGGCCTGTAGGGCCGGCATAGGTTATTATAAGAATCGCTGCCGGTCCGCTTCTTTGCGTGCAGCCTAAAAAGCCATCGGCAAATGGTGCAAGCCTCATACGTCCAATCCGTCCTATCGGTCTCAGTTATTAAACTGCACTCCCGCATCCATCCGGCAGGCGCGCATCTGACTCCCGCCCCTGGCGGGCGGGCGGGGGCGGGGGATGGTACCTTGCGCTGGGCAGAAACCATCCATCCGGCAGGATCGCCGATCTGGCGATAATACGCTAACAAGGCAGCAATGTGAAACCTGCGGAGCCGCCGAGCTTGCGAGGAATAAAGGCTGCGCCTATATCCACAACGTGTGTCCCATAATCTTGACCAGCAAGCGTAGCGCGGTAGAAATCGCCCTTCATAAACATCCTCTTCTGCGCAGCGCGGTAGGAATTGCCTTTCATAGTCTTCCAGGCACCCGCCCAACGGTACCGTGAGCGCCACAACTTCCTCGCCACGCGAGGAACGAGCTAAGTGGAGAGGTCAGGAGAGGCCCAAAAGTTATCGGCTAATACCACCAAGCGTAGCGCGGTAGAAATCGCTCTTCATAAACATCATGTTCTGCGTAGCGCGGTAGGAATCGCTCTTCATAAACATCCTCTCCTGCGTAGCGCGGTAGAAATTGCTCTTAATAAACAATCCTTGCCTAACCACGCCAATTCTCTCCTACGTAGCATGGTAGCAATTGCAGCTCGCTCCCTCCCTCCCTCGCTCCCTCGCTTCCTCGCTCCCTCCCTCCCTCCCTTCCTCGCCCCCTACCTCCGCCTGTTTCGCAATTTTTGAAACCATGGCTGGCGGGCTATAATCATCACAACGATCATCTGAATCGGGATGACAATGGTGAACCAGCGCAGCCAGTGAGGGTGAAATTGGCTTACGCCCCCGCGGTCCTCCAGTGCGAACATCGCAGCCCGACCCAAACTGCTACTAACCGCCACCGTGAGGGCAAACACAAAACTCTCCGGCAACACATTCGATTTCGCTTCACGCATGCAATTGTCTCCTTACTTCAGGTGAGCACGCCCTGCAACTTAATATCGCTGCAGGACCTATGGTACTCTGGCGCTACGGTGATAAGCCGGCGTTTACCGCCAGCCTGAACCAGGCTTTTGCTACAGATATAGCCACGCCAAACGGCACCCACATCCGTCCCATCCGTCCAATCCGTCCTATCGGTCTCAGTTATTAAACTGCACTCCCGCATCCATCCGGCAGGCGCGCATCTGACTCCCGCCCCTGGCGGGCGGGCGGGGGCGGTGGATGGTAGTTTGCGGGCAACAACAAGCTAATCTGCCATCAACAAAACGTCTCAATAAGCAACCATCGCGTTGTAGAAATTTCTCTAAGAAGTCTTCCTCTCACCCACTCACCCCATATCCTCCAAAAACTCACTGCCCGGCTCTACAGCGGTAACCAGCAGGTGGCCCCGCGCGCATACAGGCACCCCGCCACCCTCATCCGTCCTAAAGGTCCCATCCGGCCCCCAACTCCCGGCCCCTGGCCCCGCGCGCTTGCGCGCTTGCGCGCTTGCGCGCTTGCGCGCTACCGGCCCCCGGCCCCGCGCGCTCTGCGCCTATATGTCCCATGGTCCTATCTGTCCTATCCGCCCCATCCGTCCCATCAGTCCTATATGTCCCATCAGTCCTATATGTCCTATAGGTCTCAGTACCTCCACCACTCCCCCTACCCCAACATCCCACGCTCCCCAGGCACACCAAAAAACCCGGTAATCTGTGCCGCTAATGCTGGGCTGTCGATCAGTACGCCGAGTTCAACGTTGCTGGTGAGTGCAATCCAGCTTCCCCCTACCCCTCCCTCATCTCCCGCTTCACCAGCTTCATCAACTTTGCGGGCGGGGCGCTTACCTTTACAACGCTGTTGCTGCCTTCGGGCAGCAGGGTGTAGGTAAGCACGCTGCCATCGCGGTTACGGGTGCGTTCTATCACGGTGGCTGCTTTGATCAGCACATTGTCGTCCGCATCAAAAACGCGCACGCGTGTGATGCTGCCGTCTGGGGCGCGGCGCGGCTGTGGAATCGCCGGGGGCAGATCCTCAGCATCAAACAGTGCCGGGGCCGGGGCCGGTGCCGGAGCGGGCGCAGGCGGCGGCGTCAGTGTAAGTTCCGCGGGTTCAGGAGTTGCAGGCGTATGCGTGTTGAAGCTCTGATGTTCAAAAGCAAGCCCGTGCTGTAAGGGCACTTTGGGTTGAACGGGCGGCGGTTGCAACTTCAGTGTTGGTGCAGTTGCCTTCTTGCCGCGCGTGGCCTTTGCCTTTCTTGGCCCGGCATCCAGCTCTTCTGGCGCGCGCAACGCCTCGTCAATTAATTCCTGCGGTGGCACCCACCCATTGGCAGGCGGTGGGTCAAGCCTGGTTATGTATTCCGTGCCAGCATCCGTCGCCTGCTGCAACTCATCGTATATCTCCAATATCACGCGCTTCGTACGGTATTCCCCGTAAGCGGCCTCGTCTTTGCGCTTTACAATCGGGAAGGTGTCCATAATGTAGTCGACATCCTCCCGAGCAATGCCATACAGGTGAAAGTAAAGGGCATCCAGCTCGCAGCGCAAGCTAAAGCGGCGCTCTTCGTTCCAGATAAATGGCTCGCCTTCGTATCCGCAGTCACGCGCAAACGGCGTCATGTCGTTCGCTGTATACACCAATTCCAGCAACCGGCAGGTTATCCGCGCCGACCAGTCATGATATGCAAGCGGCGGTAAAACGGGCAATTGTTTCAAGTAGAAATACGTTAGCGAAGTACCGCCGATTTTCTGTCGAGCAATGTAGTCAAACACAAGTGATGTCAGACAAGTGAGCAAGTTCGCGTTTAATATTGGATTGTCATTGCGTGTAAACATTAACGGGAATTTATGCCCAACCCCCACCCTCGGCAACAGGCTTGCGATAACAGTGCGTTCATCAGTTGTTCTGCATATATCGCGCCAGCCCAGGAGCCATTGCCTGTCCCATTTCCACTCCAGGTTGCCCGCTCTATCCCGTTTTTCCAGCTTTGCTTCTACTTCCCCTTTGTCAATCCAGTATCGGGGCGTTACCGTGTAATCAGGGTCGGTAAGCTCGGCCACCGTGCAATCACGTGCCTCGATATCGCCAACCTCTTTTTTCCCTTTGGCCCTAACTACAGTGTCGTAAGTGGCCCACCGGTGGTTGAAATGGTGCAGCATCTTGGCTTCGTAGAGGGGCGATAAGCCGCCTATATTCTCATTACAGAATTTGTTGGAGTCCGTAGCCATATCAAGCATTCGCAAGAATGAAACTCCCCAGGCGTTGGATTCGTTTTGCTCATTGATGAGCACAGGCACTCTCTTGTAGACGCTCTTTGTAATCTCAGCATCGCGCCTACTGCTGAACATGGGGCATGTTTTTGTGTTGGGGTTGAGTAGCGCGATGTCTTGCGCAGAGAGGCTGAAAGTTCTGTCTGTTTGCAGAAGCTCTGAAACGTCATGCAAGAAAAAGGCAAATTTAGGTACTGAAATTAGTTCATCTCTGCCCGTTAAAACCAATAGTACAAATTTGAAGCTCGAGTGCACTTGCGGAAAAGTATTCTTATTCTCAAAATCAAACACGCTTGCAAGTTGAGTTCGGTCTACTATCGCCGCAAAATACTCCTTGGTCGTATCGTCTGTTACAATACCGGTAGGCACGATGAAGCCTGCTCTGCCATTCGGGCCGATTGCCTGTGAGAAGGTTTCAGCAAATACACTGTAGGTGTTCACATCGCCTTTTCCGCATAGCGGAAATCGTTCGCTGGTCCTCAGAAATTGGCTTTCGGATTCTGCCTTTCTTTGCGCATCCTGAAAGTCCTGATACAGGTTGAGATCGTCGTTTCTGAGCGCCGCAATCATTTTTGCCCGCGCATCTTTGTTGGCGGCATTTGCTATTTGTGCGTTCCTTGTCGCAAACCACTCTATTTCCTGTATCTTTACGCGCTCCCACGGTGGATTGCCGAGTAGCACATCAAAACCACCCTTCCAGCCGAGTTCGGGCTGTGCG
This sequence comes from uncultured Chthonomonas sp., assembly GCA_903859705.1. GTDB lineage: Bacteria > Armatimonadota > Chthonomonadetes > Chthonomonadales > Chthonomonadaceae > CAIXIX01. Next base: position 7,501 of record CAIONQ010000112.1, read on the forward strand.
CTTTCTGGATCCGGCTGAAATACGCCCGGAAACGCAAGATGCCAGTGGAAGAACTGATACTGTTCAGCCAACCGCCGGACCTCTGCACGGTGTTCCCGTGAGAGTTCAGCAGGGCTGCGACGAACGCGGTTAAAAAGCTCAGTTGTAATGGGATACAGATCTGTTTCAGGCTGCTTTTTCCAGGCAAAAGCGGCGCACTACATATCCGCCAGCAGTTTACCGTTTTCGTAGTTAGCGCTCGCAAGGGTGCGCTCATAGGCCGCCTGGCGTGCAACAATGCCTTCCACGGTGTCATCTTCAATTGCGGATAACTGCGCCATCCCTGTGCCAATATCGCCCAGGGCCTCCCACGGCTCCAGATTTCTCCCGAAGAGCGCCAGATGCCCGGCAAGCTCTCTCTTGTTGCGTGCCTTATAGTACGCACAGGTGTCTTTATCGTCCCCATTGAGCGCCGTAAAAGCACCTTCCGGAATGCCCTGCCGCATAAGCCCGGGCGTAGTCCCCAGCAGGCTATTGCCGCACTGAATGTGATGATCCAGAAAGCTTAATGGGCGAGCCGGGTCCAGCGCCTCCATCCAGAGCGATACCTTGCATAGCTCAACAGACATAGGGTTGATGTCTACGCCATAAATACAATTTCCAATAATATCTCGCAATGCCCGCATATACTCATCGTAACCGGGCTCGTCGCCACCCGCGCGTACCGTTGCCAGGCGGGCTGCCAGCCTATGGGCTGCCGCAATTAAGAAGTGCCCGCTGCCGCACGCCGGATCGCAGATGCGCAGTGCAAGTATTGCCTTTTCAGGGTCTTGCTTTCGCAGGGCTTCTGCCGCCACCGGCTCCAGAGCGCTATCCAGCAAACACTGTATTAAACTATCCGGTGTGTAGTAGCTTCCTGTTGTTTTACGCTCATTGCCCGCAGCCAGCGCAAGCGTAAACCGTGTGCCATCGCAGCTGAGTTCCGGGTGCAGCTCCAACAGGGATTCATAAACGCTCCCGAGCTCCTCAGAACCAAGGTCGCGGTAGTTTACCGGCATCGGGCGGCCGCCCTCTGTAGTAAACGCAAGGCTGCGGATAGCGTTCCGCAGTGCCCTATTCGATATCGAAGCGCTATCCAGAGCAGAGACCGAACTTGCAGAGAACAGAAAGCTGCCCAGGCTGCGCAACCCCAGTTCCGGGCAGCCGTTCGGCGCCGATAGAGCCCGGATTATCACTTGAAGCTGGCAGTAGAGGTCAGCATACCTCTCAGAAGGCTCTGGCCCAATGGCGAGTGCTCGCAGCCTCGCAGTGCTGTAAGATTCGGTATATAGTTTGCGGGCCTCTAAAGGTGCTTCTGGATGGAAAAGCAGTCCTCTGTCCTCCGCCTTAAATAAGAAGATCAGGCGGTAAACCATCCGCAGCAACTGTCGGTAGTAATCCTGTTTATCAAGCGAACCGCTAACAAGCTGAGCGCGCAGGTCTGCGTTCTCGGGATGTCGCAGAAACCCCTGCCCCAGTTGACTGATGGCTTCCTTTACGCTTTCTCGCAGCGTATCCAGCGCCCGTTTGCCCTCAGCAGACACCTCCGCGTGCCACTTTTCAATGATGAACTCTTCTGGTTTTACCGCAGCAAACCGCGATTGATGGCACACAATGAAGAACAGCAAGAACTCGGTATAGAGTTGGCCCTCAAATATGGCTTCCAGATCAAATTCCAGCAATGATTGCCGCGAAAGGCTATTATCGTCCCGCAGTATCCGCCACCGCAGCCCATTGGTAACAAATGCCCACAGGTAGTCATCGCTTGCGTTCAGTAGGCTCTGCGCCGTTGTGTGTGGCCGCCGCTTCACGCCTCCCGTGCGTGTTTCGCGGTCCAGATCTGCATCGCAAGCTACCGCGATAATAGGCAGATTTTGCGCGTAGAGATGCGTAATCGGATACTCTGTGTCCCCGGCAACAACAGAGCTCTGCGCGGGCATGGTGCCATAATCCAGCCTGCGGAACACCTGGTTTACCCATACCCGTGTGGCGCGCCGCAACTCGTCTGGAGCAACGTTCTCTCTGTTTCTTACTGCCGAAAACACGCTCCAGGCGGAACACAACGCGTTGTAAGCCGATGCTGCAGCCTCATTCACCGTAAGGCCACTAAAGCCGTACGCCGCCTCGCCAGTACCAACCAGTTTCTTATCCAGGGCAAATGCGCGGGATAAGATCGCATGCGAGAGGAGGGCGCCTTCTGTTCGCACCGCGCTAAAGCCGGAACTCTTATGTCTCGCCACTATTTATGTCCTCCGGCTGGCATCAACACATACACACCAAGCACATCGGGTTCTCCCTGCAGCCGAATATCACGCGCAGCCTGCGTGCCTGCAAGGGCAGTGCGTACCCGTCGGTGTGCCGCAAGCGCTTCTTTGCCGCGCTGCTCGCCAAGCTGAAGGAAGTACGTGCGAAGATCCGGCAGATTAGAGATCACCTGCGTAAGCACTGCCGTAGCCATCTCTTTTGGGATAGAGACCCGAGGAGGCACGGCAAGCAACGGCTCCGCCTCCTCTAAGCGCAGCCACTGTGGTGATGCGGGGCTGCCGCGAAACGCCGCGATCACAGCATCTTCCGCAAGCATTTCCTTCTTTGTTCCTGAAAGCTGAAAACGCATGCGAAGCAACAGAAGCGTAGTCATTACACTCACTGCCTCGGTAGATACAACGCCACAGCGCGCCGCAGGCGCATCCTCGGCATCTGCAAGGGTGCAATCCATCACATATTCGGAAAGCGCCGTTACCACGCGCGAGGTGCGGGAGAGCATAACCGAGCCACGGCGCACGGGCTGAGCAAATACAGCCGACAACGTACCATGTACACCCGACCTGTTCTGCAGCAGATCCGGGGTGTTGCTGAAATCCAGCAAAGCTGGTGCGCCAGGCGCAGCCGTACCTCCACAGCATACAACAGCATCCTTTACAAACCGTTCTACATCGAGAGGGGAGCCATTGGCCCTGCGTATCTCTTCCAGCTCTTTTTGTACTTCTTCAACTTTGATCGCGTTTTGAGCAAAGATGGTTCGGCTGCGTTTCTCACGGTCCGCCGCTTTTTGCCATTCAAGATCGAACGCCTTTGTTTCCTCAAGATCCTCGGCGGAGAAGAGGCTGCCCTGCAGCGAATCGGTACCCTTCAGAAGCAGCGAAGCTATCATTGCCTCCAACACTTTTTCGGTTTCCACGGGTACTGGTACAGAAATGCCGAGGGCATTGCGAATGCGCTGATGCTTACGAATGAGGATATCCAGAACCAGGCCATCTACGGGATTGTCGTGCCCAAAAACCGTAACGATCTTAACAAGGTCGCTTGCCTGATTAAACCTATCAACGCGCCCTTCGCGCTGTTCATGTCGCGTGGGAGACCAGGCAAGATCGGCATGGACTACAGAATCAAACGACTCCTGGAGATTGATGCCTTCAGAAAGACAATCCGTGCAGATCAGAACACGTTGTGGCTTTTCCGAAAGCTCAAAAATCCTCCGCTCGCGCTCATCATGCGGCAGCAGGCCGGTAACGCAGGCTATCTCAACGCCTTTCGGTAAGTACTTGCGCAGCTCATCGGTAAAGTACTCTGCCGTGGCGATGTACTTACAGAACACAATGGGCGATCTGTTATCCTTCAGCAGCGTTTTGAGAACGCTTGTAATATTCTGGAGCTTTGCATCCTTGGCCCCCTTAAGCCCCTCCGCAAGTTTGGCCAGGTCCTGCAGTCTCTTGCGTGTGGGCGTGTTGCCGGTTTCAGCATCTGCTCCCGGGTTGAGATCGATGCTTTCGGCAGTCTCCTCCTCCGTGAGATCCAGAACAGACCGGCGGCCCAGCATCTCCACCTCTTCGTCGGTTTCCGCATCCGCCGTGCGGGCACGCGCCCTCAGTGTTGCGGCCGCCGCTGCTGGGCTTGAGCTGATGGAGCGGAGCATTGCGAGCGCAGACCACCAGCGAATGCGCTGCTGAAATTTTGTTCCTGTATCATTGGAGATCACTTCGCGCGCGTAGCTGAGCGCCTTTGAAAGCAGATCCATGTACTGCGGATGCAGGCGATAAGGTGCATCCGACTCTTCCCTTTCCGGGAAGGGAGTATCCTCAACAAAATGCGTGCTAATGTCTTGCCTTCGGCGCTGAACAAAATGCATCGCCAATTTTTCCCGCGATGCCCTATTCTGTTCCCCGGCCAGGTTATCAGGCAAATCGGCGAATTCCGGGAGAAGCAGGGATAGCATGGACTTAAAAGATTGATCGTTACCGCTATGCGGCGTTGCCGTAACAAGAATCAATCCACGGCGCGTATCGGCAGATAGCCGCTGCAACAGCCGGAACCGCTGCTGGGCAGATTGCCCTGCCTGGGTGCACGTATGCGCCTCGTCCACAATGATCAACTGAGGCGCCGCTCTCAAGAAGTCCTCTCTCCGCCGTTCCTGTTTAATATAGTCTGTAGAAACGATGGTTACCGGGAAGTATTCAAACACACTCACTTCCCGAGGACACTCCGCCTCCAACTTACGGACGGTTGCAGGCAATATCAGCGCCGCGTCTATACCGAACTTGCCTGCGAGTTCTGCCTGCCACTGTTCGGCCAGATGCGGCGGGCACAAAATACAGAGATTATCCGCCTCCCCACGCGCCATCAACTCTTTTGCAATTAACGCCGCTTCAATAGTCTTGCCGATGCCAACATCATCTGCGATCATCAATCGCACGGGATCCTGCCGGAGCGCCATCAGTAGCGGCACAAGCTGATACGGTCGCGGTTCAACTGCAATCCCGGAGAGGCAGCGAAAAGGCCCTACAGAAGATCGGAATCCAAGCCGAACGGCATCTCGCAGCAGGCGTGCCGAGTTGGCATCGCCCGGCCGTGCGGGGTTGGGCGGAGAAAATGCGGCGGGTGCCACTAATTCCAGCCCGGCATGGATAGCGGTTGCTTCGGCATCGCTCCCGCCCAGTGGCTTTAAATGAAATACGGGTGGCGCAGACTGGGGCTGAACAACCCATTCCCGGCCTCGGGCCCTTACAAGGCTTCCTGGTGCAAAGTTCATTTAATTTCCCCGTAAGTGCCCGGATACTGTTTCAGCAGATCGAGCCAATCTGCCGTATAGTGAAAACGCTGCACCAGCCATCCATGCGTCAGCAGTGCCATATCCTGTTCCTGATCGCGATATTGTCTGGAGGGATAATCGTGCGGCGGGCCATCAATGTACACCGCAAGGCGCATTCCGCCGCGCAGGTAAACAAAATCTGGCACAGTGCCGCATTCTTCTATTCGATATTGCGAATAATCTGGAAGTGCCAGGTTGTTGGCCTCAATCAACTGCAGCCAATCGCGTTCCAAATTAGAACCAGTTTGTGAAAGCAGATATTCGAGCCTGTCTCCACGGGGCTGCTGCGTTCTCGAGATTACTGGCTTACAATCCTTCAGCAGCCCGAGCAGTTCCAGGATTTGGAAGCGATCCAGCAGGTCGTGATCCGTTTGATTACCATAGCTCATGATGCAGTTGTAACAGGCAGCGGAACATCTCTGAGACGCGTTTTGCGCCTTTCCAAGATCTTCCAGCGTCTCTGCATCGAAGTGGCAAAGTTCGAGTGCGGCCCTTGCGATAGCTCCCATTGCCGATGGATCATCAGCAACCCGTCGCAAAACTCCGGCCCCGCCTTCGGCAGACTCATAGAAAAGTATGCTCTTCGGATTAAGCGAGCTCGGGAGGCATTCGGCAGCGAGCTCATTATCCTCAAGTTGGTACACGATTTGAATGGCCGTTTTGAGGGCAGCTTTTAGCGAGAAGAACTGAGCTGCTGTAAGTTGGCTTGCTTTCCAGGTTAAAATCAAACCATTGCGACGATCATCCACATAAGGCACAAGTTTTTCGGTACGTCCTGGGGGTGCATCCGCCTCGTCCGAAACCTGCACCTCACCTGCTTTCTTATCCTTTACCCAGCGCGCTTTTTCTACATCCAGCGAAAATCCAAAATCGAATGGGTTTTTGCGGCGCTTCCATCCCACATTTATTCTTGAGATGGTTGCGTTGGGAGCATAGGTGAGCTCTGCCAGCTGTGTTTCGAGATCTTCAGGCATCACCAGCGATGTGGAAGAAACATTGTGTGCCCCTGGCAATCCTGAGAATTTGATACCTGTTCGGATATCATATCCCTTGCGCATGCGTTCTTCTTCATCGCATGTAATGCTCTCCGTTCTCTGCAAGCTAACGCCCTGCAACCGGAACATTGCGCTGATAATCGTATCTGTACCGAGTGGCTGATGGCATGCGTCGCAGATATCTGCTGTTTCTGCGTTTTCGCCATCGTGCAGGTAGCCGCAGGTCTGGCACAGTTTGACTGTGGACTTTGCCACGCGCCCGTTATCCAGAACGGAACCGGGAGGCATAAGCACCCGATCTACGCGATACCGGGAGCCCTCGTGGTAAACAAGCGCCCCGGGCCCAAACTCGGCAATGGCAAGGAATCGTGGCCGCGATAGATATTCGTCGTTGCTGTTGCGGCCAGGAATGTAGGCTGTTAAGGGCAGGCGTGGGAAGTTGTAACCCGGCAAAAATCCCTCGCTGGCGAAGTAACGGTACGTATAGAAATCCGACTGAAATTCACTGCCAGAATCGGTGAGCAATACAAGCTGTCGCTCTGCCTGCCTGCGCAGTTCCTGCGCCCGCCCACGATCCGTTTCGTCTTTTGAGGCATCTCGCAAAATGGCGCTTTGCCGTTCTGCCTGGCTGTGCGCTGATCTAAACAGGTCACGCCAACGCTCACACGCCGCATTCAACGCTATCGGTATCTGGTCTACCGTATCCGAAAGCCACCGATCGGTAAACCAACTGGCGTGTTTGAGGTCCGGCCCAATTGCATCCAGCATTTTCTGCCCTGCCGCCTTCGCAGCGTCTTTTAGAACGATGCTGGACAATTTGTCTTGCAATGCTTCCTGAATGGCGAGCGTTGGTGTTTCCCCCACCACATCCAGCACGGTGTCTTTCAGGGATTTTCCAAGATCGTACCCGGCGAGTGAGAGCCAGATTGCATGCACGTGGGCCCTTACGAGGTCCTCATTCGATAGATCCAGCCGTGGCGGAGCTACAGCTCCCGCCACCATATCCTGCTGTCTGCGGAAATAGTATTGATCATGCGGGGAACCTGCCGTGCAGTAGGTGAACACAAGAGCAGCCTGGCCGCTTCTGCCCGCACGCCCACTGCGCTGTGCATAGTTGGCTGGCGTAGGCGGTACGTTGCGCATATTCACAACGCTAAGATCTGAGATATCCACCCCTAATTCCATGGTTGGGGAGCAGAACATTATGGGCAGAGTGCCCTCTCTAAACATACTTTCACGCTTCTCGCGCTCATCGGCAGTAACCTGCGCGGTATGCTCTCTTGCGTGTATGCCCTTCAGCTGGAGCGCTGAAGAGGTGTACAGTTTTTGAAAAAAGCTGTTTTTACCGCGCTTGTGAACGTCATCTGGCTCGGTAGCAACCCACACAAAAGCGCTGGCAGCCAGCTGGTATGCCACCTGGCTGCCAATTTCTACCTGCTTGATCAACCCGGCCTCCACGGCAACCGATACAATCTGGCGGATAACAGGCTCTATCTCTTCACGGAGCTGTTTTCGATCGCACACTAACGGTACTCGGTTCATGATGTGCCGTGCCAGAGAACTCTGTGCAGAAAGTATCAGATCGGCACCTTCTTCTGTGGCGGGAGTGGATTGGAGCCAGCAGTGGGCCGCCGAATACAATCGCTGGCTCTCTTCCTCTCCGAGCGCCCAGGGCTCTTTCAGAAACTGATTGCTTCGCTGCCGCAGGCGGTACTGCTCCTCTGAGTTTAGGTAATCGGTATGGATGATGAGTTTGCGCCGCATAGACTCCAACAGAAAGTGGAGGATCCGTTTGCGATGGTCTGGAGAGGCCGCCGCCAAAATCTCCGTGCCACCCTGCCATCTTTTTTCATCGTTGCAAACAAAATCGAGATCGGGATATTCGATGCTGATTAACTGAACCTGTTCCAGGTTGGGTGCGTTGATGCGCCAGCCCCGCCTCAGGTCACGATAAATTCTATACCCGAGCACATCGTGAAGGGCTCGCTGACGTTCCCTTATCTGCGTTGGCAGATCTGATACCTGCCTGGCAAACTCTTCCTGCTTAAGGCCAAGACAGCCGGTAACCTTCTGCGCAACTTCATCAAAGGCCAGCCCATCGGCTCCCGCCTGCCTGGCTGCCGCATGAATGGCGGCACGCAGAAGCGTAATCTGAACGAAATCGTTGAGATGCCCTGCCTGCAACGAGGCATCCTGCCGGTTATCTGTAAAGGAAAGCAGCTTTTGGGCCGGGGCTTGCGTTTCTTTAAGGTAGCTGAGCGCGCTGATACTCAGGGTGGACGTGGCCGTTGACCTGCCCTGCATGCCAAGTACTGCAAGCCGTGTAGAATCCGATTCCTGAGCGATGAACTCTACATCGCAATCGGGATTCATGCAGAAAGGCAGGCGTGCAGGCAAGAACCATGTTTCTACCGCTGAGCCTGGGTGGCCATCCTGCCCAAGATCAAACCGCACCGGCACCTGATCCCTCCGGTTTCGGCGCAGCGCACCGGATTTGCTTTTAGGATCGTACCAGCTTTCAGGGATGAGCCTAACGGGATCGACAGTTTCACCGGGCTCGGGAATATAGAGATAACCAGCCCGTTCGTCTTCAGTTATTGGCTCTTCTCTGAACATTGCCGGTTTGAACAGCCGTTGTGCTGCTTGCCCGGTGTCTCTCATCACGATGAAATAGTGCTGACCGCAGTTGCGACAGAAGGCCAGCTGATAGTAAAGATGGTCTGGGTTATCCGGGTGGGCTTTCTGGCTTTCCAGAGTGAGATGGCGCTGTATGGAATTGCCGAGGGTGGCGTAAATACCATTGCCTGGTGACATAAACTGATGCAGGCGGAAAACGAATGGCCGTGGCCCGGGGACATCTGCAAATAGTCTTTCTGAAAGCAAAAGATGGCTCTGCAGCGTGCTTTCCGCCGTTTCCAACGACACTCCGCAAACGTCTGCAAGACGCTCGGCAGTGCTGCCTGGGCCGAATAATGGCACCGGTACCGCGCGCGTGATGGTGCCTTCGGAGTCTTTACTCAGGGCAATAACGTGCTCGAGCCATATTGTTAATGGATGCGATTGGAACTCTTGAGGTGAGTTCGGTACCGTGGCAAGTGAGGCAGCAAGCTCCTCAGCCGGTATGTCTCTTTCGGTGGAATATGGTTCCAGCGTTTCGCCTATAATATCGGCTTCTTCAAATGTCGCTCCAAAAAGGCGCGATGCAACTTCTGCTACTGCCCTGCGTTTTTCTGTGGGCGTGCCCGAGGTAGACATGGTTGCCGAGGTGCCAACAAACTGAAGGTTTTTTGCGCCGGTTCGTTCTCTGAGGCGGCGTACGAGCAAAGCAACATCGGCACCCTGCCGCCCCCGATAGGTATGCAATTCATCCAGTACAACAAACCTCAGGTTGCTCATCGCCGAAATCAGCCGTTGCTCAAACGGGCGGGTTAGCATGAGCTCCAGCATCACATAGTTGGTGAGAATAATATCCGGAGGATTTGCCGCTATCTCATCTTTTTCTGCCTGGGCTTCCTGCCCGGTGTAACGTTTAACGCGGATCTTGCCAGCTTCTGCCCCGTAATCAAGGAATTTCGCGAGTTCTCGCTCCTGCGAGTTGGCCAGAGCGTTCATCGGGTACACAACCACGGCCTGAACACCTTTGCCCGGGCCATTTTTAAGGATGGTATCCACAATTGGGAGAATATAAGAGAGACTTTTGCCTGACCCCGTACCTGTTGTAAGCACGTAGTTTCTGCCCTGGAGGGCACGTTCAATCGCACGTACTTGATGTTTGTAGAGGCGGATAGGCAAACCAGAAGCATCGGTCTCCGACTTGCCTCGCCGGAATATAGTGCCGCAGCGATGATCCAGATCCGGGATATCCTCTACCCGTTCTGCCATCTGAAACGTTGGATTTAGCCCGAGGAGTGGCTGTGGCCAGAGAACGCCGCGCTTCAGCTCTTGCGATAGATACTGTTCGATACCCGGATCTTTGATGGTTATGAAGGCACGAATGTAATCGTTGAATTCATCAACAATTCGTTTTCTCAGGTCAAACATAACTGTTCCCCGATCTAATATGTCCTGCAAGACGATAGCTGCTCGCCGCAGCGGAACTTCTGGTACGGTAAAAACATCCATCCCACATCGGGGAAAACTGCCCATCTTCCGGCACATAAACATCTGGCCGGGAATGGCACCGCGCAACCCGTATCAACATTATCGGGCGCGAGGACTGCCAACTGTATGGCAGAGTAGCAAAACTTATAACGGACTATTGAGGAAAAATCGCAGCAATTCCTGCGTTCGGATGGGAATCGGGGCAAGCGTCTCGGGAAACGGGCTACGGATCTGCAGAGGCAAGCGTCTCGAGAAATGGGGCTACGGTCTGCAGAGGCAGGCCTCGGAAAATGGGGTCAGGGTTTTCAGGGTGCCGGAAAACCTGCCGCCCTCGCCTAACCTCAGATTCTGATCGGTTTAAAGGCTCTGCCTGAGCATGAGGCAACTTCAGCAGTACCACCTCCCTCTTCGATGCATCCCTTCGCGTGCTTTGCATTTCCTTCGCGCGACCCATGCATTTCAGAACGTAGCTCTGCTTAAGCCACAGGCATATACAGCCGTACCACCTCCCTCTTCCTTGCATCTCCTTCGCGTGCTTTGCATTTCCTTAG
>CAIONQ010000113.1 GCA_903859705.1 uncultured Chthonomonas sp.
AGAGGGAAAATGGGTTAGCCTTCACTCTATGTCGTGGAAGCGCAAGCCCTGAAACCTTTCAGGCAATTGGCGGAGGGTGGGTGGCATTGTCAGAAATATTCAAAACTCAGGTTATTACCGTGGATGCCGCCCATCCCGACCCGGGTGCCATCGAAGAGGCCGCTCGCATTTTACGGCGTGGAAGGCTTGTGGCATTCCCAACAGAAACCGTTTATGGGCTGGGTGCCAACGCGCTGGATTCTATGGCGGTTTCTACCATTTTCGTTGCCAAACAGCGCCCTTCGTCCAATCCGCTAATTGTACATACATTCTCCGCCGACGAGGCGCAGGCCCTTGCTGCCCAGTGGCCACCAGAGGCCGAAGCCCTTGCAGCTGCCTTCTGGCCAGGGCCGTTAAGCATTGTTGTGCCACGTTCCAAGAGAATTCCCGATATTGTGTCTGCTGGCAAGCCTACGGTGGCGCTGCGCGTGCCCTCCAACCCCGTGGCGCTTGCCCTGCTGCGCGCAGCCCGTGTGCCCGTGGCAGCACCCAGTGCAAATCGCTCCGAAAAGATATCGCCTACCACTGCAGAGCACGTTCTGCATACGCTGGCGGGCAGAATTCCAGCAGTGGTGGATGGCGGGCCAGCTTCGGGAGGAATAGAGTCCACCGTAGTGGCAATAACGGCAGATGGGCCAATGATTCTCCGCCCAGGATTAATTTCACCTGCAGAAATAGAGGCCGTGATTGGTCCGGTTCGCCGCAGCGACGGAACACATTCAGAAGAAGTTTCCGACTTAGCCACACCGGGTTTTAGTTTGCGCCACTACGCACCACAAACGCCGCTAATTCTTGTTGCTGCTGCTAACGTTGAAAAGAAATTGGCACAGCTTTTCAGTAAACTATCTACTGAAGCTAAACTTGGATACATTACACTATCTGAAGAAACTAAACTCGGATACATCGGCTACAGAACATTACCGGACTTTGAAGACAGCGTGCTGGTGCAGATGCTGCCAGATTCACCACAGGGTTATGCCGAACAGCTTTATGCGACCCTGCACACCATGGATGCGGCAAAGGTTCATCGGATAGTTGCCGAGATGCCGCCCGATGATGATGAGTGGCTGGCAATTAGAGATCGCCTGGGGCGGGCCTCGCAGTATGGACTTAAAGATACACAGTCTTAAACTCTGGCCACGGTTACTCATAGCGGCGCTGGCAGGCGCCTCTATGTCGCTTTGCTTCGCGCCTACCGCTATCCCCATAGCTCCTTTTGTGCTGACAGTTCTAATATTGCAGCTTCAAGGGGTGAGCTTTAAGCATGCCAGCTACATCGGTTTCTGCTTCGGAATGCTATTCTTTGGCGTTTCTCTGCGCTGGCTGGGCTCTATGTTTGGAACGCCAGCTATCACTCTCTGGGCGCTCAGCGCTCTTTTCCCCATGGCGGCCTGCGCAGCTTTTGTGTATATATCCAGCTACCTGCGGAGACTGAGCTGGGCACGCATACTCATTTTCCCAATCTGTTGGACTGGCACAGAGTACTTCCGATCGGAACGTATGCTTCCAGATTTCACCTGGATGGGCCTGGGTTACTCCACAACTGGGTACCCAATATTTAGTGCGGTTGCTAGCACCATCGGTTGCTACGGCGTTACTCTCTGCATCTGCATGTTTGCCGCTCTGTTGGCTGCAGCAGCACAGCGGGCACTAATAACTCGCGATATGCCGGCCCGTGCGCAGGCGCTGTTCGGCATTGCCGGTCTGTTTACGCTCTGGTTTGGGGCGTGCACAACACTTGGCCAGGGGCAAGATAAGCACTGGCAGCCCGTGGAGGGAATCCATGTGCGTCTGGTTCAGGCACCCTCCGAACAAGATTCGGATTATTTGCAGCTCTCACGGGAGAAAACGGGCTTTGTACCGCAGGTGATAGTTTGGCCAGAAGACAGTTTTGTAAGCGATCCGCACACAACTCTTAAACTCTGGCCGAAACTGCAAGGGCTGGCTTCGGAGCTTAACTGCTGGCTACTTTTTGGTGCGCGCGATGTTACGGATGCTTCGGATCCCAACGGGTTTAAGAAGGCCGCTTACCTGCTTAATCCGCAGGGTGACCTGGTTGGCAAGCACTTCAAAAACCACCTTGTTCACTTTTTTCGAGAAGGCATTGCAGGCACAGAAGCCCATGCAATACAAACACCGTTTGCACGCATAGGGATTGCCATTTGCTTTGATATGGACTTCCCAGATGTTGCCCGTAGAGAGGTTGCTGAGGGTGCCGAACTATTGCTGTGCCCAAGCGATAACCCGGCAGAGTGGGGTGCTCTGCAGCATGTGCAGCACAGGCAGCTATTTCAGATGCGGGCAGCAGAGTGTGGACGTTGGGTGGCAATGGCCGATACGGCTGGAGGTACATTTTTGGTGGACCCAACCGGCAAAATTCAGAGTGCTCTTCCGGCAGGATTAGATATTGGCAAACTGGATGTTATTGTGCCGAAGATATCAGGCAAAACTCTGTTTGTTATGGGGGGATGGAGAACGGGCCAGGTTGCCCTGGCCCTGCTCGTAATCTTAATATTGTTTGCGGTACACGCCAGCAAGCGCGAGGCTGCATCAGCCTCGGAACAGATCGTCGATTAATCGGTAGCCTTCTGGCAGCCGAACCCTCGCCTCGGCTTCGCCACGCTCATCGTAGGGCAGCTTTCCACCACCCATTATCGGCTGGCGAGAATCATACAGCAAGAAGGGTACCGGCCCAATTTCATGGCCGCGTGTGGATATTGGCGTTTTGTGATCGGGCACGCAAAGCAGCCTATAATCATCCAGGCTCTTCATCTCATCAATAATCGTGCCTACCACATACCGGTCGAAGTTTTCGATTCCCCGTATCTTTTCGTCGATGCTCCCGGCATGGCCCGCCTCGTCCGGTGATTCCACATGTACCCACACAAAATCGTGGCGGTTCAGCGCCTCAATAGCGGCCTTGCCCTTGCCTGCATAGTTGGTATCAAAGTAGCCAGTGGCACCCGGCACATTGATAATCTCCAGGCCAGAGAGTACGCCCAGGCCGCGCACCACATCCACTGCGGAGATTACCGCACCTGTAACCCCACGCAACTTAGAAAATGCAGTTAGCTGCGGCGCCCGCCCGGGGCTCCATGGCCATAGCATGTTGGCTGGCATCTTGCCTTCGTTGCGGCACATACGGTTGTAGGGCAGATCGTCCAGCAAATTAATGGAGTCTTCGATAAACGTTTTAAGCTTGCTCTCGCCATCGCCAACGGGATAGATCTCGGAAAGAAGTTTGCCCATATTCTCATGGGGAGGGGCAGTTTTCACTTCGGTTGGGCCACCCGTCCAGCGCAGGATATGCCTGTACGAAACTCCCGGGAATAACCGCATAGAGGGAGTGCCAAGCTTCTGGTTCGCCAGCTCGATTATCTTGCGGGCCTCTTCTGTTGGGATGTGGCCAGAGCTGTAATCCAGCAGGGTAGAACCGTTGGTAGAAACAAGCGAGCAGCGGAAGGCGACATCCTTTGGATCCATTGGAATGCCCATGGCCGCGGCCTCTACCGGGCCTCTGCCGGTGTAATTCTTAACCGGGTCGTACCCAAGCAGCGCCATATTGGCTGCATCGCTGCCCGGGTACATGTCCAGTGGAGTAACCTGCACAGATCCAACAAGGCCAGTCTGCGTCAATTTATCGATGTTAGGTGTGCGGGCAACTTCCAGCGGAGTTTTGCCATCGAGATCCTTTAAAGGGTTATCGGCCGCACCATCCGGCACAAGCAGTATGTATTTCATAATCTAATTTCCTGTAATATTCGCTGTCAGTCGTCGTCGCCGTCTTTATCCATTGCCAGTGAAGTGCCCGGCGCCAGGCTGCGGCGCGTAGGCGCCGGGTACGGTGTGTTAGCGCCCATGGCAGTATGCCAGAGAATGCGGTTTAGCTGGGCCACCTGTTTTGCGGTTAGCCGGTCTGGTGCGGAGAAATCCATCTTTGCCGACTCCATCGCACCAATCGCAGTGGGCTTGTTCTTCATCATGATATCGGTTTGCGGAGCCTTCACCTTGTACGGCGTAAGATCGGCATGGTTGGTAAAAGCATCATACATTGGCACCGCCGCGGCATCGTACTCCGTCATTGGTGGCAAGTTCAGTATTAACTCCATAGACCGCAGCATCGATGTTGTGTTATAGAACGTGGATATGGTTTTATGCCTGCGCGTGTAGGGCGATATTGCCAGCGCTTCGGTTCTGTGCGCCTCCACGTGGTCTGGGCCATCCTGGCCGTCATCCTCAATAATAAAGATGGCCATCTCTTTCCAGTACTTGCTGTTAGAGCAGGCTTCCACAATCTTACCCACGCCAAGATCGTTGGAGGCAACGCATGCCTGGGGCGTAAAGTTCTTCGGGTTGGTGCCGCTGGTATGGTCTTCGCGCAGATCCATAATCATAAAGCCTGGCAGTTTGCCATTCTGCTCGTACGCATGCAGATCTTTGATGAACATGTCTGCCTTCTCAAAATCTCGCACACGGCCGAACTTTGCCTCCCACTCGCGGGTCATATTCCGATGCGTATTCTCGGTAGTCCAGGTGTAGTAATAGGAGGCAAACGATACCCCGTGCTTTTCGCAGTTATCCCAGATTCGTCCGCCCGGTGGGTAGATATCTTTGTCTTTTAAGGCCCACTTGGCGTGGCCACCATAATCCTGCATCCAGCCACGCTCACCAAAGGCGCTGCCTATCGCACCCGTGCTCCACGGGTGGCCGTTGCCAGATACATCGCCATTGCAGTAGGTGTTATCCAGCAGCACAAACTCCCGGGAAAGCGCGTGTATGTTCGGAGTTACCTGCTCGCCATACATGCATAGTCTGGCATCTCCGTTGCCCTCTTTCATGTCTCCCATAACCTGGTCGTAAGTTCTGTTCTCTTTAATAATGTACAGAACGTGCTTGATGGGGGATGGATCGCCCTGCCTGCTGGGGATGGCGCTTGCTCCGCGGCGCGGTGCCTGCCTGGGGGTTGTTAGCAGAGAATCGCGGTATGGCGAGTTGGAAACCACCTGGCGGCTCATCTCGGCCAGCGATTCCGGGGTAGGTACCGGGAGGGAGGTAACCATACCGAAAAGCAGGGTGCCAACATAGTGCCCGCGCACACCCTTCTTGCGCTCCTCTTCCGTGGGGGCGTTAGGGCCGGCACCCATGCCTTTGCCGCTGCCAATCAGGATTCTGCTGCCAGATGGGGAGGCACAAACCAGGGTTGGGTACCAGCCAGTGGGTATAAACCCTGCCACCTTGCTTCGGCCGCGCTCTGCAATGTTGATCACTGCAACATCGTTATTATCGGAGTTGGCAACATACAGGGTTTTCCCATCGGCAGAAAACGCCATACTTTCCGGAGTTGCCCCGGCAGGCGCGCGCGGCGTAAGCGAAGTGTAGATACGCTCCTGCTCCTGGCCAGATTTAGGGTTGAGAACCAGAATAGAGTCGCTGGCGCCGCAGCTTACATAAAGGCTGCCATCCGGGCCAAATAGCAGATCGTTAGGCTGCTTATCTGTAAACAGCGTGCGTTGAGTTTCCAGGGTTTCGGCGTTTACAACCGCCACGCTCCCCAGCGCTCCCTGTGAAATATACAGTTCATCGCCTTCTGGTGAAAGGCGCAGGCAGTAGGGGTGCGAAACAGAATCCAGCTTGCGTTTCTTACGCACGGCGCGGGTTTCGGTATCGATTGCATACAGCGTATCGGTTGCAAAATTCCCAGCATACAGGGTTGCGCCATCCTTAGAAATGGCCAGTCCAGATACAAATGCGCTGCCTTTATCCGGCGGCTCTGGCTCGCTATCTTTCAGCGGTGGGTTTGCAGCAATATCCGGCAAAACAATGGGTGCCGATGCAGCGAATTCGCCATTTGCTTCGCGCTTGAACACGTGAATTCGCGGCATGCCGCCGCCAGATGCATACAGAGTTGCACCATCGGGAGCCCAGCACACGCCATTGAATGCGCGCTCCAGCGGAAGTGTCTGCTTAATCGCCGCTGTTTCAGAATCAATCAGATACAGATGGTGTGCGTTATAGCCAGCATTCACCACAGCAAATAGCTTCTTATCAGGAGAAAGAGCGCCACCAAACAGCATGTCGGAAGTTTTGTTCTGCTCGCCAGCCGGGGTAAGGCGCCACCCATTGTGCAGAATGGACATATGCTCGCCAATACTCGGCGAAAGCGGTGGGGGCGGCGCAGTATGCGCAAGCCGCAAGCCGGCGAGGGAGCCCGCTGCAAGCAAAGATGCGGCGATTGTGATGCGGAGGCGAGGGGCCATAACATATCTCCAGACAAATTCGAATGCTTCCGTTCATCTGCACGCTGCAAACCGGAAGCCACCCAATATTATATCGCCAAGGAGATAGCCGTGCGGCAGCAAATTGGGGTTGGCGAGATAACATTTCCGTTGCAGCTTTGCCAGGGCTTGAACGCACCAACCCGATTACGATACCGAGGGGTACTCGCCATGTTCCATCCGGAATAACGATTCGATTGTTACAGCTTATGAGCAGTCGGTTAACGAAAACCTTTGCACACCTATAAGAGACGCCCCAAAGGCATCGGTGGATTCCCACTTTGCAATATTGCCGATATTTAAGCCTGATGCAGAGATGGCAACGGAAATGTAACTTCAGCAAGCACCTATGGCGCAGCAGGGCTTGTTTCCCGCCACGAAACCGCCAATCAGATCTGGACATTCGCAAACCCGTTCGGCGGCTTAGGTCAGCTCTTTGGTTCGAATGGCTCATCGCTCGATTCAAATTACTTCGATGCTTTCGGTAGCTCAAGTTCAACCTGGGGCAGCCAGATTTCCGTCCGGGCCAGTGCACCAGGGGCGGCTGCAGGCTATACAAATGGGCCAGGTGGCTTTACCTACTCACCTGGTGGAACATCTGCTTACAGCCCCAATACTGGAACCGCCCTCGCTGGCGGTGGCGGGTACGGCAATGACGATGAAGCGCCAGATGCACATATCCTGGGTGAAATAGGTTCCAAGCTCCGCATGGGTGGAGAAGTTGGGATGGGAGTCATCGGGGACCCGGCGGCCGCGCGCGGCATGACGGGGTATCTGGAGAAAGCCCTGTCCTTTATGGGCGGCGTTGGCTTTATCGAGGCGATATTTGGTGTAACGCTTGGCGGGTGTAAGGCAGACGGATATAGCGAAAGGGCCATCAATTTCCTCAACGGCTTCGGTATTGCAGGATTGCCTGAAATTGAAGGCGAAGTTGTGTGCGCACGGGGTGCTAAGGCGCCTGCTGCTGAGCTATACGAAATTGGAAGGTACAGTGAACTTAGACGGCGGATGCCTGCGGGGTCTGGTTTTCAAGTGCATCACATTCCACAAATTCAACTTATTAAGGACTTCTTGTTTGGGTACAAGAAGTCAAGAGGTATCTCGATTGTACTAACTGCCAATCAGCATAGAGCGCTATCGACAGCTTCGAAACTGACTGGAAGTTACGCGACAAAGTCACTTTCGGAGATTCAGTCGTTACTTTCGCTACAGGTGAATGACCTCATTAAAGTGGGCGTACCAATGGAGAAGATCCGCATTCTGGAGTACCGGCTGGCACAA
>CAIONQ010000114.1 GCA_903859705.1 uncultured Chthonomonas sp.
ACCCTTGCTGGAACCGCTTACACTGCTGCCTTCGATTACGATGGCCAGATGACCTCGTTAACGCAGGGCTCCAGCACCACCAGTTTTGCTTATGATGCGCTTGGCCGCAGAGTAAGCCGCACTGCAGGCGGTACAACCACTGCCTTCCAGTACGATGGTGGCTCCGTTCTGCTTGAAAAGCAGGGATCTACCACAACTGGCACGTATACCTACGGAGTTGGACTGGTCCGCAAGGATGGCGAAACTCCCCTGTATGACGGAATCGGTTCTGCCCGTTCAGAGACCAACTCCAGCCAGAGTGTAACGTCTAAGCTAACACCCGATGCCTTCGGCAATGCCGTGGCCACCACGGGTACTACAGGCAGCAGCTATCAGTTCGGGGCCACATCCGGCTACCGCAACGATGGCGATGCCGGGCTGCTCAAAGTCGGGTGCCGGTATTACGATCCGCAGGTGGGCGCATTCACCACGCGTGACACCTATCTGGACCAGAAGCCGTATCTGTACTGTGAGCATGATCCGGTGAATGCCACGGATCCGAGTGGGCATGATCTGATAATCCACGTCGGGATTGCAGTTCACATCGCATTTGGTCCTTGGAACGGTAGCTTAGACATGGGAGGCTTCATTTCAATAGGTTCGGGCGGATTCCATGGTGGCCCCTATGACTCGTTTGCGCATGGACACAAGGGATTCGGAGGAGGCGCATCCGCTGGTATGACAGGTGGGATGGGCTTAGGCGATTTGAAGTCATTTGCTGGCAAAGGAAAGCAATTAGCCATCGAAGCACCGATTGCTGGTGCCACGGCGGACTGGAACGATGGATACCATGGCATCTCTATCGGATGGACACCCCTACCGTTCATGGCTGGAGGTTGGTTGAATAACACAGATACGGATATAAGTCAGTGGTTTTAGAGTGATAATTAAAGCCTGTTTGTGCCTTTCTTACAGGCGCAGACAGGCTTTAATTCCTGCAAGAAAGGCAGTGTTGAGTTATGTCTGCGATGTGCTTCTATTTGTTAGCTTCATTCTATTGCATTCTTACATTGATGATCCGACGCCAGGCGAGACTTAAGACTAATAAGTGGTACGCCATGATCCCGATTTTGTTCTTCTTCGCAAGCGCGGCAATAGGGTTTAAAGTATGGGGAGATTCTGTTGGGACCAACTTTGGTGTGCTCGTTGCAGGAGCCCTGTGCATAGGCTCTGCCATAACGTACCGGATTGGAATTCATATTAAATGAGAAAATAATCGATTATCGACTTGCAAGACGATCTGTAGTCAGAATATATTGGTGAATAGCAGCTGCGCCGCACCAGCATAACGCAAGGTACCAGCACCTGGAGCTACAGTTACGATGCAGGAAATCGCCTTTTAACAACCACCAGTCCGTACTCGGAAGTGGCAACGCGGGTTTATGATGCCGGAAATCGCGTAACCAGCCTCACCTCTGGCGATTCCTCGGTAACCTACTATTCTTACGATAATGCCAACAGGGTAACAGAAATCCAGCACAAAACCAGTGGGGGAACTGTTCTCTCGGATTATCAGTACGGATATGATGCGGTAAACACGCTATACCAGACCGATACCGATGGTACCAGCACGGCGTATACGTACGATGGTGCAGATCAGCTGCTGACTGAGGTGCGGGATAACACCCACAGCACCGGTTACAGCATCTCATATACGTACGATCATAACCAGAATCGGCTCACAAAAACGCTTAATTCTGTAACGGATACCTATTCTTACGATGCCCAGAACAAACTCACGGGCGTCACCGGCAGCGTTACCAAAAGCTACTCGTATGATAGCAATGGCAGTTGTACCAGCGTAACCGTGGGCAGCGGAATGAGCGCCGTAACCACCAACCTGAGTTACGACTATGAGAGCCGTGTATCCGGCATCACTTACCCATCCAGCGCTACCAATACCTTCCAGTACAACGGCA
>CAIONQ010000115.1 GCA_903859705.1 uncultured Chthonomonas sp.
GGCCGATCGCCGGTACTGCGTCCGCCACCGCTGTTGTCGCCACCGGTATTACCACCAGGGTTCCGTGTAGGGCCACCTACGGGCCGATCACCAGGATTGCGGGTTGGGCCACCTACGGGTCTATCACCAGGGTTCCGTGTTGGGCCACCTGCAGGTCGATCACGAACTGTGCGGTTAGGATCGGCCGGTGTGCGAACCGCTTCGCGAGCTCGATCCACGGGCGATGTTGGCATCCTGCCACCGGGAAGCGTGGTTCCCACAGCTCGGTTGTCGTGGAATATTGGGCGTCGCGCCACATTCGGCGTTTCGGCCGCAGCCCTAACAAATGTTCGGCCCGGAACCAGCGCATTCACAGTTGGCCTGATTGCAGAAGGTCCTGCCGCCGGTGCCGAACCAACAGGTGGTGCGGATATAGTGCGGCCATTAGTAAACAATGCAGCGCCTGAACTAACCGTCTGGTAAGAACCCCGGCCCCCAAACCCGCTCTGTACCACGGATGTAACACCGGCAACTCGTGCATTCACAGGCACAAAGTTGCGGGCAGTAAGGTACCTGTTGTTATTTGCGGTAAATCCAACACCACCACGTGCGCCATTATTGATAACCGTCACATTGTTTACATAGGTAACCTTGTTGATCACAACCGTATTAAACGGCCGAGCAACACAGTAATTCGGTCCGCCGGGATAGTAGCATGCGGCCTGACCGATGCTGAAGTACAGAGCCCAGTTTCCGCCCCGGAATCCAAGGCCAATCGTGGCGGGATACCTGACTTCCGATGGAGCCAGTGGACACCAGGCAACTGCCCCATTGCTCTCAGTAAAGTGCACCACTGCCGGGCACCAGTACTGTTCGCGTGGGCCGGGCCGCCATGCCCAACCATAAGAAGCATGGAACCAGGTTCCGTAATGATACGGAGCCCATCCCCATGGCTCATCAGAAACCCAGGTCCATCCAAATGGGTTTACCCACGCCCAATGGCCAGCATAATATGGGCGCCAGCCAGAGTCTGCTACACGTGGGCACCATACATTACCGTAAGTAGCATCGTTTCGCCACGATCCATAGCTATCCAGATCGCCGGCCACCATGCTGATATTTTCTGGCACACCTTGCTGGCTAAGCCTTGCTGCAGCGCCGCTAAGTAGCGCGTCACGCTCTTCATTCCACAATTCCCAGCTGTCGGCACGCGGCAACGCGCGAACTACAAACGGGCTGGAGGCAGAAGCAAGATTCAGATAATCGCCCGCTGCAAGGCTCTCTTTGCCCTGTCCGGCCTCTACCGATGCGCCACCCTCTACAACACCAACTTCAGAACCCTCTGAAACACCCACTCTCACCCGAGATGGTCCCGTTGTCTTCATTGAAAGTAGCGGCGTGTCCACCTGATAAACCGAGTGCGAGTGCTTAACCGTCAACATGGAGAGGCCGTTTGTCTGCTTGATCTGCGTAAACTCGCCTTGATCATCGCTAAACAGCATCTGAAGTGTCGCTATGGCCCCACCACCAAGTCGCAGGTAGCTGCCATCGTCAAACTGTATCTCGGCTCGGCCACCGTTGGCCACCCATATCTGGGCCCCCTGTCGCAACGGCAGATTATCCGGGGCCGTAGCCCAGTCCAGATCCTCCGATGCACGCCAGGTTACCGATCCCTGAATAAACGAAAATCTTGCCATCCGAACCGGGCCCGCAGTTGCGTTAGCAGCTGTCGTCGCCGGATCTGTCGCACCGGATTCTCCTACCTGGTAGCCGCCGCCTTGCGCGAGTGCCGGGCGGGAAGGAGCCACGAGCAAACCGGATGCAAGAATAGTAAGAGCCGAAACAAGAATGCGCAATCCGCTTCTATTTCGGTTAATGCTCATATTCTGCATTTTAGCCTCCTGCACACAAGATAGCCGCATCAATCTATTTCATGTAACCGCGCCAGGCTCCTACTGTAACTACTCAGCGTTAGCAGGAGGGTTTGTATAACCGTAAGAATGATGGGTTCACTTATAATTAACGGCGAAGCCAATGCTCCGTGACGCCAATTATCATATCTCAACCAAATTGCATAGTTTCCTTAAAACGGTTACAGGAGGCTGCCCGGCAACGGCGTAAGGAATGTGCTATGTATTTTGGATACTACTAGCCGATCTGCATACTCCGGAATCGCAAACAGGCGTGCCTTTTCCGGATCTGCGCTAAAAGCCTTCCAGAACCCGTCTCTCGCCTCTACCGAAGGGTACGTAACCATATACGTCAGGTTTGGTGTTTGGGGGCCAGCAAGGGTCTCGCCAAAGAAAACAGGCTGAAAACCACACCTGTCAAAAATCGCCGTTTCACCCTTGTCAAACATCTCAATCTTCTTCAGGTTAGCCTTCCGACTATGGCTTTCGTAGGTGCGAAGTTCAAACACCCGCGCCAGATTTCCGGCGGTCTGTTTCGGAGCCTTAATATGTGGCCAACTTGCGAATGCTGCCAGCACCGACGCCTCCGAGTGCGTGAAAGGCGGATCGTCCGCCGTAAGGTCTATCACCGCAGCCCCTGCTTTACGAAACTGCTCATCCGCATACAGGCGGGCTTCTGCCTGAAGCCAGTCTGCAGAACTTGAGTAGGTTGAAATAAGATAAATTGTCAGGTTGTCCGGCTTATCGGTCTGCACAAACCCGCCCACAGGGCCATAGCCCAGGCGCTGCATAGCCGGGAACCATGCCTCTGCCAGAAAGCCCGCATAGCGCTGCAATTTATCACGCGAGGCAAAGGTTAATGTTCTAAGCTCGTACATCTCTCGGGTGCCACTCTTAGGCGCTGCAGATGCCGCCTCCACTGCGGTGGTGGAAGCCAGGGCAGCACTGCCAGCTATAAATGTTCTACGATCCATTACATTCACTCCATACTAATTTTGTTCCCGGCATATACTCGGGTATCAACAGTAGGTTCCACGGCACCATTGCAGGCACCTGCAAACGTAAAAATGCCGCTCCCACAAACTGTGGAAACGGCATTTAAAATGTGAGAGCACTGGGACTCGAACCCAGGGCCCACGCCTTAAAAGGGCGTTGCTCTACCGACTGAGCTATGCTCTCAAGCGACGGACGTAATGGTACCCCAAGCCCGGCAATCTGTCAATTTGAGATCGCGGAAAAGAGCATATTGCGTCCATCAAAGTTACGGTCAGCGTGGCCTGCGTTGCAGTACAGACTGCATCCGATCTTCCACAAGGATCGTTTGTTCACGACCTGGCCCCACAGAAACCGACACTACAGGAACGCCAGAAAGCTCCTCTACGCGCCGAATGTAGGCGTGTGCATTCTCAGGCAGCTCCTCCAGCGTTCGCGCACCAGAAACATCCTCACACCAACCTGCAAGCGTTTCATAAACAGGCGTAAACTCGGGCCTATTCACCAGGTCAGCGGGCATGTCCTTAACCAGGTTGCCATCTGCATCGGTGTATGCCACACCAATCTGAACCGATTCCATACCCGTGAGTACATCC
This sequence comes from uncultured Chthonomonas sp., assembly GCA_903859705.1. Classification (GTDB taxonomy): domain Bacteria; phylum Armatimonadota; class Chthonomonadetes; order Chthonomonadales; family Chthonomonadaceae; genus CAIXIX01. The sequence goes on from CAIONQ010000115.1 coordinate 3,479, forward strand.
AGGTGGCCAAGCGAAAGGGCAGTGAGGCCGTTGATTCGCACCGCGTACCGAAGGATCACAGAATCCAGCCAACCACAGCGGCGCGGGCGCCCGGTAGTTGTGCCGTACTCATGGCCCCTCTCGCGAATGTAATCCCCTCGCTCGTCCAACAATTCCGTCGGAAACACACCAGATCCAACGCGAGTAGTATAGCCCTTGGCAACACCAATAACGGAATCTATGAGTGTTGGGCCGATACCTGTACCAATGCAGGCCCCACCCGCTATGGGATGTGACGATGTAACGAATGGATACGTGCCAAGATCGATGTCCAGAAGCGTGCCCTGAGCACCTTCGAATATCACGCCCGTGCCCGCCGATGCAGCGTTGTAAACCAGCAGAGATGTATCCGCAACAAACGGCTTCAGAGCCGATGCATACACACTGTACTCTGCAAGAATCTCGTCAGCGTTAATCGGCTCAGCACCGTAAACTTTGAACACCTCGTTCTTCTCGGCAACAACCGCACGTAGGCGCGGTTCAAACCGAGAAGGGTCTACAAACTCACCAAGTCGAATACCGATTCGGGCAGCCTTATCCGCATACGCCGGGCCAATACCACGGCCCGTAGTGCCAATCTTACCGGCACCACGCTTTGCTTCCTGCAAATCATCAAGCATACGGTGGTAAGGCAAGATAACATGCGCCGAGGAAGAGAGCCTGAGGTTAGCAACCGAAACGCCGCGTGCAACCAGGCCATTGATCTCTTTGAGCATAACGCCCGGATCAACCACAACACCGTCAGAAACAATACACACGGTGTCGGGATTCAGAATGCCTGCGGGAATAAGGTGAAACTTGTATTCAATACCGTTAGCTGTTACTGTGTGGCCGGCATTATTGCCGCCGCCGTAGCGAACCACCATCGTGGCGTTAAGTGCAAGGTAGTCAACGAGCTTTCCTTTTGCTTCGTCACCCCACTGCGCGCCTACAACAACAACATTGGACCGGTCAGCCATATTAATCGCCCTCCGCGCGGCGAAGGCAAGGCCCGTCGCGCCGCCGCGAACGAACCTCCCTTTTCCCTCTGCCAGGTGTTGTGAGAGGGGATTCGGAGGCGAATTGGTACCCCGTGGAACACAAAAAAGGGAGCAGGGACTTCGCGAGAGCAACAACTCCGCGCACCCTACCCATGCCTGTGTGCCGAACGGGCCTGGCTTTACACTTTAGTAATTATAGACCTGCTTTCCGGCAGTGTCAAGGCACAAACAGAGATTTGCCCGTACAGGCACAACAACACCCACCCAATAATCACCAACGCCATACAAACAAGCCTAAAATTGACGGGTGGTCCCCGTCGATTTTTGGTGCGGTAGTAATCGCCCAAACAGCACATGTAGGGAGTGCGGCAGTTCCCCGTCCGCTCTTCCAGCCAGCGAAATCCAGGCGCCGAAGGCGCTTCCGCACCCCATACCCTGAACCCTACCCCCCGGCCTCGCGCGCTAAGCGCACTCTCTGCGCTCCCCCGCCACCGTAATTCGGCCACAAACAGCCGCATAACGGGCACCGGTCGCACTTGCAAGCACTCCCGGGCGCTCCATCAGAGTCTGATAACCCAGGATAGCAAAGGCAACAGCCTCGCGTGCATCCGCATCAATCCCAAGCGAACTATAGCTGTTCAACTCAAACTCCGGTAAAAGTCGAGCAAGTTCCCTCATTATTGCCGCGTTCTTGCAGCCTCCTCCACCGGCAAATATCCTCTTGCGGCTTGATACCAGCGTCGGCACACAAAATTTACAAATGCCATGCGCAATCGCAGATGCTGTGAAGGCAGCAGCGGTGGCGAGTATATCAGGCACTTCAAGGTTCGATGCCCTGCAGTCCTGAAGAAAGAGCGTGGCTGCTGCCTCACCAAACAACTCTCGGCCCGTAGACTTCGGTGGAGGCAGCTGAAAATAAGTTTCATTCATCCAATGTTCAACCACGTGCCAACACGCTTCGCCCTGAGCCGCAACATCCCCACCACTATCCATAACGTGGCCCGTAATATGCTGATAAATCCAATCCAACATCATACAGCCGGGGCCTGTGTCAAATGCAATTACCTCATCTGGCGCTGCTCCTGCAGGCATGCTGGTAAGATTGGCAATTCCGCCAATATTGAGCGCTATGGTATCGTATGTCTCCGATCGGCAAAGCAGATAATCCACAAACGGTACCAGTGGAGCACCCTGCCCGCCAGCAGCCATGTCAGCCAACCTGAACTCAGAGACAACATTGCACCCCAGCTCATGTGCAATTACTGCGGGGTCCCCTATCTGCAATGTTCCCCTACCCGGTTCACCGCCAAAGTCTATCTCCGAAGGCTGGTGCCAGATGGTTTGCCCATGCGAGGCAACGGCATCTATTTCAGAACAACTCCAACCGGCTGCCGCAATTACATGTCGCGCCGCAAGCGCAAACTGCTTGCCTACGGCGCTTTGAGCAGCACATAATTGCGCCAGGGATACCGCGCCAGATCCGCAAACATCCAGCAATGCTTCTCTTAGGCGAGGGGGCCACGGCCACTCAACGGCGGCAACAACGCGCACAGAAATGCCGGGACCAACAGGGGTACTCACTCCAGAGTCCCATACCTCCACACAGGCGGCATCAATCGAATCAATCGAGGTTCCAGACATAACCCCAACAAGTTTCAACGGAGCTTCCTCAGCCGGCGCTCCTCTTCCAAAAGAAGCAAAACGGTTTCAAGCCTCTTGCGCAGATACATTGCGTACATAGTAGGCACTATCCAACCCGTGCAAACAAACAGCCAGAAAAACTTCATTCTGTAGCTCCACATACAAATAGTCGCACTGTTCCCCAACAACACATGAATGGCACCGAAGATTCCCCCTGTAAATGGTACACACGTTTGATATAATAGAGTACAGCTTTCTGGCACCGGTCCAGAAGCACACTAACGTAACAGATGAGGTAGATAATGCCAACGTACGGATACCAGTGTACCCAGTGCGAATACGAGTTTTCCGTATTTCAGTCGATGAAAGACGAACCAGTTAAGACATGCCCGGAATGCGGGGGAGCTGTAAAACGTCTGCTCTACCCGGTTGGCATTGTGTTCAAGGGTTCTGGATGGTACGTAACCGATAGCAGAACGCCAGACAAAACAGAAAAGGCAGAAAAGGCCGCAGAAAAAGCGTCCACCACACCTGTAGCCACAACTCCTGCTGCCCCCGCCGCTTCTACCAGTACGGAGAGCAGCACCACCACAAAGTCTGAAACACCCGCAGCATCCACACCAAAGAGCTCCTGAATACAAACCAGGGTACAGCACATCAAAAATAAACAAAGGCGGCCGCTTCAGTATACCGAAGCGGCCGCCTCAATTTGTGTACTCTAACAACCGAACCGCTTAGTTGCGTCCCTTGCCAACCAGGCTCAGGTAAGAGCGGCGGGCATCATACGTAACTTTAACGTTCAGTGCGTCACCAACAAAGGTCACCGGTACAATGGCACGGCCGTTCTCAACAAACGGAGCATATGCCAATTTCACCACGCGGTTGTTAACCTTAGCAGTGCGCTCACCTATCTTGAACTCAATCTGCCTGCTACCGCTCACGGCGCGAACCGTTTGTGATTTGCCGAACCACTGCACCTGCCCACCACCATGCTCAAAAATGGCACGGAAAGGCGCATGCGGAGCACCGTGTACTACGCGGGGTGCAACATCAAAAGCAATACGATCGTTGTTGAAGGCTACTTCGAAGGTATTCAGGCCATTGACGCGGTGGGAACGAATGTAAGCAACCGGCGGAACCACATAAGGCGTAATTACAAACGGTTTACTGTTCTGCCTTATAACGGGAGCAAGCGCAATTCGGCGTATCTGCTGAATGGGAGCAGTAACTGGTGCGGCAAAATTCTTACCCGGGCGGGCAGCAACGTTGCCGGCATTCAACAGCTCACGATGTGCCGGGCTAATGTCGGCAACTTCTGCGGGCCGATCTATGCTCGCTTCTGGCTCAGCAACCACTGCAGGCAAAGCAAGCAGGATTGGGCGCGGGATCGAAATTGCCGCAGGAGCCGCAACAACGCCATGAGGCATTTTGTGAGCCGCAACAGTAAATTCAATCGGTCCACGCTGCTCCATGGTCGGTTCAAGGCATGGAACAATCGATGCGGGAGCAAGTCTTTCCCGTACTGCAAAGTGGCGGGATGTAGGCTCAGCTGCGCGCATGCTAACTGCACTAACGATGGAGCCAGATCGCGTAATCGCGGCCGCCTCGTCCGCTACGTGAGCAATCGGCTCTGCCATCGCTTCGCCAAGGATCTCTTTAATTCGATTGGTATTGGCTGATGCCGCAACCGGAGTACGCGGCTGAATATTGGTAAATCCACCAACATTCTTAACAACTACCTGAATCGAAGTCTTCTTGAGCAGCTCTTGTGTAGTAGGATCGTATACCTCAACCGTGAGAGTATGCGGGCCATCAGCTACCTTGGAGCTATCCCAGTTATAAACATAAGGCGCATAATTGCGAATTGCCTGGAACTCATTGTCCAGCAAGTACGCAACGTAGGGTGCCTTTATGCCTGCATCAAGCTTTAGCTCGATCGGTACAACATTTTGAACAATGGCGTTGGCGCGGGGATAGCTAATCTGTGCAACGGCACCCGTTTCGGGGCCAGCAACGTGTACCTTGATACTGCTGGAAGCGGTGCTGCCATCCGCCTCAGTCAAGATCACAAGCACATCATGATCGCCTTCCGGCAATACCGAGCTATCTACCTTAAGGCTGAAGTTACCATGCGTATCCGTGTTGGTTACGCTCTGGCGGAACACCTTATTGTTATCTACGTAAAGCTCCACGGAGCGGATACTGCCACCGCGATAGTTGATATCGAGGTTTACAGGACCATCACTTGTGGCAAGACCGGGCGCAGCAACCGACAGCTGTAGACCATTCGCCAGCCTGGCAACTCCCGGATCCGGCGCTGCAAAAGCTGGGCCAACAACCGCACCGGTTCCGGCCGCTATCACAAGCGCACATGCCATTCGCTTCATACACGTCCTCCATGATCGCTCTCAGCTACATGCTGAAAAATCGAAGTTTCGCGCCATTGTGCCCGATGATACTGACTGCAGCAGTCAGACACGCTCAAGTCAGGCACAAAAAGAGCCATGAGCGCCCGATTGTATCACCCGTACAATCCTTTGTCAAGCATTTTCACATAACGAGTCGGCTGGAATCCATATTCTTAAGCAGATTAATTCTCAAAAGACAAACTGGCCAGAAGTGCACTTGCACTTCTGGCCAGTTTGTTATCGTAAGGTTGCTACATCAAAAAATGCTACTACTCCTTGGGAGGAGATGGCACACTCAATGGCTTTGCACCGCCTCTACCGGCGCTGCCAGATGGCATCGGCATAAGTTTCTGCAGCTTTGCATCTACCTCTGCGTTAACTCGCTTAGCATTTGCAGCGTCCTGATCGGCCTGGGAAAGGCCCTTCGAACCCATATTATGATCTCGGAAATAGTCGCTGGTGATTCCGTCCTCTGCCGGCAGCGGCTTTCCGCCGTTGGCTTCAAGCGTAAGCTTCTTCTTCAGCTCATTGCGCTTCGTCATCATCTCTTCCATCTTCATGCGGTTCGCCATATCAGCCGGATTCATCTTGGGAGTAGGGCCTTCTTGGCCCTTCTTAGAATCGTTCTCAACAGGCGGTGCCTTGTCCGGAGCCTGGGGCGGCGCAGCCGGTGGAGGAGTAACTATTTTGGAAATCATAAACACACCGCCAAGCAATACCACAATTAGGATAGCCCGGGTGGATGAAGATCGTTTCTGGCTCATGTTTAGTAACCGATTCCTCCTGTGAAGCCCTGGCCTCACATGTTCGCATTGCGAATATTATGCGGCGGGCGACTAATTGTGTCAACCCGAACCGGGGTCCGAGCACATATACACAAAGTACAGTTCGGACCGAGAATTGCGGAGAATACATATAAATTGCGGCACCTAAGAGGATGCCTGAGACTGGGCTGCGGCAAGCGCCCCCACCATTTTCCTACGGATCTCGGCATCTTGCCTGCCTGCACCCGCAGAAATGTACAGCGTAACATTGGACCTATCACGGGCTATGCTGAGCTTTGCACTCTGAATATTGAACCCGAGGCTGGCCGCAGCCGCGCAAACTCTGTAGAACACGTCAGAAGATGCAGGGGCCGAGGTTTCCACCATCGTAAGCCCGGCCTCGTAGTCACTGCTCACAGCCGTTACAGCTACATCTGTTGAATCGAACCGCATGCGGTTGCGGCTGATTGCCGGCTGTGCGGAAGGCCCCTTCCTTACTGGCCGCTTGGCCAAGAGCTCGGCGGCAGTAGAAGTTCCATCCAACAACTTCCGAATCGTAGCTGCCAGCTCTTGTTTCTTGCCAGTAGAAAGCTGCCTGTCCTTACAATCGATGATCAACGTATCGATTGCAATGCGATCACGATCAGTGTTTCTTGTGATCACTCTGGCGCTATGTACGTTCACCTGCGCAACCAGCAGTGCGGCAGCAATCTTGGCTAAGAGGCCAGGCTGTGGGTCGTCGTATACAGAGATTATCAACTCGGTATAGTGTTCAGCTCTCTCCTCGTGAAAGTTGAGAACCGTCTCCCCTTGCCGCACCCTCCGAACAAAGTCAAGATGCATCGCTGCCTCTTGCTGCGTTGTGTTCAACAGGTAGTACGGAGGCATCGCTTCGATATGTTCCTCAATTTCGGCGGCATCGAAATTCTGAAGAGATAGGTCCTTTTTTATCTTGCGGCGGGTGTCCGCTACAGCCGCCTCGCGGTCAGGCTCTTCCTGGTCCTCATAGATAGCCCCGCAACTGCGATGCCACAGCTCTCGCAAGAATCGCCCCTTCACCGCCGTCCATATCCCCTCCCCCACAGCTCTGGTGTCAGCATATGTCAGCAGATAAAGCATGTTAAGACGCTCTAGATCACCCACCTGCTTTACAAACTCACGAATCGTTCGATCCAGCGAGAGATCTCGGAGGCGAGCCGTTTCCCCCATCAAAAGATGTTCACGAGTGAGAAAACGTACTTGAGACGTAGAATCCTCTGACCACTGCAAGCGCCGACACACTGTATCCGCCAGCTCTGCACTTACTTCGGCATGTGGCCTGTTGTGGTCATACTTGCCGCAGTCGTGCAGAAAAGCTGCAAGAATCAGGTGTTCAGGATGAGCCAGGTCAAGCAGCACTCTACGCATCTCTGCCTGTTCTTCACTACCGTCCGGCGCATTCACCAGATTATCCAGATTTTGAATAACCTGCAATGTGTGCTGCCCCACTGTAAAATCGTGCGCGGCATCGTAAGGAATCAAATTCATTACAGCATCAAATTCTGGGTGCATCCAACCCAGTATCCCAATTTCGGCCATCTGCTGTAGTGCCGGGTAAACCTTACCGGGTCGCTGTAATATACGAGTAAATGCCTCTGCAGCCTGCGCTGCTTCGCGCGTAACAGGGTGCGCCTGCAGAAGTCTGCAGGCCGTGTTCTCAAATCGGGTGCTGTACTTTAAGGTGTACCGTTGCGCAAGCTCGCAGCCCCACACCATCCATGCCGGGTCTTGCATAGCAATCATCACAGGGTCGGTATCAATCTCGCCATTGCAGCTGTCCAGCCCTATCCCAAGCATCAACCGGCTGCGGCCAACAGTTCTCATAGCCTGCCGTGCAATACGGCGAATGGCGGCAAGATGCGGAAACAGATCTGCCATAAATGTTTCCACGGCAGGTATGCTCTCCGCCTCTATATCTACATAGCCCAGCCTCGTCGCCACATCTTCCTGCCTGGTAACCACAAGCTGATCACGTTCTGCCATGGAGAGTGCGTGCAGGGCGCAGCGCGTGCTCAATAAGAACTCGCGCGCTTTCAACAGCAAATCCACATCGCCATCGCCAATCTCTAAATCCACTGCCAACAGGCGAATTCCACGCTCCCCACGAACCCGTGCCGCCGGCAGATGTGCTGATGACTGTATCAGCCATATCGCCGTCTGTAAGTCTCGCAGCCCACCGGGCCCCTCTTTTAGCTGTGGCTCAACAACTCGGCAAATCCCACCCCATTTTGTTAGTACTTTCTCTCGTTCAGCTATCTTGTCGTAGATGAATTCTGCCGCATTAAATCCCATCCAAAAAGCATCTTCAAACTTAATAAACAGTCGCTCGCTGCCGGCAATAAAACGTGCGTCCAGCAACCCACAAGCGGTTTGATGATCCAGCACAGAACAATCAGAAAACAACCGGTAGGCATAGCCTACTTCCAGGCTGCAACGAGCTATAAACACATCCATCAAGAGCCGAAACAGTTCACGAACAATGCGATCAGTGCGCGTTTCTCCGTCTCTCTGGGGAATAAATGTAATGTCTATGTCAGAAAACGGGCAAAGTTCTCGGCGGCCATAGCCGCCAGTCGCAACAACAGCTATGGGAAGTGTAGCGGGATCCGCCTCTACAGATGCGCACGCAAGAACATACATTTGCTTGATAACAGCATCAATCAAATCGCTGAATGCCCTCGCAGCTACACTGCCCTGTAGAGGTGCACCACTGTTGCAAGCAAGAATTTCATCTATAAGCTGCTTTCGTTCGCAAAGCACAAATACAGCAAGGCTCTCAGCATCCGTTAAACTTGCGGCAGGTGCTGAATAACGATTGGGCGTAGGAGCGGGAATCGTAGAAAACAGGTCGTCATTCATCTCTTCCGCCATATGCCCCATCTCGCCGCACATTCAGTCGGTAACAACTTCAACGCGGATTCCAATTTGTCTGATAATGCCTGCCGCCCGGTTGCACTCAGAAAAATTGCCGTGGTGAACCACGGATTTTCCCAGGTGGTCTATCTCCCAGGCCTCAATGGCGGCCTCTTCTACACCGCACGCCGTTGCCTGCACCAGCACCCGAATAACCTGCTCATAGGTGTTAACGCTATTGTCATAAACAACCACAATATAGCCATCCCCGGCATTACTGAAATACTCATTCAGACTTGTAAGAGGATTGTCTTCCAGGCCAGGAAGTGTCGCTGCATTAAATATTCTGAGTTTTGTTTCTTTTAGAGAAGACGACATCCAGGATCACCGCCCGGCACCAGTGCCGCCCCAGGCACCGCAAGGGCCAACAAGGGGCGTAGCCAAAACACATAACGGGGTTGTAATAACTCTGGTTATTATATCAGGTAGTTGCAAACAAGCACAACTTTAGCTGCCAGCTTTAAAGCAACTGGCACGGTTAACCATGTTGCTGCCATGGCGAAGCTACAAAGCATACTTCTCCTACGCCACTCAGCAGCCGTAAATCACCGATAGAAACAAAAATTACAGTTGAAGATTGGGGAGCCTACTTCAGAAGATCCTCCCCCCAAACCGGTCAATATCTTTACGTCATTCAATACGGGCTACCAAAATAGTTAGCACCTGCCACATACAATCGGCAGGTGCTAATTGGTATCCGCTGAAGGGCGTTTCTAACTCAAATTACTTGCGAACCCGGCGTCGGCGCAAAACGCCTGCAGCCAAGCCTGGGCCGGCTAACAGGGCGAATACACCAGGCTCTGGAGTCGTCGCTGTCTCCGCAACCGGTTCGAAGGCAATACCTAGCGGGTTGTTTAATCCCGAATTAGCAAACAGAGAACCAGAGCCATTGGGAGCGAACTTCTCAAGGGTGTCACTGCCATTGTTGGCAGCAAACAAAGTTCCAGCTGCATCAAATGCAAGCCCAACCGGGCGGTTGAGTCCCGTATTGGCAAATACCGATCCAACACCCGCCGAGGTGAATTTTTCGATGGTATTGCTGCCGTTGTCCGCAACGTACAGATTTCCCGAGGCATCAAATGCAAGCCCATGTGGTGAGCTAAGGCCCGTGGAAGCGAACACGGTGCCAATTCCACCAGAGGTGAACTTTTCGATGGTGTTGTTGCCTGCGTTTGCGGCATACAGGTTTCCGATAGCATCGAATGCCAACCCGGTCGGCCCGTTGAGCCCTGTATTTGCAAAGACTGTGCTCGAACCTCCTGCCGTGAATTTCTCAATGGTGTTGTCGCCATTGTTTGCTACATACAGGTTGCCCAGGTGGTCCAAGGCCATTCCATACGGAGAACTCAAACCTGTGGTGGCGAATACCGTGACAACACCCGTTGGGGTGATTTTCTCAATGGTATCGTGATCATAGTAGGAAACATACACGTTTCCCAGCTTATCCACTACCAGGTCGGTAGGGCGAGTCAGATCTGTGGTTACAAACACAGATCCGGTTCCATCCGGGGCAAATACCTCGATGTTACCACCGATGTAGTTAGCAACATACAGTTTTTGTTGCGCTTGTGCGCTGCTTCCATGGGATAACAGTATCACTGCAGCTATCGCAAACGCTGGTTTGATGTTGGAGCGCAGAGTCGCTGTGTTCAAGCAATCGTGTTTCATTACCGTGCCTTTCATACCGGGTATGCAAATAAAACGTGACGCACAAATAGTTCCCAAACGCCGAAGGCACGAGTATACAAGGCGTATATTATTGCTGTCAATCTACCTATAACATACTGCATAGGTGTTGCAACGGCTACTACTATTTATCTAATTTCACCGCCAGGCACGCAGGGCAATAATTCCAGGATATTGGTATATTAGATTAGCGGCTCAGACCTACGCAAAACGGCAGGAGTCTTCTGGTATTCTGATGAATTCTTTGCGCACGCGAGTCCTGAATTTCAGCGCGCGTGCTGCAGAGCAACGTTTTTAGTTATGCGATGTATTGCGCATAGAGGTTCTTCGCCATGCCTGTTTTAACTTCTCTTTCCGGCAATGAAATCTATTGCCTCAATCTCAAGGGGATTGAACCCGGAGACCTGGTTATAGGCAATAGCGTTTTCTCGCTGGGTGTAATTGGTAGCGTTGGCTCCGGCCTTAAAATGCTGGCTGGTGGCGAGGTTGGCAACATTACCAGCATTATTCATGAAGGCCGCTTGAACTCTTATGCGCGAATGCATGAAGAGGCACGAAAGCATGGCGGTGTTGGGATTACAGGGGTTACCAGCGAACTGCTTTTGCACGGCTCTTCCGTAGAATTTCTTTCAATAGGCTCCTGTGTGCACCAGCGCGGCATGGCACGTGGCACGGAGCAAATGGCCTTCTCAAGCTCTGCCTCTGGCCAGGAACTCTATTGCCAGATGGATGCCGGCTACAGGCCCGTGAAGTTTGTTTTCGGAAACGTTGCCTATTCCATTGGTATAGCAGGCGGCGTTCTGGGTGGCTTTCAGCAGATGGCACGTGGCGAAGTTACCCAGTACTCGGATGTATTTTCGCAAACCCGCCACCTCGCGGTTGAGCGCATAAGCGCCGAGGCACGCGCAGCAGGCGCCAATTCCGTAGTCGGCATCGAAACTTCGATCATTCCATTCCGTGGAATTCAGGAAATGGTTATGATTGGCACCGCAAGCTACCACCCCGCTCTGCCAGCGGAATACGCCTCCCACCCGGCAACATCCGACCTCACTAACCACGAAAACTGGAACCTGGTTAGAATGGGATACTTGCCCGTACGCCTCGTACTTGGCGTTTCGATATACTCTTTAGGAATAATCGGCGGCATCATGTCTTCTATCAAGTCGCTGGCACGCGGAGAAATAGATGAGCTAACTAGCCTCATCTATGAGGCACGCGAAAGCGCAATCAGCAAGATGATGAAGGACGCAGCAGACTCAGGAGCCGATGATGTCGCAGGTATCAAAACTTACGTGTATGACCTCGGCAATGGCATGATAGAGTTCATGGCGATCGGTACGGCTGTTAAATTCTTCCCGGGCGTTACAACCGCTTCAGAGTCCCTCCCGTGCCAGGCCATTATTGAAGACAAAGATACGTTTATCAATACCGCCGAATCCGCGTACGGCGCGGACGTTAGCAACAGCACGTCAACCAACAAACGCAGACGCGTCGGTAAGAATAAAGGCCCGGTTACGCTCTGGGATATCATTAAGATTGTATTGAAAGTTGCCGGCGGATAGATCGACGGTTTATTTATGGCCGGCCACTACGTCTCTATTCAGCATAGAGTTGTATATGTGAAGGGATAATCAGTGAGCGACATTCAACCCGTAGATATTTCTGAAGGCAATCGACTTCTACAGGCCGGGCAGTTTGCTGAGGCAGCAAAAGTACTTTCTGATATTGTTCAAAGCGATACACAGAATGGCCCCGCTTTTGGTGCGCTTGGAATAGCTCTTATTCGCCTGGGGCAAACCAGCGATGGGCTAAACGCTCTGGGCCAGGCTTCACAGCTTCAGCCGCAGGATGCCGCTGCCCAATACAATGTAGCCGTCGGCTTAATGCAGGCAAATCGTGCCCAGGAAGCAGTTCCATTTCTGGAATATACGCTGAATATTGCTCCAGAACACCAGCGTGCGCGCCAGATGTTGGAATCAATTCGCCAACAGGCATCCCAGGCAACGCCCGCCTCACCCGTAGTCACAAACTCCTGGCCGGGCTCAGCGGAAGCTCCGCAGCCAACCTCACAACCACAGCCCTTTGCGCAGGTTCCCATTACCGGCCCCGTGCTCCCTGCATCTTCGTCTGGAATGAACTACAGGCAAACAGAAGACGCCTACGAGAAGCCCAGCACAAGCACGCGCTTGCTGCGTGGTTTGGGGTACGGATTGCTATTCGGTCAGTTCTGGACGGCATGGAACCTCTTCTGGAGCCTTGTTTGGGGCTTCAAGGGATACACTGCATTCAAGTTTATTTTGGAAGCGGTATTATTTGCTACTGTCTTCGGTATTGGAGGCATAATTACCGGCATTATCACCGCCCTTACTCCACCGAATATACGGATAGGAATGTCCGTCGGTATCGCTTTCGGACTTCTCTTCATGGGAATTGAAGCGTACCTAACTACCCAAAATGGCGGCAGCTTCAGTCCTATCAATATCTTCTTCTGGTTCTACACTGGCAGATATGTTGGCACCCGCATTGCGATTGCTGTTCACACTCCGGTTAAATCATGACATGCGCCTCCTGCCAGAAAGTAAACCTGCCCGGCGGCGTACGCTGTATCTATTGCGGTAAGCACTTTCACCCCGGGCATGATTTTGAAATCAAAGCGGCCTCCGTGTCGCAGCGGGCATCAACTGCCCCAGAATCTGCGCTTAGCAAAAACGCTCGAGGCTGTGTCCCCACAATTGCCCTGCTCGCCCTCAAGTTAAAGTCGCTTCTGGTAGCGCTCAAATTTGGAAAGCTGGCGCTCACTTTCGGCAGCATGCTAGTGTACATCTCGGTATACTCGCATATTTTTGGCTGGCGCTTCTCGGTGGGCCTGGCAGTGTGCATCCTCATTCACGAACTGGGCCATGTGGCCGTTAACCGCATGAACGGCCTGCCAGCATCCGCCCCAATGTTCATCCCATTTGTGGGGGCGATGATCTTTGTTAAGCGCTTTCCAGATGATCCAAAAATCCAGTCGGAATGTGGTGCTGGTGGGCCAGCTGCAGGCCTTCTCGCTGGCATCGCTTGCATCATCATAGGCAAAATCACCAACGATTCGTTCTGGTTCGTACTCGCCTCTTTCGATGCCCTCATAAACCTTGTAAACATGGTGCCATTCACTCCCTTGGATGGATCACATGTCTGTACGGTGTTTTCTCCCCGCCTCTTCAACGGTGTGCTGATAACACTGCTGCTTTGTGCACTCAAGATCGGTTTTGGGGGTCAGGGTGGCCAGTTTGCCATAGTCATAGCGTTCATAGTTATTGTAGGGTTCATCAATAGGCTTGGTGTAACGCGAGATACGCACTACCTGCTCGCCCCACCCTCCGTCAGGCTGCGCATGGCCGGTGTGTTTATCGGCCTCTGCGTGTTTCTAACTCTACTGGGTGCCTACGCCAACACGTCTGCCGCATCGCTCACCAACACCATAAACGCTTCAGCAGAAGATCGCGCAGCACTCAATCGCGTTGCCAGCAGCCTTCAGGAAGAACAAGGGGAGGCTGCACAGAGCTCTGCAGAATCGGTCATATTAATCGGTCTGGCCTTTCTTGCGGCTGCCGTAAGCACGTTCGTCCTCTGGCCGGTTACATTTGCAGTTCTTAATATTGCCAGTGGGTCCAAAAATAGTAAGCGCGCTGCAATCGGCGGCGTGCTCGCTGGGAGTTTCAACACCTGCCTGTTTGTTATCTTTCGCACGCTGCACGTGCATAATCCTGGCTTGTATCTGGGTGCTATCGCACTTGCAGGCACGGCCGCAGTTGTGTTTGCAGGTTACGCAGCCAGCCATCGAGATATATTTGGCAGCCTCGGTTACACGCTGCTGGTAACCCACGCCTGCCTGTGGGCGTCCGGCGCCGTGCTGCTCATAGTGTTTGCCAGCAGCCAGGTAATACTTCTTCCAGTTGCACTGCTGCCGGTACTGGCATCAGTGCTGGCATGGAGGTGGCTGCCAGCCTATTTCCTGGGCTCCGCCGCCGTACAGATCGGCGCCCCTGTACATGCACGCAAGTGGTACGGATTGGCCCTGGCGTCTGCACCGCTGCCCGATGCAACCAGGCATCTCTATTTGCAAATCGCAGATCTTGAGCTGTCCCTGGGCTGTGGGTCTGCCGCAATTGCCGCACTCGATGGTGCGCAAAGTGCCGACCCTGATCTACTCAGTATTCTATTGAGATCAAAACGCACCACAGCTCTGCTCCTGCAGGATCGTCACGGCGAAGCTCTGGTAGAGGTGGAGCAACTGCTAGGGATCTCAAAGGATGATCCCCTGGTAAATGCCCGCCTCGCCATCGCCCATCGCCTGCTGGCACAGGCATCCCTTTTGCAGGGCTGGTACGATGAGGCCGCATCACAAACGGAACGTGCCCTGCTAAGAACAGCAGACCGAGACCGCGACATAAAAGCGGAGCTCATACTCATCCGAGCTAACTGCCTGTACGCTGTTGGCAAACCGGAACTTGCCAGAGCCGATATAGCAACTGCACTCAAATTAAGCCAGGTCCGGGCAGTAAAAGAAGCAGAAGCCGCTATCACTGCGCGTATGCAAATGGATAGTAATAGGGCAGACGAAGCCGTTAAAACAACGGAACAAGCGCTACGGGAACTTCAAGATGGTCTGGAGCTTCAGTTCCTAAAGGGTAAAGCGTTACTAACCACTGGCAGATCCGCAGAAGGCTTAGAAATATTGAGGAACCTTGCAAGCAGTTACCCGAAGGATCACTGGGGACGGGCAGCTGCCGAAGCAGCCGCCCAATAGATGTCTATTTTCCGCTTGCTTTCAAAAGGCCAGTCTCAACAGCCTTAACCAGTGTTGGCCCAAGTTGATCACCAAAGAAGGACATGCCTGTTTCATAATTTCCTTCTTTGTACTGCTCAGGCGTTAGCGCGTAAGCAATCCAGTCGTCCGTAAGCGCAACAATGGCCGGTATCTCAAAGCCAGCCTTTCGTATCAGGGCTTTCATCTGCTCGCCAAGCGCGCCCGTGGGTTCACAGGGCAACGCTGCCATCATCATCGGCCCCACCCTCACAAACTCTGCAGTGGTTGCCGTAGGCATTATCTTGTTCACCAGGTCAATCGCCTGGGCTGTGGTAGCCCCAAATGTTCTCGCAGCAATCACAAAAAGCGCATTCGGCTTGTGAGCGGGCAGCGTTACCTCCATTCGCGTTACGGCAACCGGAACATCCGTCTTCAATTGCATTACTTGCAGTATGTCCCACGCCTTCGCAGCCAGCCTCGTGCCATAATCGGCGGCCTTTGCCTCTTCGGTAGCTCCACGCGTACCATCCGGTGAGGCATCTCCTTCTGCACCATTCAGGAAGAGCGCAACAGCATCTCCTCCCATCTTCTTCTCCAGCCAGCCACACATCACTCCCGGCCAATCCGCCGAGATATCCATCATCTTCTCATCATAAATCGTTGGGTGAGAAGCGAAGTTTACAAGCGATGCCAACGATCTCCCCTGATCATCGGTTACGCGTAGCAGGCTCATCACGGGGTCTACAACCTTGCCGCCGCGCCGATTGTGGTTCATGCCGGTGCAATCCAGGCTGGCAACACCAGCCTTCGCTGGCATTTTACGCTTAAACGCCAGCAAAATGGCCTGCGCAATCCTATCCGCCTCAAAACTCGTTAGCTCTGGCGAGTAGGATGTCCATCCCTTAAAGGTCAGCTTATTATCGGGCAGCATCGCAAGCGGATCGGGGCCGCAATGAGAGTGTGTCGCGCTTATAAGCACATTTGCCGCAGAAAGGCCGGGCACCGCCGCAGCCGTTACTCGCTTCATTACTTCGGCACGCGCCGCAGCCGGGAAGAAGCACAGATCCAAAGACGTAAGCACCACTCCATTATCGCCGTTAGATAATGCCAGAGCCCTTGCATACACGCGATCATGGATGCCGGTAGCCGGCTTTGCATACCGCCCGGCATAACCGCCAAGAGGCGTTTTGATTGCCGCCGGGTCGGGCGTTATATCCACTCTGGCCGCGCCGGCCATCAATTGGGCACACGCACCCACCGGCGCCAGCAATCCAATGGCGGCAACCAGCAATCCAGCGATAGTATATCCAGGGCGGTTTCGTTCTAACCTCATACTTCTTCCAGTGTTACTTTCAGCCCTGCTCCAGGGCGCGGATACAGCAGCGTTTCTGCGCCTGCTTCCATCAATGCCTTACCAACCGTTTCGGGGTCATCGGTAAGCGCAATTATCGTTCCACCACCGCCAGCTCCGGCAAGCTTCGCGCCATACGCTCCCGCAGATCTGGCCGTTTCTATCAGCTTATCATTTGCTGGTCCAGAGCCACCCAGTTCTGCCACAAGCGCATGGTTTTCATCCATTATCGCGCCAAGCGTGCCCCAATCTGCCTTTAGCAGTGCCTTCTTCGCAAGCCAGCCAAGTTGCCCAATTCGGGCGTAATTTTGCCTTACTTTTGGTTCGCCAGCCAGCCACCGCTCTCTGGGCGATTTGTGAACGGTGCCAGAGTGATGCTGAATGCCCGTATGTGCCAGTATCAGCGGCACAGGCAACAGCAGCCCTGCCAGCGGCTCAACAACCGCAAGCGGATCTGCATCTTCCTGTTTCAGGCTCTCTTTGCCAACAAATGTCATAAAATTAAGGCCGCCGAACACCGCCATGTGCTGGTCCTGATATCCGCACACAACGCCCATTACACGGGCCTCTATCTTCCGCATAGTCTCTGCAGTTTCATAAGGATTAAGCCCCAAACCAAGGTACGCATCAAGAGCGCCAACTATGGCGGCAAGCATGGCCGTAGAGCCTGCCATCCCAGCGCGCATCGGTATCTGTGTGTCCAGGCTCAACACCAGGTTGTGCTCTGCAGGGTCTACCTGTAAAAAGGTGAGTGCAGCGCGCGCAATATCCAGCTTATCACCCCGCAGTGTCAGGTCAGCAGCTGTTTGCAGGTTACCTCGCTCATCTCCATTAACCAGTACGAAACCTGTGTGGCTACCGTATTCAATTACGCATTTTGCGCGTTCTGCAACCGTGCAGGATACTACGGAGCCACCGTACATATCGGATGGGTTGCCCGCAATTCCACAACGTCCAGGCGCTTCTGCTGAAATCCGCTTCAAAATCTTGCCTCCTATTATTGAGCTGCAAAGCACCTCAACAACAACTTTCTGCCTTGTTTATGTTCCTTTATTGGTTCTGCTGGCACTCAAATCCTGCCACATAAGGCAAGCACTGGTACCGTTGGCAGGGCAGGTATTGTGCTACAATGTGTGGATTCTGGCGGCGATAAAGCCGGAAGAAGCAATCGTTTTTTAGGAGGCCACGCAGATGGCGAACCGCACAGCAGTGCTCAACACCACACAGGGTGAAATTAAGTTTGAACTTAGCGAGGATCTGGCGCCGATTACTGCGCAGAACTTCATCGAGCTGGCCGAAAAT
Source organism: uncultured Chthonomonas sp. (assembly GCA_903859705.1). Lineage (GTDB taxonomy): Bacteria > Armatimonadota > Chthonomonadetes > Chthonomonadales > Chthonomonadaceae > CAIXIX01. The sequence goes on from CAIONQ010000115.1 coordinate 21,394, forward strand.
GGATTCTACAATGGCCTTACCTTCCACCGCTATGAGCCGGGTTTCGTAATTCAGGGCGGTTGCCCGCAGGGTACCGGCATGGGCGGCTCCAAGCGGAACATTCCGCTGGAAGTTACCCCGGCACTGAAGCACTCCGAAGCCGGCGTTGTTGCCATGGCACGCTCTTCAGATCCTAACAGCGCTTCCAGCCAGTTCTACATCACACTGGCAGCAGCATCGTTCCTGGATATGAACTATGCAGTTTTTGGCAAGGTTACCTCGGGCCTGGAGAACGCCCTCAAACTGCGCAATGGCGACCGAATGAACACGGTTACAATAGAGTAACCAACACCGTTCCATTTCGGAATATCGCGGGCATCGGCAATTGCAGGTGCCCGCTTTCATGCTTCAGGACACACCCCCCAAAATGAGTGATCTGACAGAGTACAGTGTTCTTCAGGACCGGTTTCGCGGTGTGCTCGTTGGCCTCGCAATAGGCGATGCACTCGGCGGACCACTTGAATTTCAACCACCTTCACAGGATGGCGCATTTGTTACCGAAATGATTGGCGGCGGCTGGCAGCAACTGCAGCCTGGCGAATGGACCGACGACACGGCTATGTCTCTGTGCGTCACCGAGAGCCTGCTGGTGAAGCGGGTTTTCGATCCAGATGATATCGCCGGCAGATTCGTAGAGTGGCTAAAGTCCCAACCAAAAGACATCGGTGTGCACACCAATCGTGTTCTGCAATCTATAGCTGCCGGGGAAACCTGGGAAACGGCCTCCCTACAAACTCATGAGATGCAGCCAGATGATGCTGGTAACGGCTCTCTCATGCGATGTGCGCCCCTTTCACTCTTCTTCTTCAGGCATCCCGAATTTCTCTCAGAACTATCACCTATTCTCTCCCGCATTACTCATGCTCATCCAGATTGCGAACAGGCCTGTGTTTTCGTAAATGTGCTTATCTCAGCCCTATTGCACGGAGTTCGCACGGTAGATGCCATAGAGTCTGCGTACGAGGCCATTGCAGGGGTAGCACCAGAGCTTACAGAACGCATTGGCAGAGCCATGGGCCCGGAATGTGCTGCTCAGCCAACAGGCTGGGTACTGGATACGCTCGAAGTCTCTCTATGGCACTTTCTGCACGCAGAGAGCTTTGAAGAAGCAATAGTTAAATGCATCAACCTGGGCGGCGATGCAGACACTATCGGAGCCATCACCGGTGCCATAGCGGGAGCACGCTTCGGATACTCGGGTATCCCATCACGTTGGATAGCCGCAGTTAGAAACGGACAATCACTAAAGGAATACGCAGACAGGTTACTCGAACTGGCCTGCACTTCTTAAATCTGGATAGATATTGCCAGCAGCCCCTGCTGGCAGGTTTATTACGTACCGGGTTCTTCAGGTTTGTCTTGAGATGCAGGTGGCAGTATCTGAATTTGCTGCCTGGTAAAACTAATAATAATTCGGAAATGACGCATAAAATCCTGGCCAATTACCGCCATCGTCTTATCTGATCCTGCCTTTGCATTTGGCCCCAAACTCACCGCCATAAGGTTTTTCACTTGCGCCTTACCCAGCGCAATGGATGGCACGATAACGCGCACCATCTTACCGCCAGCCACATCATTTACACCACTGGGCGCAGTGGTTCCCTTCTTACCCTTTAGCTTTTGTGCCCCGGCACTTGGGATTAACGTGCCCATTGAGGCGGTATCCAGAACTGCCTCAAAAGTGCCAGCGGCCCCGGCGTTTATCTTTACAACTGGCCTCCCGGCTTTCATTTTGAACGGCACAATGGCAGAACCTGCAGACTTTATAAACGGGCTATCTGGCCGACTGAGAATAATGGAGTGCTGCTCGAAATCAAGCATTACCTGAAAATGGGAAAGCCAATCGGCACCAAGCCAGCAACCCGGCAGATCTCCGGTATACTCTTTTGTAAGCAATGGCCACAGGCTTGCCTGTGTTACATCCAGGTTCTGCACCGTGCCTGCGCCAAGCCGAATCGATTTTACGGATGCTATGGGCCCTTCGCAGCTAATGTCTAAGAACGTTACCTTTTGCTGCTTGTCACCTGGCTTCAGTTCAAATCGCGCAACATCCTCTGGGCTAACTGTGGAGTGGTTAAGGCCAGTAGCAATTACAAACTGTGCAGGGTTGTTGCCATTCACAAGCCCATCCACAACCATTTCGCCATGCACAGGATGGTAGTTGAGCACAATCGGAATGAGGCCTGCGCCACCTTTACCAGGCGCTATAGCAGGAGCGGACTTGCCCTTTTTGGGCGGAGCAGCACCGGGCCCATTCGGTGGTTGCACTATAGGAGCCTGGCAAAGGCCAGAAATGCAAACCACCAATCCCAAAACGCTCACGCCGGTCGGCAACACTCTCCGCATTAAATACCCCTTACTGATGGCTCTGTTCCACAATGTGCTTAATGGCATCTACTGCCAACAGGTATCCATAGGTTCCCATGCCAACAATCTGCCCCACAACAATCGGAGAAATCACAGAATTACGCCGGAACTCTTCTCGAGCATGCACATTGGAGATATGCACTTCGATAGCCGGGAGCCGAACCCCGGTTATAGCATCCCGAATGGAGTAGCTGTAATGGGTGTAGGCACCGGGGTTAATAATAATAGCATCGGCCCACTCCCGAGCTTCGTGGATATTATCTACAATTTCACCCTCATGGTTGGATTGAAATATCCTGATTTCGATGCCTTTAGATTTTGCATGCTCTTTGATGGATCTGTTAACCTCATCAAACGTCATGGTTCCGTAGATGTTGGCTTCTCGCATGCCGAGCAAATTGATATTGGGGCCGTGGATCAGGCAGATCTTTATCACTTCTTGTCTCCCTCTCCACAACTTAGCTCGCCTGCTGTCTTGTCAGCATCAAGTATTTCTGCGTTGTCTAGCAGCAACACCGGTATGCCATCCGTAACCGGGAACAGGTACTTACCACAGGCGCACTTCAACCCTGTGCCTTCAGCATTAAGCGTAAGCGCCCTGCGTTCATCACACCCCGGGCACGCAAGCAGTTTCAGAAACCATTCGTCCAATTTTTGCTGTGGTGCGGTACCTTCAGTAGCCATTTTTCCCTCACGCAGTCAGCCTTTGAATTTAGCTGCCGCCGTCTCATAAATCTGCAGTGTTTTACGGGCAGTTTCTTGCCACGAAAATTCGATAGCACGTTGTGGGCCAGCGGCTCGCATATCTGCCCGAAGCTCAGCATCCGTCAGCACGCGATACATGGCTTCAGCCCAGCCATCAATGTCCATTGGGTCTGGCTGTAGCGCAACATCCCCCACTATCTCTGGCAACGCCGGTGCATTGGATACTACAAGGGGCGTACCGCAGGCCATAGCCTCGAGTGGCGGAATACCGAACCCCTCATACAAGGATGGGTGCACAAACAGGTCTGCAGCCCGGTACCACACGGCAAGCTCATCATCCGGAGCATACCCCGGAAACAGGATATCCTCGGTAACCGCATCGCCCCCCGTACTCTTCGCGGCATCCAGTATCGCCTGGCGGCCCTGCAGCCATCCAGCCTTGCCAACAAACACCAGCTTGTGTGGCAGCCCGTATCTTGCCTTTAATTTACCATAGGCTTCTGCCAGCCTGTTAAGGTTCTTACGAGGTTGCAGCACACCAAGGCAAAGAATAAAGGGGTCGGCTATGCCATACCGTTCTTCAATCAACTTCCGATCTCGCTGTATAGCAGCCTCACCACCTGCCGATGCTTGCTCAAAACCGGGAGTGAGCCCAAGCAAAATTGCAGAAACATGGGCAGGAGGCAAACCATAAGCCCTGAGTATATCTTTGCGAGAACTCTCTGAATCTGTAATTACATGGGCAGCCGATCTCATGGAAGCTGGCACCGTAACGTTCATCAATATCCGGTCCCGCAATGGGAACCACTCCGGAAATATCTGGAAAGATACATCGTGAACCGTAGTAACAAACGGGCATGGGCACAGGATTTTGGGTGGCATGGTGTACTGCCCGTGAATCAGGTTTGCCCTGGCAGCCCGTGCCGCAGCGGGCAGGGCAAACATAGTCCAGGTCCGCTCATTTTTTGCAGGCACCACCTGCGCCACAAAGTTGGGTGTTGTGGGCAGCTCAGTCGGCTCAATCGGCGTTCTCGATAGCAGCAGATACTCGTTCTCACTATCGATCGCAGCCAGCGAGTGTATCAAACTTTTCCAGTAGGTCCTGTCGCCCGTAAACCTACCCGTAAGCACCCGGGCATCCATAACAATTTTCATATCAGGCCGCCATCGCCAATCTATATACCTCTACGGTTGCAGCGGCCGCCGCAACCGGCGAGTGCTTTCTTGCGTAGAGGTATCCTGCTTCTATTGCAGTGTTGCGCACGGTCTCCGATTCCAGCAAGCGCGTCAATACTTCTGCAAGTGCTCTTGGCTCCCCAACGGGGAACAGCGTCAATGCGCCCGGCGTGTCTCTCTCGATCTCGGCAAACGGCGTGATGTCGGATGCCACCACCGGCACACCACTGGCGATAAGATGCGCCACCGAGGCCGACCCGGAACACACATGGAACGGCGCTGCGGCCACCCGGGATACCGCCATCACATTGGCAACAGCATCGTCAGGCAGAAAACCCGTTATCAACACGCGCTCCTGCAGGCCAAGCTCTACAATGCGCTGCCTAACTCCCGGCACATAATCCGTAAAATCCTGAGGATGCTGCCCCCCGGCGATCAAAAGCACAACATCCTCCGGCAGATACTTCATCGCTTCCACGGCATCAGCATGCGCCTTCTTACGTGATATAAACCCGAAAATCGTAACTACTCTCTTGCCCTCTATCCCCAGATTTCGGGCAGCCTCCTCAACATCGGTCGCCTCACCGTGAGAAGCCTGCGGCACGGGCACTGGAATTATATGAATGCGGTCAGCGGCTACCCCCAGGCCCTGCAGGCGTGCCTTATCATCGGAGGTATGTACAATCCAGCGCTTGATAGCGGGGTTCGTCAGGTTTACTCGGTTGGCATGGTGCAGCGCGCCGCGTTTCAGGGCACTGCCAGTCTCCTGAAGCACCTCATGTACCGTCAGCACAATCGGCACCGATATGCCAGAATACAGCGCCACCGCTTGGCATTTGTGGGGTGCCGCCCCGCCAAGCAGAGAAAACTCATGCTGAACATGAACAATGTCTGCCGGCGGTGCGGAGGCGCGTTTCCCGAGCTCACGAAACAGTTGTTTTCTGGTTGGATACTCTGCCAGCGCTGCCATCGGCGATGCCGCCTCAGAGGCCTCCGGATACGCTTCCAGCCGCACTATCTCAACCCCGGGTAGCTGTAGCAGGGCACTGTTCAAACCACGAGTGTAGTCTGAAATGCCGCATTGCGCCCTGTCTGGCGCAACGATGCCTGCCCGTATGCGGTGAGAGAGTGCTGCGCTATCAGCCACGGGCTTCTTCGAACATCTTCAAGAAGTTCATGGTCTCGTCAAAGCTCTTGATGCCGGTGGTAGCGCCAAGAGCGGTAACACAGCTGGCACCTACGGCCACTGCAAACCGTGCACACTCCTCCAGGTCCCACCCGCGCACAAGTCCAGCAAGAAATCCTGCAACAAACGCATCCCCCGCCCCAAGCGCATCAATCGCATTCACGGGCAAAATCGGCAGCTTCAGGCAATCTCCGGCCTCTGTTTTGAAATAGCAGCCCTTTTCACCCAGTTTGAGGCCCACGCACTTAACACCCGCATCAATCAAAAACGAGGCCACATCCTCCGGCGTATCCAGCCCACCAGCCAGCATACGTGCCTCTTCATAGCTCGGCAAAAAATAATCGGTATATGGCAACGCGGGTGCAAGCTTGCTCATCCAGGCGCCGGTTGCATCCCACACCGTATCCAGTGCGGTAATAACACCCCGGTTCCTGGCCTCTTTCAATAGCTCCCCGGTAGGTTCGCCATCAATAGATGGCATAACGAGTGCGCCGGCAACATGCAAAATCTTAGTATCGTAAAGTTTGGCCAAATCCAGATCCGCGGCACACAGCGTGGCATTGGCACCCAGATAGTGGATGAAGCTTCGCTCGCCATCGCCATGAACCAGAACCATGGTAGAGGATGTGGCGGAAGTTTCATCCCGCGCTACACCCGTTGTATCTATGCCGTAATGGTCAAACTGGTTAACCAGAAAGTCCCCGAAGCCATCTTTGCCAACCTTGCCAACTATAGCCGTCTTAACGCCAAGTCGCGCCAGGCCCACACCGGTGTTGGCTGCACAACCGCCGGAATGGAGCTCCATGCGGTCCACCAGCGAAAGCCGACCTCGTGCTGGCAAGGTATCGATCGGCTTGCCAACAACGTCGGCCACAAGAATTCCAAGGCAGGTTACTTCATTCACAGAGAGAGATCTCCTTCGGGATGCTCAGTGCCGGCCTTTGTACTCTTCAGCTCGGCAAGGCGTTGATCAACGGATACAGCGCTCAGCAGCATTACAACGCCACCAAGCGCAATAGGAACCAGAAAAACAGTGCGAGCGCACAGCGCAGCAACGAGCCCGGCCGCAAACAGGTTACAAAAGTGGAAAGTTGGTGCAGTAACCAGAAGCTGCCAGGATGTGCTAAACACAGTGCGAACCACACCACCCACGCCCTGTTCCCGCTGTTCACCAAGCAGAACGGTTATCAGAACCGCCGGATGCAAAAAAGCGAAGGCATACCACGTGGCAGCTGCATATGCTGTAATTACGGTGAGTATGGGGCCAAATGGCACCGGCAGCCGAGAATATACAAATAGGCCAGCAACTGCAAAGCAAGCCGCAAGCAGAGAAGGCAAAAGGATCAGAAACGAGGCTTTCACTGCTGTGGGTCTGCGCAGCAAACCAGCGGTCTCGGCATCTCTAAATTTTCCGGGGTGAAGCGCTCTGTAAACGGCAGTGGCGCTAAACAGCATGCCAGGCGGCGCAAACATAAGGCCAACAATGGCACCTGTTATGCTGGCCCTCAGCGCACCAAGATTGTGTTGCAGCAGGTGCTCCAGCATGCTGCCAATCATCAACGACAGAAATGGATACCACACGCTGCTAAGAAGCACAGTCTGTGGAGACTCATACGCCGCCAGCATAGTATTACGCCAGCATCTTAGCAGGGGGTTACGGATGGGTCGAAAAGAAGGCGCGCCATTATCAGTGCCAGGTTGTTCCGGCTTTTCCCGCGGAACGGAAAGGAAATTCATGCCCAACCGTACGCCGTCAGGCACTCTAACTCCTGCTTAAGCGCCACATTTAGGGAAAACGGCAGGCGGCACACTCGTTCCCTTGTTCCCTTGCTCCCTTGCTCCCTGGGACCCGTGTTCCCTATTCCTATTTTAACTAGACGCATGTATACTATATCCAGAGGAGGCCAACATGAGGAAGTTGCCGCAGCCAATGGATGCCGAAGACGATCTGTACGACATGAGTTATTCGATTGCGAACGCCCCGGTTATACCGGTGGACTGGTTGTTTCCAGGATTTATTCCGGCCGGCAAGGTGAGCTTTGTCGTCGGCGAGGCCGGTCTTGGGAAATCGCAGTTTGTAACAGACATCGCAGCGCGTGTTACCACAGGCAGGCCAATGCCGTTTTGCGAAAAGGCGGCGGAACCGGCAAGCGTGCTAATGTTGAATATGGAGGATAACCTGTACGATACAGTGCGGCCGCGCCTCATAACCGCAGGCGCCGATCTTGATCGCGTGCGCGTATTTGCTGGCACAGCTCAGGGGCTAATTGCAGATGCGGAACGCCTGGTGACTCTCGCCGAAAAATACAGGGCGGCACTTATCGTGTTTGATCCGCTGTCTGCCTTTATGGAGGATTTTGATATCGGTAAAGACCGGCAAATGCGAATGCTTCTCACCCCCCTGGCCCGAATTGGAACGTCGAGCGGTGCGGCCATCGTGATTGTTCACCATGTTATTAAGAATGAACGAGGAAACGCGCTCGCAAGATCTGCCGGCAGCCACGTACTAACAGCGGTGGCACGCTCTGTTATGTCCATAGTGCGTGAACCGGGCAACCCCGTAGGACGCGTGCTTACTCTCTTGAAAGGCAACCTTTCTGCTGCGCCAGCTGCGTGCTGTTTTCACTTTGAACCGAATGCCACCACTGGCTGCACGCACGTTGCCTGGGACCGCCAGGATCCAGCACTAAATGGTGCTGCGCTACTGGCTGGCTCCGCAGATCAACCGTCGCGCTCCACAGCGTACGACAGGGCGGTGCTATTTTTGCGCGCTACATTGGCCAAAGGCCCTATGCCTTCAATAGAACTGGAAGAGGTTGCGCTTGCCCAGGGCTTCAGCCGCACCACCTTTAACCGTGCAAGGGTCGCAGTAACGGTCTCCACACGCTGCGGCCGCCTCGGCGCAGAAGGCCACTGGGAAACAAAGCTGAACTAACGAAACAACGGCAATGCCTGCCCACCCACCCGCCAGGCGCGCATCATGTTCCTCTCCCCGCGAGCTTGCGAGCAAATGTGGGAGAGGAGAAGAGGTGTTCTGTGCCGTGCCCGAAGAATGAGGGACTCAGCGTTAGAGCAGGGCGGCACGTAGTGCAGGAAAAGCTGCCGCCTTCCGCCAAACCATTGCCCAACGGTACCGTGCGTGCGCGCCACAACTTCCTCTCCACGCGAGGAACGAGCTAAGTGGAGAGACAAGGAGAGGCCCACCACCTCCCAACCACACCACACCTCTACCAAACGGTACCGTTGCCGCCATAACTTCCTCTCACGGCGAGGTACGAGCCATCGGGGAGAGGTTAGGAGAGGCCCAAAAGTTATCGGCTAATATCACC
>CAIONQ010000116.1 GCA_903859705.1 uncultured Chthonomonas sp.
AAGCCCCGAAAGTGGGCCAGCATCATCCTGTGCTGCAACGGGTGCCGTGTTTAGCAGGGCCGCCAGGCCGCATGCAAGCAGCGCCGCACCCGCTACCAAACGATTGGTTCTCATACCTGTCTGTTTCCTTATCATCTCAGTACTATCGTCGAGCGTCGGTGCCAAACCAGTGGTGGGTCCACCCATCCGGGGCAGGGCTGGAAACTACCAGTCTGTCGGCTTCCCTGTGGCACGAAAGTGGCCCGCCATTTTCATCCAACAGATAGCGCGCCTCCATAATGCCGGAAGCAACCAGTGCCTCCAACGACTCCGGCAGTTCACCGTATGCCAGCCTGTATGCATAGGTTGCCCTGCCGATACCCAGTCGTACAAAGTGGGCTTCGTTGTGGTTTTTAATCGCCCTTCCGCCGGGTTCCGGCAGCTTCAGCGTTCGCACCATCTCAACCGAGAGGTTGTTGGCCATGCCAGCGTGGGTTGCCCTTGCCCGGAAAGCAATGAGGTGTTGCCCCGCGTTCAAATCAAAGGTGCCAAGAAGCAGATCTAACTCATCTTCTTCTTCGGATCGCAACGAACAGCCTTCAAGAACGGTATCTCCATCCAATAGAATGTCAAACACACCGCTATCGGAAGACTTTAGCAGGATCAACCGAACCGCCTGTTTGCCACTTTCGGTAACCGGGAATGGGATGGTAAGGGTGGATTGTGGGAGAGGGCTTTCCCATTTGAGTGCCGGGCGGCCACCGAAAAAGCCGGTGGTTTGCACGCTTACCGGGCGAACGTCGGTAGGGGGATCCTGGCTCGTAGCCAGGAATGAGCGCACCAGGCAGTAGTTACGCCACGGCACGCAGCGCTCCGGCCATGGGGGCAGATCCGCTTTGCCGGCGGGCAACCCGGTTTGATACCAGAATGCCACACTGTTGATGAAATCTGGCCGCTCGAAGAACCAGCCATCCACCGAATCGGCTTCGTTGCCCTTGTGCTCTATGGTTACCTTCAGGCTTTCGGTAAACCCAACGGGGTCCAGTATATGCCACCGATAGCAGATCCCATGGTCTCCGGCACTCCATCCGGTCCAGCGGGGTTGGCCAAACCAGGTGGAGTTGCGCCTTCGGAAGCCCCATGCGTCATTAAAATAGTCTTCGCTGCCTGTGCCCTGCAGGCTGGGGACGGCTTCGCCATCTATATAGAAGAAGTCATCGCCTTCCCCGAACCAGCCATCCTGCGCCATCGTGAAAGACATAACAGTGCCAACATAGTTGCCGCTGCCCTTAATATCGGCCAGCAGATAATCCTGCCCGGAGTAGGCAGGGTACTCCTGCCGATACCATGCGTGGAAATAGGCTGTATCTTCCGGCAGTTCTGGTAGTTCAACGTAATCCACCTGCCAGTAGAGGCCGGAGGTGCGGTCCAGATTATCGTTGGTAATCACAATGCGGGCAGATTCTCGGAAGGGCATCTTCCAGTAGCAGCTTAAGCTGCCCGTTGGCGATACCTGCACGGGGAAGCTATCCACCTCGGCTGGTTTGCCCTGCCCCACTGCGAAAAACTCTCCCAGCGGGGCCTCAACGCCGGGCACTTCCCGCCCATCCCAGTAGATGCGAATGCTGAGTGCATTTAGTTCGTTAACGCCTCCAGCATGGCTGGTTAGCCAGATGTGGTTGATATAGCCCGGGCCCTTAATAACCGGCAGTTCCAGAACCTCGCCCGGGGGCAGGGGAGTCATGTCGAAGTTGCTATCGTTCCAGTCCGGTTGTTCATTGCTGGAGATGCGCTTGCAGCGGCCAACGGGCTTGCGCGCAAGGGAACCCAGAATGTCGTCCAGTGCACTCATGGTTATAACTCCATCTATGGGGAAACAGGCTTAACGGGATTTGTAGGCAGGACGGGTGGTGTTTTGTTCAAAACACTGATAAAGGCGGCATCGTTCATGTAGGCCGCAACATAGGCGTAAGGCATCTTGCCATCTGGCCCATCTCCACCGGAATTTCTGATGAGAAAGTAACCGCCCCCTGGTTGCGCGGGATCATCTTGATAGCCAGAAAGCAGCACAGAGTGGCCATCGAAAACATCTTCTGCGGCACACATCTGTAACAGCCCGGCATTCCATACGGGCGTCTTTGGCCACCGGAAGCCGCCAAGCACCGGCCATCGGCGCACCAGGGCAGATTTAACTGCCTGCAGTTGCGTTTCGGTGAGGCCAGTATGCGGGTCCCACTCCTTAATCCAGTGCAAACCAACGCGTGGGCTCAATGCTTCCTTAGCCTTTGCGGCAACCTCGGTAGCAATCGGCAGCTCATGGTTATAAGTCTGCTGGTATGGCAGAAGCTCCTCCGGGCACACACCATGCTTCTCATAGCCGTTCCAGAGTTCGGAAAAGAAGCCTCCATCGGCTGCTCTCCCGGCAGTTTCATGCCCTGCCCAGTTCAGGAATTCAACGCTCATCGGCACACCCTGGTTGTTCTTAACAGCCAGCGCATACTCCAGCGCATGCGTAACTGCAAAAACGGAGCAGGTACCGCGCGGCCCCTGGCGCCGAACCGAAAGGTGATAACTCTGAAAAATGGGTTTTAAATCCACGGCTGGCGGCAGAATTTTTCTGCCAGCAACCAAGGGCGGTTCGCTGCTGCCTGGCGGGCCAGCAAACGCAGCCCCCGCAAAAACCAGCCCCAGGGCCGTAATGGCAAATGTAGAAAAGTGGTGACAGAAAGGCATCATTCGTACAGACCCGCCCCTCAATGATTAATCCCGGACAGGTTCCTGATTGGGGGCGTGGAGTCCTGCTCAGGCGGAGAGACAGAAGCGCGGAGGTGAGCCAGGCACAAGAGCGAGTAGTCTTGGAGCGGCGATGTGATCGCCGCATGCTCAGGCATTGGGGCAGGGGTGTACTGGATGAGAGTGTGGGGATAGGGGTGGATGTTTGTAGCAGATACCGAGTGCAAATTAGACGTGATAATCCCGTTTATCACGCATATAAACTTGAATTGCGGCGGAATTGTTTCCAGCTCATATGAACAGCGGCTGCGCCGCCCTGTCGCTCAACAAATGAGCGGCGAATTGATGCTCTGGGACTAGTTTATGCGTGGCCATTGAATCTGCATTCGCATGGTTATGCCAATGTTGAGATTGCGGAGACCATCGGCATACACCGAAATACCATGAGTAACCTGCGCGTGAAGGCGCGAGAGTTGCTGGGTGCCGATGTGCCTGGGCTCGTGACGGATGATCTGGATATAGGGTTGTTCAATGAGTGCGCCCGGGTGATGGTGTATAGGAAGCCCGGGCAGCAGTGAAGGAGGCGGGCTGAGATGCATCTGCCTGAGAGGCGGGGTTAAAGCTAATAGGAATTGGTGGGCGGCTTGTATCCAGAGTTCAAACGTAATTCTGGTGCGCATAGCTATAGTAAGCGTAAAATAATGACCACCTCAAGAGAATTTTGAGGTGGCCTAATTCTTCTGACTTTAAGCTATTGTGTGG
>CAIONQ010000117.1 GCA_903859705.1 uncultured Chthonomonas sp.
AGTATTACAAGAACGCGCCTCCACCGGGAGTAAAGCGGCTCTGGATCGGACTGCGACGACTACAAGACATAGCGCTTGGGCTTCAGTTGGCAAGGAAACAGCAAGGCAAAATCGACGGCAGAGATATGATACATTGTTAGCGCACAGGGGAGTTATCGCCGTAATAAACAAGAAATCCGGCCAGCCTATCGTGATGCCCCAACTGGCGAGCCACCGCTATCTCTTCGGCATACCATTGCAGCTTTTCTTCCGCAGTGCGGTGGTGGAACCGGCAGATCGCAACAAGATCCCGCAATCTCTGATCTATATTAGTATTACGGGTTCTCTGGTATGCAATCTCGGTCCATTCCATCCGTTCAGAGGCATAATCTCGCACCATCCAGAACCAGTCCAGATCCACAAGTAGCTGGGCACCAACTGCCAGGTCTCCATCAATCAGCAACCAGCGCAATGCGCTTCTCAGATTATCCAGGTCACGCTCAATTTCGTTCAAACGGGCACCCAGGCGATGCTCGGTAGTATTAACGGTATCGGCAAGTTCCGCCCTCACTGCCCTCAACCGCCTCTGAAAGGTGAGCGCATGGGCATTGTGAAGCAGGGTGCACTGCCAACCTCTACTCCGCTCAATGCCAAATTCACGAATAGACTCCAGTTGGATAAACTTCGGATTTTCACAACCGGGGATTGAGCTGTGTTCGGTTTGAAGCAAAGAGCTGGATTGCAGGGCGGCAAGTGCTGAAACCAGCTTCTGCTCATCAAAACTTCCTGGCACAGAGGTATTTAGTTCTTTAACGCATGCAGTAACCTGGGCAGTTGTAAACCCACCCCGAAATACCGCAATGATGCGAAGTAGGCTCTGCGCCTCGGGCGGCAGTAACCGGTAGCTGGCCTCTATTGCAGCATACAGGCTTCGGTGGCGTGGAAGTGAATCTCGCCTTCGGCTTACCAGTAGCTCAAAGCGTCTTTCGAGCGTGGTTGAGATCTGGCCCGGTGTCATTACAGATATCCAACCCGCCGCCAGCTCTATGGCAAGTGGCAGGCCATCCAGTGAGGCGCATAGGCTGCGCACATCTGTAATATTGTCGGCAGTGAGCTCGAACTCTGGGTGAACCAGGCGCGCCCTGTCTGCGAACATCGCCACGCCGGGGCCGACACTAGCTTCAGTGGTGACTGTTTCCGCCGCAGCCACACCAGCTGCAGGCAGCGGATACACTTGAAATTGGCGTTCGCCGTCAATCTCCAGGCGCATTCTCGAGGTAATGACTATGCGAATATCCGGTAATCGCCCAAGCAGGTCTGCAACAATATTGGCTCCATCTTCAACAATCTGCTCAAAGTTATCCAGCACTAACAACAGGTTCAGACCGTCAAGTGCAACAGTGAGTGAGTCAACTGGCAACACTCCCTCTGTACACTTCACATTCAGTGCCTGCGCAAGAGTGAAACAGAGCAAAGATGCATCTGAGAGGTCTGCGAGAGATACACAGCAAATTCCGTAGGTCATATCAGGAGCAATACGATGTATCGCTTCTGTTATGAGGCGGGTTTTACCTACGCCGCCCGGACCAGTAATTGTGATCAAACGTTCGTATTCATTATGGGATTGTAACAGCACGCAGAGCGCGTCTAGTTCGCTCGAACGGCCATACAGCCTGGTGCGGTATGAAGGAAATAGCACTCTGGATGGCTCGTACCGTGTTACGTTTGGAGCAGCACTCGCGCCGTCTGTAACAGACGATTGCCCTGGGCAAGAAAGCGTCAGTCGCAGCGCCAGCTCTCTTGTCTTTTGGGAGGGAGACGCATTAAATTCCGATGCCAACCGGGCTTCCAACTGTTTGTAACATTCAAGGGCAGCACCAGTGTGCCCTAGCGCATAAAAGGCACGCATACGCGCACGGCACGCTATCTCATCACAGGGTTCTGCCTCCAACGCTTTCGCCGAGATCTCTAACACACGTTGATATTCGCCGCCTTGCAACAACAACTGCAGCAAACTTCGGATGCACTCCAGCCATCGCGTTTGAATGCGATCTCTCGCCAGCAATGCCCAATCCATATAAACCCCGGGAAGAGCCTCCCCTGTGTACATCGTGAGCGCATGTAGCAGTAGGCGTTTGCGTCCCTCCAGGGCTGTAGCCTGTTCTGCTCCTTGCACTGCGGCTTCAAATTCGGCGTAGTCGGCCGTAATGGCCCCGCCGCGCAGGCAAACTCGGCGGTGATCGGCCAGCAGTACTTCGGCAGAACTACATCCGGCGGCATCCAGTGATCGCCGAACAACGCCAAGCGCTGTACTCAAATTGTCTCTCGCCGAGTCGATGTCAAGATCGGGCCAGTAGATATCGATCAGAACATCTCGCGAAACATCCGTATCTGCATGAATGCACAGATAAGTGAGCAAATGTAGCGCTTTACGATTTCGGAATGGTACCGTATCGCCGAAACTATTCTTGAGTTGCGTTTTACCAAGTATCTCAATGCGGCATAAATCTGGCATCCCTCGAAGTCTCCCTTGCGTAAATTCGCTTTATAACTTCAGGTGTTGCAAGCCAATATTAGCGATCTAAGTAGGGAATGCCTGTCCCTTTACCATCTGCAAATTGGCAGGTTTCGGAGTTGTTTCGGATTAGGGGTTTACAATGCCGTAAGCACCGCGAAACAGACATTCAGGGCGGGCAACTGGGAGACGCAACGTGAAACGCATCAATCATAGAAAATGCGCAACTATCAACACAGCCGCTAAGCATCGGCTTGGATTGGCACTCGTTATTGCATGGATTTCACTAACGGTGGGGCTGCCAGCGCATGCACAGTTTACTGTAGCGTGGGACAACGGCGGGTTCTTTCACTTTCCTGTTTCGGCAGTAATCCCGGCCGATCCGCCAGATGGGAAGTCCACCTCCGGTCAGGAGTTTGATATTACTGGTACCGTTACCAACACCAGTGGGCAAACCCTGTACGTAAATGGCCTCAGTTTCTGGTCGCTCACACAGGCAAATGGTCAGCAATTGACATTTCAAAATGGGGCCTATATAGCCGGCCCATATGACAATCCTGACTTCACATTCTGGGCTTACAACCCTCTGGGAATCGCTGCCGGGGAAAGCTATACGGGCATAATCTCCAGGATTTTCACCGATAGTTCCACGCCCCAGGGGCTGTACAATCGTGATTACCTGGGCGGCACAGAACATGCCGGTACAATTGACATGTATACCTATTCGGATCCGGCACACAATAACTTATTTGGTGTCTCTTCCAGCTCCAATATCGCCATTCAAATTGGAGACATAACTACCACACCAGAACCTGGATCTGCGGCTACTATGGCTATCGGCCTGGTTGGCACGGCCGGTTGGGTGGTGAGGCGCCGCCGCCGGAAATAAGTTGCTTCCTCTACAGAGTTTATGAAATCAGCCCTGGCTCGATTTTCGTGCCAGGGCTGTTCAATTACCACACCTTAAATGTTGCAAACACTTCGTCCAACGGTGGTTCCGAGCCTGCTTCTGCAGCCATCGCATGAAACAGCTTTAGAAACGGCACTATCTGAAATGTCGCTGTTTCCACTTCCCGCATAAAGAGCCGGGCCATCACACCCGCCTCTCTCAGATACCCGCTCTCCTCAAACCGAAGCATCGCTTGCTTAATGTCGTACTCCACAGATTGATGAGCAACTGCCCAGTTACTGCCATTGCCGGTAAGGGTGACGTACTGCGCTGTCGGGATGCCATCCTGAGCAAGGCCAACCGAGCCAGCGGTTACTATCGTCTGCTTTCCCCAGCTACGCACTGCCGGCGTATGGTTATGCCCCCTTACAATTAATCCGGGAACATCAGGGTTTAGCCCCGGAAACATATCAGCAATGTGTTGTTCTAAAGTGAACGCAGCAATTAAATCAGAGTCTCCCCGCAGTGAGCTGTGGCAGAAAACTAATTCAGGAATATCTGGCAACCGCATATCGCTGGCAAGCGCGCGCATCTGCTCTAACTCAACATGTGTAAACTGGGATGCGCTCCACCTAACCGGCGAAAATCGTTCTGTCTTCCACTCTGGCGGGGCATCTGGGGCATCATATAGTGCCACATAGCGCTCATGGTTTCCCCTGAGTATCGGGCAGTTCAGCGATCTGGCTAGCTCCCAGCAATCTCGAGAATCGGAACAGCCGTTTACCACATCTCCGGCAATAATGGTCAGGTCTGGAGAGTGCGTGCGGGAATGGGCAAGTGCGGCTTCAAATGCCTGCAGATTGCCATGGATGTCTGCTAAAATGGCGATACGCATATCACGAGTATAGCATTTTGGTGAAGTCCGCTACTTAGCAGGTATTGAACAGATCTTCGCCGAACGGTTGGGCCGGTGCTATGTGCAATCGGGTTTGTTTCTAATTAATTAAGGCGAAATCACCGTGACAACCGATTACCAAACCAGGCTTGAACAGGTTTTTGGCTTCAGAGAGTTTAGGCCAGGCCAGCGAGAAGTGTTAAAGGCGCTTGATGAAACTGATGCCGCTCTGGCAGTTTTCCCAACAGGCGGCGGAAAATCGCTGTGTTATCAGCTTCCCGCGCTGGATCTTCCCGGCCTAACTCTGGTAGTTTCCCCATTAATTGCGCTCATGAAGGATCAGATTACCTACCTGAATAGTCGTGGGGTTAAGGCTGCACGCCTGGATTCTTCGCTTAGCCTTGATGATTATCGAAGTGTGGTGGATCAGATCAATTCTGGCGAGTTGAAACTGCTGTATGCCGCTCCAGAGCGGTTTAATAACGAACGATTTCTGCAGCTCATGAAGCGCGCTCAGATTTCACTCTTCGCTGTGGATGAAGCTCACTGTATCTCCGAGTGGGGCCACAACTTTCGGCCTGACTATCTAAAACTGGCAGATATCGCAAAAGAGGTTGGCGCACAGAAGGTACTTGCACTCACTGCTACGGCAACCCCCAAGGTTGTAAAAGATATCTGTGCAGGCTTCGGCATCTCGGCGAACAGTGCCGTTGTAACTGGCTTTTACCGCGACAATCTGGTGCTGTGCCTGACCCCGGTACCCTCATCCGATAGAGATGCTCTGTTAGTAAAACGCCTGCAGTTACGCAAGCCGGGCTCCAGCATTGTGTACGTTACTCTTCAAAAAACGGCCGAACGTGTTGCCGCCATGCTGCAAGCCGCAGGGTTTGAGGCAAAGGCATACCATGCCGGCATGGAAACAGAAGCCCGCTCCGCAGTTCAGGAATGGTGGATGGAGGCGCCAGCCGGCATTGTTGTTGCCACCATTGCCTTTGGCATGGGTATTGATAAGGCCGCTGTAAGGTACGTGTACCACTACAATCTACCCGGCGGTTTGGAGGCCTATAGCCAGGAGATTGGGCGCGCTGGGCGCGACGGTCAAAAGTCGACAGTGGAACTGCTTGCCTGCCCGGACGACCTGCCAACTATTGAAAACTTTGCGTACGGAGACACACCTACAACCGAAGCTATTGCCGCACTAACGCAAGATATCATGAGTCGGGAAGAAGATTTTGATCTCGACCTGTATTCGCTGTCGGATACTCTGGATGTGAGGCAGCTTGTTCTGCGCACACTTCTGGCATATCTGGAGCTGAGTGGGCACATTCGACAGGGCACACCTTACTATTCGACATACACCGTTCGGTTATTGGCGGATATCCCAGAGATTACTGAGGCTTTCCCCGGGGAGCCCGGTCAATTTGTGACAGAGGTTCTGCAATCAGGTAAATCCGTCATTCGCAAAGGTGCAGCGGCCCGCGTTGTAAACCCGGATACTGCGGCAGAACTATTGGGGCAGCCTCGCAAGCGCGTTGTGCGTTCTCTTGAGGTATTGGAACAGCGTGGATTGGTAGAGCTCTCTGCATCCGATGTGAGGCAACGCTACCGCAGAACCTCAGATAAACCCACGCGGGCCGATATTCAGGCTATTACCGCCTCGCTAGTAGCGCGCTTTGAAGCCCGAGAAGCTCAGGCGGTGGCTGGCCCCCGAAAAGTACTGGATCTTACCGTTCTGGATGCCTGCCAAACCTACGCACTTGCCGCCCATTTCGGCGAAAAGCGCGAAGGGAGATGTGGCCACTGCACCTGGTGCCTGAATGGCCAGAAATCCGAAATGCCGGCAGTTCGCCGGCCATCTCCGTTGCCAGCTGGCCTGAATGTGCTGGAGTTTGAAGCACTTGCAGATCAGTATCCCGCAGCGCTGGGTTTGCCGCGCCAACGAGCAAGGTTTTTATGCGGCCTCAGCTCTCCCGCTGTTTCGCGTGCAAGGATTATGCGCAATCCTATGTTTGGCGTTTGGGCAGAGCGCCGGTTTCATGATGTGCTGGAGTGGTGTGAAAGCCACTGATTGCATAATTGCCTGAATTGGAGGAGACATGGAGCAACGAGTAGCCGGGAACACCGGCCTCTCTGTTTCGATACTCGGTTTTGGCGCATCGCCACTGGGCGGTGTGTTTGGCCCGGTTACACAGGCAGATGCCAATCGAATGGTTGGTTTCGCAGTAGATTCTGGGATCAATCTGTTTGATGTTTCGCCGTACTACGGCATAACGGTGGCAGAAACGGTGCTGGGCCACGCGCTGCAATCCGTGGATAGAGATAGGGTGGTTCTCGCAACCAAGGTTGGGCGATACGGGGATCGTGATTTTAATTTCAGCGCCGAGCGCGTTACGCGCAGTGTGGAAGAAAGCCTGCGGCGCCTTCAAACTGATGTGATAGACATCATCCAGTGCCATGATATCGAGTTCGGATCGTTACGCCAGATTATCGATGAAACACTTCCGGCGCTCCAAAAGCTGAGGGCTCAGGGCAAGGTGCGTTATGTTGGCATCACGGGCTTGCCGATGCGCGTTTTCAGAACAGTACTGGCTGAAACACCGGTAGATACTATTTTGAGCTACTGCCACCACACACTTACCGATAATGCGCTGGATGCACTGCTGCCGCAGCTTACCGATGCCGGTACGGGAGTTTTTAACGCTGCTCCATATGGTATGGGGCTGTTAACTGGACGCCCCTTGCCAGCCTGGCATCCAGCACCTGTTGAGCTCCAAAATGCATGCTTTCGTGCTGCGGAACATTGCACCGCGCGTGGCGCCTCGTTGCCAGAGCTTGCGCTGCAGTGGTCGCTTCAGGATACACGTATTGCAAGCACCTTTGCAGGTATGGGCAGCGTAGAGCAGTTACAGCAGAATATCCGCTGGGCCTCCGTACTTCCAGATGCAGATCTGCTTGCTGAAGTATCTGCAATCCTTAAACCCGTTCACAACATCACCTGGCCAAGCGGCCTTCCCGAGAATAACGATACTGAGGCAGCCCAATGAAGACTTTGTTTCTGGATGAGCCGTTTGCATTTCGATATGCTGAAACCGAAGAGCCGCAGAAGCCCGGACCAGGCGAGGCGCTAGTACAGGTGCGCCGCATTGGAATATGTGGCACAGATTATCATGCCTATAGAGGCCGGCAGCCTTTTTTCAGTTATCCCCGCATCCTGGGGCATGAGTTGGGCGTGGAGGTGCTGGAGGTTGGCGCGATTGTAGACCCCATTCCAGCCGAACTTCCGATACGCCTCGGCGATCTATGCGCCGTAGAACCGTATCTTAATTGCGGCACCTGCATCGCCTGCCGAAAGGGCAAAACAAACTGCTGCGCCAGCCTTAAAGTGCTGGGCGTGCATACAGATGGCGGCATGCGCGAGCGTATTATAGTTCCCATCCACAAGTTGCATCGCTCCGAAAAGCTCACACTGGAGCAACTGGCGCTGGTAGAAACGCTTGGAATTGGCGCACACGCGGTAGATAGGGCGGGCATTCGGCCCGGAGAAACCGCACTGGTTATTGGTGCGGGGCCAATTGGCTTAACAGCCGTTCAATTTGCCCGGGCAGCAGGTGCAAAAGTTATTGTAATGGATACCAATGAACATCGGCTAAGCTTCTGTGCACAGCATATGGGAACGGAAGCAGCGCTAATGGCTGATGAAAATGTATTGGATCGCCTGTTGGAAGCGAACAACGGGGATCTGCCTGATGCGGTTTTTGATGCCACTGGCAACATTCAATCCATGCAAAATGCCTTCAAGTACGTCTCTTCCGGTGGGAGGCTAACACTGGTTGGCCTTTACCTCGGCGATCTAACCTTCTACGATCCCGATTTCCACCGCAAAGAGATAACGCTACTTGCTACACGAAACTCTACCGGGGCCGACTTCCGACGAATACTGGGATTGATGGAGAGTGGAGCCATAGATACAAACCCATGGATTACGCATACTTGTTCATTTGAAGATCTGACAACACAGTTTACAGAATGGCTGGATCCCGCCAGTGGAGTAATTAAGGCGGTTGTAAGTCTCGACTGATGCCAACTACTATTGCAAACAGAGCCCTGCGGAGAATGCTCCGCAGGGCCCTGTTTGGTTTGGTGAGGTATCCGCTTAGTTGGTGCTGAAAGTAACCTGGTAGCTGTTGCCAGTACCAGCCGCCTGGAACGTGTTGTAGTTGGGCGGATCGGTTGATAGGGTTGCCGGCTTGCCAACGCTTACTGCGCCAGACTTAAGGTACTTGGCATGGCCATCAACCATAATGTACACGGCGCCATCGCCATGGCGGCCACCCGCGGATGCTCGCAAGAACCAGATGCTGTACGGCAGTGCTGGCGGCGTATGCGTGGTGTAACCACCCGCAACGCCCGTTTCAAGCTGAGGGCCACCGGGTGCCATCAGGCCATCGGGGCGATAGTTGATTCTGGTTAGGCCATCGCTTGCCATCGACATAACATAAGATGCGGGCGGTGAGCCACTGCCAGAGTACTCTGCTGGCTGAGTAATCTCGGCCGCATCCCCAACACCTTCCGTACCAAGAATAACGTTGGTTGGGGCAGATATGGCTGCAAGGCTGGAAGCATATGCCGGGATATTCAGGTTGTAAACATACGATGCCGCGTAACGAGCAAAGCTCGTGCCTGTAGCCGCAAATGTCTGCGTGGGGTCGTCCATGCATTTGAACACCTGAGCGTTCTTCATGTAGGAGTAACTCTGACCCATCCAGCCAAGGCCAAACTGGTACGTTCCACTTGGCAGCTGCTCATCATAATCTTGAGCGTACATCATGATCATAGTACCAACCTGTTTGTTGTTGGAAATACAGGTGGTCTGGCGTGCCTTCTCGCGTGCCTGTGCAAACGCCGGGAAAAGGATGGCCGCCAGGATGGAAATGATCGCGATAACCACGAGCAGTTCAATCAGTGTGAATGCGTGAGACTTTCTGGGTCCGGTGGTACTTCTCGACATGATGTGAATCTCCTTCAATACACGGTTCATCCAGGGCCATCATCTGGTAGAACACGTCTTACTTGCCGGGTGGTTCAGCATCGCGATGGCGGCAGCAGATGGAATGCTGGGCCTGCTGAGCTCACATAGATTGTCATTTAGCGTTACCGGCACGGGGAGCGCCTCTTACATAATAAAGACGCATGCCATCTCGCGAATGTATTGGAGTATAACCTTTTCTTAACAGACCCGTCAATTGGCAGGCTGTTGCGAGAATCACAGAGCCACAGTGACAAATGATCCGAACGATTTACTGACATTAATTAATGAGGTTTTGTATGGTGGCGATAAACATAATGATAGCTTAATTGACGTTGAATGCACACGCCAATATTGTTGGTAGTTGTGCGTGAAGAGTAGATCCGGTGGCATTTGATACATTTAAAGATAGTACAAATGGGTATGCCACACCACTACAAGCTAATAGTTCTACGCTGCGCCAGGACGCAGCATGGTACCCAACACCACCCCTGTTCCTTCGTTGACGAAACAACCGGCTAAGCGTATAATAACTCTCACCGAATTTTACAGATTCGGGCCGGGCGCGCGCACTGCAGGACTGTGGCGACACGTGCCGATATGTGCTGGTCGATTGTTACCTGTTACGGCCTGCAAATCCGCACTTCCACCATCCTGAATATGCACCATTTACGCCTGGCAGCACACCAATGGCTGTCCAGGTTTTATTGTTTACACCACAGCGAAGTCAACCTTCGCCAGAGGGGTTTCCGGATTATGAGCGATGTAAGCGGTATCGGCCGTGACAATGATGCAGAGGCCAGTGAAGGCGCAGCCCGTTATGATTTTCGGGCCATAGAGGCGAAGTGGCAGCAGAAGTGGGATGAAGCCAATCTATTTACGGTTGATCTTAAAGATAGCCGCCCCAAATTCTACGGCCTCGATATGTTTCCATATCCCTCTGGCGCGGGCATCAGTGTTGGCCATTGCCGCAACTACGTTCCGCTCGATGTTGCCTGCCGATACAAATCGATGCAGGGCTACAACGTACTGCACCCGATGGGGTGGGATGCCTTTGGGCAACCTGCAGAAAACGAAGCGATTAAGCGTGGCCGAAACCCCAAGGAAATGGTTCCCGAGTATGCTGCCAACTACAAACGCCAGCTGAAGCTAGTGGGTATTTCTTATGACTGGAGCCGAGAAATAAACTCCAGCCTGCCGGAGTACTACCGCTGGACTCAGTGGATATTCCTGCAGCTACACAAAAGTGGTCTGGCCTATCGGGCAAACACACCCATCAACTGGTGTCCATCGTGCAAAACCGGCCTGGCCAACGAAGAGGTTGTAAACGGCCGTTGCTGGCGCTGCGCCACTGTGGTTGAGAAGCGCCCGATGCCGCAGTGGTTCTTTAAGATCACCGCATATGCTGATCGCCTGCTTTCTGATCTGGAGACTATCGAATGGCCCGATAGCATCAAGATGCTGCAGGCCAACTGGATAGGCAAATCCGAAGGCGCAGAGGTAGACTTTGCAATCGATGGGCACGATCAGAAGCTAACCGTTTTTACCACACGCCCGGATACCCTCTGGGGCGCTACCTTTATGGTTGTGGCTCCTGAGCATGCCGTTGTGCAGGAGATAACTACGGCGGACCGCCTGGCCGAAGTTAACGAATACCGCGATAAGGCTCAGCGCACCTCGGAAATTGAACGCCAGAGCGCAGATCGTTCCAAAACGGGTGTGTTTATGGGCGCATATGCGATCAATCCAGTAAACGGTGCAAAGATCCCGATCTATGCTGCCGATTACGTACTGATGGGCTATGGAACCGGCGCCATCATGGCAGTTCCTGCACATGATCAGCGCGACTTCGAGTTTGCTCGTAAATACGACATCCCGGTAGTGCTGGTGTATCAAACCTCTGCAGATCAATCTGCAGATACGATGACAGAATCGGCCGCTGCAGGTGGCAACGCAGTTATTGGCCCATTTGCTGGCGAGCCGAATAGCAAGGATACCGTTAAGAAGGTGGTAGCCTGGCTGGAAGAGCAGGGCACCGGGCGCGGTGTTACAAACTTCCGCCTGCGAGATTGGCTTATCTCCCGGCAACGCTACTGGGGAGCGCCAATACCAATTATCCATTGCCCCGAGCATGGTGCAGTGCCCGTTCCTGAACAGGATCTGCCCGTTGTGCTGCCAGATGTAGAGCGGTACCAGCCAACCGGCACAGGTGAGTCTCCACTCGCAGGTATCCCGGAGTTCGTTAACACTGTTTGCCCGGTTTGCGGCGGGCCAGGCAGGCGAGAAACGGATACCATGGGTGGCTTTGCCTGCTCCTCCTGGTACTTCCTGCGCTATGCTGATCCGCACAATAGCACCGAGGCATTCAGCCGAGACATTGTGGACAGGTGGCTTCCGGTAGACCTGTATGTGGGCGGTGCAGAACACGCCGTGATGCACCTGCTGTACGCTCGCTTCTGGACCAAGGTGTTGTACGATGCCGGGTTTATTAGCTTCCAGGAGCCATTCAAACGCCTGCGCAACCAGGGCATGCTGCTCGCGCTCACCCCGGGGCGTAAGGTAGTTGCCGAAGAAACTGCGGATGGCGAAGAATCAGATTCTGACGAGCCGATCGAGGACTGGAAGGTTCTAAAGCCAGAGGAGAAGCTCACCGTCCCAAAAGAAGAGTGGGTTTACCGCTACACTAAGATGAGCAAGAGCCTCTACAACGTTGTTACGCCGGATGAGATGGCCGAACAGTTCGGTGCGGATAGCCTGCGGTTGTGTGGGCTTTCCTCTGCTCCTTTTGAGGAGACAGTGCAGTGGAGCGACAATGGCATGGAGGGCGCACATCGCTTCCTGAGCCGTGTGTGGCGCATCTGGGCCGATTTGCTGCCATTCTACAATGCAGGATGGAAGGAAGAACCGGCGCCGGTTGGTGCACCAGATCAGGAACGGGCTCTGCGGCGTAAGCTGCATCAAACCATCCAAAAGGTTGCCGACGACCTGGAGAACTTCCGCTTCAATACCTGTGTGTCGGCGCTGAGGGAGTTTACCAACGAACTTTCTGCGTTCCGCAACACGTTGGGAACTTCCGAGCCATCAGTAAGCCAGAAGCGCCTTATCTCAGAGGTTCTTGAGATCTTGCCGCTTCTGATGGCACCTATTACGCCCCATCTTTCGGATGAAATGTGGGAGCGCCTGGGCAAAGAAGGCTTTACCTACCTGGCTACATTCCCAACGGCAGATCCCGCTGCGGCTGCAGAAGAATCGCTTACTATCATCGTGCAGGTGAATGGCAAAGTGCGCGAGAAGTTCACGGTTCCTGTTGGCACAGATCAAGCCGAAATCGAGAAACAGGCGCTCGCCTGTGAGAAGATTGTGCGTGAGCTTGAAAGTGGCAAGCAGGTTCGTACGGTCATAACTGTACCTAACAAAATCGTAAACCTTGTAATCTCCTAACCCGGATTATTCATGAATCTCAGACATACCTGCAATTAATGGCTGTTCGAGCGCATCGTTTGCGTTTCCGGCCGTCCATTCTGGCGTTACGTGGGTACTCCCAGCGTACCGGTGACCGTTTTGTCGATTTTTCTGTCTGAC
>CAIONQ010000118.1 GCA_903859705.1 uncultured Chthonomonas sp.
CCGTTACTGTATCCTGCAGACACACCGCTACACCGTGGCGCATCAGCTCTTCTCGTAGCATGGCGGCCATCTCAAAATCAAGCACGCCCATCACCTGGTTTGCCGCTTCCACAACCGTTACCTGCAGCCCTCGGCGCACCAGTTGCTCTGCCATTTCCAGGCCGATGTAGCCACCCCCAACAATTACGGCACGCTCTGCACCCTGCGTATCTATCCAATCAGAAACCGCAAGAGTTTCGGGCACATTGCGCAGCGTAAAATGCCCGGGCCTATCTATTCCAGGTATTGGCGGGCGCATTGGGCGGGCTCCCGGCGATAGCAACAGGGCATCATAAGGCTGAACCCAGGTCTTCCCCGAATTTCGCTCCCGTACCGTTACCGTTTTATCGCCAGGTTGAATCGAAACAACCTCTGTAAGTACGCGCACATCTATCTTTAGCCGGCCTGCAAGCTTCTCTGGCGATTCCAGCAGCAGATCCGCCGATTGCTCTATTTCACCACCAATGTAGTAGGGCAAGCCGCAGTTGGCAAACGATACATGCGGGCCTCGCTCAAACAGAGTGATTTGTGCAGATTCAGATAGCCGCCTGGCTCTTGCCGCTGCACTTGCACCGCCGGCCACGCCGCCGACTATTACTATTCGCTTACCCTGAACCTTTAGCTGTTCCACATTGACATCCTTGCGGCATTCATACGTATCAATTTTATATTGATTAAAACGGCGCACAATCGACTTCGTTGCTATACTGCCAGCACAACGCCAACGCTACTTGCGCGCGCCTTGATGGCTACGTATACAGGCAAGCAACAGAAGAACACTGCGTTCAGCAATTTCGTACCGCACAAAGTTGCGATCTCTCCGTGCCATAAGCACACCCTGATCCTTCAAAATGCGCAACTGCTGGCTAACGATAGGCTGATCGGCATCTGCGGCAGCCATGATCTCGCTAACGCTGCGCGGTTCGCCTTCTCTATCCAGATAATCCAATATGCGCAGGCGTAAAGGGTGGGCTACATTGCGAATTACCGGTGCTACACGCTCCAGTGTTTCCATATCAATGAGGGAATCCCCGGGCTCTATTGAACAAATTGTATCCATAAGATTATTATATCACTATATTAACATATCATCCAGATCCATTGGTTGCATTTTCCGTTACTTATGGCTGCCTGCTCGGGCAGGGATGCGGCGGCCCGCCGATGTATTTACCGGGGATTGCAGGGCACAAATTTCCGCCTGCTTGCCCCACCAACGTTCAACTCTTTTCCCTGCTTACACAGGAGTAGCACTCGCCACTATGATAACCAGATTCAACCGCCGTGCCATTTTGCTGCTGATTGCCACTGCCATGGCTGCCAGCTCTGCGCCGCTTGCCCGGGCCGATAAGGGAGATTACTTTCCTCCGCCGGATAGCAAGGGCGGCTGGCGAGAGCTGCATGATGCGGCCTCAATGCGCAAACTGGCCGGCATGGATCTTAACAGGCTTAACCAGGCTTATGACTTTACCAGCCGATGCAGCCAGAATGGCGGACTGCTGGTAGTGCGCCACGGCTACCTGGTTTACGAGAAATATTTTGGGCGTGCACACCGCACAGGCAACCCGGATATGGCCTCTACAGGCAAGGCCGTAACAAGCATTGCCTGTGGCATTATGCTTGCAGAACACAAAGCAGACCTGCCAGATGGCCTGAACCAGAAGGTATTTACCCAGAAGTACCTGCCAGAAGCCTTGCCAGTAGATGACCCGCGCAAGCTGGATGTAACCCTGGGGCAGTTGCTCTGTATGTCGGCAGGTTTTCATGGCGAAGGCGGCAGCCCCGGGGTAGTGGATGGCAAAGTTGTGCCACTTACCCCTGTGCCCGGGCAGGATATCAGGGATATCGATGGCTCTTCGCTTCGAACCCCGCTGTGGTGTGCGCCAGGCGCTGGATACTCCTACTCCTCCCCGGCCCCACACATCGCCTCTATGGTGCTGCGCCATGTTACCGGCATGGAACTGCAGCAATATGTGGATGAAAAACTGGCAAAACCCATGGGTTGGGGACCATGGGGATACTGCCTGCACCGTGGCGACTACACCATGCCACATGCTAACGGTGCCGGCAGCACGGCACTCCATGCCACCGATGCCATGCGATTCGGGTATTGCCTGCTTAAAAGTGGCCGCTGGGGCACAAAGCAGGTGGTGCCAGCAGATTATGTTGCTTTGTGCAATAAACCCCTTCCGTATAACACACATACTCCGTACACATTGATGTTTGAAAACAATTCAGATGGCCACGTGGCCGGTGCTCCAAGAGACGCCTATTACAAATCCGGTGCTGGCGGATTCGGTATCTTTGTAGTCCCATCGCTGGATATTGTTATCTACAAGCTCGGAGGCAACGACGGACAGTACGATCAGGCAATGACCGGAATCGCGGATAACTTTCAATACGATGGTTCGCGCGCAAACTGGAAGCCGATTGCCAGAACGCCCTTCAACGATGGCAGCCTGGGGGGCGACGACGGGCTGCGAAGGGTGCTGGAAATGGTATGTGCTGCCGTTGTTCCATAATCACAGAATGTTTCACAAACATATAACTCAAAAAAAAATATTTTCTTAACAAAACCTTAATAATCAGAAGGTAACTTAACCTCGCTTGTTGAAGGACAATTCTGCGGAGTAGGTTACATGTCAGCGAGGCCCCGTAACCAAATCAGCAGGTTCGACAGCAACACCCGTTTTCGTGCCTCTGTGCTTAAGGAGAAAAACATGCCGCAGTCG
The DNA here is from genome assembly GCA_903859705.1 of uncultured Chthonomonas sp. Classification (GTDB taxonomy): domain Bacteria; phylum Armatimonadota; class Chthonomonadetes; order Chthonomonadales; family Chthonomonadaceae; genus CAIXIX01. Next base: position 2,769 of record CAIONQ010000118.1, read on the forward strand.
CTTTCTGCAACAAAGCGAACTCATCAGAACGCATTTACTCTGATCGAGCTTCTCGTCGTCATCGCGATCATCGCGATTTTGGCCGCCATCCTCTTCCCGGTTTTCTCACAGGCTCGTGAGAAGGCCCGCTCCATCTCCTGCCTGAGCAATACCAAGCAGATCGCAACCGCGTTCTACATGTATGTTCAGGACTATGATGAGACCACCATTTCCCTTGGTGGACCGATTGGCGACTGGGAATTTGCGCTCTACCCGTACAACAAGAGCGCCGGGCTGTACTTCTGCCCGGATCGCACCGATTGCTGCGACAACTACAATAACACCAATGTAGGCATCAACATCAGCCCAACCGGCAAAGAAGTTGGCTACGGTTACAACTGGGGCCCAATCCATCGCCGCGGCGGTGGTATGCTCGGCGGCCAGCAGCCAGACCCGAACAACCCAGGTGGCAAGTACATCCCGGGTATCTCCCTGGCAGCTATCGTTTCCCCCGCACAGATGTTCGCATTCGGCGATTCTTACGATACCCCGCGAACAACCATGGACATGAGCTTCCTGCTCTGCACCTGGCCGGGCAGCAGCAATGCCAGCCTTCGCCATCAGGGCGGCCGCTTTAACATCGGCTTCGCAGATGGTCACTCCAAGAGCGTTGCATACCGCGCTGGTTACATGTCTGGCGCCGAAAATGGCAAGTTCGCCATTCCGCGCTCCGTGGATCAGGTAAGCAACTACTGCGCCGATCCTTCTGCAACCATCACCAACCCGGACGGCGACTCCCTGGACCTGCCGAGCCCGATCACCTGTGGTGCAATCGGCCAGTGGCTGTACTCCAACTACCCGCCCTGCGCAGGTGGTTCCACCTCCCACTGCTTGATGCCTGATTAATTTCCAGGCGTCCTGTAAGGAATCAGGGCGAATCGAGGATAATATCCCCGGTTCGCCCTTCTTCACACCGGAATATTGAAATTATGAAGCTGAACAGAATTATCAAAATGGTTTGCGCACTGGCCATGGTTCTCTCCATTGGCACGGCTGTTGTTGGATGTGGTAAGAGTGCTGAAACGGAAAATAAGCCGAAGCACGATGCCAAAACCGATATGTCCGATACAGAGCGCAAAGACAAAAAGGGCGACTTCTAGTCGTCATCGTTTCGGATCCGGCCTGGTTTGCTCTTCGTGAGCTCCCGGGCCGGTTTCTTACACCTACTTCGGTTTTAACCGCACGAGAGCGCACATGCGAAATAATCGAGTTTCAAATCGGGCAGCAACCACCGTTATTCTTATCGCCATTGTTGCTGCTTCTGGCGCAACATGGGCAGCAGTATGGGCCAAAGAACCCAAAACGGTTTATCATCCCAAAACCTACTGCACAGATCCCAAGTGCCACATGAATCTTCAAACTCAGAGGAAGATGCTGGAAAAAATGGGCCAATTTCAGGCAAATATTGATGGCCTGGATCCAAGCCTGCGTAAACATGCCGAAGAGCTGCGTAACAAGAAATCCTGGTAACGCTCAGCCTTCCGCAGTTTTTATACACATTTTTAGTTAGTGGGCGCATATCAACAGATATGCGCCCCATGTGTTTCTACAGTTACCACGTAGAGCGATTGGCTGGCCGTCATAAACAGCCGGTTGCGCCTGTCTCCCCCAAAACATACGTTAGAGCAGCACTCCGGCAACAGTATCTGCCCTATTCGCACGCCATCTGGCGCGAAGATCTGAACACCATCAAACCCTTCGCCGCCCCAGCCAGCCGCCGCCCATATGTTTCCATCTGCATCCGCCCGAATCCCATCTGAAATCCCTTCCAGATTGCCAGATGCTGTGGGAATAACCATCGTACAGAATTCGCGCCCATTAGTCGCCCTTGTGCCATCCAGCACATCATATACGCGTATGTTGCGCGGTGCCGAGGCATAGTGCGTTACTCCGGTATCCACCACGTAAAGCTTTGTATAATCTGGCGAAAAGCACAGCCCATTGGGCTTAAACATGTCATCCAGCACGCAACTGGTTATGCCTGTGGCCGGGTCAATTCTATACACAGCCTCTTTAAGCTCAAGGGCACCGCAGTATCCCTCATAATCCCCAAGAGATCCGTAGCCAGGATCCGTAAACCAGATGCCACCATCTGGATGCACAACCACATCGTTGGGAGCATTGAATGGATGGCCACTAAACCTATCTGCAAGCACGGTAACAGTTCCGTTGTGCTCGTAGCGAACAACGCGGCGTGTACCGTGCTCGCAACATATCAACCTGCCATCATAATCAAATGTATTGCCGTTAGCATAGTTGGAAGAACCGTGATAAACAGAGATGTGGGCATCCTCTTCTAATCGCCGCAAGTGTCGGCTGGTTGGGATATCGCTCCATACCAGGTATCTGCCAACACCACTCCATGCAGGCCCTTCCGCCCATTGCGCACCTGTATGGAGCCGCTGGATAGGGCAATGAGGGATCTTATAACGGTTGAAGCGAGAATCCAGGCTAATCACATCCGGTTCGGGATAACGAATGGGAGCCGCCCCCGGGCTATAATCACGAACAGACATCTCTTAACACTCCTATACCCACGCACAAAACTGCAAGACCGATGACAGCAGTTTTGGGAACCACCACCACTATTCCTGCAACTAAAACCTGAACAACCAACCGCACATTCATGCCAGGCAAACAGTAAACACCACATATCTACGGTAGCCGATGCGCGTATGGCGGTATAATACACACGCCAAATGCGTTACCGTGCTAACGGAGCTGGAGAGAGCAATTGCCCCAAGAAGACCCTACAATTCTGGAGGAAACCCCGGCGGATCTTGAGCTGCCCCGCTGGCTGGATCGAAACCTTGAAGATCTGGATGGACCGTTTATCGTTATCCTTTACAACGACGACCATCATGGCATGGATGAAGTTGTGATCCAGATTCAAAAGGCAACCGGTTACGATATTCGCCGTTGCGTGGCAATTATGGTAGAGGCGCACACAAACTCCCGCGCCATCACCTTTTCTGGCAGCCAGGAACAGTGCGAACGGTGCGCTGGGATACTGCGCCAGATCAGGCTACAGGTAGAAACAGACAGGGCGTAGCCACCCTCCACCAGCCTCTTACGCACGCTGTATGAGCTGATTCAAATACTCCACAATTTCTGCAGGTTCCAGGTTTTCAAGCCCCGGCAAATTGGCTTCCCCGGTATATCCCAACCTGTTCAGCATCGCCACATACTCTCCGGTTAATGCAAATCCCCCGTTTTCGCACACCGCCATCAGGCGAGCTCCCAGAGCAGGCCCAATACGCTCCAACTGGGCAGTTGTTAGTTGCATCGCCTGTTCCAGAGCAATCTTAATACACAGCATTTGTTCCGAATTTCGGCGGGCAAGCTCTGCACTGCGCATTAGCCTCATTCTTGCTCTGGCATAATCTCCCAGTTCTCTATCCACGCTCGCTCTTGATAACAATGCCATGGAAATGAGGTGCTGATCTTGAACTTCGGAGGCCAGCTGCAATGCCATATCCAGCACATCAGCGGCGAGCTCAAAGCACTTCCGGGCAATATGTATCCCGGCTACGGCATGCAGTGTAGTGGCTACACGGTGCTTATCGCCGGCGCCTTCAAACAGCTGCAACGCTTCCGTAAAGGTGTTGAGCGCATCTTGCTGCTGGCCAGATTTCTCTTCTATCAAAGCGCGTACGGATAGCAGGCGCCCCATGGCAACACTGCTCTTTCCGCGGTCTTGAATCTCAATCCCTTCGGTTAGCAGCTCTCTGGCATAGGCAAAATCCTCACGCTGAACGGCTGCAAGCGCCATGTTGTAGATAATATCGGATAGGCTTTTGAGGGCACCAACCTCACGCAAAATGGGTATTGATGCATTCATGTACTCATGCGTTCTGGCAACATCGCCACGTTGCATGGCAATAAGTGCCAGGTTATGAAGTGCGTATCCCGTGCCAGCCCGGTCGCCATCCTGCTCACTTAACCGTATAGTTGCTTCGTAGTATGTGGTAGCCTTATCCATTAGCCCCAGGCAAAAACACATGCACCCTGCACCATTTGTTGCCCTGTTAACCAGGGTAATACTGGCGTCAGAAGCGGCCTCGAGGGCCCATTCAAGCCAGCTCAAGGCCTCTTTAAATCGGCTGACTGTTATAAAGTAGTTCCGTAGCGCAACCGCTAGCCTCAGGGCCAGCCCTGCCTCATCGGGTGTTTCCAATAGCCACTGCAAGGCGGCCCGCAAATTAACCTGCTCTGCTTCCAGCCGTTGCACCGTTCTATCTGCGGCTGTGTAAAACTGCCTGTCCTGCTCCTCGGCTAGCAGCACGTAGTATCGGGCAACAGCGAGCCGGGCACGCTTCAGAGCATCCGTTTGTGTAAGCACCTGAAGTGCAAATTCGCGCACGGTTTCAAGCATCCGATAACGTCTGGTACCATCGGCCGCCTCTTGAGCCTCTACCAGCGATTTTCTTACCAGCGATGCAGCAATTTCTGAAGATCTATCACCATGCTGGTCCCGGCAAATAGCAGCCGCATCTTCCAACGTAAACCCACCGGGAAACACACATAGCTGTAAAAATAGCTGCTGTTCCTCAGGACTTAGCAGGTTGTAACTCCATTCAACAAGCCCACTCAAGCTCTGGTGCCTAACATGCCTTGTACTGCGCCCGGCAGTGGGTAGGCTCATGGCACTTCTAAGCCCCCGTGCAACCTCTTCCACACCTACCACATCCAGGCAAGATGCCGCAAGCTCCAGCGCCAGCGGAACACCATCCAGCAAAGCACAGATGCTCGCCACACTTTTTGCATTGCGTACGTTAAGTGCAAATCCGGGCTGAGAACGATCTGCCCTATCCGCAAAAAACCGCACAGCATCGTAAGCAGAAACCCGCGCCAGATCATACTCCGATTCTATTGGTGCGTCCGCGGGGGGTGCGGTAAGCGGCGGCACAATCCATGTGCGCTCACCAGGGATACCAAGCGTTTCTCTACTGGTTGCAATAACACGCACCTCCGGGCACCGCGTTAGTACATCCAGTGTTAACTGCGAAGCTGCCTCCACCAAATGTTCGCAGTTATCAATTATCAGTAATAGCTCTCGCGTACGCAGATACTCTACAAGCGTTGTGTCGGTATCCAGTTCGGTATCATGGCAAATGCTTCGTAACGCATATGGCTCAACTTGCCTGGCATCGGTAACATTAACCAAATCTACAAACCGCACACCATCCCTAAAACTACCCTTCAACCGGTTGCCTGCTTCAATAGAGAGCCGCGTTTTGCCGATCCCACCCATGCCTTTCAGTGTTATCAGGCGGCTATGCAAAACCTCTGCAAGCAGCGCTTCTAGCTGATCTGTTCTGCCAATGAGGGGGGTAAGAGGAACAGGGAACTCTATTTTTTGCGTGGTTTCGGCTGTGCCAGATGAGGAGTATACAGTGCTCAGTGGCAATTCACCGGCCACAATCCTATCATAAAGAGCGGTGGTTTCCGGGGCGGGAGGCAGCCCAAGCTCCTTCAACAGCAAAGCACGTAAATCTCGATAAGCAGTAATGGCTGCTGCCGGGTTACCGCTTGCAGCATGCGATTGCATAAGGCAGCGGCATGCCGATTCTCTCAGGGGATCGTGCTCTATAAGTTGCCGGGCGCACAAAATAGCGGCGGCATGGTCTCGCTGAGTGGCACAAAGCTCCGAAAGCCGCTCCAGGGTACTCAAAAACTCCTGATCCAGCGATACTCTATCTAACAGCAGCCAGTCGTCCTCAAAGCCAACCATCAGCGGGCCACGATATAGGCGCACTGCTACTTCCATGGATGCTCTATCTGCGGCGGAAATCAGGCGGCGAAACTCAAGAGCATCTACCCTGTCACCGGCAGTAAGCTGCAGACTAAGGCCGGTGTTACCATGGCTAACGATGCATGAAGAGAGAGAGCCCAGGCAAGATCGGAGATCTGTTAACGTGCGCCTGAGATTGTAGAGGGCGTTTTCGGGATCGCTATCTGGCCACAGGCTATCCGCTGCAGAAGCGCGCAGCACCACTGTGCCAGCACGCAAGGCAAGCATCGCCAGAAGCGCAGCCCCTTTACGTGTACGGAACGGAGGCACTGGGCTGCCATTATTGGTTACCTCAAAAGGGCCAAGCAAAGAGATACATAAGCGTGGTTTGTGAGAGCTGGTCATTTACTTCGAGAGCCAGAAAAACAGCCAGAGGCTCGGGAACAGACGATACGATCAGTCTCACCGCATGGATTGACACCGCACAAATCTGCGGCACCGGTGTAACTATTATTGATTATAAACCATGTTAGCTGTAATTTGTGTAAATTTGACCACGTTTGTGACCACGCCCCCATTCTACAATAGATTGTTAACGACGCTCTTCTATTTGCTCCTGAAGAGCTGAGCAGGTGCAGGTGAGCATCGTAGTGGTAGCGATGTTTGTTAACTGAGGCGCATTCGTTTGTGCTCGTTACACCTGCACCTGTTTTTCTTTTGTTGCACTCCCGCCCCCGCCCGCATTAGCACAACACTCCCTCAATATCCCGCGTTCCACCAGCATATGTTCGGCAGCAATATGCCCGGGCATTGCATCCAACAACGGTGATAGTAGGAAACACATCTGCCTGCCGAGAACTCTGATTCACGGTTGGTTTGAAGGGCTCTCCTGATGAAATCTCGCTCAGTATCCAGATTCGCCATGCGCTGGCTTGCGCCTGCACTGGCGCTCACCCTCTCGGCATTGCCATGCCGCCCTCAGCAGGGCAGTGCAGACGCCTGGGATACGGTGCTTGCTGGGGCCGGGTTAACAAAAGAGGCGGTGCACTTTAACCAGCAAGATCTGGCTATTATGAACCCCGGGCCTTTCCGGTCGGCCTATTTTGATGCCCTGCATTCCGATCCACTCCGAATACCCTTTTTTGCACGCCTGCTGCGGCAAAGCATAACCACACTGGCACCAAAGCCAGAAGCGCTGGCAGGCTTTTGTGCCGATAAGGTAGGCATTGGCACACGGCGCACCCTGATAGGCAACCCCATCGAATCCCAGGAGAAGGCGGCGGCCGAGCAGGATAGCCTGCTGCATGCCATTCAGGCCATATGTGTGGAGGGCGGAAAGCCCCTTACGGCCGCCCAGGCTGGCCAACTAAAAGCTAAGATTTTAGCCGTGCCCGCCGAAATCCAGAACCAGGCTGCCCTGGTGCTGCTGCTTGAGCGCGACGCGTACCGATGGCGGCAGCGGGCCCTCGCCACTTTTGCCGCAACCCATGATCTGCAGAAGATGTTTGATAAACTCACACAAACAGACCCCAATGCCGCCGATACCCCTATGGGCCTGGATGCCGATACCGAAGCCCTGATGAGCAGCATCGACCTTAAGCGCCTGATTGCAGGCGCAGAAGATCTTACGCAGGCAGCAAACAACGCATCCGTAGCGCTTTCCAAACGAGCGTGGACGGAGAAATTTAGCTTCGATTTTGATACCCCACTTGGCAAAATTGCCCTGCACGGTGCCGCTAACGATACCTATGCCGGAGATGTGCCCTATCTGCTTATTCTGGATTCTGGCGGTAACGATACCTACCATGGCGGCGGCGGAACGTTTGATGCAAAACACCCGGTTTCGGTACTGATAGATCTGGCTGGCGACGACCGTTACCTGCAGGCCCCGGAGCTGGCAAACACCCCCATGGAAAAGTACAAAGGCCGCAAAAATGCCAGCAAGCATCCCGCCTTTGGAGCCGGAATTCTTGGCTGCGGCATTCTGATAGATGTTAGTGGCAACGATCTTTACCGGGCCACCACGCAAACCATGGGCCGTGGCCATTTTGGCGCGGGCATCCTGCTGGATAAGGGCGGCAACGATGTGTATGATGGATATGCGTTGTGTGAGGGATCTGCCGATTTCGGAATAGGGATTCTGGAAGATCTGGGCGGAGCAGATACCTACCGGTGCTTCGTTGCCTCTCAGGGATATGGCGGCACCATGGGCTGCGGATTGCTATGCGATATGGGCACAGATGCCGATGTGTATGAGGCCAACGATACCGTGCTGGATTCGCCCAGCCCACAAACGCCCACCCACAACGTAAGCCTATCTCAGGGCTGTGGCAATGGCAGGCGTGCCGATTATCTGGATGGCCACTCGCTATCTGGCGGAGTTGGCCTTTTGGTAGATGGCGGCGGCAACAACAGCTACAAGGCTGGGCTGTTTGCCCAGGGCGCAGGCTACTGGGCAGGTGTTGGCATGCTCAGCAGCGGAGCCGGCAACGATAGCTACACCGGGGTTTGGTATGTGCAGGGCAGCGCCGCCCACTTTGCGGTTGGGGTGCTGAACGATGTTGGCGGAGACGACCATTACACCGCAACCATGAACATGGCACAGGGCGCCGGGCACGATTACAGCGTGGGCTTTTTAATCGATGAAGCCGGAAACGATAGGTATGAGGCACCCAACCTGTCACTTGGCAGCGGAAACGCCAATGGCTTCGGATTCTTCTGGGATAAGGGCGGCGACGATACCTACATCGTAAACCCATCCACCACACTGGGCGGCAGCAGCATAGAGGCCAGTGGTGTGGGAAGCATCCGAGAAAAAGACCTCACCCTGGGCATCTTCCTGGATACTGGCGGCCAAGATAGCTACCCCGCCGCAATCAAAACCGCGAAAAACAGCGCCCGATGGACCCGCACCGAAATCGCCGGCAAAGCCCCACTGCCCGCCATGCGCGGCGCCGGCCTCGATATAGAAGCAGCAGATACACCGGAGCCGAAATAGGGATGTTGCGGGAAGCTCGTCCCGGCCCGAGCAATCAATACCGCAACGCAAAACATCCGGCAGGAACGCATTTACTTCCTCCCCGGGCGGGAGGATTGAGGAGGGGGATGGTAGTCCGTCCGGAGACAAGGTTTACAAATCCAACCGCACAACATCCCAACCATTTGTAGGGGCCGTCGGCTTCTCCCCACCCGAGCAATCAATATCGGAATGCAAAACACCCGTTAGGAGTTCACATTCGCGGCCCCACGAACTTGCGAGGGGCGTATAACAGCGCCTCCCTGTTCAATCCCGCGTCCGAGAGGTCAGCAGAGGCCCACCACCTCCCAACCACACCACACCATTACCCAACGGTATAGCTACCGCCACAACTTCCTCTCCACGCGAGGAACGAGCTAAGTGGAGAGGCAAGGAGAGGCCCAACACCTTCTGCACCCACAGCCTCCCGCCAATCGGTACCGTGGGCAATACACGTCCCTCTGGGTTCCCTGCGCGTTGCAGGGTTCTCTGACCGCCCTGGGGCCTATGCTCGCCCGACGCGAGGAGGGATAGAGAGCATGGGAATAGAGGAGGGAACCAAGGTCAAGGGTCAACTACGGCGTAGGGGCGGGAGGATTGCGCCGCATCAAGTCCTCCCCTGGCGGGAGGATTTAGGAGGGGGATGGTAGTTTGGGATACGTTCAAAGCTCTACAATGCACGGTTAGGTTGGTTGTGGCCCAGTATCCATCCGGAGGCGTGCATTGAGTCCTCCCCGGGTGCACTGCGCGTTGCGGTAGCAACTACGGCGGAGGGGCGGGAGGATTTAGGAGGGGGATGGTAGTTTGCGATCATTCGGCTGCTGTCCTTCTGATGCAGGTTTCCATTATAACTTGCCATACGCCCTCGATATTATTGGTTACATCGTGATTCTGAAACCTGAGTACCTCGTATCCCTGCGACTCAAGCCATTGCGTTCGTTCCCGGTCATAGTCTTCTGTTTGATCATGTGATTCGCCATCAATCTCGATCTCCAAACGGCCAGTTCATAGTTTGGCGTTTGTACTATCACAAAAACACATTTCAAGAGGGTTTCGGCAAGGTTGCAGGGCGCATCGGAATAAGTGGATATTCACGCAACGCCGCTCTGGCAGCTGCAACGGTACGCCAATCTGTATGGGTGCAAGATGTTTTGAACGATACCACTCGTGAAGTTTGGGAGAGTCAAGAATCGATATTTGCTATATCGCTTTATACTCAGGACTACGACGAAAGAGTGCCTGGTTCCCACGATGAAATTGCCTGGAGCCCTGATTCAGAGCATTTTGCCTGCGCTACAAGTGGATCGTCTGGTACAGTTCTTCATGTATGGAGCAAATAGCAGCTGGCTGCACGATCCTGTTGTGAAGTTTTTGTTTGTTTAATATTTACTTTTTTGCTGCCTCACCAATGCCTAAAGCCGCCGGTAAACACCCGATTCTAATTTGCCATTACCGCACATTCTAACTGGCCTTCGCCGCAATACCGCCTTCTAAATTGAACCGGGCAATGGCCTTTTTGCTTCCCTTATATTCTGGTTCATTGTCCCCATTCCATAAGCATAACTGCCTCAAACAAACGCTGTAGATCTTTTATTATTCAATTGTCACAGATGGCAGCATTAGCCGGATTCATCAATTGGAGGATGAAAACGCCGGCAATGCCGGCCAAAACGAAAAACCAGCACTACCCATCCATCTCCTTTACTCCTGGCAGAGACGGCGGAGATGGACGGGCTGTATTCGAGATCCCGAAGGGCCTCATCCTATTTTACACCCCCTTCGCGGTTATGGGCAGCGCTTTGGCTGGTAGCAAGCCCATATAAGTAAGGGATGGTGCGCCATGAAATGGGCAATCCTTTCGAAACTCAAGGTGTTGTTGTGTGCTGGCATGGTTGCCGTCACACTTTGCACCTTTCAGGCAACTGCCGGAGCGGATACTGTTTATGTATTCTCCAGTTCCGGCTCACCGGTACTCTTATCCGGTGCAACTTATCAAGACCCGGTTGTATTCTCGGCAACAGGAAGCGTAGTTGGGTACGTTGATGCTTCGGGCTGGCTGCACGATCCTGTTACCGATGCAATTATCGGGCTGGTGGTGCATGGTGAGTAATACCACTCTGGGTTGGGGGTGCCGCGGCACCCCCAACCCAGAACTCAAACCACTGCCTTAAATGTTTCCAGCAAGTAGGCTGTTATCTCATCCTGCGTCATGGCAGATCCCAGCTCATAAAGCCTTCTATATTCAGCTGCGCTAAGTTGGGCCTGCGTAAGCACTATTCTCTCTTGCTGCTCTGCAAGTACATCATCTGTCAACGGGGCATGGTAGCTTCGCCGGATCATATCGTCAGCGCCTATCACTACCGCTGCCACATCAAACCAGTTATGAAATACAGCTAATCGTAACGATATTAGCAGGCAGTGGGCCAGCACCATGGCGCTGCGCAGCTCTTTTGTAATAGATAGCGCCTCAAGTAGGAGCGGGGCGGCATTCTGAAACTCCCCATTTGTTAAGTACAGACTGGCAAGGTTAGCAAGGCTTGTGCCAAGCATCTGCACATCACCAGTTGTGTTGCGTACCAGCTGAATGCTCTCTTTGTGGAACCTATAGGCACTTTCATAATCTCGCTGATGCACTGCCGTAACCGCAAGATTCTGAAGCGCTGCCGAGAGTCCCCTATGATCTTCCGCCTTTAAAAACAGTTCGCGGCACTCTTCCAGCAGCAGGCGTGAGCCGCTATAGTCATTCTCTTTATTGCAGATGATGGAGAGGCTGCCAAGTGCCCGGGCAATGCCACTTGTATCCTCTGCTGCCCTGCTTAGGTCCAGTGCAGCATTATAGTGTTTTCTCGCCCGTTGCACCTCACCGCAATGAAACGCCAGATTTCCCACCCCCAGCTCCGCCGAGGTTCTGAGCGAGGGTGCTGAGGCCAGACTTTGTTCAAGAATGCGAACCAGGCTGGCAAAGCCCTCGGCATAAAAGCCACGAATATAGTAAAAGCGCCAGATAGCCACGGCAAGCTTTAGGCCGAGTTCGCCGCCGGGCGCTTCCTCCACAGCAAAACCTGCAGCCTGGCGCAGGTTAGCTCGGTCTCTTTCCAGCCTCTCTACCCATATGGCCTGCTCTGCGCCCAGCAAGTGCGGCGCAGCCTCTTCGGCCTTTGTTAGGAAGTACTGCAAAAACCGAAGGCGTACTGCAGATTGATTGAGGTTATCCAGCTCAGGATGAACAAGCGCATAGCTGCGCATTGTTTCTGGCAGGTTGTATCGCCCTTCCGAAGCATGCTCATTAAACACCACGATAGAGGAATCTACCAGAGCTGTAATCTGTTCAATCACACTCTGCTCCGGGGCATCCGGGCAGCAAACGGCGCGCACCGCCTCCAGAGTGGCACCATCCGGGAATACCGAAAGTGCAAGCCATAGCCTCCGCTCAGCCTGGGGCAGCAGCCCATAGCTCCACTCCACTGTGGATGCCAGGGTGCCGTGGCGCATGGCCGGGGATGCATGCCTGTCTCTCAACAGTCCCAACCGAGCCTGCAGTTGTGCCTGGATCTGATCTGTAGAAAGGCTTCTTACCCACGCGGCCGCAAGCTCTATGGCAAGCGGAATTCCATCCAGCATGCGGCAGATGCAGGAGATGCTTTCGGCATTTTGCGGTGTGATTGTAAAGTTGCGGCGGGCTTCGGCAGCGCGGGCAATAAACAGGGATACCGCGCTAAAGCGGGCCAACCGAGCTGTTTGAGTTGTGCTAAGGCAAATTCCACCGTTTGAGCGTGGTTCTGCTAATCTGTCTGCTGCACGCGGTTTGGGCACGGCCAGTGGGGATACCGTAAACACAGATTCCCGTGTAGATTTCATCGCAATTCTGCTGGTGGCGAGTATACGCAAGCTGCCACACACGGGCAGCACTCTGTTTGCCAGGTCGCAACAGGGCTGCACAATCTGCTCACAGTTATCCAGTATCAGCAGCATCCGGCCCTGGCCCACAAAATGTATAAGCGCCTCTACAGCAGGCATTTTGCCCGGGTTTACACCCAGCGCAGATAGGATTTGGATTGGCAGAACATCGCCATCTACTTTGCGAATTGCCGATAGATCTACAAAAAACAGGCCATCGGGATAATCGGTAGAAACAGCATGTGCAGTGGCTATGGATAGGTGCGTTTTGCCAATACCTCCGGCCCCAAGCAGTGTTACCAGCCGGCCCTCGGCCTGGCCTTCCAACATGGCAACCACTTCTATTAGGGCATCATCTCGGCCAATCAGTGCACCGTTTAGTATCGGCAAATTGCCCTTTACACCACGTTCAGCCTCGCTATCAAGCAGTGGTTCGTCTGCGTCCTGCGCAATCTGCCGGGCGCGCCTTTTAATCTCCTTAATATGGTTAATGGTTGCCACTTCTGGCGTGCTGCCAAAGCTGGCTCTTAGCCTGGCGCGCAGTTTGTCGTAAACAAGGGAAGCTGCAGTGTAGTCGCCAGAAACCGCATGTGCAGACATCAGGGCCCGGGCAATATTCTCGTTGTTGGGGCTCTCTGTAAGGGCGCGTTTAAGTGCATCAATAGGTACAGCCGGGTTACGATCGGCTTCGGCGTGCTGCGCCATGCGCTCCAGGGTCTGCTCATACACGGCCTGCAGCCTGTGGCGATGTGTAATTACCCATTCGTCATCCATATCTTTAAGCAGGGGTCCGCTGTAAATCTCCAGTGCACCCAGCAGATCATGAAACAGAGACGAAGCAGCAAGCCTCTCAAACGCCTCTATATCCGTAATTACCCCGCTTAAATCCAGGCTAACACCGGTTCTATCCTCCGTTTGCAGCCGCCAGCGTTCGGCACCAAGCTCCGATTTAGCTTTGGAAAGCAGGTTTCTGAGATTTTCCAGAGCCAATTGCTGCGAGCTTGTCGGCCACAGCAGGTTTGCCAGATCTTGCCTGATTATGGGCCGATGGGCTTGGAGCGCAAGGTAAGCAAACAGGCGGTCGCCTGTTTTCGAAACCAGCCGTTTTAAAGTGATGCCATCCGATGTGGTGATACGAAGGGGGCCAAGCAGTTGAATATGCATGCGGCCGGCAGTGCTATCAAATGTGATTATGGGTGGGGCGGTGGGATGCAATTGCGACACCGGCAGAACTCCTTAATCTCATCGTTGAGCACTACTGCCACATAAACCAGGCGGGGGTCTATGCAACAGGCAAACACAAAACTCACCCATCATTTCCGCCCGGTGGCACCATGTTTCCTGCCAGATAACCTGCAATTTCGCACAAAAAAACCTTGTGCACGCAAAACACACCAACGGTTTTCACCCACGGTTGCTTGTTACTATTGGGCATGAATACTAGCAAGCAGCGAACAGCGTAAGTTACTGACCTGCTGCGCACTACAGGAGAGAAGGCTGGCAAATGGCACGGCAGATAATTGGCGCATCGGCAAAACATCTAGGTCCACTGGCAAATACGCTCACAAACACGCAATCCGCCATTAAACCGGGGTTGCTTCCACAGCAGGTTGCCGATCGGCTGCGGGAAAAGAGAGCGACCTGTTACGTTCACGAGATGACCCGGTTAGACGCTGGCGGCCACGCCCACAATGCTGCTGTGGAAGCGGAGATCGTTGCCGCCATCCGCAATGAGTTTCCAGAGGTAGAGCTTTCGCAGCAGCCAATCGGCATAGTATCCCGCTGCTATCTTGGGGCACCTTACGAGGTTCACACGCTGGATGTAACCGGTGGCATTGTGATGCACTACCGGGCAAATCAGGCGTTGCCGGAACTGTTAGAGCGCGCCAGAAGCCTGGCCAGCCACCGCTCCTACGCTTTTATCGAGGTTTACCCCGATTGCCTGCGCGCTGTAAGTGAAAGCGGCGCAGTGTCTGTCATCTGCAACTGAACTACATCCCTTCACATTCTAACCAGGCACGCAATTTAACCCGCAGGTTTACCTCAAAAGGAATGAGCTCCCATGTCTGAAGAACGCATCATCCCTTACGCTGATCTCTCTCAAATTGAGTGGGATCTCAAGAACATTCATGATAATGTGGCCACCGTACACTCCGAAATAGCCGGTGTGAGTGCCGATGTTGCTTCAATAGAAGATCGATTAGAGACACTTGCCCGTCAGTTTACAGATTTCGTTGAGCGAGATATTCGCGATAAAGCGCTGCAGATTGCCCATACCCTGCTCATTCAGATACGGCAAGAATTGGACCAGAAGTACGGCCACTACGAAACGGTGCGCCGGCACACAACCGGCATCCTGCAGGCAACCGATATAAAGCTGGTTAGGCAAGAAGCCATTACCACCGCTGCCGAGGAGTTGATGCTGGCAACGCCACGGTACTGGCTGGCGCCTGCACTGGTATCTGTGGCCGCATGGTTGGATGATAACAAAGACCTGGCAGAGCGGGCAACAGCTGAAGCTGTGAAACGAGATGTTAATAAAGCGGCTCTTTACTACGCTCTGCTCAGCAGGCGCATGGGTAGGCTGGGTGCCACAGCCGCATGGCTGGACCATGCAAGACCCAATGGCGCTGGATAGAGAAGCAGTTATGCTGCTGGAGGGCCTGGCAAACGGTGTATTTGGGGCCGAAGCCAGAAAAACATGCTCAGGTGTTTTTCAAGAGTGGATGAAGATTCTGGCTTCTAGTGCTGGCTTTATTGAACAACAGCGAACACAGTGGAGAAATGCCCTGCTCTCTAAACCGGTACCGCCCTCCAACTCTCGCTATCCAACTCTCAAAGAGTACAGCCACACCTGGCCCGATCTGGAAATATCGGAGAACAGGGTTCGCCTGTATGGCGTTACGGCAGAGTACTTTAGGGCCATTTTTTCTGGCGAGGTTGTAGTTAGCCCATCTATTATTGAGAACGTAGATAAAACGCTGGATACGCTGGTAACCAAATTTGATGACGAAGAGTTGCCAGCGAGGCGAGATGAGAGGCTGCAAATGCTCATTATTGAGGAAGGAGGAGATGCCGCCGTTGCCAGAAGCAGGGCCTCCCTTGAATCAGAAGCGCTTGCCGAAAAAGTATCCTTCACTCAGCTGCTAACCAATGCCGCGATGCACCCGGAAACATCGCACGCTACAAAGGCAACCCAGCGCTTTGCCATCGCTATGACGCGGGATTGGATTGTAGACGCACACAACGATATTGTTGCTGTAAACAGAAACAAGGTGCCCGCACACATAGATATTGCGCTCGAGGGCTGGTCTGGAACTACCAGAGACGGCAGCAATGAAGAAGAGCTGCTGAATTCGGTAAATTCCGAATTCCAGCGCAGAGTTGAACTGCTGCAAGCCAACATCAAAATTGGCGTTCCAGAGTATGTAATTGGTGTTGCCAGCGCACTTGGAGCGCTGTATGGCCTTATGAGTCTTCAGAGCGCCGGTGCTCTCTTCTTACTGCTATCTCTGGGCGCAGGGGCATGGGTTTGGATGCAGTACTCTACCCTGACTGCACGGCGATTAAAGGCACAGGGCAAAATCGAATCTCTCCGAGACAACGTGGTTCAGATTGTTAAAGCCGCCCTTGCAGAGGTTGTGGATTGGCGTAGAGAGTACGCCCTGGAAGATAAAAAAGCAGCAAGCGTAAACCAACTACTGGAGGCCATTTCTCCCGATCAATACATGTTAAAAAGCCATGATGCCGGCCGGGCAGTGGTTATTCGATAGTCATAGCCCGGGTGGACCACGGAGAAGGAGACAGATAAAAATGGAAATGGTAATTCCGAATGAATTTGATTACCTGTTTGTGCCAGAAACCCAGTTGGATCCATTGGCTGCACGCATTCGGAAGTCACTGGCAAGTGGTTTAGAACAAAAGGCCATTATCAACGACCTGGTGGAAGATGGCTGGGAAGAGGAAGTGCTGAACTGGATGGTGCCATACGCCAGGCATTACACTGCGCCAGATCGATGGCGAGAAGTTATGCCCGCCCCCATGTTTGCATCATTAACCGGAGTTCCAGAGCTTTGTGAGGACATTTTTGCCGGAGTTAACACGGGTGAAGACCGTGAAGACATGATTGCTGCAGCAATGACAGATGACTGGGATGCTGCCCTGACAGGGTGGATTGTAGATTGGATTACCGCCAACGGAAAGCCAGATAAAGTAACCTTTCCACCCCGGGCGGGTGCCGCTTCGCAATCACCAGTTGCTCCTCTGCCCGTAGCAAGCGTTCCCCGGGTAATCATCACCAGTGTTACCCCGGCGGCAACTACTGCACCCACAGCAGAGCCGTTGTTTGCCGCCTCGGGCAGTGTAGTTAGCCGAACCTTCAGTGAGATTTCACCCCTTGCGGGTGCCTTCCCCAACTGGGATATTCTGCCACCGCAAGCGCTGGTAAAGCGCGTGAGGCGCTCTTTATGAAGCCCCCTACCACATATGCGGAATGGATGCAATGCCTTGATGTGCTGCATGACGATACCAGTGATAGCCACGAGGACGTTGTGCAGGCTATGGAGCAAGGCGAGATCACCCTTACAGGTGGTGTTGCCGAACGGTTTGTGTTGCGCCTGCTGGAAACATTAGACCACCGTTTGAAGAGAACTGCAAACCTGCTTCAGCGAGATCTGGACCGTTCAAATGGCAGATCGGCAGAAATTGTTCATGCCATTCTGGCTGGCAGGCGTCGGCTGGCACAGGCGCGCCGCTTAACGGCGCTAAGCGCACTGCCCGTTGAGGTGCAACAGAAGCTGGCGAGCCTCGTTTCAGAGGTTGCAGAAACTGCCCAGAGTGCCATGGAGGCCAGTGCCAGGCAAGATAGAACGGGCCGGGCACTCAGCATTTTACGAAACAACGCCATCAGCAATCTGGATGCTTGCGATGTGCAATTGCCAGAAGAGCCACGGGCCGATACCGCTGCCAGGCAGATAAAATCTCGGAGGCAAATAATACTTCCATGAGTGATGCAAACCAATGCAATGAAACGCTGGAGCGCTACCTTAAGGCAAGAATACCGTTTATCTCTATTCGCACAACCGAGCGCTCTCGGGTGTTAGAGATAACCCGAGATGTGGCAAAGAAGGTAAACATCCCGGTATACGTCCACACCCTGTCGCAGGGCATGAGAGATATTCATACCGGGCGCATGGTTAACGAAGATCGCTCTGTTCAGGGAGCCCTCGATTTTGTTAGCGCACAGTTTGCCCAGCGCCAAAACCTTACCTTTGTACTAACCGAAGTTGCAGATATCGATGAGGATACAACTACCGCCCGGCAGTTTCAGGATACGGTGAACCTCGCTGCCGATAATGGCGGTGTGCTGGCCGTGGTTACCACCAGATCCATATGGGGGCAGCTGCAACGGTTGGGGATGTCGGTAACGCTGGATCCGCCAACAGAAGATGAAATGGCCCTGATAATAAGGGAAGCCGTATCGCCTTATCGTGGGCACATACCTGTGGAGTGGGATGCGAACGATGAACAGCAGGCGGCCGCCATACTTGCTGGCCTAACCCGCATAGAAGCCGAAAATGTGATTGCAACGCTTATCGCCAACGGCTCGGTTCGCAAGGTGGATCTCGGGGAGCTGATGCATGCAAAAGATCGAATCTTTGCAGATATCTCCGGAATAGAGCGGGTAGATATCCGGGGGCAGGATTTTTCAGTTGGTGGCCTGGCGGGTTTGAAGCGTTGGCTGGATAACGAGCGCCCACTGCTTACGGCAGATCTGCGTGAACGCGGCATTCGGCCGCCACGCGGTGTGCTGCTGGTTGGGGTGCCAGGTTGTGGCAAATCGCTATCCGCAAAAGCCATCGCACATGCCTGGGGCTTGCCGCTGTATCGGCTGGATCTTTCAACCATTCACGGGCAGTATCTGGGCCAGAGCGAGGGCCGCCTGAAGGATGCATTGGCAACAGCAGACCATGTATCGCCCTGCGTGCTGTGGATAGACGAGATAGAAAAGGGGCTGGCAGGTGCCACCGGTGGCTCTGGCGATGGCGGAACCTCTACCCGGCTTGTTGGCCAGTTTCTATTCTGGCTTCAAGAAGCACGTTCCCGTGTATTTGTTGTGGCAACCGCTAACGATGTATCCCGGTTGCCACCGGAGCTGCTGCGCCGTGGCCGCTTCGATGAGCTCTTCTTTGTAGATTTACCCTCAGAAGTTGAGCGTGAAGAGATTATCGGAATATACATCCAGCGCGGGCTAAAGCGCTCAATAGACGATTCGCTAACCAGCGAGCTCGTGAGCCTTTCGGAAGGATTTGCCGGTTCCGATATAGAGTCGGCGGTGCGGCAGGTAGTTAAGGCGGCATTTTTGCACGGCGATAACATCGTAACCGCCGACCTCTTTCGCAACAGCTTTGCAGATGTAGTACCGCTATCGCGCACAAGTCCGGAACAGATCGAGGCAATCCGGGCATGGGGCCGCGAGCGTGCCGTTTCTGCATCTGGCCTACCGGTGGGTTCTCCAACATCCCATGTACGCGTTCGGCGCGGAGTTCTGTTGTAGCAACACTGCTGCGGAAGCAAGGGGCAAGAATGGCGCTGTTGATATGGCTGCAGTCGCTAACTCGGAAAAGTGGTGCTGTGGATGTGGCGCTGCGGCTGCTGATACTCGGTGGATATACGGCTGCCGGGATCTACGTACAGGCGCATCTCTCTGCGGTACCGGGCGCAATCCACACCGCAATGCTATATGCGCGGGGTTACACGCTGTTCGGAATAGTTATTCTGGCTATTGCGTGGGTGCCAACAAGCCTGCTAATTGCAGCGTTCAGTGGCCAGAAAGGGGTTCGTGGGGCCAGGCGCTCGGCTGGCAAGCTGTTTGGGCACAGCCTGCTGTGGCTAATACGCGTAGCGCTTATGGGCGCAGCAAACACACTGGTGCTGCTAATTCAGCTGCTTTACAGCGCGCTCAACTGGCCGGCCAACACAGGGGAGCGGGTTGTGGATGCATCCACACACTACATAGAACGCATGGGAGACCTGCTGTTCGGAACGGTTTATACCAGAAGCAAATAGCCAGTGACAAACGCCACTTGGTACACGCAGCACCTGCCCAAAACGGGCTAAGAAGCACCAACGAAATGCAAAACACACTCCTATCCGCCACCACACAGCCTTCTGCCAGCGTGCCAGGCAGCACACACCGCGCCAGCAAACGCCTTGTTCGGCGCGCGATAATGCGGGAAGCGCGGGCCAGGCTGCAGAAGCTGCCGGCGCCATCCATAACAGAACTGGCCGATTACTACATGCAAACAGGCTGCCAGTATGCCCGTGAGCAACAGTGGGACAAAGCCGTATTCTGGCTGCAATGCGCCGCATCCTACAAAACGGCAGACGCACAGCATTCCCAGGTACTTGCAGAGTGTTGCGAGCAGGCCAACCGGTATCCAGAAGCAATCAGTGCGGCATGCGTCGCCATCAACCACCTCCGCCGCCAGCAATACCAGCTGCAAGCGGCAACAAATGGAGAGCAGAGCACACTGCAGGCACAGCAAACCTCACTGTACTGCCTGATAGGGCGCTGCTGCCACCACCTAAACGACCTTCAGGGCGCAAAAACTGCCTGGCGCACCGCCCTCAAACAAAACCCGGCCTGCCGCGAGGCACGCCTCCGGCTCGTCGCCACCGGCTGCTGGGAGTGAAAGAGGGAAGAGAACCAAAAACGCCCAATCGTCCGGCAGGAACGCAACGTCATCCTCCCCAGGTTCCATGCGCGTTGCGATATCAACTACGGCGTAGGGGCGGGAGGATCGAGGCTAACAATGTATCATATCTCTGCCGTCGATTTTGCCTTGCTGTTTCCTTGCCAACTGAAGCCCAAGCGCTATGTCTTGTAGTCGTCGCAGTCCGATCCAGAGCCGCTTTACTCCCGGTGGAGGCGCGTTCTTGTA
>CAIONQ010000119.1 GCA_903859705.1 uncultured Chthonomonas sp.
AGTATTACAAGAACGCGCCTCCACCGGGAGTAAAGCGGCTCTGGATCGGACTGCGACGACTACAAGACATAGCGCTTGGGCTTCAGTTGGCAAGGAAACAGCAAGGCAAAATCGACGGCAGAGATATGATACATTGTTAGCACCAGGGAGAGGGATCCCGCCGTGGTTTCCATGCGGTCTGCCGTGCAGATGTTGTCTTTAATAAGGATCGGGATGCCATGCAGAGGGCCGCGCACTTTGCCTGCCTTGCGCTCGGCATCCAGATTGCGAGCAATCGCAAGCGCGTCCGGGTTGAGCTCTATAACGCTATTGAGATGCGGACCAGACCGATCGATATGCTCGATCCTGCCAAGATAGAGCTGCGCAATCTGCTCGGCAGTGTGCTGGCCAGAGGCCATCGCCTTCTGCAGTTCCGCCGCGGTTACTTCTTCCAGTTCAAAAGCGGGTGCGGCTGCGTTGGCACCGGCGTTATTGTGCATGGCGATGGCTCCCAACCCCGCTGCACCAAGCAACTGGCGCCGCGAAAGGTAATTATCTTGAGGCATGGCTACTCTCTCAATCCCGGTTGGCAACTGGCCTGCACACCAAAACCAACCGGCCTATTAACAGGTTACTTCTGCAGGGTATACGGATGAGGAGTGCCGTGGCGTTGCCGGTGGAAGAGCTCAGATGCGAATTGTTCGACAAGATTGTTCGACAAGTATGAGAGTTGCTGAGAACTTTACTGAAGAGGTGCAATACTTGCCGTTTTCGAGCTATGCATAATGCTTACGGCATCAAGGCAATTTAGTAAGCACCACTTCCATGTTCTGGCGATGAATCGTAAGTGTCTTATGATCTGTCCCTATTTCCGCCTTCATATCCTTCCAAAAGTCTTCAAAAGCAGCCGTGTTTTCCGTGGTCATTCTTCCTTGCTGTGTAATAAATTGGGCTCGTTCTGCTTTGGTCTTACCCTTATACTTTTCTTTGTGCATCACGACAGCATCACCCTCAACGCTCCATGTACCGATCTCGTCCGGATTTGCAGTATATTTACCGCCATCCTGCAGTTCCAACACAACTTCAGATGCCGCAGCATTAACAGATCGCCCAGAAATCGACGTTAGCTGGTACTTCCCTATAACATCACGATGACCATTACAGCCGGCACTCAAGAGCAGCATGGCAGCAAAGGAAGAGCAAACGCGTCGGACTACGTCACATGTTTGAGCTCGAAACATCACATTCTCCTGGAAAGCAGAGGCAGCAAGGCAGCTAAGTTCAGTGAGATTAGGCGACTGGCACTACAACCGACACGCAGAAGTAGTACTGCCTGCAAAATTAGTCAACACGCAGATATATAAGCACAATTTGCGCACTTTTAGATATAACAAGCGTTCATAATTCGTTGCGGAGCATGGTTGAGCCAGATCCAATTCCCGGTGATCACTGCTTTGTTGAATCTGGTGGCACCCATTGCTGGCAAAAAACTGTGTATTTATCACCAGAGTTGCCTATCCCACTAAAACCGTTGGTGCCTGATAGTAGTATCAAAATCAAACATTTGCTTTTAAGGGCTCGTATATCAATAGTCCCTACATTGACCTGGGATTCTCAAGAGGCTACCCATGAACGCTAAACAGTCCACCATCCTTCAAACATTGCTTTGCATTACTGTTCTGGTGGCAATCGTGCTCTGTTATAAGCTTCTGGCTCCGAACGGGCTGGCAGGGCTATCGCCCATGGCATTGGCCACCATTATTGCGTTAACTCTGGCTCTGGTCATGGCGGCATTCGCTCCAGCCATTTTCAACAAAAACAAAGCCTTACATTCGGCACCCATTGGCCGCGCAGACATGAAGTTTTACGTTGCTATTGCACTGGTGGGGATGACACTTGCGGTAATTGGCACAACCACAGGAATGTTGTGGATAATGATGTTGGGCATTTTGCTTGGCCCATTGTGCCTTGTTTTTCGCAAGGGAGGCTGGCGGTAGTCGGTTGCGCAATCTGTGGCTCGGCCAAGATGAAGGCAAGCCATAGCCCGGATAACTACTCCAGCTTGAGTAACAAAAATAGACGATGGCTGCAAAAAGACAACACTTTGATAAATCACCCATTGGCCCTGCGACTCGTTCAGCATTAAGTGGTATGATGAGATCAACGCAATACTTAACATAATCCACACCACTCTCTGAACTGGATAACTGCGATGGATACCACACGCCTGCGCCACACTGTAGCCTTGCCCGGCAATTCTGCGGGCGAGGGTGTGGATGCGCCGTTTATCCAACTGGCTCAGTTAGAGCTTGGCATCCAGTTTCCCCCGGATTATCTGCAGTTTCTCCAGGAGTTTGGCCGCGTAATTATTGGCCCCTATCACATCGATGGCCTGGGTGGAGACATGCTGGAAGTTGTGAGAACCACGCTGCTGCAGCGCCAACTGCACCGCCCCTATTTGCGCTTTCTGCTGATACCAGTTATGGAAGAGGACGACAGCCTTACGTACTGTATTGATGCCAGACGAGCGCACGAAGGTGTTTACCCCGTTGTGTGCTGGGACGCAAATTTGGCTGAACACCAGCCGCTAATGGTGGTGGCGCCCGACTTTGCTACCTGGCTGGATGGCCTGATCGATACCTGGCAGGCAGCCTCGCAAGATGAACCCTGGCGATACCGAACTCGCAGAATTATTGGAAGTTAATCTCAGCGGCCTGTGTGTACCGGCCTTGCCTGCTTATCCCTTTACTGCACCTGCGGTTAGGCCGGCAACGAACTCTTTTTGCAGCACTAAGAACAGGATGAAAACCGGCAGCACTGCAATCAATGTGCCTGCCATCAGCATTCCGTACTCCTGACTATAAACACCCACCATCTGGCTAAGAGCAATCGGCAGCGTAAACAGCTCACGGTTGTGCAATATGATCTGCGGCCACAAAAAACTGTTCCAGGTGCCCATAAAACTTATAAGGCAAAACGCGCCGGTCATTGGCCGTGATACGGGCATCACCACGTTCCAGTAGATCCCAAACTCCGAGCAGCCATCCATGCGTGCCGCCTGCAGAAGCTCATCTGGAACCTGGGAGATGGATTGCCGGAACAGGAAGATGCCGAACACGCTTACCGCCCCGGGAATAATCAGCCCCAGATAGGTATCCACCAGCCCGAGCCTGTGTAGCAACTCAAATAGTGGGGCCATGGTTAACTGGCCAGGGATCATCAGGGTGGCAAGCATCAAAATAGTTATCGGCTTTTTGCCCTTGAACTCGTACTTGGCCAGTGAAAACCCCGCCAGCGATGAGAAGAACAGTTGCACCAGCACCGTAATGCTGGCCAGAAAGGTGCTATTCCAGATGTTGCGCTGCAGCACTTCGGTTTTCTTAAACAGATCCAAGAAGTTCTGAGCGGTGATGGTTGGGGCAAAAAAAGTGTAGTGAAACTGATCGTTTTTGCCCTTGGTAGTGGCAGCAACCAGCCACACCAGCGGGGTAAGCACCACAACCGCCATGGCAAATAGCAGTATATGCGCAGCAATGCGCCCGGGGGATAGCTTCTGATCTCGGTTCATCTGGCCTTCCCTCCTTTGCCTGCCTGCATCTCATTGCGCAGGGTTCCCGTTAGCCGCAACTGCCCCAGGCTAATCACCAGCACACCGAGTGCAAGGCTCCAGCCAATGGCGGATGCAAGCCCAAGATCGCCGGTAACAAATCCATTCTGGAAAAGATACATTACTATGGTTAGTCCGGCATTTTTTGGCCCAGCCGAGTTGTTGAGCATGAGATACGGAAGCTCGTAAAGCTGAAAAGAACCGATGGTGGCGGTAATGAGCACGAACACCGATACTGGCTTTATGCCCGGCACAGTAACCGCCAGAAACTGATGCCATGGCCCCGCACCATCTACCCTTGCGGCCTCATACAGATCTTGATCTACTGCCTGCAACGCAGCCAGAAAGTAGATCATGTTGAAGCCAACATACATCCATAGCGAAGCCAGTACCAGCGCCGGCATTACCAGTGACGGGTTCTGCAACCACTTGGTATCCAGAGGGATTAAGTGCGGCATCAACGGGTGAAGCGCCCTGTTCACCAGCCCGTATTGCGGCACATACAGTATGCCGAACAGCACTGCAACGAAAGCCTGCCCCATGAGGTTGGGAGAGAAGAATGCAAGCCGCAATATCGCCCGACCGCGTATCCACTTCTGGCTTAGAAGCAGCGCAAGCCCCAGCGCCAGGGGAAGCTGAAAGAAAACCGACCAGAATGCGTAGACCAGTGTGTTCCATACGGCGGTGCGGAAATCCGGATCTGTAATCAGAAAGCGGTAGTTGCTGAAGCCCACAAAAACATGGCTCTTTGGGCCGTTGGTGGCGTACAGAGATAATTGCAGGCTTTTAAGAATTGGGTAACACCCGAAGATAAGAAATGTAACCAGAAACGGCGCTATAAATAGGTACGGTGCCACCCTGTGCTGCACCTCATACCAGCCTTTTTTATGTGTATTGGTAGGTTGTGTCATGGTGTTGAGTGCAGACTGCTCAGTACGGATTACGGTTAATAAGCGTTCTTACATCGTTGGCGCAGCGCTTTAGTTCAGCCCGGGCAAATGGCTCCAGGTCCCTATCTGGATGGGCCGAATACTCCTGAACGCAGGCCACCAGTGCCGATCCGAGCTTTGCCTTTGCAACACCTATAAATGGGCTGGTGTATTGAAAAGGCACATCCGGGGCCAGGCGCGCATAAGAATCTCCCAGAGCAAGGCCAGAATAGTAGGCGTTCTTTTCGTGGAATGCCTCCTGGTTCCATGCTTCGCTCATAGCGGGAAGAATGCTGGTTTGCCGAAATCTTTCGGCAAGCTGTGGCTTATCCAGGTACAGATGCATCGCCAGAGCCCATGCCAGGTCTGGCTCTTTGCAACGTTTGGTGATTCCAAGCATGGTGCCGCCCCATGTGCTTGTGCGGGCTCCACCATGCTGCACGGCAGGCAGCGGCATAAGAGCCATTTTGCCTGCCACTCTGGGTATGTCTTTTTCGAAGCTTCGCGATCGCCAGTCCGGGCAAAACAGAAACAGCGTGTAGCCATCTTCCACGGCTTTGGTTAGTACCTGCCCCCAGCCCAGACTGTTGCCAATTCTGTTTGGGCCAGCTACCAGTGGCACATACCAGCACATGGTTTTGATGGCGGTTTCGTTATCGAGGATGCACTTTCCATCGGGATCAAAGTACCCACCACCCCTCTGAAACAGGCATGTCTCCAGATTATCGCCGCCGCTATCGGATAAATCTATCATGTAACGCTTGTTAAGCTGCGTTATACGGTGGCCAACCTTAATAAAATCGTCCCATGTTTCAATCTTGTTTACATCAATGCCAAGCTGCTCTGCAATATCTCGCCGGTAGGCAAGTTGCACGGGATGAACATCATGCGGGAGGCCAAATATATGCCCTCTGTTTGTGTAGGGTGCAAAACGCGCATGCACCATTTTATCCCACAGGCCAGTGCTATGAATGCGCTCGGTTAAATCTGCAAAGCCAATGTCTTTAAGCGGACCACGGAAGAAGGTGCCAGAGGAGCTGATCTCAATCTCAACCATATCTGGCACATCCAGATCGGCAAGAAATGCGTTTTGTAGGCGCGCTGCCAGCCCGTTGTTAGAAACCAGCTGAAGATCTACTTTAACGCCGGGGTGTGCGGCTTCAAATGCGGGGATGGATTTTTTGTATGCTTCGTAATGCGTATCCGCAAATACCCAGAAGGTAACTTTGCGTGCACCGGCCGGAAGCCTGTGTGCCCGCGAGGTTGCGGCGTTCTTAAACAGCATTCCGCTGGAAACAAACGCCAGAACCACAAACATAAATGCTGCTTTGCCGTAGGGGAATGCGCGCATAGATCATCCTGAGCCGCAATGCTGGAGGTGCGAACTAAGGAGATAATAGGTTTCTGTATGGCAGAATTCCTGCATTTATGAATTAGCGGACGGGCAAAATAGAAACGTATGCTGCCCGGCTGGCATATCTACAGACTTTTAATTGACCAGGCTGGCAAGCCGCTTCTGGCCGAGCTCCCCACGAAATACAAAATCGGAGTTCCTTGCTTCTTTATGGCAGGTTCCACAATTTTCAAGCTTTCCACGGGCGGCCAGCTTCTTGTTGCCGCCATCGCATACAACATACTCCCAATCGTTATGGGCACCATCAAAGCCAGGGTTCCGCTTAATCATGCACGTTAACAGGCTAATGTGGGCGGTAAGCGAAGGCTCATCCAGCTTTTCTTTTACGATGATGGATCCAACCGGGAAGTGCGGGTGCTTCTCCTGCATCATGGCATGCTCGCCAATTTTGTTTACATAGCACACCATGTAGTGCCGGGCATGCGGGTTGGCTTTTGCCTCTGCAGCTATCTGTTCTGGCGTGGGTCCAACACAAAGCATGTCCAATTTAGACATGATGTATTCGGGTTTATCGTTAATCTGCTTCCAGGCGCGATAACCCTCAATTTCCACAACTGCAACAGCTGGGGCCGGTACACTTACAGGCGTAACGTGGGTAACTGCCGCGGAGTGGTGAGATACGCGGTGGTACACAAATGGGATAGCCAGCATTGTGCAAACGCCTGCCAGAATTACACCCGATTGTGGTTGTCGTTTCATTGTGTTGCTCTCTCCCATTACGGGCCAGTACTTAACTGCACACGCACCAAAAACAGAATAGTACGCACTGTTTACATGTTACGCTATTTATTGCAACAGTTGTTCCAACCACCAGGGATCATCGTTATATATGCCAGCTCTTTAGCTATATGGTTCGATGATGCCACACACGGTTCGGGGGAGCGAGGGATGCGACCTCCGTATCCAGCACCGGACACCTGTTTCCGAGATTAGTCATGTTGTTATTTCCAAAGTGTAATTTCCACCGTTACACATCAGTGTGATGATATAGTTTGCCTGGACAACTTTACCGTATGTTGTTGCGCCAAAACCATTGGCAGGCAGCATGCGATGCCTGCCACGCAGTGCGCCTACCTTCCGCATCCAGTGTGCCGTTGGGATTCGTTACTCCCGTCAAGTTCGAAAATGGATCGTAAGAGTAATATGTGGTTCCTGCCGTTTCAGCGACGCTTGTCAGCGTATTCAGGCTGCCATATCCCCGGCAGATTGTGCTCCCATTGGAATCGGTGGTGCTGGAGGCCAGCTCCTTCTGACCGGTGCCATCTCCCCAACTGCAAATCCATAAACACTTGCCCCTCTCGCCATCATCAAATCAAGCAGTTTCTGAAATTTAAGTCTGAGTTACTGGATTTCGCTTTTCATTCAAATAAGTGGAACGGGCTCGCCATAGTGTAGAGCACCGTTTTGTATTGATACATAGGGTAACTCGCGCTTGGCTTCGATTCCTGCATATGCACTTTCGGCAGGAACGCAGAGTACACCGATGGGGTAGAACATCAGATGGCAGTACTGCCGGTTAAAAGTGACGATAGTGAGCGCCATGCTAATGAGTACGGCCGGGAGGGCTACTTGACAATTTGGTGTACCTGCTCAAGCGCGCCAAGGCGAAATACCATGCCGGATTCGTCGCAGAGAAGAAAGGTCGGCGTGCTGTGGATTTCGCATCGTTCGGCATCACGAAGATCGT
Organism: uncultured Chthonomonas sp.; assembly: GCA_903859705.1. Lineage (GTDB taxonomy): Bacteria > Armatimonadota > Chthonomonadetes > Chthonomonadales > Chthonomonadaceae > CAIXIX01. The sequence continues at coordinate 7,617 of CAIONQ010000119.1, forward strand.
TCGCCACTCTCTCCTTCGCACTGGTGCGAAGGAGAGAATCGTCATCTGCCGAGATTCCATTAAGGGCAAGGATACTTCGTATGGTGACATCGCTCAGGGTTGCCTGATGCTCGTACAAACTATCATGAACTTGCCAGAACTTGCCGGACGAGCGTGCAATTTCTGCAGCAATTGCAGCATTGTCGGCGTGAAGGTGCAGACCGTGCAAAGGATAATTCCTGAATGTAAATCTAACCTTGCCGGCCATAGAGTCGATAAGTTGAGTAACTTGCGGTGAGGTGAGCCTGCAGGGTGGGCACTCGTAATCAGCAAACTCAATTAGTGAGTATGTTGCATGCTCATTGCCATACCAGCTTGGAGCGTCACCAATAGCCGTAGACTGGGCTATGTTTACGCGTTCGAAACCGTGTACTCTTACCTCAGTTGGTGCAAAGAGCCTACGTATCAGCATTACTGACACTACAGCTACGAGAACTGAGGCCACTGCTTGTAACCAATCCCGCACATAGTTAGGCTCTTTGTTGGCAATTTGCTCGGCCCTACTCAAGTCCATATGGCACCACCGACTGTAGGTAGTCGCTCCAGGAAACATTCTTTACATGAAAATCGGCGAATAGCTCGTTGATACGAAAGCTTGTAGCATCCGAGCCACCATGCCACGGAGCAATGTCACTCGCAATATACTGTTGTGTGGGCACACTAAAGTCCTCAATGGTCCATTTCATGTACGCTGGATAAATGGCATACGAGTAGCTTGAGCCGTAGGTCCTAAAGTAATTGACATCTCCTTCGATGTTGTATTCAAATCTGTGCTCAGCAGGGCATGCCAGTATCTGAACCGATTTTGCATACGGCTGGACAACCACCTCAAATCTTGGCATCGTACTCAAGATGACGACATCCAGGTCTGTACTTGATGGGTTGAGTAAGTCCGTCGCCAGTGTGAATCCGTCCACTGAGTATGGAATGTGATCGTCATAATCTGAACTGTACATGGCAATTGAGGAACCCAACTGATGCAAGTTGGACAAGCAGGTTGATTTTCGCGCTTCTGACCGGGCGTTAGCGAGGACCGGAAATAGGACTCCCGCCAAAATTGCTATTACCGCAACAACAATCAATACCTCAACCACAGTAAAGGCTCTACGGATGAGGCGAGGCTGAACTGGCGCCATTCGCAACTCCCTTCAAGGCATCATTTGCCTCAGCTCGAACGTCAGCGTCCGGGTCCTTTAGTGAATCGGAAACATCCTTAACGAGGGTCGGGTCGCGCTCGACTACCAGGCTATATACCGCCTTGCGCCGCATAATTGATTTGGAGCTACTGAGACACGAACGGGTTAGTGCTAATGCACGAGTCCTGGCTGGTTGTAACGAACATGTACGAAGCGCGAATAGAGCTCTCGTGCTCACCTCTGAATTTGCATCACCAAGCCACACTTGAATTCGATCCAGCTCACTATCAGACAGAGTATGCTGTGACTGAGACTTATCGAATAGCACATTAAGGTCTGCCCATTTATCTGCATCGACGTGAAGTAGATGGGCCATCTTCGTATACTTATCGTTACGGTGCACGTAGTACCGACCACAGTAGAAGGCCGATGTCAAGCTTACACCTGTGCATATGCCAATGAGCCACCGCTTTGCACTGCTATTCATTGAGTACCGCCACTTATAAGTTCACATGATTGACAGAGTGCCTTCGGGTTTTCTCCAAGGCACTCTGTTTATTGGTGACAATAACTGTCTCACTACGTGAAGTGAGCTACCTACAGCACCCAGAAGTGCAATTGAAATGTAGATCAGGATCAGAACTACAGTTCATGTCACAACACCCCAAGCAGCCTGAGCCCAGAGGTTTGCAACTCGTTCCGCAGTCAGGACACGGCGGGACCGTGCCACCTCCGCTAGTCTGTGCGAGGCACATGTGACCAATGATAACACCGACTATCACTGGCATTACTGTTGATACTAACTTTCTCACTCTCATTCCTGCCTCCCAGTAGTTTGACCAGTGATGCACATGATGCCAATAATTGGCATCCGACTGTACCTCGATCGAATATTCCGCGAATTTCGATCTGTTGAAGCTACCAAGGCCCAGTCAGGGCGAGTATACCAAAGTGTTATCAAGCAATTATCATGACTTTCGCTTAATTCTGGCAGAAGCCACAGTTGCGGCATAACGATATTGTGCAACTGAGTTGCCATGTCCTGCCTGGCATGTCCGACCTCACCTAAACGGTGCTTCTCCTCCAGTTGTTAGCAACAAAAACTGGAGAAAAACATACCACCAGGCGTCCACTGGATGATAATTATCGGCACGGCGAATTGACTTGCACGGTGCTATTTGGTTGCGGAGGGTATTGTGATGGCCGTTGAAGTGGTCCAGTTGTTGGAATCGCTTGCATCGACGTCTGCCGGACAGGCATAGAAAGTGACTATTGACTCGGCACTCGGCGTCGACAACGACACCGTGAAGCTTTCGGTACCGGTGTTCAAATCGGCAAAAGCTAATGAATACGGCCGGGATCCTGTTGGCGGCAATATCAAGCTCCCATCATTGCAGCCTACTTGAACGTAACTGCCTCCTGAGGGTACGTTATTCACCGTAACCGAAACGGTAACCGTTGTCACTCCGCCCGAGGTTGACGCCGAGAGCGCAACGTTGATTGGGATCATACCTGGGTCGGTTAGACAAAGCTGATGACGCGTTGCACGGCAGTATGAGTGTTTGCCCCGAATACGATCCGATTGGCGGACCGCATCAACTGCGACCGATGAGGAGCATGCGGTTGCTGTAACCGCAAGTAAGGTAATCGCTTTGACTATTGCGATCGAATATCGAAGTGCCATAATTGTTTCTCCATAAATCGGCAAAACCATAGAGGCACTCACGATATCAAAAGTCGATCAAGCAATTATCAGTACTTCTGCTCCAATTCTATGCATGTTTAGATTTCGAATTACTACGTGGTATCGCAGAGGAAGCTCTCTGTGTCTGTCATCACACCGAATCGTGTCAGCAACCAGAAGGAATTGGTCTGGCAGTGCGGAACAAATACGCACTTATTCGGTTGTGTATGTCGTTCAACTTTGGTGCAGTAATCACGATTGAGGCGAAAATGGGGCTTGTAAATGAAGCGATATTGGTCAAAAAAATAAGGGCGGTCTTACAGCCCTGCAGCCTGCCCAACGGGTACACAAATTTCACAGTCGCAAGATTGGCCTAATGTTGGCACGATTGGCGTTTAATCTTGATTTAGATGTTAAGCGCGATAAGTTAATCGATGTCCTTTGGCCGGACTCTGACATCGACAATGCAAGGCACTCACTTGCACAAGCGTTGTCTTCACTGCGTAGGCAGCTCGAACCACCTGATCTCCCAAAGAATTCTGTCTTGCTTGCTGATCACACCCGGATACGGCTTCTGGCCGACGCAGTTTCGACTGACTTGCAGCGGTTTGCCAGCAGTGCAACACTAGCCATCAAGGCTCCGAATTCGCACGACAAAGTAGATCTATGGCAACGCGCAATAACTAGAAGCCTGATGAAAAACTCTCCCACACGAAGGTACCAAACGCATTAGAATCGAATCTTACCATATCTTGGAGACGTAGATTTTGGGAGCTGTTCCAATGCTTGGTAAGCAAGGTGACAACACGGATCTGTTTCAGC